>JBMDXB010000051.1:0-74685 GCA_048594885.1 Vicinamibacterales bacterium
GACCGACCCCGAGATCGCCGCCGCCGTCGCCGGCGAGACCCGCCGCCAGAACGACGGCCTCGAGCTCATCGCCTCGGAGAACTTCGTCAGCGCCGCCGTCATGGAAGCGGCCGGCTCGGTGATGACCAACAAGTACGCCGAGGGGCTGCCGAACAAGCGGTACTATGGCGGCTGCGAGGTGGTGGACCGGGTCGAGCAGCTCGCCATCGATCGCGCGAAGCGGCTCTTCGGCGCCGACCACGCCAACGTGCAGCCGCACTCGGGCGCGCAGGCGAACATGGCCGTGTACTTCGCGCTGCTCAAGCCTGGCGATACGGTGCTTGGCATGAACCTCGCGCACGGCGGCCATCTCACGCACGGCCATCCACTGAACTTCTCGGGAAAGCTGTACACCATCGTTCCCTACGGCGTCCGCAAGGACGACGAGCGCATCGATTACGAAGAGCTCGAGCGGCTCGCGCACGAGCACAAGCCGAAGATGATCATGGTCGGCGCAAGCGCGTATCCGCGCGTGATCGACTTCGAGCGCATCGGCAAAGTGGCGCGCGAGGTCGGAGCGCCGGTCGTCACCGACATGGCGCACATCGCCGGCCTCGTCGCCGCCGGCGTGCATGCTTCACCCGTGCCTCACTCCGATTTCGTCACGACGACCACGCACAAGACCCTGCGCGGACCGCGCGGCGGGCTGATTCTCTGCCGGAGCCAGTACGCGAAGGATCTCGATCGCGCGCTGTTTCCCGGCGTTCAGGGCGGGCCGCTCATGCACGTCATCGCGGCCAAGGCGGTATGCCTGAAGGAGGCCATGGAGCCGGCGTTCGGCGCGTATCAGAAGCAGATCGTGGTCAACGCGCAGCGGCTGGCGGCGGCGCTGTCGGCGGCCGGCTTCAGACTGGTCAGCGGCGGCACCGACAACCACCTGATGCTGGTCGACGTCTTCTCGCGCGGTCTCACCGGCAAGGTGGCGGAGGCCGCTCTCGGCAAGGCTGGGATCACCGTCAACAAGAACGCAATTCCCTTCGATCAGAATCCGCCGATGGTTGCCAGCGGTATTCGCATCGGCACGCCGGCCGTGACGAGCCGCGGCATGCGCGAAGCGGAGATGGACACGATCGCCGCGCTGATCGCGCGCGCGCTCGCGTCGCCGGACGATGATACGGTGCTTGGGGCCGTGCGGGCGGAGGTCGAGACCCTGTGCCGGAAATTCCCCCTGTATCCCGAGCGGCGGAGCTGAGCTCGGCGGTCGGCGCCGCATTCGCACCCGGCGGCGCCGTCGCATGCGTGCTCCCGGGATTCGAGGCCCGGCGCGGGCAGCTCGAGATGGCTGACGGCGTCTCGGCGCTGCTCGCCGACGGCGGTGTCCTGCTCGCCGAGGCGGGCACGGGGACCGGCAAGACGCTCGCGTACCTCGTTCCCGCGATTTTGAGCGGCCAGCGCGTGCTCATCTCGACCGGGACGAAGAACCTCCAGGAACAGATCTTCTACAAGGACCTGCCGGTCCTGCGCGACGCGTTGGGCATCAAGTTCAAGGCCGCGTACATGAAGGGACGCGGCAACTATCTCTGCCTGCATCGCTTCGACGCGATGCGGGAGAACCCGCTCGAGCGCACGGATCTCGTGCGCACGATCGAGGAATGGTCGCAGCAGACGGAAACAGGTGATCGCGCCGAGATCGAGGATCTGCCGGAGGACTGGCCGCTCTGGAATGAGATCGCCGCAACCGCCGAGAACTGCCTCGGCTCCGAGTGCCCGCGCTATCAGGACTGCTTCGTCACGCGCATGCGCCAGCGCGCCGCCGAATCGGACATCGTCATTGTCAATCACCACCTTCTGTGCGCGGACGCAGCGGTGCGGAGGAGCACATTCGGTGAGGTGATTCCGGATGTCGGCCACGCGGTCATCGACGAGGCACACCAGCTGGAAGACGTCGCGACGCAGTACTTCGGGCTGTCTGTGAGCACCTATCGCGTCGAGGATCTGGCGAGGGACGCCGAACGCGCGATTCGAATGAACCTCGTGCCCGATCGCGAGCGCGCGTCGCAGATCGGCGCCGACGTCGTACGGCTCCGGGAGCGCGCCAGGACCTTCTTCAGCGCCATTGAATTCGTCAGGTTCGAAGTGCCTGGCGCGACTGGATCCGACTCGCGCGTGCGGGTCGGGCCGCCGCAGATGCTGAACGTTTCCGACGAGTCGCTTGCGCTCATCGGCGCGCTCGAGACGCTCGAGGCGGACGTCGCGCTCGCGCGTGACGTCCCCGAGGATGTCGTCTCGCTCGGCCGGCGGGCAGGAGAAATCCGCGAGGATCTCCGGGTGCTGACGCGCGCGGACGACCCGACCTACGTCTTCTACCTCGAGGTCCACGGGCGCGGCGTGTTCCTTCGGGCCTCACCGGTCGACGTTGCCGACATCATCCGCGACGTCCTGCTCGATCGAATGCGGTGCACCGTGCTCACGTCGGCAACGTTGACCGTCGACGGCTCATTCGACTACATCCGCAGCCGGCTCGGCATCCGCCAGGCGCACGAGCTGCGGCTCGATTCGGAATTCGATTACGCGCAGCAGGCGATCCTTTACCTGCCGAAAGGGGTTCCCGATCCACGATCGCCGCAGTTCGGCGCGTCCGCCGCGAGACAGGTGATCGAGATCCTCAAACGCACGCAGGGCCGCGCATTCGTGCTGTTCACCAGCTACGCAAATCTGCGCGAGGTGCATGCCATCGCCGCGATGGAGCTCGAGTACCCGATCTTCGTGCAGGGCACCGCGCCGCGGTCCGCGCTGCTCCGCGACTTCAAGGCCACGCCGCATTCCGTGCTGCTCGCGACCTCGAGCTTCTGGCAGGGCGTCGACGTCGTCGGCGAGGCGCTCAGTTGCGTGATCATCGACAAGCTGCCGTTCGCCTCGCCGGGCGATCCGCTGACCGCCGCGCGCATCGAGGCGATCGCCGCCCGCGGCGGGAACGCCTTCGGCGAGTACCAGATTCCGCTGGCGATTCTCACCCTGAAGCAGGGACTCGGCCGGCTGCTGCGCCATCGACAGGATCGCGGCGTCCTCGCCGTGCTGGACCCGCGGCTGCGGACGATGGGTTACGGCCGGAGATTCCTGGCTTCCCTTCCGCCAGCGCCTGTGACCTATCGGCTCGAGGACGTCGCGCGGTTCTTCGCGCGCTCGGGATCCGTCGAGGCGCGTGAGGCGAGCGGACTCGCATGAAGCGCGCAGTGGGAGGCGTGCGGCCTATTCTGAAGTGGGCCGGCGGCAAGCGCCAACTGCTGCCGGCGCTGCGACGATACTATCCGGACCGCTTCAGCCGCTACATCGAGCCATTCGTCGGCAGCGGCGCCGTCTTCCTCGACCTGTACAACGCGGGACTGCTCGTCAACAGGCCGGTGCTGTTGTCCGATATCAACGCCGACGTGATCGGCTGCTACCGGATGGTGCGCGGTGCCGTCGAGGACGTGATCCGCAGCCTGACGACGCTCGAGAGCGGCTATCGCGACGGCGGTGCGGCGCATTTCTACGAGATCCGCGACAACCATTTCAACGCGCAGCGAAGGACTGCAATAGCTGGCGAGGATCTCGCCTATACACCGCAGCTCGCCGCGATGCTGATCTACCTCAATCGCACCGGTTACAACGGCCTGTTCCGAGTCAACTCGCTCGGCGAATTCAACGTCCCGGCTGGACGCTACGCGTCGCTGCGAATCTGCGACGCGGAGAACCTGCGTGCGTTGAGCCACGCGCTGCAGCAGCCCGGCCTGGCACTCGAAGTCAGGCGGTTCGGCGACGCGCTGCAGCAGGTCCGGCGCGGCGACTTCGTCTACCTGGATCCGCCGTACGCGCCGGTGAGCCGCACCGCGCAGTTCACCTCGTACACGGCCTCGCGATTCGGCGCCGACGAACAGGCCACCTTGCAGCAGGCGGTCGTCAGAATCGCCAGGCGGGGCGCCCGCGTGCTTCTGAGCAACTCGGTGGCGCCGGAGATCAAACGCCTGTACGAGGACAACGCCGACGTCCGCGAGGCGGGGCTCACGGCGACGACCGTCGAGGCGCGCCGCGCCATCAACTCGCGCGCAACGCAGCGCGGCGCGGTGCTCGAATACGTCATCACCAACGTCCCGGCGGCGTGCCCGTAACTTCGTATAAACTAAGGGCCAAAGCACTCAGACGGGAGGTTCCTCCATGACGGTTGTTCATATCGGCCGGTCGCTGACGATAGCGGCGATCGTGCTCGCGGTCCTGGCGTTCACGTCGCCGGCCTTGGCACAGACGGGTCAGGTCAGAGGAAAGGTCGTCGACGCTCAGAACAAGCCGGTCGAAGGCGCGCGGGTGACGATGACGCAGCAGGAAGGGCAGAATCGGAAGTTCGAGGTCAAGACGAACCGGAACGGCGAGTACATGCAGATCGGCATGCCGCCGGGCATGTACGCGATTCAGGCGGAGAAGGACAAGCTCGCGCAGGCGTTCACGGTGAAGGTCAGCATCGGCGATCCCACCGAAGTGAACTTCATGCTGAAACCGGGCAGCGGCGCCGCGACCATGACCAAGGAGGAGGCCGACAAGAAGGTCAAGGGCCTCCAGGAAAAGTTCGGGCAGGCGCACGCGCTCAGCGAGCAGGGCAAGTTCGACGAGGCGATCGCGCTCTACAACGAAGTGCTGACCGACGTGCCGAAGTGCTTCGAGTGCTACGTCAACATCGGCGGCGTGCACACGAGGAAGAAGGACTGGGCCGCGGCGGAAGAAGCCTACAAGAAGGCGCTCGAGATCAAGACGGACTCGCCCGAGCCGTACAACGGCCTTGCGAACGTCTACAACGCGCAGCAGAAGTTCAAGGAAGCCGCGGCGGCAAGCGCCGAGGCGAGCAAGCTCGCGGCGGCCGTGCCGGGTGGCGGCGCCAGCGCGAACATCCTCTACAACCAGGGCGCGATCGCGTGGACCGCCAACGACTTCGCGAAGGCGAAGGAGCACTTCGAGGCGGCCATCAAGGCCGATCCGAACTACGCGGAAGCGCACTTCATGCTCGGCAAGGTGAATCTCAATCTGGGCAAGCTGCCGGAGGCGGTCGCCGCGTTCCAGACCTACGTGAAGCTGGCGCCGAGCGGCCCCAACGCCAAGGAAGCGCAGACGTTCATCGATCAGCTGAAGGCCATCGTCAAGTAGCGTGCATGCCATAGCGGGGAACCTCCGTACCGTCGGGGCGCGGATCGACGCGGCGGCACGCCGCGCCGGCCGCGAGCCGGCGGAGGTCACGCTCGTCGCGGTCTCAAAGACGTTCAGCGCTGACCACGTGAGGGCTGCCTGGGAGGCGGGGCACCGCGACTTCGGCGAGAACAAGGTCCAGGAGGCCCTGCAGAAAATCGGCCTCACGTCCGACATGGAGATCAGGTGGCATCTCATCGGCCACCTGCAGTCGAACAAGGTGAAGAAGTCGGCGCCGGCGTTCGCGTGCATCCACTCGATCGATTCGGTGGACCTGCTGCAGCGCCTGGACCAGGCAGCGGCCGAGCACGGCTCGACGCCAGAGGTCCTCGTCCAAGTCGATCTGGCCGGCGAGACGACGAAGTTCGGCGCCTCCGTGGAGGAGGCGCGGCGGATCGTGGACGCGGCGTCCGCTGCGAAGGCGGTGCGGCTCATCGGCTTGATGCTGCTGCCGCCGTGGAACGAGGATCAGGAGCAGACGCGTCCGTGGTTCGTGCGGCTGCGCGAGCTGCGGGACCGGTGGGTCGCTGAGGGAGCGCCCGCCGACAGCCTGCGTCATCTCTCGATGGGCATGAGTCACGATTTCGAGGCCGCCATCGAGGAAGGCGCCACTATCGTCCGTGTCGGCACCGCCATCTTCGGCAGGAGAACAGCTCATGTTTGATCGTCCCGCACCTCAGGGAAGCACCGCGGCCGCCGGCGCCGGCACGACTCCGCCAGAGCGCGTCATGCGCATCGCGCCACTCGATTTGCGGCAGCAGCGGTTCAAGCCCGCGTTGCGCGGCTTCGACCGCACCGAAGTCGTCGCGTTCCTGACCGAAGCGGCGGACGACTACGAGCACGCGCTGCGCGAGATCGACCGTCTGCGCCAGGATCTGGCTCGGATGGAAGCGCTGCTGGCCGAACATCGCGAGCGCGAGGCGAACCTGCGCAACACGCTGCTCACGGCGCAGCGCCTGTCCGACGAGATGAAGGAAGCGGCCCAGAACGAAGCGAAGATGATCGTGCGCGAGGCGCAGGGGCGCGCCGACTTGCTGCTGCAGAAGGCGCAGGGGCGGCTCGACGAGATCGATCGCGACATCACCGAGCTGAGGCTGCGGCGGCGCGGCGTCGAGGGCTCGCTCGAGGCGTCGATCCAGGCCCTCTACCACGCGCTGGAATTCATTCGCGAGCAGGACGAGCCCGACGAGAAGTTGCTCCTCCACCGCCCACGGCAGGCCGAGAACGGCGTCGCCGCGGAGACGCGCGAGGGCCAGCAGCCGCGGCTGAACGCGGATGGCCGACCCTAGCGCTCACTCCCCCATTCCAGTCGCGTCGTCGGCGCGCGGCGTGGCGTTTGCCGTGCGCGTCATCCCCCGCGCGTCGCGGACGCTGGTCAGCGGCGTGCGAGGAGATGCCCTGCTCGTGCGGCTCTCCGCTCCACCGGTTGACGGCGCCGCGAACGACGCGCTGATCCGGTTCCTCGCCGAGGCGTTCGATTGTCCGCGGCGCGACATCGCGATCGTCTCCGGCCAGAGCGCGCGCGACAAGCGCGTGGCGATCGCCGGACTGTCGGTCGCGTCAGTCGCGGCGCGCCTTTCCGCTATACTGGCGAAACGCTGATCGCCGCCGACCTCATCGTCCGTCACGCCCGCCAGCTGATCACCTGCGCCGGCCCCGTTCCGCGGAAAGGTCCTGACCAGGCGATCCTCGACATCATTCCAGACGGCGCCATCGCCGCTGCGGAAGGGCGCATCATCTTCGCCGGCCCGACGGGCGAGCTCGGACAGCGCGTCTCGCAGGCGCCGGGCGCGCGCGTCATCGATCTCCCGAACCACAGCATCGTGCCCGGCTTCGTCGACGCGCACACGCATGCCGTGTTCGCGGGTGATCGCCGAGAGGAACTGCGACGGCGCCTCGCGGGCGCCACCTACGAGCAGATCGCGGCTGAAGGAGGAGGCATTCTCGCCACGGTTGCAGCGACGCGGGCGGCGACCGAAGACGATCTCGTGTCGCAAACGCGCGCGCGGCTGGACGAGATGCTGGCGTGCGGCACGACCACGTGCGAAATCAAGAGCGGCTACGGGCTCGACGTCGACTCGGAGCTCAAGATGCTGCGGGCCGTTCGTCGTCTGGCTGAAGGCCACGCGATCGATATCGTTCCGACGTTCCTCGGCGCCCACGAAGTCCCCGTCGAGTTCCGCTCCCGGCGCGAGGGATATGTCGATCTCGTCGTGGACGAGATGATCCCGGCGGTGGCGGCGGAGCGGCTGGCGGTGTGGTGCGACGTCTTCTGCGAGCGCGGCGTGTTCACGCCCGAGGAATCAACGCGCATTCTCGAGGCTGGGATCCGCGCCGGCCTGAGACCGCGGATTCATGCCGACGAACTCGGCGCGACAGGCGGTTCCGCGGTTGCGGCCACCGTTGGCGCGCGCTCGGCCGATCACCTGATCTTCGTGCCGCCTGAGGGCATCGACGGGTTGTCGCGCGCGGGCGTCGTGGCGACGCTGCTGCCGCCGGCGGCGTTCTATCTGAAGCTGGGCCGCTTCGCGCCGGCACGCGATCTGATCGCCGCGTCGGTGCCGGTGGCGCTCGCCACCGACGTCAATCCCGGCGGCGGCTTCTCGCCGTCGATGCCGTTTGCCATGACCCTCGCCTGCTTCGCGATGGGCCTGACCTTCGAGGAGGCGCTCGTCGCCGCCACCATCAACGCAGCGTACTCGCTCGACGTTCAGGACGACGCCGGCAGCCTCGAAGCCGGCAAGCTCGCCGATGCCGCGATCGTCGACGGAGACGCGATCAACCTGATTCGCGTGGGCGCGCCCGCCGTCACGGCGGTCATCAAACGCGGTCACATCGTCCACGATGGGGTCAGGTCTTGAATTATCACTTTCCGGCCGACGCAGCAGAAGTGATAATAAAAGACCTGACCCCATGAAATTGACAGAAAGACCACTCACCGATCTGCTCGCGGCGTTCCGTTCCTCCGATCCGACGCCGGGCGGCGGTTCCGCTTCCGCACTGGCCGGCGCGATTGGCGCGTCGCTGCTGGCGATGGTCGCGGCGCTGCCCAAGCCGCGGGCGGCAACGGAGGAAGACGTCGGGCGGCTGCAGGCGTCAGGCCGGCGTTGCACCGATGTGTCCCAGACGCTTGCCGCTCTCGTCGACCGCGATGCCGAGGCCTACGAGCTAGTCATCACCGCCTACCGGCTGCCGAAGACGACCGGCGAGGAGAAGACGATACGAAGCGCAAAGATCCAGGAGGCCATGCGCGCTGCGATCGAGGCGCCGCTCGGTGTCATGCGTGCCTGTCACGAAGCGGCGGAGCAGGCGCCGGTGATTGCGGAATTCGGCAACCGGAACGCATCGAGTGACGTGCTGGTTGGTGTCGAACTGCTGCTGGCGGGCCTGAGAGGCGCGAGGCTGAACGTCGACATCAACCTCGGCAGCGTCAAGGACGCTTCGTACGCGGACTCCGTCCGGAGCGCCGTCGAGCAACTGACGGCAGCCGCCGAACGGGAAGCCGCCTCCGCGCGCCGTCGCTTCGCGGACGCGATGTAGCTACTCAAGGTCCTTGGCCGTGACCGGCCGAATGTGCCAGCCGTCGGCGTTCACCTCGAACACCCGCTGATAGTCGCGCGACGGCAGGAACTGCACCGTTTCCACCCATGTCGCGTCGATGTACGTGTGCGTGAGGTCCCTCGATCGCCGCACTTCGATCCAATCGCGCTCGATCGGAATCTTGTGCTGCGCCGCGAGTTCCATGACCTCGTTGACGATCGTCGCGTCTGACTTGCCTTTCGCCTGCAGCGCCAGATTCTGCACGGCGTTCTTGAAGCGGGTGTAACGGTAATACGGCGGGACGAACCTGTAGAGCGCATTCAGGATCAACAGGATGACGGTGATCTTGAAGATCGTCTTGAACAGCTTCATCAGTGGATCTGGTGGAACATGCGCTCCCACCGGGTGCGCGTGAAGAAATGAGTGACGACGGAGAACACGTTACGCACCGTTGCGCCCACGCCACCTTCCGAGTACTCGTGACCGCCGGATTCGTACGACCAGTAGATCATCAAGGCGCGTCCCTTGACGTATTCGCGCGGCAGGAAGCCCCAGTACCGGCTGTCCTGCGAGTTGTCGCGGTTGTCACCCATGACGAAGTACTGGCCGACGGGCACTGTCACTGGCCCATAGCGCTCGCGCACGTCGAAGGACGTCACCTCGTGCGCCGGCTCTTGTCCGACGCTGGCCGGCTCCAGGAAGTGCACGTACGGTTCGTCCAGCGGCTGTCCGTCGATGTAGACCTTCTTGTTGCGCAGCTCGAGCGTCTCCCCGGGCAGGCCGATGACGCGTTTGATGAAGTCGCGATCCGGCTGGTCGGGATACTTGAACACGACGACGTCGCCGCGCCTGACGTCGCGCACCGGCAGCACCGTCCGCGCGACGGGGTTGGTCGCCGGGCCGAAGACGAACTTGTTGACGAGGAGGTGATCCCCAATCAGCAGGTTGTTCTCCATCGAGCCGGTCGGGATCTTGAACGCCTGCACGACCCACGTGCGTACGAACAGCGCGAGGATCACCGCGATGACGATCGATTCGAAGTACTCGCGAACGGTGGACTTCTTGAAATGTTCCATACGCTCGGCGCAACTGAAGTTGCGCCCTACGACTGTTCCGTCCCGACCTTGAGCACGGCCAGGAACGCTTCCTGCGGGATTTCCACCCGGCCGACGCGCTTCATCCGCTTCTTCCCTTCCTTCTGCTTCTCGAGGAGCTTGCGCTTTCGCGTGATGTCGCCGCCGTAGCACTTCGCGAGCACGTTCTTCCGCAGCGCCCTGACCGTCTCGCGGGCGATCACGCGGCTGCCGACCGCCGCCTGGATCGCAATTTCGAACATCTGCCGCGGGATCAGCTCGCGCATCTTCTGCGCGAGGGCGCGGCCGCGCTGATACGCCATGTCGCGATGGACGATCGTCGAAAGCGCGTCCACCGGCTCCTCGTTGACGAGGATGTCCAGCTTGACCAGCGGTGACTCCCAGTAGCCGGTGACATGGTAATCGAGAGACGCGTAGCCGCGCGTCATCGTCTTCAGCCGGTCGTAGAAGTCGAGGACGACCTCGTTGAACGGCAGCTCGTAGGTAATCAACACGCGATCGGACGCGAGGTACTCGAGCCCCTTCTGGATCCCGCGCTTCTCCTGACAGAGCTGGAGGATCGGCCCGACGTATTCCGACGGCGTCAGGATCATCGCCGTGATGACCGGTTCCTCGAACTTCGCGATGCGGCCGGTCTCGGGCAGCTTGGCCGGGCTGTCGATCTCGCGCACTTCGCCGTCGGTCGTCGTCACGCGGTAGAGGACTCCCGGCGCCGTCGTGACGAGATCGACGTTGAACTCGCGCTCGAGCCGCTCCTGGACGATCTCCATGTGCAGCAGGCCGAGAAAGCCGCAGCGGAACCCGAAGCCGAGCGCGGCCGACGTCTCCGGCTCGAAGAAGAACGACGCGTCGTTCAGCCGCAGCTTCTCGAGCGCGTCGCGCAGCTCCGGATATTCGCTGCCTTCGACCGGGTACAACCCCGCGAAGACCATCGGCTTGCTTTCCTTGAAACCCGGGAAGGGCTGCTCCGTCGGCCGTGCCGCCTCGGTAATCGTGTCGCCGATCTGTGCGTCGGCGACGTTCTTGATCGCCGCGAACACGAACCCGACTTCGCCGACGCCGAGTTCCTCGACAACGGTCGGCTTCGGCGAGAAGACGCCGACCTGCTCGACCTCGTAGTCCTGCCCCTTCGCCATCAGCCGGATCTTCATCTTCGGCCTGATGACGCCGTCGATCACGCGGGTGAGGATGATCACGCCGCGATACGCGTCGTACCAGGAATCGAAGATCAGCGCCTTCAGCGCAGCGTTCTGATCGCCGCCGGGCGGCGGCAACCGCTCGACGATCGCCTCGAGAATGTCCCGGACGCCGACGCCTTCCTTCGCGCTCGCCAGGATCGCGTGGCTCGCGTCGAGGCCGACGATGTCCTCGATCTGTCGGCGGGCCTCGTCGGGCTGCGCGCCCGGCAGATCGATCTTGTTGATGACCGGGATGATCTCGAGATCGTTCTCGACGGCCAGATAGGCGTTGGCCAGCGTCTGCGCCTCGACGCCCTGCGACGCATCGACGAGCAGCAGCGCCCCCTCGCAGGCGGCGAGCGATCGCGTCACCTCGTACGAGAAGTCGACGTGACCGGGCGTGTCAATGAGATTGAGGACGTACTCCTGGCCGTTGGCCGCCTTGTAGGTCAGACGGACGGCGTGCGCCTTGATCGTGATGCCGCGCTCCCGCTCCAGATCCATGCTGTCGAGGACTTGCGCCTCCATCTCGCGCGGCTGCAGCGCGCCCGTGATCTCGAGAAAGCGGTCGGCGAGCGTCGACTTGCCATGGTCGATGTGCGCGATGACGGAGAAATTGCGGATAAGACGCGGATCCATCGGGCCTGAAACACATAATTATAGCAACCGCGGTCCGGCCGCCGCTCACCGCTGGTCCAGCGGCAGGAACGGCTGCGGATACGGCGGACCGATGTAATCGGTGCGCGGCCGTATCAGTCGATTGTGTGCGTACTGTTCGAGGCAGTGCGCCGTCCAGCCGGACACGCGACTCACGGCGAAGATCGGCGTGAAGAGGTCAATGGGGATGCCGAGCGTGTAGTACGTCGACGCCGAATAGAAGTCGACGTTCGGATTGAGCTTCTTCTCCGCCTTCACCGTCTGCTCGATGCGCTGTGACATCTCGAACCAGCGCGTGTTTCCGGCGCGCTCGCCGAGCTCCTTCGACATGCGGCGCAGGTGCGTCGCCCGAGGGTCCTCGGTGCGATACACGCGGTGCCCGAAGCCCGGGATCTTGACCTTGCGCGCGAGCTTCGCCCGGATGGTTTCGTCAACCCGGTCGGCCGTAGCATCGGGGCCGATCTCGATCAGCAGCCGCATGACGTCGGCGTTCGCGCCGCCGTGCAGCGGCCCTTTCAGCGTGCCGATCGCCGCGACGACGGCGGAGTGCAGATCGGTCAGCGTCGCCGCGGCAACGCGCGCGGCGAACGTCGAGGCGTTCAACTCGTGATCCGCGTGCAGCACCAGCGCGACGTCGAACGCCCGGGTCGCGAGCGCGCTCGGACGGGTGCCGGTGAGCATGTAGAGGAAGTTCGCCGCGTGGCCGAGCGCGGGATCGGGATGGATCGGCCCGCCGCCTGCCTGCAGACGCCCGTAGGTGGCGACGAGGCTTCCGAGCTGCGCGGTGAGGCGGACGGCTTTTCGGTAGTTCGCCTGCTGCGAGGTGTCGCCGGCGTCCGGATCGTAGTGCCCAAGCGCCGACGTCAGCGTGCGCAGCGCGTCCATGCCGTCCGACGACGGCAATTGGCGCATCAGTCGCAGAATCGGCTCGGACAGCGGCCGCGCCGCGGCCAGCTGGGACTGCAGATCCCCGAGCTCCGAGCGGTTCGGCAGCCGCCCGTGCCACAGCAGATAGCAGACGTCCTCGAACGAGGCGCCCCGGGCGAGGTCATGAATGTCGTGGCCGAAATACGCCAAGACCCCGCGGTCGCCATCGAGATAGCAGATGGCCGACGATGCCGCCACAACGTCTTCTAAACCTGCTTTCGGCTTCGATTCGCTCGTCGTGGCCACCGTCAACTCCCAAAGACCAAGCACCAAAGGCCAAGTAGGATCAATTCCCAACTGCCAACTGCCAACGACCAACTGCCAACGCTCAAGTTTAGCGTTGGAGGTTGGTCTTTGGAAGTTGGGAGTTGGGAGTTGATCCTGCTTGGCCTTTGGTCCTTTGGTCTTTGGGAGTTGACCGTACGTTCGCCTACTTCGCGACCTCCGGAGCCTTCAGCATCACGTTCTCTCCGGTGTACTGCTGGAATATGGAGAGAAGCCCCGTATACAGGAAGCCAATCTGGAAGAGCATCAGGAACGGCAGCGTGCCGTAGATCTGATTGGCGAGCGCGTAGAAGACCGTGCCGGTGAAATACAGCCCCAGCGCGAGCTCGATAATCGGCTGGACGCCGACCGACTGGTGGTACTTCTTGCCGACCCACTCGTCGCTGTCGCGCTCGATCCCGTACTTCGGTGTCCGCGCGAACTCGCTCTGCTTGCCGAGAACCGCTTCGAGCACCGCCTTCGTGTTGTTCACGCAGAGCCCGATGCCGATCGACATCAGGAACGGCAGGTACTTCATCCGCTGGCGCCAGTCGGGATACAGTTCGCGCTGCGACACCATGTAGAAGTTGCAGACCGACGCCGTCGCCGCGAAGAAGAGCGGCACGTCGATCAGCAGCATCTCCGTCCAGCCCATGTTGTAGCGGACCCACATGGACGGGAACATCAGGATCGACAGCACCGACATCAGCAGGTAATTGAAGTTGGCCGACAGGTGGAAGAACGCCTCCGCCTTCACGGCGAGCGGCTGCTTCGAGCCGAGGATGCGCGGCAGCAGCTTCAGGCACGTCTGGATCGATCCCTTCGCCCAGCGGTGCTGCTGCGATTTGAACGAGTTCATTTCGACAGGGACTTCCGCCGGACACACGACGTCGGGCAGGAACACGAACCGCCAGCCCGCGAGCTGGGCACGGTAGCTGAGGTCGAGATCCTCCGTCAGCGTGTCGTGCTGCCAGCCGCCCGACGTATCGATCGCCTCACGCCGCCAGACGCCCGCCGTACCGTTGAAGTTGAAGAAGCAGCCGGCTCGGTTCCGCCCGCCATGCTCCAGCACGAAGTGCGCGTCGAGCAGGATGGACTGGATCTTCGTCAGCAGCGAGTAGTCCTGGTTGATGTGGCCCCAGCGCGCCTGCACCATGCCGATTGTCGGGTCCGTCGTGAAATACGGCAGCGCGCGCTTCAGGAAATCCGCCGGCGGAATGAAGTCGGCGTCGAAGATTGAAACGAAATCACCCGTGGCCTGCTTCAGCCCCGCCTCGAGCGCGCCGGCTTTGAAGCCACGCCGATCGACGCGGTGGAGGTACTTGATATCGAAGCCGTGCGCGGCATGACGGCGGACGGCAAGTTCCGCGATGCCCCGCGTTTCGTCCGTCGAGTCGTCCAGCACCTGGATCTCGAGCAGCTCCTTCGGGTACTCCATCTCGCAGACCGCATCGATCAACCGGTCCGCGACGTACATCTCGTTGAAGATCGGGAGCTGGATGGTGACGCGCGGCAACGGGTCCGGCGGTGGCAGCGGCGCCGGGGCTTTCGCCTTGTTTTTCATGTAAAGATAAACAAGGTAGTACCGGTGCCAGCCGTAGATCGCCAGGATGCTCAGGACAAAGAAATACAGGACGAGAATAACTGTCTCAAGCGGCGTCATAAAGAGATGAATCGGTCACGCGGCACAATCGCTGATGTTACTGCCCGGCTGGCGGGCAAGTCAACGCGAGCCAGTCACTTGAAGCGATGAACCGCCACCAGCTCCGAACGCTCCTGGACGAGGTCCAGACAGGCGTGCTTACGCCTGAGGCTGCGCACGACCGCCTCCTTCAATTTCTGCGCCAGGCGCCGTTCGAGAATCTTGGCTTCGCGCGCGTCGATCATCATCGGTCGTGGCGGCAGGGCTTCCCGGAAGTCGTCTTCGGTCAGGGGAAGACGCCTGAACAAATCGCTGGCATCGCCGAGCGTATCGTCGCCGCCGGGCACAGCCTGCTCGTGACGCGGACCACTCGAGAGGCGTTCGACGCCGTGCAGCAGCGGGTGTCCGACAGCCAGTTTCACGACGTTGCGCGCACAATTTCACGGCGCGCGGGTGACGTGCCGCCCGGCCGTGGCACGATCGCCGTCGCCGCGGCGGGGACCGCCGATCTGGGGGTCGCAGAAGAAGCGGCCGTCTCAGCCGAAGTGATGGGAAATCCTGTCGAGCGCTTGTACGACGTGGGTGTGGCGGGACTACACCGCCTCCTCGCCGAACATGGCCGACTGACGGCCGCGCGCGTCGTCATTGTCGTCGCCGGCATGGAGGGCGCTCTTCCGAGCGTCGTCGGGGGCCTCGTCGACGTTCCAGTCATTGCCGTGCCGACGAGCGTCGGCTACGGCGCGAGCTTCGGCGGCCTGACCGCGCTCCTCGCGATGCTGAACAGCTGCGCGATCGGTGTGTCCGTAGTCAACATCGACAACGGGTTTGGCGCCGCAGCTATCGCCAGCTCCATCAACCACTTGTCCTGATGTTTCGGGAGCCTTGCCCTCCAGGGCTGGCTGGACTATAGTAGGCGATTGCTCTAGCGAGTCCGCCGCAGGCGCGGCTGGCGGCCGCGGCCATCACTCCCCCTCACGATTAAATGCAGTCAGGCGCTGTAAGGGCTCTCGAGTTCGATCGCATCGTCGACGCGGTCTGCCGGTTCGCGCAGACCCCGCTCGGTGCCGCTCGCCTGGGCAGGCTGCGTCCGCTCGTCGATCCGCACGGCGTCTCTTCGGCGCTGGCGGCGACGCAGGAAACCGTCCGGTTTCTGGCCGACAACCACATTGCCCTTCGCGCGCCGGCGGAGTTCGAGGGCGTCCTCGCGTCGCTCGCCATTGAAGGACGCGCGCTCGAACCGGCGCATCTCATCGCGCTTGCCGCGTTCCTCGATTCGGTCGACGGGACGTGTGCCGCGGTGCGCCGCGCGCGCGCCGCTTTCGCGATTCTGCGAGGCATCGCCGACGCCGCCGCGTCGTTCACGCACGAGATCGCCGACGTTCGAAAGAAGATCGATCCGGGCGGCGAGGTGCTCGACGATGCGAGTCCGGAGCTGAAGTCGATTCGCGACCGCCTGCGCAAGCAGCGAGCCCGGCTGCGCGGCACGCTCGAATCCTATCTGCGCGGCAAGGACACGTCGAAGTACCTCCAGCAGCAAATCGTGACGGACCGCAACGGACGGTACGTGCTCGTCGTCCGCTCGGAACACCGGACCGCGATTCCCGGCATCGTCCACGGCAGTTCCGGCAGCGGCGCGAGCCTGTTCCTCGAGCCGCTCAGCACCGTCGAGATCAACAACGACATCGTCGCGCTCGAGCAGCAGCAGTCCGAGGAAGTCCGCCGCATCCTGCTGGCGCTTTCGGATGCGTTCCGCCGGCGCGCCGCCGACCTGCAGCGGACGGTGGAAGCGGCGACGGACCTCGACGATCTGCAGGCGCGCGCGCACTTCTCGATGCTGATCGACGGTGTCCAGCCGGCCATCGCGAGCGACGGACGGCTGGAGCTGCGTGCGGCACGGCACCCGCTTTTGATTCCGGCGCTGAGGCGGCGGCTGGAAACAGCGGAGATGGGGACACTCACCGTTTCCGCAGAAACACGGCCGGAAACGGTGGACGTCTCCATTTCCGGCGGACCCATTTCCGACGGACCCGTCCCGGTTGACATCCTGCTCATTCCGCCGACGCGCGTGCTCGTCATCACCGGCCCGAACACCGGCGGAAAAACCGTTGCGCTGAAGACGGCCGGTCTACTGTCGCTGATGGCGCAGGCAGGACTGCTGATTCCTGCGGCTGAGGGATCGCAACTAACCGTCTTCAAGAGCGTATTCGCCGACATCGGCGACGAGCAGTCGATCGCGGCGAATCTCAGCACGTTCTCGGGACACATCGCCAACGTGGTCTCGATGGATCGCGCACTCGTGCTGCCCGCGCTCGTGCTGCTCGACGAAGCGGGCGCCGGCACCGATCCGCTGGAGGGCTCCGCGCTGGCGATGGCGATGATCGAGCACTTCCGCCTGCGCGGCGCGCTGCTCGTCGCGACGACGCATTATGACGCGCTGAAGTCGTATGCGGCGACGACCGAGGGCGTCATGGCCGCGGGATTCGGCTTCGATCCGCAGACGTTCGCGCCGACCTACAAGCTGAATTACGGATCGCCCGGCAGCAGCCTCGCGCTGGAAATCGCCGCACGGCTCGGGATGCCGGCGTCCGTCATCGAAAGCGCCCGCGCGCACCGCACATCACGCGAGGCGCAGCTCGCCGAGCACCTCGCGAAGATCGAGAAGGACATGCACGCGCTCGAGCACGAGCGCCGCATCTCGGCACGCGAGCGCGAAGGCCTGGTGGAGACGGCGGCGAAGCTGCAGGCGCGCGAGCACGAGCTGCGGAACAAGGAAGAGATGTTCCGCAAGCGGCTCGACGAACGGATCGACGAGCGGCTGCGAGAAGCACGCCGCGAGATCGACGCCGTCGTCGAGGCGCTGAAAGCGCGCACGGAAACCATGGCGGCTGACGCCGAACGCCGTGCCGCCCGATTGATTCCGACCGGCGAGACCGGCGGCGCTCGTGCGGAAGCACGGGCCGCGCTCGATGCGATCGGCGACCGCGTGCGCGCGCAGGGCGACGCGGACCCGGCCGGCGCCCGCGCCATGCAGCAGGAGGGTGCCAGGGCGCCGCAGGTTGGCGATCGCGTGCTGGTGGGCGTGCTCGGCCTCGAAGGGATCGTCCAGACGCTGCACGATCGCGAGGCGGAAGTCGACGTCCGTGGCAAGCGGCTACGTGCCCGGGTGGACGAGTTGCGCGTCGTCGCGCACGCGGCCCCGGCGGGACAGCCCGCGCGCGTGCGGGTCAACGTCGACCTGCAGCCGCGCGAGGGGATGCTCACCGAGCTCAACGTCATCGGCTGTACGGTGGACGATGCGCTGTCGCGAACGGAAAAGTTCCTGGACGATGCGATCGTGAGTGAATTGCGGTCGGTCCGCGTGATTCACGGTTATGGGACCGGTCAGTTGCGGCGCGCCATCGCCGATTTCCTGCAGTCGCACCCGTTCGTCGCGCATTTCGCGGCCGCGCCTGCGGAGCAGGGGGGCGGTGGGGTCACGGTCGTGGACCTCAAGGAATAGGAGTACGTAGCGTCCGATTGCGGATCGTCGATTGCGGAGTGCGGATCAACGGATTGACGGATTGCCGATGGCATTGGGGATTGGGGAAGGCTGATTGATTGGCGATTGGGGCCAGCGATCGACAATCCACATTCGTCAATCCATTCGCCAATCGTCAATCGCCAATGCCAATCGCCAATCGCCAATCCGTCAATCGGCAATCGACGATCCGCAATCGTCAATCAGACAGATGCCATTATTCCCCGCGGCCTTTATCGACGATCTGAAGTCGCACGCCGACATCGTGCAGATCGTCCAGGAGCGGCTGCCGCTGCGGCGCAGCGGCGCGACGTGGAAGGGCCTCTGTCCGTTCCATGGCGAGAAGACGCCGTCGTTTCACGTCAACGGCGACAAGGGGTTCTTTCACTGCTTCGGCTGCGGCGTCGGCGGCGATGTGATCAAATTCGTCGAACTGCACGACAAGGTGACGTTCCCCGAAGCCGTACGGCAACTGGCGGCGCGCGTCGGACTGCCGGTGCCCGAGCCGGAGGATGCGGGCGAGAGCGCCGAGAACCAGCGCGATCGCGAGACGCTGCTGAAGATGCACGAGGTTGCCGCGGCCTGGTTCCGCGAGCAGCTCGCGACGCCGGCTGGCGCCGTCGCGCGGCGGCAATTGCAGCAGCGCGGCGTCCCGGCGCAGACGATCGAGCAGCTTGGCATCGGCTACGCGCCGGCGACCCGCGAAGGGTTGAAGACGCGGCTGCTGAAGGAAGGCTTCAGCCCCGCCGTCGTGTCGCGCAGCGGTCTCGTCGTCACGCGCGAGGACGGCTCGATCATCGACCGCTTCCGCAACCGGCTGATGATCCCCATCTGCCGCGACAGCGGCGCGATCATCGCGTTCGGCGGCCGCGCGATGGAGGACGGGCAGCAGCCGAAGTACCTGAATTCGCCGGAGACCGCGATCTATGTGAAGGGCCGGACGCTGTACGGCCTGCATCTGAGCAAGGCGGCGATTGCGAAGGCCAAGCACGCCGTGATGGTGGAGGGCTACTTCGACGTCGCGCAGGCGCTGCACGCCGGCATCGCCAACGTCGTCGCGTCATCCGGAACGGCGCTGACGCCGGCGCAGGCACGGCTGCTGAAACGTTTTACGTCGAAGGTCGTCCTCAGCTTCGATCCCGATGCCGCGGGCCAAGGCGCAGCGGCCCGCACGTCGGAACTGCTGGTGGCGGAGGGCTTCCAGGTGAACGTCGCCATGCTGCCGGCCGGCGACGATCCCGATAACTTCATCCGGAAGCACGGCGGCGCGGCGTACCAGGAAAAACTGCGCAATTCGCGGCCGTACCTCGACTACCTGCTGGAGCGGGCGGCGGCGGGATACGATTTCTCGCGCGACGACAGCCGCCGGGAGTTCCTGGCGCAGATGTTGGCCGTCGCCGCACGGATTCCGGACGCCGCGGCGCGCGATCAGTTCGCCGATCGCCTGGCGTTGCGGGCCCGCATTACAGAAGAGGTAGTTCGAGCCGAAATACGAAAGGCGGCGGTGCAGCGGCAGACGACGATCGAGGAACGGCGGCTTCCGGCGATGGGCCAGATCAAAGCCGCCGAACGCGGCCTGATTTGGGCGATCATGCGGGAACCTGCCGAGGGTGTCGGAGCCCTGGCGGAGCTCGGCTCCGAAGATCTCGAGGACCTGGGCAGCCGGGCGATCCTGGAGCAGGCGCGATCCCTGCAGGGCTGTCCGGCGGAGTCCATACCCGAATCGTTGAAGGAGCGTCTAAGTACGGGAGAAGCCCGGCTGGTCGACGAGATCAGCGCCGCCCCTGAGCCGCCCGTCAAGGTGCTTGCCGACTGCATCGTGGAATTGCGGAAGCGGCGTCTCGAGCGGGAGCGCGCCGCCATCCAACGGGAGATCGATGCGCTGCTCGCGCAGGGCGTCCCCGGCCACGACCAGCGCATCAACGAGCTGGGCACGCGACGAATCGGATTGAAACAGCAGATAGAAGCGATGAATTAGGGGTTTCCCAAGGAGTGATGCCGTTGTCGATCGAAGAAAAATACGATGAAGTAAGGCAGCTCATTTCCATCGGCAAGGAAAAGGGCTATCTGCTCTACGACGAGGTCAACGAGCTCCTGCCGGCCGATATCACGTCGTCCGACGAGCTCGACGATCTGTTCAGTACGTTCGGCAGCGCAGGCATCGAAGTCGTCGACTCCGAGCAGAAATACCGCGAAGACAAGCTGCTCGATCGCACCGGCGAAGGCGCCGAGGAGCTCGAGCTCGATCTGACACCCGGCGCGCTCGACAAGACCAACGATCCCGT
Source organism: Vicinamibacterales bacterium (assembly GCA_048594885.1). GTDB lineage: Bacteria > Acidobacteriota > Vicinamibacteria > Vicinamibacterales > 2-12-FULL-66-21 > JBMDXB01. The sequence goes on from JBMDXB010000051.1 coordinate 20,295, forward strand.
CCGCATGTACCTGCGCGAGATGGGCACCGTCCCGTTGCTGACGCGCGAGGGCGAGGTCGAGATCGCCAAGCGCATCGAGCGCGGCAAGCTCGCCGTCATCAAGTCGATCTCCCGCACGCCGACGATCGCCCGCACCATCATGCAGATGGGCGACCACCTCCGGAACGACGAGCGCAGCATCCGCGAGCTCGTGACGTTCCCGGACGACGAGCTGACCGACGACAAGATCGAGGACCGCAAGCGTCAGGTGCTGCGGCAGATCGACGCCGTCCGCAAGGCGTGGCAGGCGCTCGAGAAGGCGAAGGAGAAGCTGGAGAAGACGCCGAAGGGCGCCACCACACGCGACAAGCGGAAGTACCGCCGGGTGCGCTGGGAGGCGCTGCGCGCGCGCGTTGACGTCTCGACGCTGATTCGCCGCATCGAGTTCACCGAAGTCATCAAGCGCCGCCTCATCGATCAGATCAAGGACGCCGTCGAAGCGGTGATGCGGCTGAAGCGCGAGATCGATCAGATCGAACGCCAGCTGAATCCGAAGAACAAGAAGGCGAAGCTCAAGGAAGAAGAGCGCAAGAACCTGCTCAAGCGGCAGAAGGACCTGCGCGTGCAGGTCAAGGCGATGGCCGACGAGCTCGAGGAGACGCCGGAGCAGCTCGTGCGCACGCTCGAGACGATCACGAGGGGCGAGATTCAGGCCGAGCAGGCGAAGAAGGAGCTGGTGGAAGCGAACCTGCGCCTGGTGGTCTCAATCGCGAAGAAGTACACCAACCGCGGCCTGCAGTTCCTCGACCTGATTCAGGAAGGCAACATCGGCCTGATGAAGGCGGTCGACAAATTCGAGTACCGCCGCGGCTACAAGTTCTCGACCTATGCGACGTGGTGGATCCGCCAGGCGATCACGCGGGCGATCGCCGACCAGGCGCGGACGATCCGCATCCCGGTCCACATGATCGAGACGATCAACAAGCTGATTCGCACGTCGCGCGCGCTCGTCCAGGAGCTCGGACGCGAGCCGACCTCCGAGGAAATCGCCAAGCGGATGGACATCCCCGTCTCGAAGGTGCGCAAGGTCCTCAAGATCGCGCAGGAGCCGATCTCTCTCGAGACGCCGATCGGGGAGGAGGAGGATTCGCATCTGGGCGACTTCATCGAGGATCGCCAGGTGGTCTCCCCCTCCGACGCGGTCATCAATCTGAACCTCAAGGAGCAGACCGAATCGGTGCTGAAGACGCTGACACCGCGCGAGGAAAAGGTGATCAAGATGCGCTTCGGCGTCGGCGACGGCAGCGAGCATACCCTCGAGGAGGTCGGCCAGAGCTTCGCGGTCACCCGCGAGCGTATCCGGCAGATCGAGGCCAAGGCGCTGCGCAAGCTGCGGCATCCGTCGCGCTCGCGCAAGCTCAGGGCGTTTCTGGAAGGGCGGACGTAGTATTGTACGGGCCCATAGCTCAGCGGTCAGAGCCGCCGGCTCATAACCGGCCTGTCCCAGGTTCGAATCCTGGTGGGCCCACCAATCAATTGCGGATTGCCGGTCGTCGATTGCGGATTGACGGGATTGGGGATTGAGGATTGGGATTGGGGATTGTCGATTGGATTGGGGATTGGGGATTGGCGATTGGTTGGGGATTGCCGATTCGCAACCCCCAATCCCCAATCATCAATCCTCAATGCCATCCCCAACCCCCATTCCCCAATCCAATCCCCAATCCCCAATCCCTCAATCCCAAACCCCAATCCCCAATCGCGTCAATCCGCAATCGACGATCGGCAATCCGCAATCGATTCTGAGCGATGCACTCTGACCTCAACTTTCTGATCCAACTCCAGGAACTCGACCTCGCGGCCGAACGGGATCGGCGACGCATAGCTGAGATCCCCGCCGCCCAGGAAGCGCTCGAAGCGAGGCTCGCCGCGGCGACGGCCGCCGTCGATGCGGTAAAGCAACGCGTCGCGGCAAACCAGGCGGCGCGACGGGAGATCGACAAGGACCTCGCGACCGTCAACTCCCGCCTGAGCAAGTTCAAGAACCAGTTGATGGAGGTCAAGACCAACAAGGAATACCAGGCGATGCAGAAGGAGATGGCCGTCGCCGAGGAGGAAATCAGTAATCACGAGACGCGCATGCTCGAGCGCATGGAGGAATCCGACGCTCTGGCGCGCGAGCTGAAGACGGCGGACGCGGCGCTGAAGGCCGAGCAGACGGAAGTGAGCCGCACGCGCGCTGCGCTCGACGAAGAGCGCGCCGGCGCCGAACGCGATCTCGAGCGCGTCCTCGCGGAGCGATCCACCGTCGCCGCGAAGCTCTCCGTCCAGGCGCTCGCATTGTTCGAGCGCATCGCCCAGCGCCGGGGTGTCGCCGTCGCCGAAGCGCGCGACGGTCTCTGCACCGTCTGCCACGTGCGGTTGCGGCCGCAGGTCTTCAACGACGTGCGCCGGAACGACAGCCTGATCCAGTGCGACAGTTGCTCCCGCATCCTCTACTTCGTCCCTGCCGCGGCGCCGGGCGCCGCGCCGCAAGCCTCCTGATCGGATGGTGATCGCGTACATCGACGGCGGAGCCCGCGGCAATCCGGGTCCCGCGGGCTACGGCGTGCGGGTTCAGTCGCCCGACGGAGCGGTCATCGCCGAACTGCACGGCGGCCTCGGCATCGCCACCAACAACGTCGCCGAGTACAACGGCCTGCTGGCGGCGCTGCAGTGGGCGATCGATCACGGCGAGCGTGACCTGCACGTGCGCGCCGACTCCGAGCTCCTCGTCAAGCAGATGCGCGGCCAGTACAAGGTCAAGCATCCGGGCCTGCAGCCGCTCTACGCCCGCGCGCGGCTGCTCGCGGCGCAGCTCGATCGCGTGCGGTTCGAGCACGTGCGGCGGGAATTCAACAAGGACGCCGACCGGCTCTCGAATCTCGGCATGGACGAGGCCGAGGCCGGCCTGAACGAGCCTCCCGCGTAAACTCCTTCCATACCAATACCCCCTTGGGGTATAAACTGCCCTCCGGGACTGCGGCGTTCCGTCCGGGACTCCGCGTGACAGCACTCGATTCCAGGAGAAGGCCATGCACACCGTGCCGCGGCGTACGTCCTGCCGTATTGCCGTTCTGCTCATTCCGCTGATTCTCGCAGCGGGCTTCGTCTCGCCTGCTGCGTCGCAGGTCTTGTACGGATCGATTGTCGGCAACGTCAGGGACGCGACGGGCGGCGCGCTGCCCGGCGCCACCGTGACGATTACGCACCAGGAGACGAGAGCTACGCGCGAGACGACCACCGACGAAAGCGGTGCGTACCGCTTCCCCACGGTCCAGACCGGCACCTACACCGTTGTCGCGACGATGCAGGGATTCCAGAAGTTCTCGCGAATGGAAGTTCCCGTCACGCTCAACAGCGTGACCCGCATCGACGCGACGCTGCCGGTCGGCGAGCTTCAGGAAACCGTGACGGTCTCGGCCGAGCGCGAAGTGCTGCAGACCGACCGCGCCGAGGTCAGGCACGAGATTTCGTCGGTGGAACTCGAGAACCTGCCGGTACCGCTCGGGCGCAACTACCAGGAGCTGTTCACCGCGCTGCCGGGATTCACCCCGCCGGCCGACGCGCACTCGATTCCGTCGAACCCTTCACGCGCGCTCACGTTCAACGTGAACGGCGCCAGCAACCAGGGCAACAACACGCGCATCGACGGCGTCAGCTCCACCAACATCTGGCTGCCGCACGTTGTCGCCTACGTGCCGGCGCTCGAATCGATCGAGACCGTCAACGTCGTCACCAACAACTTCGACGCGGAGCAGGGACTCGCGGGCGGCGCGGCGATCAGCGTCCAGATCAAGAGCGGCACGAACGTCGTACGCGGATCGGCTTTCGAGTACCACTTCAACGAGAAGATGCGCGCGCGGAGCTACTTCACGCCGGCCACGCAGCCGAAGCCGCCGTGGCAGGAGGACCAGTTCGGCGGCACGCTCGGCGGCCCGATCCGCCGCAACAAGGTGTTCTACTTCGCCAGCTACGAGCAGACGCGCCAGCGTCGCGAGGTGCCGCGCATCATCTCGGTACCGACGATGGAAGTGCGGAATGGAGATTTCTCGAACACGGGCGCGACGATCTACGACCCAAGAACGGGAAAATCGGACGGCACCGGCCGGTCGCCGTTTGCGGGCGCCGTAATCCCGCAGGAGCGCATCAGCGCGGTGGCGAAGAAGATCGCGCAGTATTTCCCGACGCCGAACCTGCCGAACGCCGACGGGACGATGCCGGACTTCAACAATTACTTCGTGACGCCGAAGTTCATGTTCGACCGCTGGACGCTGGATTCGAAGGTGAACTGGAACGCCACCAGCCGCCTGCAGATCTTCGGGCGCTACTCGCACCTCGATTTCACGCAGGACAACGAGACGGTCCTCGGCCCCCAGCTGCAGGGCAATCCCGGCGCCGGCGGCAACCCCGGCCACGGCTGGGGCGGCACGTACAACTTCTCGGCGGGCGCGAACTACACGTTGAGCCGGAACATCGTCATCGATGGCCACTTCGGGTGGGTGAAGATGGTGTCGAACGTCGAGATGACGGACCTGAAGGAGCAGAAGGGGCGCGATTGGCTCGGTCTGCCAGGCACGAACGGTCGGGACTCCTGGGACGGCGGCATGCCGTTGTTCGATCTCGATGGCTACGCGGACGTCGGCACGACCGAAGACTACATGCCGTACTACCGCGACGACGATCAGTATCAGTTCGTGGCGAACATGAACTGGCTGAAGGGGAGCCACAACATCCGGTTCGGATCGGACGTCTACTTCACCGCGATGAACCACATCCAGCCCGAGATCCTCGACGACAGCTTCGGCGCCCGAGGCGGGTTCACGTTCGACGCCGGCCCGGCAGGGCTGCGCGGCACGAGCACGAACAACTTCCAGAGCTTTGCCAGCTTTCTCCTCGGCCTGCCGAGAGAGGCGGGCAGGCTGAAGCTGAACGTCGCGCCCTACACGACGCGGAGCCGGCAATACAGCTTCTACGTCCGCGACCAATGGCAGGTCGGGCCGCGCATGACGCTCTCGTTCGGCACGCGGTACGAATATTTCCCGATGATCACGCGCGCCGATCGGGGCATCGAACGCTACAACCTGAACACGAACATGGTGGAGATCGGCGGCGTGGGATCCGTGCCGAAGAATCTCGGCGTCCGGATCGAGAAGAACCTGTTCGCGCCGCGAGCCGGCGCCACCTATCGCCTGACGGACACGTCCGTCGTCCGCGGCGGATTCGGGATCACGAACGACCCGTACTCGCTGTCGCGCTCGATGCGGACCAACCATCCGATCCTGCTCAATCTCTATGAGGAGTCCGAGAGCTCCTGGACGTGGCTGCGGCCGATCGAGCAGGGAATCCCGCTCGTGCCCGATCCGGACCTGCAGAATGGGATCATCCCGGTGCCCGGGAACGTCACGGTCATCACGCTGCCGGACTCGTTCGAGCGCGGCCGCCTCTGGTCGTGGAACACGGCGTACGAGAAGGAGCTGAAGTGGGGATTCGTCGGCGAGCTGGCGTATATCGGCACCCGGCAGATCAACCAGCTCGGGATCCAGGACCAGAACTACCCGGAGCTTGGCGGCGGCAGCTCGAGCCGTCAACTCGTTCGCAAATTCGGCCGGACCGCGGCCACACAGCTCATCGCGCCAATCGGCAACACGCGCTACAACGCGCTACAGATGCAGATCGGCCGCCGGATGCGGAACGGGATCCAGTTCAACGCGAACTACGTCTACGCGCGAGCGATGGGCATGGCCGGCGCGACGAACAGCGACAACCAGCTGCGCATCCGGATCCCGGAGTACCGGCATCTGAACTGGGCGCGCGCCGACAGCAACCGCCGGCACACCCTGAACATCCGCGGCATCTTCGAGCTGCCGTTCGGCCGCAACCGGCACTGGCTGCGCGACGGCGGCATGCTGGCGGCGATTGCCGGCGGCTGGCAGTTGAATACGATCCTGAAGTTCACGAGCGGCGCGCCGTTCAGCGTCACGGCGAGCGGCACATCGCTGAACACACCGGGCAGCACCCAGCTCGCCGACAAGGTGAAGGACGACGTGGAGATTTTCGGCGGCGTCGGCCGCGGCAATTCCTACTTCGACCCGTTCGCCTTTGCGCCGGTGACCGACGTGCGGTTCGGCAACTCCGGATTCAACGTCCTCGAGGGGCCCGGAATCGCGCAGTGGGATCTCGGGCTGTTCCGGCGGTTCGAAGTGGGCCGCACGAACGTGCAGCTGCGGGTCGAGGGGTGGAACATCACGAACACGCCACAGTTCAACAACCCCGGCTCGAACCGTTCGAGCCTGCAGTTGAATCCGGACGGCTCGATTCGCAATCTGAACGGCTATACCGAGATTACCGGGACGCGCGGCAGCAAGACGGCGGACCGGCAGTTCCGCGTGGGACTGAGGATCGGTTTCTGAGCCGGCGATGACGATGGCTTGGCTGCTGGTGCTCGGACTCGTCGCCGCGCTCCAGCAGCCGAGCACCGGCCAGGCGAAGGAACCGAAGCGGCTGGAGCTTCGAATCCGGCCGCCGCTAGCGCACGCCCCGGGCGCCATCCGCGCCACCGCAGTCGTCGAGCGCCGTGCCGAGAACGTGGCGCTCACGCTGAGCGCCGAATGTCCCGACTATCTGCGCCGCAGTACCATCCAGTTGGACGGGGCGTACGCGGCGCGGAAGCACATCATCCTGTTCGAGCCGCTGCCTGCGTGCAAGTACGAGATCGCGGCAACGCTGCATCTGCGCGACGGCTCGACGATCGTCGAAGTGATGCCCGCCACGGTCGTCCGCTGACGATCAGGACCGAGGCCGGATGACGGCTGCCAGGCGGCCTGCCTGGCCGCCGTCTGCACGATACGAGTGGAATGCGTCGCTGTGCGTCTTCGTGCACAGTCCCGCCAGGTGCACCCGCTCGAGACCGACCCCTGCCGCCTCCAGCTGATCGCCCGCCGCGCGCCAGAGATCGAGATGAAACTTCTCGTTCGGACGGCGAGTGAACCAGCGCTCCATCGCGCCCTGCGAGTGGCCGGCGTCCAGGAACGCCTTCCGAGTCTCGTCTCCCACTTCATAGCAGCACGGGCCGATTGATGGCCCGATCGCGGCGATGAGCCGCGCCGGCTGCACGCCGAAGTGCTCCGCCATCGCGCCGATGGCCGCCGGAATGGTGCCTGCCGCGATGCCGCGCCACCCGGCGTGCACGGCAGCGACGGCTCTCCCCGTGTCGTCGGCCAGGAGCACCGGGACGCAGTCCGCCACGCGCACGGCGATCGCGGCGTCCCGATCGTCGGACACGATGGCATCGGCCCGCGGAGCTGCCCACGGCCGCTGACGGCCCGTCGACGCGACCGTCACGTCGGCGCCGTGCACCTGCCGGATGAGTAGGAGGTCGTCCACCGCGACGCCGATGTGCGCCCTCACCGCGTTCCACTCGTCCTGGCGATCGCGCAGCGTGAGCTGCCGCGCGGTGAAGAAATGATCGGCCAGGCGTGCCAGCGCGGTGCACTGCAGGACGCCGCCCCACGCCGCTTGCGTCCATGCAAATCCGTCGTTAGGCTGAGGATACGTCATGAGTATCGTGGGTCTGGGCTTCGATGCCACCGACATTCCCCGCGTGGCGGAGATCTTCGGCCGGTATCGCGATGCGTTCCTTCGGCGGGTCTTCACCGAGCACGAGATTGCCTATTGTACGCGGCGGCGCGATCCCGTTCCGCACCTCGCGGGCCGGTTCGCGGCCAAAGAAGCGGCGATGAAGGCGCTCGGAACCGGTCACTCCCGCGGCGTGCTCTGGAAGGACGTCGAGGTGTACCGCGTGACCGGTCCGCCCCAGCTTCGCCTGCACGGGCAGGCGGCGCGGATTGCCGAAGCAATGAACGTCCGTCGGTCACTGCTCACCATCACCCACTCCGACAGGCTCGCCATGGCTCAGGTCCTGCTGCTCTCCGAGTAGCGCGCGGTCAACTGTAGGTGACGTGCGGCACCTGCGTCAGCCGCACTCAGCGCGGCGCCGCTCGCGCGCCGCTTCCAACTCCCCGCTTCTCTGACACTTCGACAGACAACGCGTGTTCCGCGCGGTGCGGTCTCGGGCTTGCTCCACCCGGCGGCAGCGCCTGCCAACCTGCGCGCGAGGAGCACGTGATGGTGATCAAGATCGTGGCGAATGCAAGCGGAAACCCGCCGGGGAAGCTCGCCGACGCGGAGCTGCACTTTACCTCGGGTCCGCTCGAGGGGCTGAAGCTGATTGGATTCTCGATCTGGGACCGCAAGAGCGGCAGCGGCCGCAACGTGACGTTCCCGGCGCGCCAGTACTCCGTCAACGGCGAGCGGCGCAGCTTCTCACTGTTGCGCCCGATTGCCGATTCGACGGGCCAGGATCGCATCCGCGACGAAATTCTGCAGGCCTACGCGGCGTTCGAGGCGGAAGCCGCGATCCCGTCGTGATCCGGGAGGCTACGGAAGGACCGGCAAGAACCGGCTGTTCTCGCGCTGCCGCTTCGGCGGGAGGGTCCACTCCGCACGGATCGACTTGTCCATCTCCGCGCGGAAGAACGACTCTTTCATGCCGCCGTCGATGATGTCCCACGGCAGCGCCCGGTCGCGCGAGCGGTCGCGGAAGATGTAGAAGCCGGCGTCGACGCCCACTTCCGCGACCGCCGCGCGCCAGTTGCCGCCGTTCCGCTCGGCCGCCTCGATCGCCGGCGCCACCCGGCGGTCGCCGAGCGAGAGCAGCGCCTGGTAGTACGAGTGGCGCTCGGACTTGCTGCTGAAGTAGACGTTGTCAACGCCGGCGAGGAGCTGCCGCAGTCGCGACGCCTTGCGTTCGGTGACGGCAGGATCCTCCATCGGCAGCCACTGATACGCCGTCCCCGGCTTGGGGATGAGCGGGTTGACGCTGCCGGCGATGCGGCCGAGATGCCCGCGCTCGCGGCCGTGCTTCAGCATGGCGTCGCGCATGCCCATCGTGAGGTCGCGGATGGCGACGAGATCATCGTCGGTCTCCGTGGGCAGGCCGATCATGTAGTACAGCTTCAGGTTCTCGATGCCGTTGCGGAAGATCACCTCGGCGCGGTCGAGGATCTCGTCGTTCGTCACCGTCTTGTTGATGACGCGCCGCAGCCGATCCGATCCCGCTTCCGGCGCGATGGTGATAGATCGCTCGCCGCTCTGCCGCAGCAGGCGGACGATCGGGTCCGTGAGATCGTCCATGCGTAGCGAGGCAGGGCTGATCGAGTAGCCCATGTCGACCAGCCCCTGCAGAATGCGCTCGATTTCGGGGTGGTCGCAGAGCGCGATCGAGACGAGGCCGGCGCGGCTCGAATGCGCGCGGGCCTGCGACGCGAGCTCGAGGATCCGATCCGCCGGGAACGCGCGGACCGGCAGATAGTTGTAGCCGGCCCAGCAGAAGCGGCACAGGTTCGCGCATCCGCGCACGACCTCGACGAGGAAGCGCGATCCGAACTCCGTGTCCGGCGTGAAGATCGACGTCGCCGGCGGATCCAGCCGTTCGGTCGACTTCACCGCCGCCTTCTTCACGACCGGCGGCGCGCCCGTGCCGGCGATCGGCTCGAACGCGGCGACGCTGCCGTCGGAGTCGTAGCGGACGTCGTAGAACGACGGAATGTAGAAGCCGCGGTCCTGGGCCAGGCGGCACAGCAGGTCGTCACGATCCGAGGCGTCGCGCACAGCGGACACGAGCGCCGGGACGAGCAGCTCCCCTTCGCCTGCGGCGATGACGTCGGCGAACGGCGCGAGCGGCTCGGGATTGAGGAACGTCACCGCGCCGCCGATGACCACGAGCGGATCGTAACCGGTCCGCGCCGCGGCTCGCGGCGCCATCCGCGCCAGCCGCAGCATCGAGACGATGTTGGTGAAGTCCCATTCGAAGGAGATCGAAAAGGCAAGCACGTCGAAGTCGGACACAGGCGTCTGCGATTCGACCGTCAGCAGTGGCGTCCCCGAGCGGAGCTGTTCCTGCAGTTCCTGCCGGCCCGGTAGAAACACTCGCTCGCACACCACATCGTCCAGCGCGTTGAAGAGGCGGTAGACCGTCTGGTAACCGAGGCTCGACATGCCCACGTAGTACGTGTTCGGGAACGCGAGCGCGACACGGAGGCGGCCGCCGTGGGACTTGCGTACGTAGCCGACCTCGCGGTCGATGACCCTGGACTTCTTCATGAAAATGCCGGGACGAAAGAAAAAGACGCGCGGCGACCGGCCGCGGCTGGCGGTGCGCGGGATTCGGCTCGAGCGCCGCAAATCCCGCGTACCGTGGATCTATTTAGTGTACCACGCGCCTCGCCGCTCAGTTGTCACTCTGGCGGCGGAGGAAGGCGGGCACGTCGAGCGGTGAGACCGGCTCGAATTCCGGACCGAGCGCGCCGAGCTCTGTGTCCGCGCCGTCGTCCGGCTTTGGCGCCAGTGGCGGCATGTCGAGCACGGCCCGACGCGCGAACGTCATGCGCGAGCCGCCGGCGGCGGCGACACGTTCGGTGTTCTCCTGTTTCCAGACGGTGTAGGACGTCAGATCGACCGGCGTCGCCGCGGCAGACGCGCTGGGGGATCGCGCCGCCGTCTCTCGATCGAACCCCGTGGCGATGACGGTGATCTTCACCTTGCCCTCCATCTTCGGGTCGACGACGGCGCCGAAGATGATGTTCGCCTCCTCGTGCGCGGCCTCCTGGATAATCGCGGACGCCTCGCTGACTTCGATGAGCGACAGGTCGTGGCCGCCGGTGACGTTGATGATGACGCCCCGCGCGCCCTTCACCGACGCGTCCTCCAGCAGCGGGCTGGAGATCGCGGCGTTCGCCGCGGCCATCGCGCGATCCTCCCCTTCGCCGAGGCCGGTGCCCATGATCGCGAGCCCCATGCCGGACATGATCGTTTTTACGTCGGCGAAGTCGAGGTTGATCAGTCCCGGCACCAGGATCAGATCCGAGATGCCCTGAATCGCCTGCCGCAGCACATCGTCCGCGTTCATGAACGCGTCGGTGAGCGACGTGGTGCGCGCGATCGTCGAGAGCAGGCGCTCGTTGGGGATCGTGATCACCGTATCGACGCACTCGCGCAGCTCTTCGAGGCCCTGCTCCGCCTGCGTCTGACGCTTCCGGCCTTCGAACCGGAACGGCTTCGTGACGACGGCGATCGTCAGCGCGCCGAGCTCGCTCGCGAGGCTGGCGATGACGGGCGCGGCGCCCGTGCCTGTCCCACCGCCGAGTCCCGTCGTGACGAACACCATGTCGGCGCCGTCGAGCGCCTCGATCAGCTGCTCGGTGTCTTCGAGCGCCGCTTGCCGGCCGACGTTCGGGTCGGCGCCGGCGCCGAGGCCCTTCGTCAGCTTCGCGCCGATCTGCAGCTTGTTCGGCGCCGCATTGAGCCGCAGCGCCTGCACATCGGTATTCGCGACGATGAACTCGACGCCGTCGAAACCGGCCGCGACCATGCGATTCACCGCATTGCTGCCGCCGCCGCCGACGCCGATCACCTTGATCCGGGCTCCCGTCCGCCCTTCCTCCTCGAGCTTCAACCGCAGCGTCGACCCGTCGACGCCGGTCGTGCGTGGAAAGTCACTCATCACAGGAACTCCTTGAAGAGGGTACGGAGCCGGCCCGCGACCCGGCCGAACGCGCCGGCCCCGACGGCGCGCGGCACCTCATCGATGCTGTTGCGGTGCGTATACATGACAGTGCCCACAGCCGTGGCGAACGCCGGGCTGTTCACGTGATCGGCGAGGCCGCCGACTCCCGCTGGCGTGCCGCGGCGTATCGGCAGGTCGAAGATCTGTTCGGCGATCTCCGCCATGCCTTCGAGCATCGCCCCGCCTCCGGTGAGCACGATGCCGGAATTGAGCGACTTCTCGAATCCGGCGCGGCGGATCTCGTCCCAGAGCAGGTGGAAGATCTCCTCGGCGCGCGGCTGCAGGATCTCGGAGAGGATCCGCCGCGCCATGACGCGCGGCTTCCGCCCGCCGACGCTCGCGACCTCCATCGTCTCGTCTTCGTCCACCATCGCCGAGAGCGCGCACCCGCAGCGGCGCTTGATCTTCTCCGCGTCCGGAATCGGGGTGCGCAGGCCGACCGCGATGTCGTTGGTGAAGTGATCGCCGCCCACCGCGACGACGCCCGTGTGCCACAGACTGCCGCGCTCGAAGATGGCGAAGTCGGTTGTGCCACCGCCGATGTCGACCAGCGCGACGCCGAGCTCCTTCTCGTCCGGCGTCAGCACCGCTTCGCTCGCGGCGAGCTGCTCGAGGACGGTCTCGATCACCGCCACGCCGGCGCGGTTGACACAGGCCACGATGTTCTGCGTGGTCGTCGCGCTGCCGGTGACGACATGGACGTTGACCTCGAGCCGGGAGCCGGTCATGCCGACCGGAGCGCCGATGCCGTCCTGTTCGTCGACCACGAAGTCCTGCGGCAGCACGTGCAGGATCTCGCGTCCGCTCGGAAGTGCGACGGCCTTGGCCGCGTCGATGGCGCGGCGCACGTCCTCACGCGTGATCTCGCGGTTCTTCCCGGCAACCGCAACGACGCCGCGGCTGTTGAATGCCTTGACGTGCGCGCCCGACAGCGCCAGGTGGACGGAATCGATCTCGACGCCCGCGGTGAGCTCGGCCTCGTCGATCGCTTTCTTGATCGACTCCACGGCCGCCTCGAGATTGACGACGACGCCCCGGCGAATGCCGCGTGCATCGGCGAGTCCCAGCCCGATGATGTCGAGTCCGTCGTCGTCGGTGGTCTCGCCGACGATCGCGGTGATCTTCGACGTCCCGACGTCGAGCCCGACCAGATAGCGTTCCTTGCGTCCCACAGGGTCCCCTTTCAGAGCTACTTCGCCGTGGCCGGTCGAGCGCCCGCCGGCCTGAGGTACACCCGCTCGTCGAACCTGAGGTCCACGTAGTCGATCTCGGGCACGCGCTCGCGCAGCGCCGGCGCGAGCTCCACGTACGCCTGCAGCCGCTCGGCGAAGCGCTCTTCGCCGAGGTGCAGCAGCGCCGGGTCGTCGTCGAGCAGCACGACGGCATCATGGAGATCGGTCACGTCGATCTGCGACACGCGCCGCGCGAGCGCCTTGCGCTGCGCGAGCGCATCGATCACACGCGACGCCAGCAGCGCCCGGCGCTCGTCGATGGCGGGCTGTGCGGTGCCGGGCGCCCGAACCAGGCCGTCGATGATCGGCAGATCGAATTCCGAGTACTCCGGACCGAATAGGTCGATGACGAAGCCGCTCGGGTCGATGAGGTACAACTCGCCTTTGAGCCGCGTCAAGCCCATCGGCCGACGCTCCGTGACGGCGACCTCGATGGTCGCCGGCAGAATCCGTCGCAGCGCCGCGTCCGCCACCCACGGCGAGTCCAGCAGCCGGTCGCGATACGACGCGAGATCCGCCCACAGGATGTTCTCGCCGCGCAGTCCGTCGACGAGCGCCTGTACTTCGCCGGCGGAGAGTCGCACGTTCCCGCGCACGGTGATGCGCCGCACCTGCAGCGACGAGGCGTGCGCGACGAGCTCGATCGCGCGAAAGCCGGCGTAGGCCACCAGCAGCGCAAATGCCACGTGGCGCGCGAGACGCCACGTCAGCCAGGCGCGAAGGCCGCGCCGCTTCGCCGGCCGCACCTTCGCACGGCGGAAGTTCTTCTCGGTGGCGGCTCTGACACTCAAGATGCGCCTCCGCGAATTGCCGCGAGAATGCGATCGCCCACTGACCCAATCGACCCCGCGCCGAGCGTCACGACGAGATCGCCGGGACGCGAGAGCCCGGCAACGGCGCCGGGCAGATCGTCGAGCCGCTTCACCAGGTGCACCGGGCATCCCGCTGTGCCGCGCACCGAGTCGGTCAGCGCCTCGATCGTGACGCCGGGGATGGGCGTCTCACCGGCGGAGTAGATGTCCGTCAGCACGACTTCGTCGGCCGCCGCCAGCGCGCCGCCGAATTCGCTCATCAATTGGCTCGTGCGGGTATAGCGATGCGGCTGGAAGACGACGACGACCCTCCGGTTGATACCGGCGCGAGCCGCGGCAATCACTGCGGCGATCTCTGTCGGGTGATGGCCGTAGTCGTCCACGACCATCACGCCGTTCGCCTCACCGAGGAGCTGAAATCGTCGATCGGCGCCGCGGAACTCTTCCAGCGCCGACGCGATCTGCGGAAACGGCACGCCGAGCTCGAGGCCGGCCGCGACCGCACCGAGCGCATTGAGCACGTTGTGACGTCCAGGGACGCGCAGCCGAAGCGTGCCGAGCTCCGTGACCCCGCTCGAGTCGCGCCGCATCGCCGTGCATGTCGAACCGAACGCCTCCAGCGCCATGCCGCGGCCATGAATGGTGGCGTCGTGATCGCCCTCGAATCCGTACGTGATGACGCGTCGCGTCATCGATGGCACCAGACCGCGAACGACGGGGTCGTCGACGCACGCCACCACGGCGCCGTGGAACGGCACCTTGTTGGCGAACTCGAGGAACGCCTGCTGCAGGTCTTCCCACGTGCCGTAGCTCTCCATGTGCTCCCGGTCGATGTTGGTGATCACGGCCATGGTCGGCGACAGGCGCAGAAACGACCGGTCGCTCTCGTCCGCTTCCGCGACGACGTAGCGGCCCTTGCCGAGGCGCGCGTTGCTGCCGAACGCCGACAGCTTGCCGCCGATCACCGCCGTCGGGTCGAGACCCGCCCGCTCCAGCACCAGCGCGATCATCGACGTCGTCGTGGTCTTGCCGTGAGCGCCGGCGACGGCGATTCCGTAGCGCAGGCGCATCAGCTCGGCGAGCATCTCCGCGCGCGGGATCACGGGAATGTGCCGGCGCCGTGCCTCCTGCACTTCGGGGTTGTGCGGGCCAATTGCCGACGACACCACCACGACGTCCACCTCGCCTACCTGTGCCGCGTCGTGCCCGATGCCGACCCGGACACCGAGCGTCTCGAGCCGCTCCGTCACGTCGCTCCGCTTCGCATCCGATCCGCTGACGGAGAACCCCAGATTCGCCAGCAGCTCTGCGATCCCGCTCATGCCGATGCCGCCGATGCCCACGAAATGGACGCGCCGCGCGTTCCCGAGCATCACCGTCCCGCCGTCAACTCCAGCGCCCGGAGCACGATCGCCTGCGCCGCGTCGAGCCTGGCGAGCCGGCGCGCGGCAGCGGACATCGCGCGCCGCCGGTCCGGATCGTTCGCCAGCGCAAGAATGCGCGAGGCGATCGAGTCGCCCGTCAGGTCCTCCTGCTCAATCACCTCGGCGGCGCCGACGGCGGCGAGCGCCTCGGCGTTCCGTCGCTGATGATCGTCGGCGGCCGTCGGCAGCGGGATGAAGATCGCCGGCCTGCCGGCCGCTGTCAGCTCGGCGATCGTCGTCGCGCCCGCTCGGCAGACGACGAGGTCGGCTGTGGTCATTTCGCGATCCATGTGGAACAGGAACGGCTCGACGCGTGCTTCGAGCCCGGCGCGGCGGTAACCGTCGCGGACCAGTTCCAGATCGCGTTCTCCTGTCTGATGCGTGATTGCCACCCGGCCACGGCTGGCTGCCAGCTTCGGCGCTGCCTCCACCATGGCCACGTTGATCGCGTGCGCGCCCTGGGAGCCGCCAAAGATCAGAATCCTTGCTGGCCCTGCGGACGCCGCCGCCGGTACGTCATCGATCGCCAGAAATTCCGGCCGCACTGGGTTCCCTGTGACAAACGCCCTCCTTCCGAAGTAGTTGACCGTCGATTCGAACGTGACCGCCGCCGCACTGACGAAGCCCGCCAGCCGCCTGTTGGTGAATCCGGGGACGGCGTTCTGTTCCAGCACCATCGTCGGAATGCCGCGAAGCGCTGCCACGAGCACCACCGGACCCGAGCTGTAGCCGCCGACCCCGATAACCAGATCGGGCGAGCGACGGGAGATGATCTGCCACGCATCGAGCAGGCCGAGCGGCACGAGCGCGAGCCCGCGCAGCAGCGCCGTTGGCGACGCGCGCTTGAGGCCGGCGCTGCGCAGCAGATCGAGCTCGAACCGTTCTCGCGGCAGCACCCGGGCCTCGATGCCGCGGGCCGTGCCCGCGAACGTCACCTGCGCGTCCGGTACCTGACGCAGCAGCTCGCGCGCGACGGCGATGCCCGGATAGAGATGTCCTCCGGTCCCGCCGCCCGCGATCACGACACGGAGCGCACTCATGCATCCGGCACCGGGAGCGCGGTCGTGATGACGCGGGAGGACGACGCGTGCTGCGACACGTTGAGCAGCATGCCCATGCCGACGAGATTGATCAGCAGCGACGAGCCTCCGTAGCTGACGAACGGCAGCGGAATGCCTTTCGTCGGCAGCAGCCCGAGGACCACGCTGACGTTGAAGAAGGCCTGAAACGACACCATCGTGGTGAGCCCGATGGCGAGGAACGCGCCGAAGCGATCGGGTGCGCGCAGCCCGGTGCGAAGACCGCGCCACGTGATCACGCAGAAGCACACGAGCACGACGGTCGCACCGACCAGTCCGAGTTCCTCCGAGATGACCGCGTAGATGAAGTCGTTGTGCGGCTCCGGCAGGTAGAACAGCTTCTGGACGCCGCCCATCAGGCCGCGGCCCGTCAGCCCGCCCGTGCCGACGGCTGTCATCGACTGAACCATCTGGTAGCCGTCACCGAGCGGATCGGCCCATGGATCGAGAAATGCCATCACGCGGCGCCGCCGGTACTCGGACCCCATGAGCAGCACGTAGGCCGCGGGCAGCGACAGGATGGCCCCGGCGAGCAGATACCGGTAGTTCAGGCCGGCCGCGAAGATCATCACGCCGGCAATCATCAGCACCGCCACCGCCGTCCCGAGATCCGGCTCCGCGAGAATCAGACCGACGATCAGCGAAAGCGCGACGCCGATCGGCAGCAGCGCATGCGACGGCTCGTCGATGCGATCCATCCGCCGTTCGAGCAGCGCCGCGATGAAGATGATCACGACGATCTTCGCGAGCTCGGACGGCTGAATGCCGAGCGGCCCGATCGCGAGCCAGCGCGTGGCGCCGTTGCGCGGCGGACTGAAGAGCACGGCGACGAGCGCCAGCGTCACGACGATGAAACCTGCCCAGATGACGGCAGGCTGACGGTAGTTGCGGTAGTCGAACCGCATCACCACCGGCATGACGCACAGGCCGAGGAGCGCCCACATGCCCTGCTTCATCAGATAGAGGTACGGATCGTTGTAGACCTCCATCGCGACGAAGGACGAGGCGCTGTACACCATCACCACGCTCGTCGACAGGAGCAGCAGCGTGGCGGTGAAGAGCACCTTGTCGGATTTGAGCTTTCGCGCCATACTCCCCGATTCCCGCCTCCGCTCGCGTCGCGAGCTACGGCGGGCAAGCCGCTAAAGGTCCGATACGCCTGAGCCGAAACTAGCTCGTGAGCACTCAGCAGTCATCAGCCGGCCGGGGGGCCGAGACACCACCCTCGCAGACCGGGGCAGCCTGCGTTCCCAGCGGATGGTTCCTTACCGCTCCGCCCGGTCTGATGACTGCTGAACGCTCATCGCTCGAATGGCGGGGACCCCTGCACCCCGCCAAGCTCACTCCGCTACGTTCGCGCTTCGCCGCTCACTCCGCTGCGTTCGCGAACGAGCCGCCGCTCAATGCTCGCGGCCCACACTCCACTCGTCGCGCAGCCGCGCGACCTCCTGCTTGAAAATCCGTCCGCGCTCCGCGTAATCGCGGAACATGTCGAAGCTCGCGCACGCCGGCGCGAGCACCACGGCACTGCCGGGCGCCGCCGCGGCAAACGCCGTGCGTACCGCGGCCGACATGTCGTCCGCCTCGCGGACCGCAATGCGATCGCCGAACGCGTCGCGGATGAGCGCGCGTGATTCGCCGATCGCGATCACCGTCGCCTCGCGCTCGGCCAGCGGTTCGAGCAGATCGCGGAAGTCGCCTCCCTTGAACCGCCCGCCCATGATCACGGCGAGCCCGCGGCCAAAACTCTCGATCGCCCGTCGGGCAGCCTCGATGTTCGTCGCCTTGGAATCGTTGACGAATCGCACGCCGCCCACTTCTGCGACCGGCTCCAGCGCGTGCTCGAGGCCGGTGAAGCCCTCCACGGCACGCGTCATGTCTTGCGGCTGAACGCCGACGATCGATGCCACAGCCGCCGCGGCGAGCACGTCGGCCACGAGGTGTCGGCCGATCAGCTTGATCGAGCGCAACGGCACGAGCGTGCGGTCGCCGTCGCCGTCGCGCCGGACGATGACGTCCGACGCGATGCACACACCGTCGGCGAGATCGCTCATCGAGAACCACAGCCGCTGCGCCCGTGCTCCGGCCGCCAGCCGCTTCACGTCGGGGTCGTCGACATTCAGAACGGCCCAATCGTCCTGCGACTGATTTGCGAAGATGCGCGCCTTCGCCTGCGCGTACTCGTCGACGCTCGCGTGGCGATCGAGGTGATCGGGCGAGAAATTCAGCAGCACCGCGATCCACGGCCGGAACGTTTCCGTCACTTCGAGCTGGAAGCTGCTCGTCTCGACGACGTGAATGGTCGCGTCGGTGGATTCATCCACCTGTGCGCTCAGCGCGTTGCCGATATTGCCGCCGACGAGCACATGATGGCCGCCCGCCGTGAGCATCCGCCCGGTCAACGTCGTCGTCGTCGACTTGCCCTTGGTCCCGGTGATCGCGACGATGCGGCCGCGCAGCCACCTCGAAGCGAGCTCCAGCTCGCCCATGATCGGCACCCCTGCGCGTCTGGCGGCGGCAATGGCCGGCTGCTCGGGCGGCACGCCGGGACTGAGGACGATGAGATCGGCGGCGGTCAACGTGGCTTCCCGGTGGCCGCCGAGCTCCAGCTCCACGCCTGCCGCCCGCAGCCGTTCCCCGGTGTCGATCTGCGGCTTGACGTCGGTCAGCGTGACGGCCGCACCGCGCCGCACCAGCAGCTCCGCGGCGGCAACGCCGCTGCGCGCCGCGCCGACCACGGCGACCTTCTTGCGGCGCACGGAGAAGGATTCGGCGGTCATCGCAGCTTGAGCGTCGTCAGGCTGAACAGCGCGAAGATGATCGCCACGATGAGAAATCGTGTGATGACCTTCGGCTCGCTCCAGCCGATAAGTTCGAAATGGTGGTGCAGGGGCGCCATCCGGAAGATGCGCTGGCCGGTCAGCTTGAACGACGCAACCTGGAAGATGACGGACAGTGCCTCGAGCACGAATACGCCGCCGACCAGCGGCAGCAGCAGTTCCTGTTTGATCAGGATGGCGACGGTGCCGAGCGCGCCGCCGAGCGCCAGCGAGCCGACGTCGCCCATGAAGATCTCCGCGGGATGGCAGTTGTACCAGAGGAACGACAGGCTCGCGCCCACCAGCGCTCCGCAGAAGATCGTCAGCTCCGACGCGGCGTAATTCAGCTTGAACAGTTGCAGGTAGGCGGAGAACTCGGCGTGCGTCGACACGTACGCCAATGCCGTGAACGCGGTGGCGGCGACGGCGAACACGCTGATGGCCAGCCCATCGAGGCCGTCCGTCAGATTGACCGCGTGCGTCGATCCCACGAGCACGAGCGCGGCAAACGCGGCGTAGAACACGCCCAGCTCGGGAATCCACCGCTTGAAGAACGGAACGATCAGTCGCGTGTGGTAGAGCGGCGGCTCGACGCTCGCCAGGATCAGGATGGCCACGCCGACCGCAAGCGCCGCGACGATGGTCCATCCCATCTTGTAGCGAGGCCGCAGCCCATGGTGTGAGCGCCTGACAATCTTCAGGTAATCGTCGGCGAAGCCGATCGCGCCGAACGCCGTCGTCGAGGCGACGGCGATCCAGATGTACGGGTTGGTGAGATCGGCCCAAAGCAGCGTGGGAATCAGGATCGCCGCGAGGATCAACAACCCGCCCATCGTCGGCGTGCCGGCCTTCGGCCGGTGCGTGGCCGGACCTTCCTGGCGGATCACCTGCCCGATCTGGAATTCGCGCAGCTTACGGATGACGAACGGTCCGAGCAGCAGGCCGATGACGAACGCCGTGAGACTCGCCGCCGCCGTTCTGAACGTGATGTAGTGCGCCACGTTCAAGATGCCGAGCCGCGTCATCGGGTAGGCCAGCTCGTAGAAGAGGTGGTAGAGCATCAGGCGAACTCCGCCTTCAGGCGTTCGACCACCACATCGGTGCCGATTCCCCGTGAGCCCTTGACGAGCAGAAGGTCGCCCGGTTGAACGAGCGCGGCTGCGGCGTCAGCGGCTTCCTGCTTCGTCGCCACGTGCTGCACCGATCGCGTCTCCATGCCTGCGGCAACCGCCGCATCCGCCATGGCGGACGCCGGCTCGCCGCCGACGGTGATCAGCACGTCGAGGCCGGCATTCGCCGCCGCACGGCCGCATTCCTCATGCAGCCTCACCGCCTGGGAGCCGAGCTCGAGCATCTCGCCGAGCACCGCCAGTTTCCGAATGCTGCCGGTCGCCGCCCCAATCGTCTGCAGCGCGCGCTTCAACGCTGCCGGACTCGAGTTGTACGAGTCGTCGATGACGCGGATGCCGCGGGCGAGCTGGACCAGCTCGCCGCGATGGCGTGCAGGGCGAAGCGTCGCCGCACGGCGGGCGATTTCAGTCATCGGAATGCCGAACTGGATCGCTACCGCAGTGGCCGCCAGGATGTTCGCGAGGTTGCCGAAGCCGAGCAGCGGCGTTGCCACGTGCGCGTTGCCCGACGGCGTCCGAACGTCGGCCGTGCTGCCCTCGAGGCCGCGCAGCTCCACGTTGGTGGCCCTGACGGTCGCGTCGGTCTCGAGGCCGAACGTGACGACGCGTCCGGCGAACGCGGCCGCGCGCGACATCACGCGTGCGTCGTTGGCGTTGGCGACGAGCACATCGTCGGGCCGCGCCTGTTCGAGAATCTCCGCCTTGGCATCGGCGATCGCGTCGGCCGACTCGAAGAACCCCAGGTGCGCATCGCCGACGTTCGTCCACACACGGATATCCGGCTGGGCGATGCCGACGAGCGTTCGAATCTCACCTGGATGATTCATGCCGAGCTCGACCACCGCGATGTCAGGCCGCGTCCGGAGTTCGAGGAGCGACAGCGGCAGACCGATGTGGTTGTTGAGATTCCCCTTGTTCCTGAACACGCGGTACCGCGACGACAGAAACTCCGCCGCGACTTCCTTCGTCGTCGTCTTTCCCGCGCTGCCAGTAACCGCGACGACCTTTGCTCCCGCCCGCCGACGCACATCGCGGGCCAGATCCTGCAGCGCTCGCGTCGTGTCGCCAACGCGGATGAGAACGGCGTCGGCGCCTTCGAGCGGCACGTCCGTGTCGACCATCACGCCCGAGGCCCCTTTGGCCAGCGCATCGGCGACGAACGCGTGACCGTCGAACCGCTCGCCACGAATGGCGAGAAAGAAGTCGCCCGCCGCGAGCGTTCGCGAGTCGATCGAAATCGACCCGACGTCACGGCCGGCAGCTCCAGCCACCACGGTTCCGCCGGTTGCGCGAGCCACGTCGCCGGCGGTGAGCGGGAACGGCTCCACTCTCCTACGACACCTTCGACGCCGAGCGCCGGCGCGCCAGCGCCGCGCGCGCCACCTCGACGTCGTCGAACGGCAGCTTCTTGCCGCCGATCTCCTGATACTTCTCGTGTCCCTTGCCGGCGACCAGCACGAGGTCTCCTGGTCTCGCATCGCGCACGGCGCGCTCGATCGCCTCGCGTCGATCGACGATCGCGAGATGCGGGGTCGAGCGCGGCGCCTGCCCGCGCGGCGGCGTCCGGTCGGCCGGCACGACGATGCCGCGCTTGATCTCTTCGATGATCTGGGCCGGGTCCTCGGATCGCGGGTTGTCCGACGTCACGACGACGAGATCGCTCAGCCGGGCCGCGACGGCCCCCATCAGCGGCCGCTTGGTGCGATCGCGATCGCCACCGCATCCGAAGACGGTGATCAGGCGTCCCGCCGCGAGCGGGCGCGCCGTCTCCAGCAGGTTCTTCAACGCATCGTCGGTATGTGCGTAGTCAACGACGACGCGCACGTCGTCTGATGCATGCGACACGACCTGGAAGCGTCCGGGAACGCTCTCGAGGCGTGTCACGCCGCGCTCGATCGCGCCGGCTGGCAGGTCGAGCGCGACGGCAACGGCGACCGACGCGAGAATGTTGTAGGCGTTCGGCCGGCCGACGAGCGACGAGCGAATCTGAAGCGTGCCTCGCGGCGTTCGCACCTCGAACGCAAGTCCTTCGAGCGAGAACGCGAGCGGTCCCGGACGAACGTCGGCTTCCGCATCGATCGCGTACGTCAGGGTGCGCCGGCCCCCGAGGCGGACGAAATCCGCACCACGTGGGTCGTCGAGGTTCGTCACGCCAACAGCCGACTCCGGCAGCAGCTCGAACAGCCGCCGCTTGGCCGCGAAGTACTCGCCCATGTCGCGGTGGAAGTCGAGGTGATCCCGTGTCAGGTTCGTGAAGACCGCGGCGGCGAAGCGCAGGTAATCGGCACGCCGAAGCGCGAGCGCGTGCGACGAGATCTCCATCACGCAGGCGCCGCACTTCTGCTGGACCATCTCGCGAACCATACGGTGCAGATCCGGCGCCTCAGGTGTCGTTCGTGCCGCGTCCACTTCCTTCCCGCCGATGCGGTAACCGACGGTGCCGACGCGACCGCAGCGAATCCCCGCCTCCTCGAAGATCGAGGCAACGAGGTACGACGTCGTCGTCTTGCCGTTTGTGCCTGTGATGCCGACCAGCGTGAGCTCTTCACTGGGATCGCGGTAGAAGGCGGCTGCCAGCGCCGCCAACGCAAGTCGCCCATCGCTCACCTGCAGCCAGGGAGCGGAGACACCTTCCGGCCGGCCCACTTCCGAGACAACCGCAATGGCGCCGCGGCCGACCGCGTCCTGCGCGAACCGGATGCCGTCGGTGGTCAATCCGCGCAGCGCAACGAACAGCGAACCCGGTGACGCCTGACGCGAGTCGTACGTCACCGCCGTCACGGGAGTCGCGGCGGCCGCACCTGCCTCCTGCAGCGAGGCAGCCGTGAACGGCGGACGATCCGCAACGGCTCGCAGCAGTTCGCCGAGCGTCATTGCGGGACCGAGCCTCCGACAGCGGATGCGTGACGTCCCAGCCTGAGCACGCACGTATCGCCGCGCACGAGCGCGTCGCCAGGGTCGATTGACTGCTCGACGACGAATCCGTCTCCCTCGATGCGCGCGGCGATGCCGACGCGCGAGAGCGCACGCAGCGCCTCCCGCGCGCTGAGGCCGCGAAGATCCGGCATCAACCCGGACTGCGCCGGCTCGATGGCCGGCTTCAACAGTGCAGGCGCGCGGATCGGCAGCGGCGCCGAGTCCGCGCCGGCGTCGTTCCGGGCGACGAGCACGGGCGGCGGCGCGTTGAGCGAGGGCGGGATGCCCTTGTGACGGAGTGCCGCATCGGCGATGCGTTGGAAGATCGGCGCGGCGACGACACCGCCGTAGTAGCAGGTACCGCAGGACACGCGTGCCATGTCGACCACCACGACGATCGTGAACGCGGGCTTGCGCGACGGCACGAAGCCGACGAACGAGGCGTTGTAATCCGTCTTCGAATACCGCCCCCCGATCAGCCGCTGCGACGTTCCGGTCTTGCCGGCGATCGTGTAGCCCGGAATCTTCGCGGCCTTCGCGGTGCCGCGTTCGACGACGTCCTCCATGATCGTCGTGAGCACGGCCGCGGTCTCCTCCGTGATCGTGCGCCGCAGCATCTTCTCGGGAACTTCGAGGCGCCGGTTGCCGCTGATGAACGCGCGCACGACGCGCGGCTGCATCAGTCTTCCCCCGTTTGCGACCGAGCTGACGGCAGCGGCCATCTGCAGCGGCGTCACGGCGACCTGGTACCCCATCGACACCGACGCGAGGGCGCTGGCATCGAGCTCGGTCGGGTTCCACACGACGCCGGGATTCTCGCCGCGGAAATCCGGGCCAATCATCTGCCCGAAGCCGAACCGATTCGCGTAGCGCACGAGCCGCTCGGGCCCGAGTTTCAGACCGACCTTGATCGCGCCGACGTTGCTCGACTTGACGATGACGTCAGTGAACGACAGCACCCCGTAGCGGTGTACGTCCGGTATGACACGACTGCCGAACGTGATGAAGCCCGGGCTGCAGTCGACCGGATCCTCCGGGACGATGACATGCTCCTCGAGCGCTGCCGACGCGGTGACGACCTTGAACGTCGAACCCGGCTCGTATTGATCCTGGACGGCGCGATTGCGCCGCGCGATCTCGTCGGCGCGCCGGAACGTGTTCGGGTTGAACGTCGGCCAGTTCGCCAGCGCGAGGATCTCGCCGGTGTGCGGCTCCATGATGATCGCCGTGCCGGCGGCGCCCCGGTGCGCGTCGATGCCGGCGCGCAGCTCGCGCTCGGCGATGTACTGCAGGTTCTGGTCGATCGTCAGCTCGAGGCTGTCGCCGGCGGTGGGAGGCCGCTCTTCGCGCGTCAGCACCGCGTGCCGTCGCGCGTCGGTCTGCACGAGCATGCGGCCCTCGCGACCGCGGACGCGCGCGTCGTACGTCGACTCGAGACCGGCGAGCCCCTTGTTGTCGATCCCGACGTAGCCGAGGAGGTGGGCGGCGAGTTCCCTCCCGGGGTAGTAGCGCCGGCTCTCCTTGAACAGCATCACGCCCGGAAGATCGAGCGCACGGACGCGTCGCGCGTCCTCGAGCGACGCCGTGCGGCGCAGGTAGACGAACTGCGTGTCCTTGCGGAGCTGGCGCTCCATCGCCTCGCGCTCCTGCGCGCCGCAGTTCTCGAGCGCCTCGCACACCCGCCGGGCGATGTCCTCGGGATTCTCGACCTCGGATGGATCGGCCGCGATCGTATCGCCATCGACGCTGTAGGCAAGCACGCGGCCGTAGCGGTCGACGATCTCACCGCGCTTGGCCGCCGGATGAATCGTCCTGAGCTGCTGCCGGTCGGCGCGGACGGTCAATTCGGCGCGCTGGAACACCTGCAGGTATACGAGGCGCGCCTCGATGGCCGCGGTCCACACGCCGAAGACGGCGGCGTAGACGAGCAGGCGCGTCCGTACCGTGTCGCGCCAGTCAGCCGAGCCGTGCCGCCCCCGTCCGGCGGCGAACCAGCCGATCAGCCTTCGCATCGCGTCGATCCCCATAGTCCTCCGTCCTTCGACTTCGCCTCAGGGCTTGCTGGCCCGGGCGACGATGGACTTGTCGGGAGCCGCAGGGGGCAGCGCGCGCTCGATCACAATCGCCTGCTCACGGCCGGGCGCGACCAGGTGCAGCTGTTTCGTCGCAATCGCCTCGATCCGCGCCGGTGAGCGCAGCGTCTCGATCTCCAGCCGCAGGTGCCGGTTGATCTGTTCTTCAACCGCGCGCTCCGCCTGCATGCGCGTGATTGCAAGCCCGTAGCGCAGCAGCTCGAAGTGCTGCCACGCGGAGAACAGCACGACCGCGACGAGCGCGGCGCCGATTGCGGCAGAGCGCCAGAGCTGCCGCTGCCGTGCCTCGTCCACTTCCCGCACGATCGGGTTGTTGCGGACGTCTTTCTTGATGGCGTACTCGAAGTCCATCGCGCTCATGCGAGCCTCTCGATCGCGCGAAGCTTGGCGCTGCGCGCCCGCGGATTGCGGGCCACCTCGGCATCGCCGGGCACCAGCGGCTTGCGCGTCACGACGCCCAGAGCAGCCTCGCCGGCGGCGAGCGCCCGGAACGCGTGTTTGACGATGCGGTCCTCCAGCGAGTGGAACGTGATGACCGCGAGCCGCGCGCCGCGCAGCAGCCGGCGTACGGCCGCCGCGAGAAACGCGTCGAGCCCCTCGAGCTCCCGGTTGACCCAGATGCGAAGTGCCTGGAAGGTGCGCGTGGCCGGATCGATCCGCTGATAGCCGCGGCGCGGCACCGCGTCGCGAACGATCTGGGCGAGCCGGCCGGTCGTCACCACCGGTTCGGTACGGCGCGCGGCGACGATCGCGCGGGCGATGCGCCGGGAGAACCGTTCTTCACCGAATTGGTAGATCACGTTCGCCAGGTCCTCCTCCCCGACATCCGCGAGCAGCTCGGCGGCCGTCGGTCCCGACGTTTGATCCATGCGCATGTCCAGCGGCTCGTCGCGGCGGAAGCTGAAGCCGCGTCCCTCGGCGTCGAGCTGCATGGACGAAACCCCCAGGTCCGCCAGCGCGCCATCGACGCTCTCGACGTGCCGCTCGTCGAGCACGCGCTCGATGTCGCGGTAATCCGCGTGGACGAGCTCGACACGATCGCGCCACGGCTCGAGCGCATCGGCCGCACGCCGCAGCGCGTGCGGATCGCGATCGAGCCCGATGAGGCGAGTCACGCCGCCCTCCAGCAGCGCACGGCTATGACCGCCGAGGCCGACTGTGCAGTCGACGAAGACACCGCCACGAGACGGCTGCAGCAGCGCGATCGTCTCCTGCACCATGACGGCCTCATGCGACATCATTGGATGGCGGGGTCCCCTGCACCCCGCCAAGCTCCCTCCGCGACGCGGCCGCTTCGCCGGCCGCTCCGCTTCGCTCGCACCTCAAATCCCGAATTCCGACAGGGCGCGCGCGTCGTCGTCGGTGAACGGGCTCGCGTTCATTCGCGACACGAAACGCTCGTGGTTCCACACGTCCAGGTAGTCGTATTGCCCGAGGACGTCCACCTCGCCCGTCATGGTCGCGGACTCGCGCAGGCGCGGGTGAATCAGCACCCGTCCCTGCGTGTCGATGGCCGCCATCTGGCCGTAGTAGTTGACGCGGTCGAAGAACCTGCGCCGCGACGGATGCGTTGACGGCATCTTCGAGAGCTTCTCTTCGAGCGCCATCCAGACCGGAAGGGGGTAGATGCTGACGGACTCACCGGTCAGGCTCGTCACGAACAGATCCGTCCCGTGCTGCCCCTCGATGAGGCTGCGGAACGAGGTCGGGATCTTGAGCCGCCCCTTGTCATCGATCTTGGCGGCGTAGTTGCCGCGCAGCACGGCCGTTGACTCCATTTAACTCCACAATGGGCCACTTGGAGTCTAGAGAACAGCTGAGGGGTTGTCAACCGCAAAATCCTGTAGGCGTGTAGGTTACGTCTTTTCTTCGCCAGAGAAGAAACTGGCGAAAGTCTTCGGCTGAGGTGCTGCCGCGTGCTACGATGTGCAGATTTGAGTCGGGGTCGGCCAAGAGGCCCGGCCAAGGCCGGGCCCTACGCCTACGCGATGTAGGGGCCGGGCTTGCCCGGCCCGAATCCTGAACATGCTCCGCGCAGGCCTCATCGGCTTTCCATCCACGGGCAAAACTGCTCTGTTCCAACTCGTGACCAGCGCTCGCGAAGCTCCGCGAGCGGGGGGCAAGACAGAGGCGCATGTCGGCGTCTCGCGCGTCCCGGACGATCGACTCGATCGACTCACCGCGCTGTTCAATCCTCGCAAGCACGTGCCCGCGACCGTCGAATTCGCGGACATCGCGGGCGCGGCCGGCGCGCGCACCGGCGCGCAGGCGCTGCTCGACGTTGCGCCCTTCCGTAACGCTGACGCGCTCCTGCACGTCGTCCGCATGTTCCGCGATCCGGCCGTGCCGCATCCGGCCGGCTCGATCGACCCGGCGCGTGACGTTCGCGCGATGGAAGACGAGATCATCCTCGCCGATCTCGGCGTCGTCGAGCGGCGCCTCGAACGGCTCGAACGCGACCTCAAGAAATCGGCGAGCGCGGAACTGCGGAAGGAGCAGGAGATTCTCACCCATTGCCGCGAGGCGCTCGAAGGCGGGCGGCCGCTGCGCGCGCTCGAACAGGGCCCCGACGATGCGAAGCGGTTGAGAGGATTTCAATTCCTGTCGGCAAAGCCGCTGCTGCTGGTGCTGAATCTCGACGAGGACGATCTGCCGCGTGCCGGTAATGCCGTCGCGCTCGCCGGCCTCGAGTCCTTCATCTCCGGCGCGGCGACGCGCGCGGTACCGATCTGCGCGAAGATCGAGCTCGAGATCGCGCGGCTCGAACCGGCCGACGCCGCCGCCTTCATGGCGGATCTCGGCCTTCACGAATCCGGACTCGATCGCGTCATTCGCGCGAGTTATGACCTGCTCGGCTACATTTCGTTCTTCACCGTCGGCGAAGACGAGTGCCGCGCCTGGTCGATCCCACGGAATACGCCGGCGCAGATCGCGGCGGGCGAGATCCATACTGATATCGCGCGGGGCTTCATCCGCGCGGAAGTCGTCCGCTACGAACACCTCCTCTCGCGCGGCTCGCTCGCCGCGTGCCGCGAGCACGGCGAGCTGCGGCTGGAGGGCAAGGAATACATCGTTCACGATGGCGATGTGATCAATTTCCGTCACGCGACGTGAGTATTCAAACCGTTCTTGTCTGCGAAGCGCAGGTGCCGTTCGTCCACGGCGGCGCCGAAGTGCACGTGCGCGAGCTGGTGCGCCAGTTGCGAGCGCGCGGGTACGAGGCCGAGCTCGTGAGCGTGCCGTTCAAGTGGTATCCGAAGGAGGAAATCCTCCCGCACGCCGCGGCCTGGCGGCTGCTGGACCTCAGCGAGAGCAACGGGCGACCCATCGATCTCGTCATCGCCTCGAAGTTTCCGACCTACTTCGCTCGTCACCCGCGCAAGGTCGCCTGGCTGATCCATCAATACCGTGCCGCGTACGAGCTGTGCGGCACGCCCTACAGCGACTTCGCGCACACCGAGCTCGACGTCGGGCTCCGGGAAAAGCTGATCCAGCTCGATACCGAGATGCTGGGCGAATGCCGCGCGATCTTCGCGAATGCGCGAAACACGGCGTCGCGCCTCGAAAAGTTCAACGGCCTGTCTGCCGAGCCGCTCTACCACCCGTCGCGTCTCTCGTCGCGGCTGAAATCGGGCGCCTACGGCGACTACGTGCTGTCGGTGGGCCGCGTCGAGTCGGTCAAGCGCGTCGATCTCGCCGTCGCCGCCCTCGCCCGCTGCCCCGCGTCGCTGCGCCTCGTCGTCGCGGGCGACGGCACGCAGCGCGCGAACGTCGAACGTGCGGCGCAGGAGGCGGGCGTCTCCGAGCGAGTGACGTTCCTCGGCACGGTCGGCGACGACGAGCTGATCGAGCTGTACGCCGGCGCGCTGGCGGTGATCTATCCGCCGTACGACGAGGACTTCGGCTACGTGACGCTCGAGGCGTTTCTCGCGCGCAAGCCGGTGGTCACCTGCTCGGATTCCGGCGGCCCCAACGAGTTCGTCATCGACGCCGTCAACGGATTCGTGTGCGCGCCGACTGCGGAGGCGGTCGCCGAGGCGCTGTCGCGACTCGACGCGGATCGACGGCGCGCCGCGGCGATGGGCGATGCCGGCTACGACGTCGCGCGGACGATCACCTGGGACGGCGTCATCGAGAGGCTGGTCGTATAATCGCCCCGGTTGCACTCGTCTTGAAGAAGCTGATCATCCAGATTCCGTGCCTCAACGAGGCGGCGACACTGCCGGCGACGGTGGCCGATCTGCCCCGCAGCGTGCCGGGCGTGGACGTCGTCGAAGTCCTCGTCATCGACGACGGATCGCGCGACGGGACGTCGGACGTGGCGCGCAGCCTGGGTGTCGATCACATCGTGCGGCTGCGCCGGAACAAGGGCCTCGCGGCGGCGTTCATGGCCGGCATCGACGCCTGCCTCAAACGCGGCGCCGACTACATCGTCAACACGGACGCCGATAACCAGTACGCCGCCCACGAGATTCAGAAGCTGGTGGCGCCGCTCATCCGCGGTGAGGCGGACATCGTCATCGGCGACCGCAACATCGCCGAGCTGCGGCACATGTCCTGGCCGAAACGGCAGCTCCAACGCGTCGGCAGCTGGGTGGTGCGGCAGGTCTCGAACACGACCGTGCCGGACACGACGAGCGGGTTCCGCGCCTACACGCGCGAGGCCGCGCTGCGCATGACGATCGTGTCCGAGTTCTCCTACACGCTCGAGTCGATCATTCAGGCCGGCAAGAAGCGCATGGCGATCGCCCACGTGCCTGTCGAGACCAACCCGCGCACGCGTGAATCGCGCCTGTTCGACTCGGTGTTCGGATACGTGAAGCGCTCCGCGGCGACGATCGTGCGCATCTACGCGATGTATGAGCCCTTGAAGGTATTCACGAACATCGGCCTGACCGTGTTCGGCGTAGGCTTCCTGCTCGGCCTTCGTCTCGTCTATTACTACTTCCAGAACGAGGCGTTCAAGCACATCCCGTCGGCGATCGCCGCGGCGGTGCTGATGATCGTCGGCTTCAACGTGCTCGTCATCGGGCTTCTCGCCGACGTCATCTCCGGCAACCGCAAGCTGCTCGAGGATCTCGTCTATCGCGTTCGGCTCATCGAACTCGGCGAGAGCCGCGCGGCCGAAACGCGGACGGTGACACGCGCTGCGGGCGGAGAGCGGTAGCGGTGGCCGATCCTGCCGCCGTCTCGATTGTCATCCCCGCATTCAACGAAGCCGACGCGATTGTCGGCGTGATTGCCGCTCTCAGGGCCGCCGGTCCCTGGCACGAGATCATCGTTGTCGACGACGGGTCGGCGGATGCGACGGGTGCGCGGGCGCAGGAGGCCGGCGCGACGGTCGTGCGGCACCCTTACAACAAAGGCAACGGCGCCGCCGTGAAGAGCGGCATTCGCCGAGCCAGCGGCGAGTTCGTGCTGATCGTCGACGCCGACGGGCAGCATCAGCCGGAGGACGCCGGCCGGATCGTCGCGCGCCTCGGCGAATACGATCTGGTGGTGGGCGCGCGGCCGGCAAACACGCAGGCGAATCAGATGCGGCGGTTCGGCAACGCGGCGCTGAACGCGCTGGCCACGTATCTTACCGGCCGCACCATTCCGGATCTCACATCGGGCTTCAGGGCGGCGCGGCGCGAGCACCTCCGCGAGTTCCTGCACCTGCTGCCGAATGGCTTCTCCACGCCGACAACGACGACGCTGGCCTTCATCAAGGCCGGGTACAGCGTCGCGTTCGAGCCGACCGAGGCTCGGCCGAGGGTCGGAACGTCGAAGATCCGGCTGGCGAGCGACGGCGTGAAGTTCCTCGTCATCATTCTGAAGATCGTGACCATCTTCAGTCCGCTGCGCGTGTTCCTTCCCATCAGCATCGTCTCCTTCGTGGTCGGCTGCGCGTACGCGGCGTGGACGATCGCGACGCAACTGCACATCGCCAACTCCTCCGTGCTGTTGATCATGTTCTCCGTCGTCGTCTTCCTCGTCGGCCTCGTGTCCGAACAGATCTCCGCGCTGCGCTTCGAAGGCCGTCAGTAGTCGCATGCGTCTCGAGGATCTTCGCGCGCGGCGCATCGTCCTCGCAGCGGTCGCCGTCGGGCTCGCCGCGCGGCTCGCGTTCGGCCTCATCTACTGGGTCGGCAAACCGCTGACACACGACGAGCGTGAATACCTGGCGCTGGCGCGGAGCGTCGCGGCGGGCCGGGGATTCAGCTACGACGCGTCGCACCAGACCGGCACGAGCCAGCAGTTCGGGCGCGCGCCCGGCTACTCGCTGTTCATCGCCGCGGTGGGAGCTGCCTCGACGGATGTCGAAAGCGCGCCGACGAGGCTGAAGGTCGCGCAATCGTTCGTCGGCGCGGCGGTCGTGTGGCTGATCGCGCTGATTGCCTGGCGCGCGGCGGGACCCCGCGCAAGCATGGCCGCGGCGATGGCGGCGGCAGTTTACCCACCGCTCGTGTGGATGTGCGCGTACGTGCTCAGCGAGACGTTGTACAGCCTCGTTGCGTTGGCCGCGGCGTACACACTGGACGCTGCGATGCACCGCGCCCGCAGCCATCGCGCGGGCGGCGCCGGGACCATCGTCGCCGGACTGCTCGCCGGCTGCGCGACGCTCATCCGGCCGGTGATGCTGTTCTTCCTGCCGCTGGCGCTGTTGTGGATGCTGCGGCGGCGGCGGCCGGCGCTTGCAGTGACGCTTGTGGTCGCGGTCCTTGCCGTCGTCCTGCCGTGGACCGCGCGCAACTATCGTGTGTACGATCGCTTCGTCCTTATCGCTTCCGAGGGCGGCGTTACTTTCTGGACGGGGAACCATCCGCTGTCGCGCGGTGACGGCGATCTGGCAGCGAACCCGGAGCTGAAGCGCGCCGAGCTCGCGTTCCGCCAGTCGCATCCCGGCCTGACCGCCGAGGAACTCGAGCCGCTCTACTACCGCGACGCGTTCAGGTACATTGCCGCGAATCCCGGCTCCTGGCTGATGCTGCTGCTGAAGAAGGGATTCTACACGGTCGTCCCGGCTGGCCCGTCGTATACGCTACACTCGACGAAGTACCTGGTGGCCTCGGTCGCGTCATACCTCCTGCTGCTGCCGTTCGCGCTCGCCGGCATTCGCCGCGTGTGGAGATCCGAACGCCGGCCCGTTGCGCTGCTGCTGCTGGCCGCCTCGATGCTGATCGCAGGATTGCTGTTCTTTCCGCAGGAGCGTTTCAGGATTCCCGTGCTCGATCCGACGATGATCGTGTGTGCCGCGGCGCTGGCGCGTGAGGACAACCGTTCATGAACGTCCTTGTCGTGACGCCGACGTACAACGAACGCGAGAATCTGCCCGTGCTCGCGCGCGGCGTCCTCGCCCACGAGGGCTTCCGCCTGCTCGTCGTCGACGATGCGTCGCCGGACGGCACGGGTGCGGTGGCCGACGATCTGGCCACGCAGCACCCGGAGCGGATCTTCGTAATGCACCGCACCGGGCAGCGCGGTCTCGGACGCTCGTACGTAGAGGGTCTCCGGCAGGCGCTTGCGATGGAGGACGTCGATCTGATCTGCCAGATGGACGCGGACCTGTCGCACGGCCCCGAGTACCTGCCCGCGCTCGCCGCAGCGGCGGCGACGTACGACCTGGCGATCGGCTCGCGCTACATTCAGGGCATCAGCGTGGTGAATTGGCCGCTTCGCCGCATCTTTCTCAGCGCGTTCGCGAACCGCTACATCCGTGCCATCACCGGCCTGACCGTTCGCGATTGCACGAGCGGGTACCGCTGCTGGCGGCGCGAGGCCCTGCAGCGCATTCCAATCGACGCGATGGTGTCGGACGGTTACGCATTCCTCGTCGAGATGCTCTATGAGGCGTACCGGCACGGCTGCCGCATCGGCGAGGTCCCGATCATTTTCGTCGAGCGCCGGCAGGGGGAATCGAAGGTCTTGAGCGCCGGCTTCCTCGAATCGCTGATCATGCCGTGGACGCTGCGCCTGCGCGGCAAGCATGCCTGAGATCGTCGTCATGGTGACGAGCTCGTACCCGCGCTTTCCGGGCGACAGCGTGGGGACGTTCCTCGAGCCGATCGCGAAGGCCGTGGCCGCCCGCGGCCACGAGGTGCACGTCGTCGCGCCCTGGCACCCGCTCGTCCGGCGCGGCACGGAAGAGGATGGCGTCCGCTTTCACTTCTTCAAGTACGCTCCGCTGCGGTCGCTCTACGTGTTCGGCTACGCGGCGGCGATGCGTGCCGACGTCAGCCTGAAGGCGGCGGCATGGATCGCGGCGCCGCTAGCGCTCGCCGTGGGCTGCCATGCCGCGCGCGCGGTCGCGAGGCGGCACCGGGCCACCGTGATGCACGCACATTGGGTCATTCCGGGCGGCGTGATGGCATCGGTCGCCGCACCGCAGGTACCGCTCGTTGTCAGCCTGCACGGGTCGGACGTGTATGTCGCGGAGACCGTCGCGCCGGCGCGGCTGGCCGCGCGCGCGGCCTTCCGCCGCGCCGGCTTCGTGACGGCCTGCAGCGACGACCTCGCGCGGCGCGCCATTGCCCTCGGTGCCGATCCGTCACGCATCGAGACGGTCCCGTATGGTGTCGACGTCGATCGATTCCGGCCGCGGGCAGCCGCACGAAGCGAATGGCGATCCCGGCTCGGGATTGCGGCGGATGTCCCGCTCGTGTTTGCCGCCGGACGTCTCGTTCGCAAGAAGGGATTCGAGTATCTGATCGACGCGCTGCCGGAGGTCCCCTTCGCCATTCTGGCGCTCGCCGGGCAAGGAACCCTCGAGAAGGAGCTGCGCGCGCGCGCGTCGGTGGCCGGCGTCTCGGAGCGGGTGCGGTTCCTTGGCGACGTGCCGCAGGATGCCGTCGCGGAGTTCCTGGCCGAAGCCGACGTCGTCGTCGCGCCGTCTGTGCGCGACGACAGCGGCAACGTGGATGGTTTTCCGAACTTCGTCCTCGAAGCGCTCGCGTCGGCGACGCCGCTGGTGACGACCGGCGCCGGAGGCATCGGGGCGGTCGCTCACTCCGATCGGACAGCGATCGTCGTGCCGGAACGTGATGCGGACGCGCTTGCCGCCGCGCTGCGGCGCGTCATCGCGGATCCCGCCGCGGCGCGAGCGATCGGCGATCGCGGGCGTGCGCTGGTGCGCGAGGAGTTCGGTTGGGACCGAACCGCGCAGCGCTTCGAAGCCGCGTACGCGCGCGCACGCGGTTCGAGGTCCGCCCGCGTCTGATGCTGGCGCCCATCCTCCGCGCGAGCCGGCGTGCAATTGCCGTGGCGTTTCTTGGCGGTCTCGCCGGCGTCATTTTCGTCGTCGCGGCCTACATCTGGCATCCGGGCCTCACGCTCGACATGGATCGCGAACTGCCGCGCAACCTGTCGGGCGTGTACGGTCCCGAGCGCGATGGCCGTTTGACCTTCGCGTGGACGTCAGGCGACGCGACGCTGAGCCTGCCCGGCCTCGATAGACGGCTGCCCTGGGTGTGCTCTGTAGTGTTTCGCGGCGGACGCGCGGTTCCACCGCAACCCGCCGTCGAGCTGGCGGTGGACGGGATCCGGCTGGCGTCGAGCGTCGCGACCAACGACTACGCGGAGCTGTCCGTCACCGCGCCTGTTCGTGACCGTTCCGGACTCGTGTTGACGATCAGCGCGGCGCCGACCGTCGTGCCGGGGCCGCAGGATCCGAGGCCGCTTGGCGTGCAGGTCGATCGCCTCGCCTGCCGTCCCGAGCAGGGCCGCAGGGCGCTGCCGCCGCGCCAGGTCATGACGCGCGCCATGCTGGCGGCGGTGATCGTCGGAGCCGCGCTCGCGATCGTCGGGATTACGCTCCCGAGCGCCGTCGGGGCCACGCTGCTCGTCGCGGCCGCCGTCGCGTTTCCGCTGACGTTCGAGGGCGCGCCCTATGGCCCGTACCTCGACCACACCGTGTGGCTTGCGCTGTGGGTCATGCTCGCGATGGTGCTCACGATCCACGCGCTGCAACGGACGACCGGGCAGCGCCTGCGCCAGACCGCGCGGTTCGTCGTCGTCTTCTCGGCGATCGTGCTGTACCTGAAAGTGGCGGGGTTGCTCCATCCCTCCAAGGCGATCGTGGACACGCTGTTCCAGGCGCATCGGCTCGAATGGGTGCTTGGAGGCCGCTACTACTTCACGCAGCCGATGCCCGGCGGTGTCACGTTCCCCTACGCGATTGGCCTGTACGTGGTTGCGGCGCCCTGGTCAGCGCTGACCGACGACTACATGACGCTCCTGCGCGTCGTCGTCTGCGCCACCGATGCGCTCGCCGGCGCGCTGTTGTACCTGATGGTCGTCCGGACGCGAGGCGATCGACTCGCCGGCGCGATTGCGGCGGCCCTCGTTGCCGTAGCACCGCTCTCGTTCTGGTTCACTGGGAACGGCAACCTGACGAACGCATTTGCGCAGTCGGTCGCGACGATCGTCGTGGCGGCGGCAACAGTGCTTCCGCTGCGGGCAGGACAACCGTGGCAGTTCCTGCTGCTGACCGCAGTTGTCGCGATCGCGTTTCTCTCCCACATCGCCACGTTCGCCCTTCTCGGATTTACGCTCTGCGCGCTCGTCGTGCTGTTCCTCGCGCGCGGCGGGCCGGCGCTGCGCGGCCCCGCGCTACGCATTGCGGCAGCGACGGTCATCGCCCTGTTGGTTTCGGTCGCGCTGTATTACGGGCACTTCGGAGACGTCTACAAACGTGCCCTCGGCGTCAGGGCGGAGGCGCCTTCGAGCGCGCCGGCACAGGCGCCCCGGCCGGCTGCAGACGCGCCTCGAGGGACGCCGCCGCCGTTCTACGCGCGCTCGGCCGACGCGCTCGATCTCACCCGCAGGTCGCTCGGCTGGCCGATGCTCCTCCTCGCCGCGATGGGCGTGCCGTTCGTCTGGGCGAGAGGCCACGGCCGCGATCGTCTCGCAGCGGCGGTGACGGCGTGGGCCGTCGCCTACCTCGCATTCTTCGCCGTCGGCGTGATGCGCGTCGGCTCCGACTTCCAGCGGTACTCGTACGAGTTCGTCGGCCGCGTGACGCTGGCGACGTATCCGGCAGCCGCAATCCTGGCGGGTCACGGCGCCGTCTGGCTGTGGCGCGGACGGCTCGTGCTGCGGCTCGTCGCCGTGGGGCTGCTCCTGCTCGCTGTAGTCGCCGGTGCCCGCGAGTGGATCTCCTGGCTCGTATGAGGGCATCCAACACCCTGCGCCACGGCGCCGCGCTTGCCTTGAAGTCCAACGGACGCTAACATTTACGGTTCATTCATGGCGCAGGCTGCGACTGCCCGACGACGAGGGCTCAGTGTGTTCTTTCCCGCGTACAACGACAGCGGGACGATCGCCAGCCTCGTGATCACCGCCCTGCAAAGCGCCAGGGGCCTGACGCCCGACTGCGAAGTCATCATCATCAACGACGGCAGTGCGGATGCGACCGCCGCCATCGCCAACGAGCTTGCGGAGAAGTACCCCGAGGTCCGCGTCGTTCACCACGAGAGGAACCGCGGTTACGGCGGCGCGCTGCGCAGCGGCTTCGCCGCCGCGACGCGGGAGCTGATTTTCTACACTGACGGCGACGCACAGTACGACCCGGCGGAAATGGCGCTGCTCTGGCAGCGCTTCGACGACAACGTCGATCTCGTGAACGGCTACAAGATCAGCCGGTCGGATCCGCTGCACCGCATCGTCATCGGGCGCATCTACCATCACACCGTCAAGCTGCTCTTCGGCCTCAAGGTCCGTGACGTCGACTGCGATTTCCGGCTGATGCGCCGTACCATCTTCGATCGCGTCACGCTCGAGAAGAACAGCGGCGTGATCTGCCTGGAGATGATGAAGAAGATCCAGGACGCCGGCTTCCGCATCGCGGAAGTGCCCGTGCACCATTACCACCGTGCGTACGGCCGCTCGCAATTCTTCAACTTCGGGCGTCTCGTCAAGACGGCGGTGGACGTCGGCAAGCTGTGGATCGAGCTGGTGATCCGCCGCGAGCACCTGCGTCGTCCGTCACCGTCTCGAGCCGAGGGAGCGACGGCGACCGCGCGCGGAGATCGCCGGTGATCTCGCGCGCGGACGGCTATCGCGAGTTTTACCGGGGACGGCGCGTGCTCATCACCGGCGGGCTGGGCTTTATCGGCAGCAACCTCGCCCGCCAGCTCGTCGATCTCGGCGCGGACGTGCTGATCGTCGACAGCGTCATCCCCGATTACGGCGGGAACTTCTTCAACCTCGACGGCATCGCCGATCGCGTGCGGGTGAACATCGCCGATATCCGCATGGGCAGCACGATGAACACGCTCGTCCGCGGCCAGGACGTCATCTTCAACCTTGCCGGCCAGGTGAGCCACATCGACAGCATGCTCGATCCGCATACCGATCTCGAGATCAACTGTCGAGCGCAATTATCGATGCTCGAGGCGTGCCGCAATCACAATCGGAACGTGCGCGTGGTCTACGCCGGGACGCGGCAGGTCTACGGCCGTCCGGAACATCTTCCGGTCGACGAGCGCCACCTCGTCGCGCCGGCCGACATCAACGGCATCAACAAGGCCGCCGGCGAGTACTACCACCTGCTGTACAACAACGTCTTCGGCATCCGCGCATCGTCACTGAGGCTGACGAACGTCTACGGCCCGCGGCAACTGATCAAGCACAATCGTCAGGGATTCATCGGGTGGTTCATCCGCCTCGCGATCGAGGACGGCGAGATTCAGATCTTCGGAGACGGTTCGCAGCTTCGCGACTTCGTCTACGTCGACGACGCGGCAGATGCGTTCCTGAGAGCGGGCGCGCTGGATCTCTGCGACGGCGAGGTGTTCAACGTCGGCGGCGGCGAGCCAATCAGCCATCGCGATCTCGTCAACCTGCTGATCGACGTCGCCGACTCGGGGCGCGTCCGTTACGTCGAGTGGCCGGCCGAAAAGAAGCGCATCGACATCGGCAGCTTCTACTCGAACTCCACGAAGTTCCGAAATGCGACCGGTTGGGTGCCGAACGTGGACCTCCGCGACGGTTTGCGGCGCACGGTTGAGTTCTACCGCGCACACTTCGACAAGTACGTTGAGCCGCCGGCGGAGGTCACGCTGTGATCCAGTTTCTGCAGCTCACGCTGCACGAGGACGCGGCGGCCGTTCGCGCCGCAATCGATCGCGTGGTCGATCGCGGCTGGTTCGTGCTCGGACCCGAGCTCGACGCATTCGAGCGCGAATTCGCGTCGGCAACAGGCGCGAGTCACGCGGTTGGCGTCGGCACGGGCACGGATGCGCTCGCGATCGCGCTGCGGGCGCTCGACATCGGTCGGGTCGACGTGGTGATTACTTCGCCGATGTCGGCCGCTTACACGGCGCTCGCCATCTTGATGGCCGGCGCGCGGCCGGTGTTCGCGGACATCGACGCGAAGCGGCTGACGCTCGATCCG
Organism: Vicinamibacterales bacterium; assembly: GCA_048594885.1. Classification (GTDB taxonomy): domain Bacteria; phylum Acidobacteriota; class Vicinamibacteria; order Vicinamibacterales; family 2-12-FULL-66-21; genus JBMDXB01. The sequence goes on from JBMDXB010000051.1 coordinate 58,819, forward strand.
GAGGCAACCGCCGCGGCCATCACGCCGCGAACGAAAGCGATCATGCCGGTCCACCTGTACGGCCAGGCCGCCGACATGCCGGCGCTCGCCGCGGTCGCCGAACAGCACCAGCTCGCCATCGTCGAGGACTGTTGTCAGGCGCACCTGGCCACGTGCGCAGGTCGTCCGGTGGGCAGCTTCGGCGTAGCCGCCGCCTACAGCTTCTATCCCACGAAGAACCTCGGCGCGCTCGGCGACGGTGGCGCGCTCACGACGAACAACGCGGCACTTGCCGCCCGCGCGAAGCGTCTGCGGAACGGCGGACAGACGGACCGCTATCATCACGGCGAGTTCGGCGTGAACTCCAGGCTCGACGAGATACAGGCGGCGATCCTTCGCGCGCGGCTGCCGTTCATGCCGGCGTGGACCGGTGCACGCCGGCGCCTCGCGGCGGCATACCGTCGGGCGCTGTCGGACACCTCGGACATCATGGTGCCGCCCGAACTCGACGCCGGACACGTCTATCACCTCTTCCCCGTGCTCAGCCGCGATCGCTCCGCTGTGCAGGTAAGGCTGCGTGAGGCGGGCATCGAGACGCTGATCCACTATCCGGTTCCCATCCCCAGGCAGCCGGCACTTGCGAGCGAGTTCCCGGCGCGGTGCCCGAACGCCGATCGCGTGTGCGCCGAGGTCTTTTCCCTGCCGCTGCATCCCGCGCTGCCGATCGACGCGACGCTGCAGGTTGCGGATGCGCTGCACGCAAAGACAGGACGTTGACGCACGACGACGCGCCACGCCGGCGGGTACGGCGCCTCACGATCTTCTTCGCCATTGCTGCGGTGCAGTTCGGGATCTTCGAGACGGCGCTGCGCGTCTGGGGAAGCTCCGAGGCCGCGCCGGCGTTTCAGGGGCTCTTCGCCCGCGATCCCGACCTCGGATTCCGCTTGAAGCCGGGGGCGCGGACTCGCTATCGCACCGCCGAGTTCGACACCGACATCGCCGTCAACAACGCCGGCGTCCGCGACAACGAAGACCTCGGTCCGAAGGCGCCCGACGAGCGGCGCATCGTGATGCTCGGCGATTCGCTGGTGCTCTCGGTGCAAGTGCCGTTCGAGCAGACTTTCGGCGAGCTCCTCGAAGCGCGGCTGAACAGCCGCCGCGACGGCTATCGCTACCGCGTGATCAACGCCGGCGTGCAGGGCTACGGGCCAGTTCACGAACGCGAGTTCTTCAGGAAGACGGCCGCAACGCTCGCGCCGGACATCGTGCTCACGTCCATCTTCGTCGGCAACGATGCGGAGGAGGCGTACAACAACCGTTTCGGGCTTCGTCCGGCAGAACAGCCGGGCGTGGAGTCTCTCAGGCAACGCATCCTCACACCGCTGCGGCGGCTGGTGCGGAACAGCATGGTCCTGCAGATCCTGCGTTTGCGCATGACGGCGGCGACCGATCGATTCACGACCCGCCTCGCCCCGCCGGAGCCTCCGCTCCAGAGCTACGCCGCATCGCCGGCGCCGCGAATTGCGGAAGGCATCCGGATCGCGCGCGATTGCGTCCGGGACATTGCCGCGCACGCGGCCCAACTCGGCGCGAAGACCGGCGTGATCCTGATGCCGGCGCGATTCCAGGTCGATGACGGCGACTATGGCCGGTTGAAGGAGATCGTGCGCTCCACCGGCGGCGAACTCGTGCGCGATGCGGCGACCGGGCGCTTCGAGGCGGCGTTCGCGGAACTGGCGCTGCCGCGCGTCGATCCGCTGCCGGAGCTCCGCGCGGCGGCACGAGGCCCTGATTTGTTCTTTCAGCAGAACGTGCACCTGACGCCTCGCGGGCATGAAATCCTGGCGGGCGTGCTCGAGCGCTTTCTCGACGAGAGCGGCCTGCTGAAGGCGCCGGAGCCGTCCGCCGCGCGTTGACGCCGGCATCTCTCGATGGTCTTCAACTCGCTCCACTTCGTCTGGTTCTTCATCGCCGTCTACGCGGCGTACCGCCTGCTGCCGCGCCGGCCGCAGAACTGGCTGCTGCTCGTCTCCAGCTATTACTTCTACGCCGCGTGGGACTGGCGATTCCTCAGCCTGCTGATCGGATCGACTGTCGTCGACTACACCGTGGCCATCCTGCTCGAGCGGCTGACGGACCCGCGCCGGCGCCGCGCGCTCCTGTGCGTGAGCCTCGGCTTCAACCTGACCTTGCTCGGGTTCTTCAAGTACTTCAACTTCTTCGCCGAGAACCTGCACGTTCTCTTCGGCACGCTCGGATGGCAGGTCGACTACGTCACGCTGCGCGTGCTGCTCCCGATCGGCATCTCGTTCTACACGTTCGTGACCATGAGCTACGTCATTGACGTGTACCGGCGCGAGATTCCGGCGACGCGGCATTTCGTCGATTTCGCCGTGTTCGTTGCCTACTTCCCGCACCTGGTGGCGGGCCCCATTCTGCGCGCGACGCGCCTGCTGCCGCAGATCGAGCGGCCCCGGCGGATCACGGCCGAGCAGATGCGCGACGGCGCCTGGCTGATCGCATGGGGATACTTCCAGAAAGTGTTCGTCGCCGACAACCTGGCGAGCCTTGCCAACGCGGTCTTCGACCCCGCGGCCCACCACACCGGCGTGAACGTCCTGCTCGGCGTTTATGCCTTCGCGTTTCAGATCTACGGCGACTTCGCCGGTTACTCGAACATCGCACGCGGCACGTCGAAGCTGATGGGCATCGAGCTGATCGAGAACTTCCGGTTTCCCTATTTCGTCCGCTCGCCGCAGGAGTTCTGGCGCCACTGGCACATCAGCCTGTCGACCTGGCTGCGCGACTACCTCTACATCCCGCTCGGCGGCAGCCGCGGGTCGGCGGCGGCCACTCGCCGGAATCTGTTCATCACGATGGTGCTGGGCGGCCTGTGGCACGGCGCGGCGTGGACGTTCGTGCTCTGGGGCGTCTATCAGGGTGTCATGCTCATCGCGTATCGCTTCCTGGATCGCATCCGCTGGCTCCATGCAGCACTGCTCGGCAACCATCCAGCGGCCCGGATCGCCGGATGGACGGTGATGTTCCACATCACCTGTTACGGCTGGCTGGTCTTCCGCGCTCGCTCCGTCAACCAGATCGCGGAGATGACCGCGAGTCTCTTCACGAACTTCGCGCCGTCGAGCGTGCAGTTCGAGCCGCTGCTCGTTCCCTTCCTCCTCTACACCACCCCGCTCGTCGTCATCCACGCGTGTGAGGCGTACTTCGACGACACGATGATCGTCCCGCGGCTGCCGGCTGGCGTGCGATACTCCGTCTACGCCGCGACGTTCTACCTGACCATCCTGTTCGGGAATTTCGGCGGGGCGGAATTCATCTATTTCCAGTTCTGATGCTGGTGACACTGGTCGAATTGCTGATCGTCGGCTGGCTGCCCGGCGCGGCGATCTACCGGCTGCCGTGGCTCGATCGCGAGCGGCGCGCCGCGCTCGACCCCGAAGAGCGTGTGTTCTGGGCGGTGGCACTCAGCCTGTCCATCTCGCTCGGGATCGTGCTGTTGCTCGCAGCACTCCACCGGTACAACTTCACGCGGCTTCTCGTCGCTGACATCGCGATCGCGGCTGGCGCCATCGTCGTGGGACGCGGCAGACTGCGCTATGGAGGCACCGCTCGCAGGGTCTCACCAGCGGCTGCCATTCCCATCGTGCTAATCGCGCTCGGCATCTGGCGCTTCTTTCCGCCGGCGGAGTACGTGCTCGGCGGGAAGGATCCCGGCGTCTACATGGCGGAGGGCATCCAGATCGCGCAGCGCGGCACGCTCGTCTACGAGGATCCCGTCGTTGCCGCGGTGCCGGCCTTCGCGCGCGGCCTGTTCTTTCCTTCGCACGAGCAGGAGACTTACTACAGCGACCGCTTCATGGCGTTCAAGATCGTGGATCCGGATCGAGGATCCGTCGTTGGTCAATTTCAGCATCTGTTTCCTGCATCCATCGCCATCGGCTATGGGCTCGACGGACTGACGGGCGCGCGCCGGGCGGTCGGCGTCTGGGCGATTCTCGGCCTGCTCGCGTTTTACTTCGCCACCGCGCGTCTCGTCGGCCGCACGACGGCGGCCGCCGCGGCCGGGTTGTTGACGCTCAACATCGCGTTCGTCTGGTTCGCGCGCTACCCGAGCGTGGAACTCGTGCTGCTGACGTTCCTCTGGGCTGCGCTGCTCGCCAACGCACGCGCGCACGTCGATGGCGACCGCTTCTTTGCGCCGGTGGCCGGTGCGCTGCTCGGATTGCTGCTGTTCGTCCGGTACGACGCCGCCATCGCGGTGGCTGCCATCGTCGGCGCCGTCGCTCTCGGCGTATTGGCGGGTCAGCGGCCGCGGCGGTCGTTCTTCGCCGTGCTGGCGGTGCTCGGCGCGCTCGCTGCGATCTATCTGTTCGGCGTCATGCCGCACTACATGAAGCTGCCGATGGATTTCGCCACGAAGATCCCCAGGTGGCAATACGTCGCCGGGGCACTGGCCGCCGCCGGTATTGCCTTCGCGTTGACACGAGGGGCTCGGAGTCCTCGCCTGAGCGCGTTCGTTCGAGAATGGATGCCGCACATCCTGGTTGTCGCCACGCTCGTCGCGGCGGTGTACGCGCTCTTTTTTCGGCATCCCGGTGGCAAGCTGGTTGCCGGTGACGCGTATGCCTTGCGGACGTTCACGTATCTCTATCTGTCGCTTCCGGCGCTGATCGGCGCGCTGATTGGTTACGCGATCGTGACCAGGCGCTTCCTCTGGCGCGATCCGGCACTCATCCTGACCGTCACCGCATTTGCCTTCTTCCTCTTCTACAAGCCGCGCATCGTGCCCGAGCACTTCTGGATGGCTCGAAGGTTCATCCCCGTCCTGCTGCCGGGCGCCCTCCTGTTTGCGGCAGCGGCCGCGTTCGTCCGCGGGCCAGGTCTATCCGCGCGCGCGCGGCTGTTGCGTCCGGCAATCGGGATCGTGTTCATCGGCGTGCTCGCCGCGCAGTATTCACGGGTCAGCGCGCCGCTGGTCGCCCACGTCGAATACGCCGACGTCATTCCGCGCGTCGAGAAGCTCGCAGGCACGTTCGCAGACGACGACCTCGTCATCGTCGAATCGAGGAATGCGGGGGGCGACGTCCACGTGCTGGCCACGCCGCTCGCGTACATCTACGCACGCAATGTGCTCGTGCTGCACTCGCCGAAGCCGGACAAGCCGACGTTCGCCGCGTTCCTCGAATGGGCGCGCAGCCGATACCGCCGCGCGTTCTTCATCGGCAGCGGCGGAACGGATCTGCTGTCGCATCGCTACGGTGTGAAGGTGATCGCGAGCGATCGCTTCCAGGTGCCGGAATACGAGACCACGCATGACAGGTTGCCGAGAGTTGTGAACCGGAAGGAATTCGATTTCGGCATCTACGAGTTCACCGCGGCGACTTCGTCTGAAGGACTCTGGTTCGATCTCGACGTCGGCGTCCAGGACGACCTCCACGTCGTGAGATTTCACGCGAAGGAGCCGAAAGATCCCAATCCCGAGCGGACCTTCCGCTGGACGCAGGACACGTCTTTCATCACCGTCACGACACTGGACGCCGCAGCGCGCACCGTGACGCTGTGGATGAGCAATGGCGGGCGTCCGGCCGCGGCGCCGCCGCCGACCGTCGCGGTGTATCTGCACAACCAACTGCTGGGCACGCTCCGGGTGGACGACGGGTTCCGGCCGTACGCGCTGAACATTCCGCCGGACCTTGCCGCGCGCGCAGCCGCTGTCGGGGATCCGGTCGAGCTCAAGCTCGTGACCCAAACATGGAACCCACACAAGGTGCTGGGCACGCCGGACGATCGCGAACTCGGCGTGATGGTCGATCGTGTGGCGGTAAGATAACGACATCTCTCGATGCCGGCCCTGCACATCTACGACCGGCGCGAGCGCGCGCTCGTCGCCACGGCCGATCGCGCCTTGCAGATCCTCGCGACGATCGCGCGGCCGTTCCGCCGCCGGCAGCCGCCGGCCGCGCCGAAGCGCATCCTGCTCCTGCGCCTCGAGCGGATCGGCGATCTGCTGATGGCGCTGCCGGCGATCGCCGATGTCCGCGCACTTGCGCCAGACGCAGAGATCGATCTCGTCGTCGGCAGCTGGAACGGGGATCTGGCGAGAGCCGTGCCTGCGGTGACGCGCGTCGAGACGCTCGACGCCGCGTGGCTCGCGCGAGGTCCAGGCCTCACCATGACGTCTCTGCTGCGTGAGGCAGGGCGCTGGCGCCAACGGCGGTACGACCTCGCGATCAACTTCGAGCCGGACATCAGGAGCAACCTGCTGCTCGCGCGCTCCGGCGCGGCGTGGACTGCCGGATATGGATCTGGCGGCGGCGGTTCGCTGATCGACGTGGCGCTGGACTACGACACCGCGGCACACACGAGCGAGAATGCGCGACGCCTGGTCCGCGCCGCGTTTGGCGGCGATGCTCCCGCGGCCCATGGACCCGTTCTCGTCGTCCCCGAGGATCCGCAACGACGAGCCGCGGAGCTGCTACGAGGGGCGCGGCGGCCGCTGGTCGGCGTGCATGCGAGCGGAGGCCGTGAGATCAAGCAGTGGGACCCCACGCGTTTTGCCGCCGTCGCCCACCGGCTCGTACGTGAGCGTGACGCGGCCATTGTCCTGACGGGAACCCGCTCCGACGCGCCGCTGGTCGAGCGCGTCAAGGCGCTGCTGCCGCCGGAGCGCACCATCGACGCGTCAGGCGATCACAGTCTTCTCGACGTTGCGGCGCTGCTGCGGCAGCTCGACGCCTTCGTGACCGGCGACACGGGGCCGATGCACCTGGCCGTGGCGGTGGGAACGCCGGTCATCGCGGTGTTCGGCCCGTCCGACCCCGCTCGCTACGCGCCGACCGGGCCGCTCGATCGCGTGGTCCGGATCGATCTGCCCTGCGCCCCCTGCAATCGCATCCGTCTTCCGCCCGCGCGATGCGTGGGCCATGAGCCGGACTGTCTAGCGGGCGTGAGCGCCGACCGTGTCTTCGAAGCAGCCGCCTCGGTGCTCGACTCTGTTGCCGCGGCACCCGCCGCCTCCGGCGATCGCTCATGACCGGCGGCACACTCATCGTCGAGACCAGCGGCGCCACGAAACAGGTCGCTCTCGACGATTACCTCGATTCAACGGCCGCGGAAACCGCGATGACGGCGGCGAACGCCTGGATCAAGGCGCTTCGCCATGCGGAGGTTGACGGCGTCAGCATGCGGCGCCGGTTCACGTACCGCGGCGACTCGCTCTGGTGGTTCACCGAGTTGTACCTGCACAAGACCCGAACCATCGAGATGCTGTTCCGGACCATCCTTGCGCTCGAGCGGGCGATCGAGCGCGAGGGGCCCGTCGCGATCGCGGTGGCCGGCGACGATCGGCTCGTCCGAGGCATCGCGCCGCAGGTCGCAAAGGCTCGCGGCATCCGCTTCAATGGAGCTGGCGGGTTCGATGGCGGCGGCACCGAGCTGGCGCGGCTTCACATGCGCGCGCGGGTGCTCATGTGGAGCGCACTGGCGTCGCGGCTCAAGGCGCGTCGCGCGCCGGCGGCGCGTGCGAACGTCCCGGTCGCGTTCATCCACCGCGCCTTCTGGACGGGCGACGTGTCCGACGGCAGCGCCGAGTCGTACATCGGCCCGGTGCTCGCCGCGCTCGAGAAGATGGCCCCCGCCGTCAACTACGTCGGCCTCGGCCCGACGGAGAATTTCTCCGCACGGCGGTGGTGGCGATCCGCCGCGGCGCAGCGGGAGCTTTCGGGAGTGGTTCCGGTTGAGGCCTTTGCGCCATTAGGTGCGCTGGCGGCGTCACGCGTCCTCTGGCGCCAACGGCACGCCCTTCTCCGGGCGCTGTTGAGCAGCGCAGACTTGCGCAGCCGCGCGGAGATCCGCGACTGCGACTGCTGGCCCATCGTCCGCGAAGAGCTCACGGGCGTCGCGTTGCTGCAGTGGCCGTGGTCGGCCCGCGCGATGGACGAAGCGGGTGCGACGCTCGACGCGCTGCGCCCTTCGGTCGCGCTCACCTACGCGGAGGCAGGCGGCTGGGGGCGCGCTGTGATGCTGGAATGCCGGCGCCGCGGCGTTCCGACTGCCGGGCTGCAGCACGGGTTCATCTACCGTCACTGGCTGAACTACATGCACGAGGCCGACGAGATGGAAGCCGATCCCTCGAACGCCGACGACCGCGGCTTCCCGAGGCCGTCGCTGACGCTGCTCTTCGACAAGTACGCGGCAGAGCATCTCGAGCAGAGCGGTCGCTTTCCGCTCGACAGTCTCTCTGTCACGGGCAGCGCTCGGCTCGAGCGGCTCGTCGCTGCGGCCGCCAGCGACACGAGCGTCGCCGAGGAGCCGTTCGTGCTCGTGGTCACGAAGTTCCGCGAGGCCAAAGGGATCCTGCCGGCGCTCGTCGACGCCGCGGCGGGACTGGATGGCGTGAGGCTTGTCATCAAGACACACCCGGCGGAGACGCCGGATGTCTACTTCACCGTCACCGCAAGCCGCAGTCACGTGCGCGTGCTCCCGGCGTCTGCTCCCTTGGCGCCGCTGCTGCGGACCTGCCGCGCGGTCGTGACCGTGAACTCCACCGTCGCGCTCGATGCCGCGGTGCTCGGAGTTCCAGCGCTGGTGATTGACCTGCCGAACAACCTGTCGCCGTTCGTCGAGGCCGGAGTGCTCGCCGGTGCCGTTCGGCCAGCGGAGATCGGGCCCATGTTGCGGAAAGTCCTGTATGATTCAGAGTTTCGACACCAGCTCGCGGCCGCTCGTGAGGCGTTTCTCGAGCGATACGGGATGATGCCGCGCGGGCGTGCGGCGGAGCAGGCCGCGGGAGCCATACAGCAGCTTTCCAGAGACTCATCTTGATGCGCGTGTTGATCACCGGCGGTGCCGGCTTCATCGGTTCACACCTCTCTGAGGCGCTGCTCGAGCGCGGCGACGAGGTGTTCGTGCTGGACAACCTCTCGACGGGCTCGATCGACAACATCACGCACTTGAAGGCGCATCCGCGCTTTCATTACACGATCGACAGCGTCACGAACGAGCCGCTGCTCGCCGAATTGATCGACAGATGCGACGTCGTCGTTCACCTCGCCGCCGCGGTGGGCGTGAAGCTGATCGTCGAAGCTCCGGTGCATACGATCGAGACCAACGTGCATGGAACCGAGGTGGTTCTCAAGCACGCCAACAAAAAGAAGAAGCTTGTGGTGATCGCTTCGACGTCGGAAGTGTACGGCAAGAGTGCGGCGGTACCCTTCCGCGAGGATGCCGATCTCGTGCTCGGGCCCTCGTCGAAGCACCGGTGGGCGTACGCATGCAGCAAGCTGATCGACGAGTTCCTCGCGCTCGCCTACTGGAAGGAACGCAAGCTCCCCGTCATCATCGTCCGGCTGTTCAACACCGTCGGGCCGCGCCAGACCGGGCAGTACGGGATGGTGATTCCGACGTTCGTGCGCCAGGCGATCGCGGGCCACCCGATCACCGTCTTCGGTGACGGCTCGCAGTCGCGCAGCTTCACCTACGTCGGCGACGTCGTGAGGGCTATGGTAGCCTTGATCAACGAGCCGCGCGCAGTCGGTCAGGTCTTCAATATCGGTCACGGCGACGAAATCAGCATCGGCACGCTCGCCGAACGGATCCGCGAGTTGACCGGCAGCGCGTCCGAGATCGTCCGCGTACCCTACGATCAGGCGTACGAAGCGGGCTTCGAGGACATGCCGCGGCGTGTTCCGGACATCTCGAAGATCCGAGCGCTCGTCGGCTACGAGCCGACGGTCGGCCTCGACGACATCCTGACGCGCGTCATCGAGTACTTTCGTAACCAGTAACACATGGAGAAGTCACCCGGCTTGAGAGCACGGCTGCGCCGTGCAGCGGAGGCGGCGCTTCGCAGCCAGGCGAAGCCGGTCCGCCGGCTGCTGCTTGCCACCGGACGCGATCGCGCGCCGGGGCTGCCCGAGATCGTTCAGATCGAAAGCACCAACATCTGCAACGCGAAGTGCGTGTTCTGTCCGCGCGACGAGATGCACCGCCGGCAAGGTGTCATGTCGTTCGAGCTGTTCAGAAAGATCGTCGACGAGTGCGCGGAGCTGGGCATCACGCACGTGCGCGTGCACAACTACGGCGAGCCGTTCATCGACAAGCGGCTGGCCGAGAAGGTCCGCTACGCGAAGCAGAAGGGCATCGCGGAAGTCGGCATGATCAGCAATGGCTCGCTGATTACCGACGCCGTCGCCCGCGCGATGATCGACGCGGGCCTCGACGCCATCAACATCAGCGTCGACGCGTCGGGCCGCGAGGTGTTCGAGTCGACGCGCCTTGGACTCAAGTACGACAAGGTGATCGGCAACATCGAGCGGCTGGTCCGGGTGCGGGCGGAGGCGGGCAAGCGACGGCCGAAGCTGATTCTGTCGTTCGTCCGCCAGAACAATTCCGCTGACGAGCAGGCGTTCATCGAGCACTGGAAGAACGTCGCCGACAAGATCCACATCACGGACCTGCACAACTGGGCCGGCACGCTCAACACCGAATCGGACGTCAATTACCCGTGCTACCGTCCCTGGCTGACGTTCACGGTGCTGTGGGACGGCCGGGTCTCGCTGTGCTGTGCGGATTTCGATGGCCGGACGATCCTCGGGGACCTCAACACGTCCACGATCAAGGACATCTGGAACGCCGAGCCGTACCGCCGAGCCCGCCGGCTTCACCTGGAAAGCGGCGGCCCCGATATCTGCCGTTCATGCGATCTTCCGCGCAAAGACTCGCCCTTGTGGGTCACCAAGCTCACGTAGTGGGCCGGGCAAGCCCGGCCCCTACTTTCCCTTCACCCTTCACCCTTTACCCTTTGCCCTTTGCCCTTTGCCCTTTGCCCCTGATTTCACCCGTCCGCCGAGCTCGATTGGCCGTCAAATGGAGCGTATACTGAGGGCTCAGCGGGCATCGCTATGCAGAAGCTCTTCTACCCCATCGTTGTGACGATGTGTCTGATGGCCTCGAACGCCGCTGCCGGCGAGCTGAAGCTGTCGATGGCCAACGGCCGCGTGACCCTCATTGCGCAGGATGTGCCGGTACGGCAGATCCTCACGGAATGGGCCCGCATCGGAAACACGAAAATCGTGAACGCCGAGAAAGTGGCCGGACCGACGGTCACGCTGCATCTGATCGATCGCCCGGAGCGCGAGGTGCTCGACGCTGTCCTGCGCCATGTCGCCGGCTACGTCGCCGCGCCGCGCCCGGCGGGGGGCGAAGGGGGAGCCATCTACGATCGGATTCTCATCCTCGCCACGAGCCAGGCGCCGGCGTATACCCCTGTGGCCAGCGCGCCGACGTTCACGCGGCCCCAGACGCCGGTGCCCGTGCCCGACGATGACCCTGTGGACCCGAACATGGTGCCGCCTCCCGGGGCGCAGTTGCCACCGGGAGTTCGCGTGCCGGGAATGCCGCCACAGCCCGGGATGGTACCGGGCCCGCAGACCGCGCCGGTGCCCGGGATGATGGGCACTCAGCCAGGACCACAGAATCAGCCGCTGACGGCCCCACGGCCGGGCATGTTGCCGCCCCCGCAGCCGACACCGGTGAACCCGTACGCTCCGCCGCAGCCCACGCGGCCGGGCGGACGCGGTGGCGGACCTGGCGGACAATAACGGGGTGCCTGTTCGTCGGGGTGAATATGCGGAGCGGGGCGATTACCACCGCACACCCGACCCGGCCTGGGAGTTCTATCCGACATACCTCGCGAAGCTGACAGCGGTGCGGCGCTGGCTCGACGCGCTGCCCAGGGGCACTCGTGTGCTGGATGCCGGGTGCGGCGAAGGCGTGCTCGTCGAGGAGTACGCGGACCGGGTCGCCATCGAAGGGCTGGACCCAAACTACTCATCCGAGCGGGTCCGCGCAGGTTCCCTGACCGAGCTGCCGTTCGTGGACGGAACATTCGATCGTGCCCTCTGTCTTGACGTCCTCGAGCATCTAACGCTCGACGAACAGCCGCGCGCGCTGGCGGAGCTGTTTCGCGTGCTGCGAAACGGCGGCGAGCTGCTCGTATCGGTGCCCAACCTCGCGCACCTGCAGTCGCGGATCCACTTTCTGCTGCTCGGACGGCTCATTCGGACTGCATCGGAGCAGAAGCACCCGGGCGATCGGCCAGTCGACGAGTACGTGCGTATGGCGGAACGCACGGGATTCACGCTCGTCGCGCGATCGGGGATCTTCCCGACCGTGCCGGTCGTGACGCGATTCATCCGCCGCCACCCGCAGCGACTCCTGCCTCTCCATCGTCTGCTCACACGCCTCCTGCCGGTCCCGGGGCTGTGCCTGCTCAACCTCCTGACGTTTAGAAAGCCCTGAGCCTTGTTCAGCAAGGTCCGCGAGCTCTCGAAGGATCTGGCGATTTACGGCATCGGCGACGTCGCCGTCTCGGTCATCAATTTCTTCCTGCTGCCGATCTATGTCCGGTACCTGACGGAAACGGACTACGGTGTGCTGGCGCAGCTCGGCGCCGTCGAGGTCATCGCGAAGGTCCTGTTCCGATGCGGCCTCGACGGATCGTTCATGCGTTTCTACTACGACTACGAAGGGGAGCGCGATCGCCAGCGCCTCGCCAGCACGATCTTCCTGTTCCTGCTTGCCTCGAACATCCTGCTCGTGGCAGCGGCGGTCGTCGCCGCGCCGTATGGTGCCGAGTGGCTGTTCGGATGGAAGCCGCAGGTCTCCGCGAGCGATCGGCAGATGCATGTGACCGCGCTGCGACTCGTGCTCGCCAACACGTTCGTCCTCGGCTTCACCTTCTTTCCATTTCACCTGCTGCGCATGCAGAAGCGCGCGGCGAAATATGGCTTGCTGACGCTCACGCGCTCAGCGTCAACGCTGCTGCTGCGGATTCTCTTCGTGCTCGGCCTCGGATACGGCGTCATGGGTATCGTCGTCGCCGACATCATCGTGACGGCCGTGATGCTCGCTTTGCTGGCGCCCGCATTCGTCACGTTGATCCGCCCCACCTTGTCGACACGGATGTTGCGTGAGTCCCTGTCGTTCGGCCTTCCTCGCGTACCACATGCCTTCGCTCAGCAGGTGATGGCCGTCGGCGATCGATTCGTCTTCTCCGCGTTCAAGACGGACCTGGCGGCGATCGGCGTCTATTCGATGGGTGCCAGCTTTGCGCTCACGCAGAAGCTCTTCCTCAGCGCCTTCGAGTCGGCGTGGGCGCCCTTTTACTATGCGACCGCTCGAGAAGCGGACGCACGCCGCGTATTCGCCGTCGTCACGACGTACGGCTTCGGCGTGCTCGCGTTGATGACCGCGGGGCTCTCCGCAATTGCCGCGGACCTGGTGCATCTGATGGTGGGTGACGTCTACGCCGCCGCCGCACACGTGATCCCGTGGATCGCTCTTGGCGTTCTGTTCCAGGGCGTCTATTTGCTGACGTCGATTGGCCTCAATCTGACGAAGAACACGACGTATTACCCTGTCGCAACCGCGACAGCGGCAGCGACGGCGATCTCGTTGAACGTGCTGCTGGTCCCGCGGTACGGCATCTTCGGCGCTGCCTGGGCGAATGCCGCGGCCTACGCGACCCAGGCAGCCATGGCGTACGGGTTTTCGCGGCGGTTCTATCCGATCGATTACGAGTGGGCACGCCTGGCACGCGTGACCGCCGCAGCCGCTCTTGCCTATGTCGCCGCGCGGCAGCTTCGGGAGATGCCGGCGCTCGCCGGCCTGCTGGCGCGGGGCGTCGTCGTGATTGCCGTGATGACGGCTGTCCTCGGCGCAACGCGGTTCTTCCATCGGTCGGAAGTCGACCTGCTGAGGCGGCTGATTCGGCGGCGGCCTGGCGTGACCGTCGCAACCGCACCAGCAGAGACAACGGAATTTGCCGGAGAGATTGTTGCGACCGACGTGCCGGACCACCCCGAGCAACGCGGCGGAGCCATGCTGCCCTCGTCGCGCGTGATAAAATGATCGATTTTCCGGGCAGATTCACCTGGATTCACAGTCAACGCTGATTCATGCTTGGTCGCAGAACCCTTCTCATCAATCCACCGTTGATCGGCGGAATTGCGTTCACGCGGCAGGGTCGCTGCCAGGAACGCGAGGAAGTGCTCGGCACGACGAAGCCGCCTTACAGCCTCGCACTGTTGGCCACGCTCCTGCGCAACGCAGGCTGCGACGTGCGTCTCGTCGATGCCACCGCGGCGAGATTGTCGACGACCGATGTCATCGAGCGTCTCGAGCGCGACGGCTTCGCCCCCACGTTGATCGTGTTTCCAAGCACCACCCCGACGATCGATGCGGACGCTGTGGAGATGGCGCGCCTGAAGGAGCGCTACGGGGCGCCGATCATCTGCTTTGGACCTCATGCGTCGACCACGCCGGCCGAATCGATGGCGCGCGCGCCGCAAGTGGACGGCATGATAGTGGGGGAACCTGAGGACGCCGCGGTCCAACTGGCGCTCGTCGGTTCCTTCGACAACGCCGGTGACGTCGCCAGCCTGACGTGGCGCCACGACGGAACCGCGCAGCCACACCGTGCGCACGGCACGTACGCCGGATTCCTGCAGATGCCGTTTCCGGCGTGGGACCTGCTCGATCTGTCCGCGTACTCCCTTCCCCTGGTCGACAAGCAGTACATCATCGTCGAGACCAGCCGCGGCTGCCCCTACACGTGCGACTTCTGCGTGGCGCCGATCCATCAGGGGCACAGATTCCGTGAACGAAGCGCCAAGGCCATCGTCGACGAGATGGAGAAGGCGCACCGTGAGCTCGGAGTCGAGTTCTTCTATCTGTGGGGCGACACCGTCACGTTGAATGTGAAGTCATTCACCGCGTTCTGCGACGAGTTGATTGCGCGCGCGCTGCCCATCCGCTGGTTCGGAAACGCGCGGGCCGACAACCTGACCGATCCGGCCTTCGTGCATCGCTTGCGGCGCTCCGGTTGCTGGATGCTCGCGCTTGGCGTCGAATCCGAATCAGACGATGTCCGCAAGGACATGGCGAAGCGGCTGGAGCGGCAGAAAATCAAGACCGCGTTCCGCAACATGCGCGACGCGGACATCAAGTCGTTTGCGTTTTTCATCTTCGGCTACCCTGGCGAGACGCAGCAGACGATGGAACAGACGATCGACTACGCGATCGAGCTGGAGCCCGACTTCGCCAACTTCTATCCGGCCGTCCCGTATCCCGGCACGGATCTCTTTGCCAAGGCGATGCGCGAGGGGATGCTGAGCCCTGAGGCGGCGGCCGCGTGGCCGAAGATGGAGTACTCGTTCTACCTGCTGCAGGGCCGGGGACTCGACGAGCGGATCGTCATGGAGACAATCAACCGCGCGAAGCGGCGATTCTTCTTCCGTCCGAGCTATCTCGCGCGGCATGCCGGCGACGTGGCAAAGCTCGCCACGACGAAGTGGCACGTAGCGTGGCGTGTCGGAGCGCGGATGCTGGTCGGATCCAGAACCGCATAGCGGCCAGAAGACTGCACCGCCCCCAAGAAAAAGAGCCCGAAAAACCAGAGCCATCGGCTCGGTCTTTCGGGCTCCCTCGGACTCTCGGACTCTCGGCCTACTCGGACTTATGGCGCACCGGGTTTCCAGTCGCCATTCACGCAGACCCAGTTGTCGCCCGGCTTCGGCGTGGTGCAGCTGCTCGCCGACGTCGAGGACGGCACCCAGCCGCCGTTCACGCAGACCCAGTTCTCGCCCGGCTTCGCCGTGGTGCAGCTGCTCGTCGACGTCGAGGACGGGACCCAGCCGCCGTTCACGCACACCCAGTTCTCACCCGGCTTCGGCGTGGTGCAGCTGCTCGTCGACGTCGAGGACGGCACCCAGCCGCCGTTCACGCAGACCCAGTTCTCGCCCGGCTTCGGCGTGGTGCAGCTGCTCGTCGACGTCGAGGACGGCACCCAGCCGCCGTTCACGCACA
>JBMDXB010000052.1:0-60553 GCA_048594885.1 Vicinamibacterales bacterium
CAGGTCTTGAATTATCAGTTTTGTCATGACCTGACACCAAAACTGATAATTCAAGACCTGACCCCTACCCTGCGCGGCCGACCTCTCCAGCACTCGACAGCGCCGCTCTGAAGAGCACCGGCCCGGCGAGCTGGTGCAGCGCGATCAGCGCGACGACCAGCGTCTGCACCTGCGGTCCCCAGTCGGGGAATTCGGTCGAAATCAGCAGGGCGAGACCGAGGGTCACGCCCGCCTGCGAAATCAGTCCCATCCACACCAGCGCTGACTGCGGTTGCGGAATCGCCGCAACCGCCGCGCCGAGCCGCGTCGACGACCAGATGAGCACCGCGCGCAGAGCGGCAATGCCCAGCGCGACGCCGCCGATCGTCGCCAGCGCGTCGAGTTGCAGCGACGCGCCGGCGGCGGCGAAGAAGACCACCAGCACGGGGAGCGCACCGCGCTCGACGGCGTGCTTCAGCATGTCGCCGCGCGGCGGCGCGATGTTCTCGACGACGAGTCCGGCCGCCAGCGCGGCCAGCAGCGACTCGAGATGGAGCTGCGTGCCGATGCCGGCAATCGCGGCGCAGACGGCCAGCAGCATCACCGCCACCTCGCGCGCGACGTAGCGCAGGTACAGGGCGAACAGGGCACCCACGGCGGCGCCGAACGCGAACGATCCGAAGATCGCCCATGAAAGCTCCGCGAACACGCCGACGTCGTGCACCCCGCCGAAGGCGAATCGCGCGAGTTGCATGACGAGGGTGAACGCCAGGATCAGGACGAGGTCGGCGAGGATGACGATCGCGAGCGTCAGCTCCGACACCGGTCCGCGGGCCCGGCTCTCGGCAATCAGTGCAATCGTGACGGTCGGCGAGAAGCTGGCGACGACGGTGCTCAGCACGGCGGCGACCGCGACCTTCTGCACGCCCGTCAGCTCCGGCGCGATGCCCAACCACGGCCACGCGATCCAGAACACCGCGAACAGCACGACGTACATCGTCACCATCGTGATGCCGCCGAACTGGGCGATGGCTCGCAGTTGCGGACGCAGCCGCTCGAAATTCATCTCGAGTCCGGCGATGAACGCGATCAGGACGACGGCGAGACCGTTGATCAACTGCAGCTCGCGCGCCATCGGACGCGTGATGATGTTGGCGAGGTACGGCCCGCAGACCATTCCGAAGAGCAGGTAGCCGGTGACGCGCGGCAGCCTCACGCGCTCCAGGAGCTCGCCCGCCAGCGCCGCGGCGATCAGCGCGAAGCCGAGCGCCAGCGCCGTCGAGGGGCCGGCGGCCGTGTCGCCGCCCGACCAGACGACGGCTGCGACGATGGTGACAGTAATGACGAGCGCGAGCGTGCGGCGCATCAGGCGGTACGCGGCGGCGGTGGCGTGAGCACGAGCGCCAGCAGCTCGCTGGCGACGGCGCCCACCGAGACGGCAAACAGCAGCACGCCCGTGTCATCGCGCGCGACCTGACGCAAGTTCAGCGCGAACGCAATGCCGATGACGCCGGGGGCGACGAGGTGGACGGCGAGATCGGACGGCGCGATCGGAGGCGCGATGCGGGACGCTGCCCAGCTTCCGAGCAGCTTGCCGGCGAACCTGAAGATGACGTACGGCGCGAACACCCACAGCCCCGCCGGCGTCGCGACGAGACTCGCGCCCGCGGCGATGAGCAGCAGCACGACGAGCGGATGCTGCACTTTGCCGAGCTCCTCGCTGATGATCGCGTCCGCGTGCCCCGGCGCGATCGACCACACGATCCCGGCCGCCATTCCGGTCAGGAGCGGCGAGGTTTCGAGGAACGCGGCAGCGCCGCCGAGCAGTGCCAGCAGGCCGAGCACGAACACGCCAAGCTCGGCCCGATCGGTGCCTCGTCCGAGCAGCAGAAGCCCTGCCGCCGCAACGGCGCCACCGACGCCAGCACCCGCCACGGTGCGCAGCGGCGCGGCCGAGTGGTCACCTCGCGCCGCGAGCACGATGATCACCGCGCCGAGCACGATCGGCAGCACGTCGTCCAGATCCGCGACGCGAGCGGCGATGCGCCGCACCGGAGGATCGTGCGGCGTCGTCGACGGCGCCGCCGACGCGGACGCGCAGATGCCGAGCGCAATCGCGAGCAGCCCCTGCGGAACGCCGGACGCGACGCCCCATGTGCCGGTAAGAAAGAACAATGATCCGCCGACGACAGCGATCGTGACGGCCGCCTCCACCGTGGATGCGGCGAACAGGCGCCGCAGGCCAGATCCGCTACTGCCAACTGCAATGCCGATGAAGACGCCGAGCGTCGCCAGCGCCATCGTGATGACGACGTCGAGGTGGCCGAGCACTTCCACCGTGATCACGTTGAACACGTTGGGCCCGAGCAGCGCGCCGATGGGGACGAACACCATCACGGGCGCCGTCACCGGGCGGAGGCCGAGCGCCGCCCGCGTGCGCAGCGTCGCGCCGATCCGCCGCAGCGCGGCCCTCACGGCTTCTCCAGCGCGAGCATCCGCTGGGTTGTCGTGCGGCGAACCGTCAACAGGAGTGCGGCGCCGCGCGGCGCGCTGCGGTACTGCTGCGCGAGGGCGGCGGGGCTCGTGACGCTGCGTCCGTCGACGGCCACGATGATGTCGCCCGGCGCGAGATCCGCGCGCGCAGCGGCACTGTGCGGCTCGATGGCGACGACTTCGAGCCCCACGTCGCCGGCGGGCCGCAGCACGAACCCGGCGTCCGCTCCCGTGTCGCCTGCCTGCAGCACGCCGGCTTCGACGGCACGCACGCTCGCCTGGAACGCCTTCCCCTGACGGACGGCATCGATCGTCACCGGCCGGCCAGGCTGCCGGCTCCTGACGACCTGCTGAAAGCCGGCAACGGTCGTCACGCCGGTGCCATCGATGCGCTGAATCACGTCTCCCGTCGCGAGCACGCCGGCTGAGGGCCCGTGCGGCTCGACGTAATTGATCATCGCGCCTCGCTCGGCGCCAGACGCACGCGCGAGCGCCGCGGTGAGCACCTGGACACTGACGCCGATGTCCGCCGGCGTGGACGGCGGCTGCTGCGCCGCCGCCGCGAGCGTGGCGAGCGATTCCGCGGGGATGACGGACACCGCGCCGCCCCGTTCGTTCGCGATGCCGATGAACGCGCCGTCGAGCGCAAACAACGCGGCGCCCGAGGGAACCGTCTGCGGCAGCGCGACGATGGACAGCATCGGCGCGTTGAGGCGCTGATCCAGGGTCAGGTCCATGCGTCCGACGTACACCGGCCTCACGGCCGGACCGGTGCGGGTCGCTTCGACGACCGCGACGTATCGCGGACCTGGCCGCGGCGGCCCGGCGCGCGGCGTGACGACATCCTCCGGCCGCGCCGGCACCGCGACGACCGCCAGCTCACGGGGGTCGTCGCGCCCGATGACGTGCGGCGGCTCGGCGGACGCGCCAGCCACCACCTGTTCGTTCGCTCTGAGCAGGATGACGGCGCGGTCTGCCGCCACACGCGGCGCGGCGACGTATCCGCCGGGCGTCCGTTCCGGCTGGATCCGCAGCACTTCGACGCGCGACGCGATGCGCCGCTCGACGTCGGCCATGATCGACGCGAGCTCGTCGTACGTGGCCCGCGCGGCGAGCCGCTCCAGCGGCGCGGCCGGCGCCTCGGCCGCCGCGCCGGCTGACTCTTCGGGGAAGCGGAAGCGCGCGAGCAGCAGCAGCATCGCGATGGAGAGCACGATCGTCGTGATGAGCAGGCGAGTCTCACGTCTGGGGCTGGGGGGAGCGTCCGCCATCTCGCGAGAGTACCGCAGTCCGCTACGATATGGGAATGACCGGCTCACGACCGATGCGATCGGCTGACCCTGCGATCATCGCGCGCGAGATCCGCGAGCGTTCCGCCGGCCAGCACCTGGTCGTGCTGTGCGACTTCGACGGCACGCTCTGCGAGTTCCATCCGGATCCCGCGGCCGTCTTCGTCCCGCCGTCCATTCGCGACGCGCTCGACGCAATCGCGCGCCGGCCGGATGCCACGGTCGGACTCGTCACCGGCCGGCGGCTCGACGACGTGCGCGTGCGCGCCGGCTTGTCTGCATCCGTCTACTACGCGGGCCTGCACGGCCTCGAGATCGAGGTCGAAGGCGAGCACTTCAGGCATCCGGATATCGGCACCGAGCGCGAGGTGATCCACCGGATCGGGCGCGCGCTCAGGGACGAGCTCGAGCCGCTCGGCGTGTTTCTCGAAAACAAGGACGTGTCGGTGGTGGCGCACTACCGCAACGTGTCGCCCGAGGTGGAGGCTCGGGTGCTCGACGCGTTCGAGCGGCACGCGCGATCGTTCGTCAAGTCCGGGCGGCTGCGGGTCATGAAGGGCTCGTGCGCGCGCGAGCTGCTGCCGCGGATCGATTGGCACAAGGGAAGCGCGGTCATCTGGATCTGCGACCGCGTCGCCCACCATCACGGCAGCGCGTGGCCCGTCTACATCGGCGACGACCTCACGGACGAGGACGCGTTCCGCGCCGTGAGGCGCAGCGGTCTCGGCGTTGCCGCGTCCGACCGCGTCACCGGCGCAACCTACCGCGTCAACGGGCCGACTGAAGTCGAGGCGCTGCTCCGTGCGTTAGGATAGTCAATGCTGAATGCCGAATGCTGAATGCTGAATGCTGAATGAATGCTGAATGCTGAATGAATGCTGAATGCCAAATGCTGAATGAATGCTGAATGCCAAATGCTGAATGGAGCAGACGGAGGGAACGGAGCGTTTCCGCGAGAGGTGAGATGACGCACATAACGGTTGCGCACAGCCCGGATTCCGACGATGCGTTCATGTTCTATGGCCTGGCCAGCGGCAACGTCGACACCGGCGGCATCGCCGTCGAACAGGTGCTCGCGGACATCGAGACGCTGAACCGCGCGGCGTTCGAGGGGCGTTACGAGGTGACGGCGGTGTCGTTCCACGCCTACGCGCACCTCATCGACAGATACGCGCTGCTGCCGCACGGCGCGAGCATGGGCGATCGCTACGGGCCGATCGTCGTCGCCAGGGCCGAGGACGGCGACACGCGGCAGGTGAAGGGCAGCCGCATCGCGATCCCGGGCACCCTCACGACCGCCTATCTGGCGCTGCGCCTTTACGAACCGGCCTTCGAGTTCGTCGTCGTCCCGTTCGATCAGATTCAGCAGGCGGTGCTGAACAAGGAGGCGGATGCGGGGCTGCTGATCCACGAAGGCCAGCTGACGTACGAGGACGAAGGGCTGAAAAAGATCGTCGATCTCGGCGAGTGGTGGGCGGATCGCACCGGCGGATTGCCCCTGCCGCTCGGCGGCAACATCATCCGCCGCGACCTCGGGCCGGAGATGATGGCGAAGGTGTCGAAGATGCTGCACGACAGCATCGCCTACGCGCTGTCGCATCGCGAGGCGGCCGTCGAGTACGCGATTCAGTTCGGCCGCGGCCTCGATCGGGCGAGGACCGATCGGTTCGTCGGCATGTACGTCAACCAGCTCACGCTGTCGTACGGCGACCGCGGCCGCCGCGCCGTCGAGCGTCTGATGAGTGACGCCTTCGAGCGCGGCCTGATCCCGCAGCGGGTGCCCGTCGAGTTCGCCGCGTAGGGAATTCCCGTCGGCACGACGGCTGTCAGCCTACGGTGGGCTAGAGACCGCAACGCCGTCATCAGCCATACGCCGGACAGCGCACCGTACAAGCCACAGACGCCTCTCCTTTGTTCCGCCTGACGTCATGCGTTTCAGCGGCGGCGGCTCGTCGTTGCCCCGGCCGCTGCTGCAAGCCGATGCTCGGCGGTGCCTTCATTGAAGGTCTTCGGCCCGCCGGCCCCCGGCTTCCGTGATGACGACCACATCCGCACCATCCGTTGTGGACGGGACGCGGCGGGTGTGTTCCTCATGACCAATTGAAGAAATCTCGTACCTTCCAAACGTTGTGATCAGCCATCGATCCAATGAGAACAGCGAGCAGTTCAGATCCCGGCGCAAGGCCAGGGGTCAAATACACCTTGCTTGGTGTGCCGCTCGGCTGGGTCTTCTGGCGTTGGGGGGCTCCCGTGCGCGATCATCTGTCACAGTGGTGCGAATGCCACTACCATCAGCGCCGCGAGATAGTAGTCCGCGAGCATCGAGGCATCCGGGAGTGGCCGTTCCAGAGGTGACGCGCCCCGGTGTAGCAACCCGGTACTACGCGCAGCCCCGCCAACCTCGAAGGAGGCGAGCTCGACGTCCGTCCGCCTCCGATCGCCTTCGTTCCTACGATTTCAGGTACATCCAAATCCCGACCGCCACGGCCAATATCAGGATCAGGCCGCCGATCTCAGTCGCGTGGCGGGCGCGGCGGTCACGGGCGCCAATTAACGTGAGCCCGATCGCAATGCCCCCGACGAGTGAGGCGACCGCTACCCAGCGAAGCGCTGGCAGCGCGATCGCCACGACAACTGCCCCCACCACCATCCCGAGGCCGCCGATGCCCGACACAGGAATCCGGGCGATGTTGATGTCGCCTGCTTCACCCGCCACTGGTCACCTCCAGTACCGAGAGTGTTCAAAACCATCGACAATTTGCGGAAGCACCGACCGCGAACAGGGATGACCGGCGGCGGAGTTGTGAGCAGCCACCCGGTCCGTCTCTGTCTGCCTGACGTTTCAACCGAGCCGCGGCGCCGCGGCGACATGATCGCACGCGACAGCGGCCGCGTCGGCTCCATTTGGAGGTGAGACGATCAGACACCAGTGAGGAGGATGGCGATGCGGCCGTGTGTCGTATCTCTTACGCGTGTGCAGCAGGACATGTCAACTCGCTCCAGACGAACGTCTCGCGCGTGACCGTCTCTCCTGCGGCAAGGATGAGCGGCGCTCGGAACATCGGGCCCGCGTACACACAGGTGTGGAATTCGCCGCGCTCACCGCACGGATCGACGCCATCCGGAAGGTCCTTCAATAGCGCACGGTCGAACTCCCGCCCGGCGAACGACTCGGGCAGCGCGCCGGTGTCCACGCAGACCAGCCGCGCGCGAAGGCCGGCATCGATCATCTCGTGCGCGAGCGGCCCGGTTGGTGCGCCCCAGATCGGGAAGAGCGGCTCGAGCCCGGATCCGGCGAGCCGCTCCTCGCGGTACCTTCTCACGTCCTCGAGAAAGAGATCGCCGAAGGCGACGTGCGTGAAGCCGCCGGCGACCGCGCGCCCGACCGCCTCGCGCATCCGCGCCTCGTAGATTTCGTTGGAGCACGGGTGCGGCAGCGGCACGGTCCAGAGGGGGAGCCCGGCGGCCGCCGCCTGCGCCTCGAGCACATCGCGCCTGACGCCGTGCATCGCCACCCGATCCACCGCCTCGTTCACCGTCGTCAGCAGCGCCGCGACCGAGCCAGGATGTGTCTGATTCAACCGGTGCAGCGCCCACGCGCTGTCCTTGCCGCTGCTCCAGGAAAGCAGGATCTTCATCGCGATGGGTGGAGGATGCTCGCAATGAGCTCGACGGCCTCGGCGACCCTGGGGCCCGGAACGACCACTCGTGGATCGACGACGATGTGCACGCGTCCGTGCTTCACCGCGGGTACGGCGCTGAGCGGCGCCCAGGCGGCACGCTCGCGCTCGAGCATCTCCGGCGTCAGTCCGTCCGCGCGCAGTTCCAGGATGACGTCGGGCCTTCGCGCCAGGATCTGCTCGGTCGTCGCCTGCACCGCCTGGCGCTGGACGTCGGCGAATACGTTCGCACCGGCCGCCGCCGAGACGATGTCGTGGACGAACCCGACGCCGCCGCTCGCGTAGATGCCGCGCAGCGCGAGCGGCTCGCGGCCGAACACCACGAGCGTCCGGGGCGGCGTGCGACCTGCGAGGCGCTGACGGAGCGCGGCGACCCTCCGGTCGATCTCCGTCGCGAGCCCCTCGGCGCTCTTCTGGTGTCCGACTCGCGCGCCCAGCGCCCGGAGTGTCGACGTGACGTCCGCCAGTCCGGCATGCGAGTACACGTACATCGGAATCCCGGCGCGCGACAGTTGCGCGCGAAGGTCGGTCTGGCTTCCGTACACGACCACCAGGTCAGGCTGGAGCGACAGGATGCGCTCCGTGTCGGGATCGATCAGCGCGCCGACCGATGGCAGCTTCGTCGCTTCGGGCGGGTATCGCTCGAAGCTGCTGACGCCGACGACCTGCGGCCCTGCGCCGATCGCAAAGAGCATCTCGGTGATGGCGGGGATGATTGAGACGATCCGCTGCGGGCGCGCGGTCTGCGCGCTCGCCGCGGCGGCCGCGAGCGTCAGAGCGACGATCCAGGCGAGTCGTCTCCGGCTCGGCCTCATGACTTCCTCACCAGCAGCCACAGGAAAAACGGCCCGCCGATCAGCGCCGTGATGATGCCGACGGGCAGATCGAGCGGCGCGATCAGCGAGCGCGCCAGGACGTCACAGCCGGTTAGAAACGCCGCGCCGAAGAAGATCGACGCCGGGAGCACGACGCGATGATCGGCGCCGACGATCAGCCGCACGAGATGCGGAATGATGATGCCGATGAATCCGATCGGCCCGCCGACCGAGACGGCGGCTCCC
Organism: Vicinamibacterales bacterium; assembly: GCA_048594885.1. Lineage (GTDB taxonomy): Bacteria > Acidobacteriota > Vicinamibacteria > Vicinamibacterales > 2-12-FULL-66-21 > JBMDXB01. Next base: position 8,503 of record JBMDXB010000052.1, read on the forward strand.
GTCGCCAGCGACGCGCTGAAGAACGCCGCGCGTTGCACCCGCGGCACGTCGAGCCCGTGCGTCTCGGCGCTCTCGGGCCCGAGGCTCAGGAGGTTGAGCGGGCGCGCCAGCCACGCGAATACCGTGAACGCAACGAGCACGAGCGGCGCAGCCGTCACGACAGGCCGATAGCTGCTGATGTCGAGGTCGCCCATCAGCCACCGCAGCATCCTGAAGGTCTCCGCGTAATCCGCAAAGAACTGCACGAAGAGGATGAGCGCGGAGAAGAACGCATTCAGCGTGACGCCCGCAAGCAGCAGGACGTTGGTCGACAACCCGCGATGTTTCGCACGCGCCAGCATGTAGACGATGGCCACCGCCGCGAGCGACCCCGCGAAGCTGGCGGCCGGCGCGCCTGCGATGCCGGCAATCCCCGCCGTCCAGTTGAACGTGAGCGCCAGCATCGCGCCGAGCGCGGCGCCTGCCGAGACGCCGAGCGTGAACGGCGTCGCGAGCGGGTTGCGCAACAAGCCCTGGAACACGACGCCGGCTGCCGCCAGCGCGGATCCCACCAGCGCCCCGGCGAGCGTACGGGGGAGCCGTGCGATGAAGAAGATCTGCGCGTCGACGTTCTCGGCGAACGGAATCCGCGGATCGAACGCCCGGCGCAGGCTGATCGACGTCGATCCGACGAGCGGCGCGAACACGAGCGCGGCCACGGCCAGCACGCCGAACATCGCCGAGGCGAGCAGCACGCGGCGGCGTATCGGCCGCATCACACGCCGCCCCGCGGCCCGACTCGCGCGACAGGGACGACGATGACGTGGCCGGTCGACGGCCGCCGCTCGACTTCCGCCTCCACGCCGTAGAGCTCGCGAATCCGCGCCGGCGTGACGACCTCGTCAACCGTGCCGGCGGCGAGCACCTGGCCTTCGCGGAGCAGCAGCAGCGTGCGGCACAGGCCGGCGGCGAAATTGAGATCGTGCGTGGAGACCACGATGGCGATCGGCATGCGACGCTGCAGATCCTGCAGCAGCGCGGCGAGTTCGAGCTGATACGCGAGATCGAGCGCCGCCGTCGGCTCGTCGAGCAGCAGCAGCCCGGACGCGGTCGACGCGCCGGCATCGATCTGCGCGAGCGCGGCCGCAATCACGACGCGTTGCTTCTCTCCACCGCTCAGCGTGGAGAAAAGTCGGTCCTGCAACGACAGTGTGCCGGTCGCCTCCAGCGACCGCCGCGCGATCGCGAGATCCTCCGGGCCTTCGACCGCGAACGCGCCGAGGTGCGGGTAGCGCCCCATCAGCACGACTTCGAGCGCCGTGTAATCGAACGCGAGGTGCGTCTCCTGCGGCACGACGGCCATTCGCCGCGCGACGGCGGTTCGCGAGAGTGACGTGAGGTCGCGGCCGTCGAGCAGGATCTGGCCGCGCGACGGCCGCCGCGTGCCTGCAATCAGACGCAGCAGCGTCGTCTTGCCGGAGCCGTTCGGCCCGAGGATGCCGACGAACCCGCCGTCGGGCACCGACAGCGACACGCCGCGAAGGACCGGCGTCTCACCGTACGCGAAGTGAACGTCAGCGGCCTGCAGCAACCCGGATCCCCGCAAACGCGCCGCGGCCGAGCGCCGGGAAGCCGAACGCTTCTTCGTAGTCGCGGTCGAAGAGGTTGTCGACGCGCGCGAAGACCTCGAGCGAGCGAACGATGCGGAACGTCGCGCCGGCGTTCCAGACGCTGTAGCCGGGTGCATCGAAGAAGCCGGGGTGGAAGGTTCCCAGTGACGGTTCGACGTCGCGCGCGCGAGAGCGTCCACCGCCCTGCAGGAATGCGTTGACGTGGCCGGCGCTGGCGAGGAGCTCGGTCGAGAACTGATGGCGTGGCCGGCGCAGCAGCGGATCGCCAACCCTGAACGGCGGCGGCGCGGCATTTCCGCGATCGACGGCCAGAATCTCGGTGTCCAGGAATGTGTAGCCAACGCGCAGTCGCAGGTCCAGCGCGCCCCTGGCGCGCCCTCTGATCGTGCCCGCCAGCTCCAGCCCGCGCGACCGCGCGTTCGAAATGTTGTCCGTCCGGTAGCGGCTGGACTCGAGGAACGATCCGACGGCAATGATGAGGTCGTCGTACGTGTTGAAGAACGCCGTGGCTTCGAGCAGGCCGCGGCCGCCGGCGACGGCCTGATCGATGCCGGCGTCGGCGCTGCGGCTGCGCTCCGGCCTCAGTGACGGATTGTCGGTGAACGCGATCTCGAGGCCGGTCGGCGGCCGGATGCCGGTGCCCGCCGACGCGCGCAGCTTGGTGAACGCCGCCGCGTCCGTCCGCACGAACCACGCCGCGGAGATCTTCGGATTGACCGACACGACCGAGTCGGACGGAAACGCCGGCCGCGGCGTGAACGCCAGCGGATCGCCTTCGAGCGCGTCGCGATGGATCTGATCGACGCGCACGCCCGCGTTGAGGAACAGACGATCGGCGGATCGCCAGCGTCCTTCGGCGAAGTAGCCCGCCACGTATCGCCTGACGGCCACGTCGCCCGACCCGCCAGTGATGAACGTGCTGCCGGCGCGCTCGCGCTGGTAGTCGATGCCGGCGGAGAGATCGAGACGTCGGTGGAGCGTCACGTCGGCCTGCCCGCGCAACGCCGTCCGGCGCGAGAGCGATTCGGAGAAGCCGAACGGGCTGGCGAACTCGCTGTCGAGCCGACCGTGCGAGATGTGCGCCTGCAGGCGTACGCGGTCGGAGAGAGGCGCGACACCGTTGACCGACGTCAGCAGCCGGTCGTTGGTACCACGCGATTCCGTGTCGATGCCGAAGAAGGCGCCGACCGGATTCGATCCGAATGGCCCGGGAAAGCCGCGCTCGTCGCGGGCGAACCGGACGTCGCCGCGCACGCGCGCCCCCGCCGCGCCGCGCCAGCCGACGTCCAACGCCGCGCCGTGGCGGCTGTACTCGTCGTTCGAGACGATCTCACCGGCTGCCGTGCGCGCGCCGTTGAAGCCGTCGCTCTCCAGGCGTTCGGCCGACGCGCCCCATTGCCAGGCGCCGGCGCTTCCCGACGTCGACGCCGACGTCCGCCAGGTGCCGAAGCTGCCGGCGTCGACCACCGCGGAGGCCGACGGCGGGCCGCCGCGCTTGGTCACGACGCGCACGACTGAACCGATCGCGTTCGATCCGAACAGCGCGCTCTGAGGCCCGCGCACCACCTCGATCCGCTCGACGTTCTCCGTGGAGAGATGCCCGAAGTCGAACTCGCCGCCGAAGGCGTTCGCCTGGACGCCGTCGACGAGGACGAGCGTGTAGTCGGACTCTCCGCCGCGCGGAAACACGTTCGTCAACGCGCCGGCCGCGCCCTGGCGCACGATGATCATGCCGGGCACCGACCGCAGCGCGTCCGCGACGGTGTGGATCTGTCGCCTCTCCAGCTCCGTGCCGGGGATCACCGTCACGCTCGACGCTGCCTGCGACAGAGGAATCTCCACCTGCGCGGCGGAGACGACTATCGATTCGGCGATCGCGCTGACCTGAAGCCGCAGTTCGCCGAGATCGCGTGGCGATGGCGCGCCGTCGAACACGACAGCGTCGGCGCGGAAGCCATCCGCCGCGACGCGGACTTCGAAGCGCCCCTCGTCCGGCGCCGCAAGCGTGAACTCGCCTTGCGCCGTTGTGATGACCGTCTGAATCGTGCCGGACGGTCCGAGCAGCAGCACGCGCGCGCCGGCAACGGCGCGTCCGTCCGGATCGACGACGCGGCCGGTGAGCGGACCGGCGTCGGCGGAGCCGGCAAGCAGAGTGATGAGGAAAAGGATCGCGAAGGAGCGGACGTTCAACGGGCCTCCTTTTCGGCGTGTTCGCGCGCCGATGGTGAGAGGGACGGGCCCGGCGTCAGGTATCCTGGCTCGCGGATCGTCGCTCGCATCCCCGCCTTCCCACGCCGTCCAAGCCGGCGCAGTGGCAACGTTGGAGATGCGGCTCCCCGCTTACAGTGGCGGCACCGCGTGGGCTTCGCACCCACTTCGCATGACCGCCGGGCGGAAAATCCGAGTATATCCGAGTCGTCCGAGAAGTCCGAGTCGTCCGAGAGCTCCGAGTCGTCCGAGAGGCCCAGCAGGCTCGGAAACTGGAGTAAAATGTTTCATTTACGATGAGTAGCAAGAGTTCAACGGTGACTGTGCGCGAAACGCCAGTCGTGCAGGTGGCGACGTCTGCCGTGGGACTGAAGGTCCACGCCGAGACGCTGACGGTGCAGACGGATCAACGCGTGGAGCTCGTCGATCTCACCAGCCGCGTGATGGAGTACGTCCGCGGCACTGGGGTGCAGGAAGGGCTCCTCAACCTCTGGTCGATGCACACGACGTGCGCGGTCTTCATCAACGAAGCGCAGACGGCGCTGCACGTCGACATCAAGCGCTTCCTCGAGCGCGTCGTCGAGCGCGACGCCGAGTGGCTGCACAACGATCCGCAACACTCGGACTGCGATCGGTTCAACGCAGACTCGCACCTGCGCGCGATGCTGCTCGGCCATAGCCTGACGCTGCAAGTGCACGGCGGAGAGGTCGTGCTCGGGCAGTGGCAACGCATCCTGATGGCGGAGCTGGATGGACCGCGCGCGCGGACGCTTCGGCTGCAGGTGATGGGAATCTGACGCCTGTCACGTGCTGCGGGCTACGCGCTCGTGCTGAATCCAAGTGAAACTTGAACGGTTTGACTCGCTCGGACTGTCCGACATCGTCGAAAAGCTCGATGCCGGCGAGCGGCTCGCGCTCGACGACGGCGTGCGGCTGTTCGAGTGTCCGGACCTGCTGGCGATCGGATGGCTCGCGAATCGCGAGCGCGAGAAGCGCCACGGCGCGCGCACCTATTACAACTTCAACATCCGCCTCGAAGCGACGAACGTCTGCGTCGCGAGCTGCCTGTTCTGCTCGTTCGCGCGGCTGAAGCCGGGCGATCCCGGCTCGTACACGATGTCGCTCGAGCACGCGTGGGACAAGCTGCGGCAGCGGTCGCACCAGCCGCTCACCGAAGTCCACGTCGTCAACGGCCTGCATCCCGATCTGCCGTTCGACTACTACACGGAGCTGTTGCGCGGTTTCAAGCGGATCCGGCCGGACGTCCATCTGAAATGCTTCACTGCTGTCGAGATCGCGTTCTTTGCGGATCTGTACGGCATGACGGACGAACAGGTGCTGCGCGAGCTGCAGGCGGCGGGACTCGATTCGCTGCCGGGCGGTGGCGCCGAGATTTTCGCCGAGCGCGTGCGGCGGAAGATCTGTCACGACAAGTGCGGTAGCGATCGGTACCTCGACATCCATCGCACGGCGCATCGCCTGGGGATGCGATCGAACGTGACGATGCTCTACGGGCACATCGAGACGGCGGAGGAGCGCGTCGATCACATGCTGCGGACGCGCGCGCTGCAGGATGACACCGGCGGTCTGCAGGCGTTCATCCCGCTGGCGTTTCATCCCGACAACAACCAGATGCGGAAGCTGCCCCCGCCGAGCGCGTCGGACACGCTGCGGGTACATGCCGTCTCGCGGCTGATGCTCGACAACATCGCGCACATCAAGGCGTTCTGGATTGCGACGGGCGTGGAGGTGGCTCAGCTCGCGCTCTGGTTCGGCGTGGACGACCTCGACGGGACCGTGCAGGAGGAGAAGATCTACCACATGGCCGGCGCGCGAACGCCCGAGGCTTTGACGACGTCAGCCATTCGCCGCCTCATCCGTGCGGCGGGGCGCGAGCCGGTCGAGCGTGACACGCTCTACAACGTCATCACCGGACCGGAACGTCCGGACGAGTCCGCGGTCGCGTTGGTACAATGAATGAACTATACGGCCCGAGCACGCTCGGCCCCCACAGGGACGCGGTAGGGGCCGGGCTTGCCCGGCCCAGAGAAGGACATGGACGTAAAGCTCCTGACGGAAGTCGAGAAGGCGAGTATCGGGGAACGTCAGCCTCTTCCCGAGCGTTACCTCCGCCTTTCAGACGATGAAATGGACGCGCGAATTGCCGCAGCAAGGCGCAGCCTGGGGGAGCGTGTCGTCATCCTCGGCCATCACTACCAGCGCGACGAGGTCATCAAGTTCGCCGACTTCACCGGCGACTCGTTGAAGCTCGCGCGCGCCGCGGCCTCGAAGGGCGCGGCCGAGTTCATCGTCTTCTGCGGCGTGCATTTCATGGCCGAGAGCGCGGATATTCTCCGGGCGCCGCATCAGAAAGTCGTCCTGCCCGATCTCGCCGCCGGCTGCTCGATGGCCGATATGGCTGCGCCCGATCAGCTCGAGATGTGCTGGCGCGAGCTCGAGGAGATGGGCGTCCGCACCGATACGGTCGCGAACGGCCGCGCCGGCGTCATCCCGGTCACCTATATCAATTCATCCGCAGCCATCAAAGCCTTCGTCGGCGAGCACGGCGGCATCGTCTGCACGTCGACCAATGCCGCGTCGATCCTGAAGTGGGCGTGGGAGCGCGGCGAGAAGCTGCTGATGCTGCCGGACCAGCACCTCGGACGCAACACCGCCTACAAGATGGGGGTGCCGCTCGACGAGATGGTGGTGTGGGACCCGAACGAGATCTGGGGCGGCCTCGAGCCGGAGCAGGTCAAGAAAGCGAAACTGATTCTCTGGAAGGGCCATTGCTCCGTGCACACGCGGTTCACGGTGCAGCAGATCAACGCGTTCCGCGCCAAGTATCCGAACGGCAAGGTGATCGCGCATCCCGAGTGCACGTGGGAGGTCGTCCAGGCCGCTGACGCGAGCGGCTCGACCGAGCACATCATCAATACCGTCCGCAACAGTCCGTCAGGTAGCGTGTGGGCCGTCGCGACGGAGATCCATCTCGTCAACCGTCTCGCGCACGAGATGGCGCCCGGCAAGCAGGTCGTCACGCTCGATCCGTTCGGCTGCCTGTGCTCGACGATGTTCCGTGTCTCGCCGAACCATCTGCTGTGGGTGATGGAAGGTCTGGTCGACGGGAAGATTCACAACCAGATCACCGTGCCCGAGGACCAGAAGCGCAAAGCGCTCCTGGCCCTCGAGCGGATGCTGCAGGTTCCGGTCTAGCCGGAGCGCCTCGCTGCGGCTCGCCCAGAGCTCCCCCCGTCAAGTAGTCCCCGCGCGGCATTCGTGATAAAGATTGAGGTTGCCTCTAAGGAGAAGGAGCCTGCCGATGGCACACGAACTTCCGCCACTGCCTTACGACTTCAACGCGCTGGAGCCGCACATCGACGAGCAGACGATGCGGATCCATCACGGGAAGCACCACGCGGCGTACGTCAACAACCTCAACACGGCGCTCGAGAAGCATGCTGATCTGCAGCAGAAGAACGTCGAAGACCTGCTGAAGGACATCAATCGCGTTCCCGAGGACATCCGCACCGCGGTCCGGAACAACGGCGGCGGCCACGCCAATCACACGATGTTCTGGCAGATCATGGGCCCGGGAAAGGGCGGCGCGCCGGGCGGCGCGATCGGCGACGCGATCAAGTCGTCGTTCGGCAGCTTCGACTCCTTCAAGGAGCAGTTTGCGAAAGCCGCCGTCGGCCGCTTCGGCAGCGGCTGGGCCTGGCTGATCGACGCGGGCGGCAAGCTCGCGATCGAAAGCACGGCGAACCAGGACAGCCCGATCATGGAAGGCAAGAAGATCGTGATCGGGCTCGACGTGTGGGAACACGCCTACTACCTGAAGTACCAGAACCGCCGTCCTGACTACATCAGCGCGTGGTGGAACGTGGTGAACTGGGACGAGGTGAACCGGCGGTTCCGCTAAACGAGCTCGGTCGCGAGCACGGTGGCGCGGGCCCGGGCGCGGAGCGCGCGCTCGAGCCCCGCCGTCGAGCCAATCAGCAGCGCGACGAGTATCGCGGTCGCCAGTGCGCTCCTGTAGACGAACGGCAGCGCGATCGGAATCGCCGTTCCCGCAATCGATCCGAACAGGAATAGACCAAACAGCCCCGACGAGCGCTCCGCCTTGCGCGGCTCGCTCGCGAACGGCAGGTGCGGTGCCAGCATGACGGCCCCCTGCAGCAGCAGGTGCGCGATCGCGCCGACGATCCCCATGTGCAGGAACGCGTGCCAGACGCGCTCGTAATAGAAGCTCGAGAACGTCGCGAGCAGCAGCACGTAGCCGCCGAGGAAGAACACCGCGACGAAGTTCTTCGCCGCGACGATGAGACGCGCCGGATCCGCCGGCGTCGCGAAGAAGATCCAGGACGCCCGCCAGCTGTCCGAGAGCCGCAGCGCCCCGTGCAGCGTCATCGGCATGAAGACGACCGCGAAGTACAGCGGCACGTTCGCTTGCCCCGCGTCGGCGACGAAGGGGTCTGAGAGGCTTTTGCTCCCACCGATCAGCACGTAGAAGACGGTGAGCGGGAGGATGGTGAGGATCGCCATCCGGAACCGCATGTCGTGGCGGAACTGGGCGCGAATCAGCGTCGCGATGGCGTACGCCTCTCCCCGGCCGAACCCCGGAATCCGGAACGTGCGTCGGCGGCGTGAAGACGTGCCGGCCGTGGTCGACGTCTTCGAGAGATGCTCGGCGTAGTCGAGCGTCAGGCGGCCTGCGGCAAGCGGCGCGCAGGCGGCCGTGAGCGTCACGGCTGCCGCGACCGCGAGCCACTCGCGCGCTCCGGCTCGTCCGCTCACGGCAGTGACGAGCGCGGCAAACCACGTCGAGGGCACCAGCCAGATCCACTCGACGTCTCTGACCGAGAGCTGCCGTACACGCGCTTCTTCGAGTGCGCGCATCACGAAGTAATAGCCGCCGAGAAAGAACGTCGACGCCGCGAGCTGAAGGTAGCTGACGATCCGCGACAGCCGCTGCACGCCAACACGCGTCGTCAGCGCGGCGTAGAGCGCGATCGTGACGATGGTTGCGGACGTCGAGCAGAGGATGGCGCCAAGGAACGCGGTCGCCGCACCGGCGACGCCGAGCCCGTGCCACCAGCCGAGCGCGATCGCCGGCATGAGCGCCAGCGCCGACGTGATCGCAGCGAGATACACCAGGATGGACGCGAGCCGTGCGGCGAAATACGTGTGCTCGCTCACCGGCCGGCTGCCGATGACCCAGTAATCGTCCGGCGAGACGACGAAGGCGGCGAAGTCAGCCATCACGAGCATGCCAGTGTTCATGCCGGCAAATGTCGTGAGCAGCACCGTCGCGGTGAAGGTGTCCTGGAGCGCGAATGCGAGTGCCGCGAGCAGCGCGCCCTGCAGCAGCGTCACGAGGAGGAGGCCGCCGTATGCGAGGATGACCGGCCGTCCTTTCTGGTTCGGCCGTCGCGGTCCGCCGCCGCGGCGCAGGTCCATGCGCAGGTACGCGTACGTCAGCGCGCGCCATTGTCCGTAGTCGACGCCGGACGCCACGAACAGGCGCTCCATCATCGACTCAGCGCGTCGAGCAGATCCTGCGTCGCTTGCGTGGCATCACGCCGTCCGGTGAGCGCGACGAAGGCCGCTTCGAGCGAGTCCGTTCCGGTCTGCGCAGCGATCGCCGCGGACGTGCCGTCGGCGATGCTGCGGCCGCGATCGATGATGACGATGCGCGTGCAGACACGCTCGACGACCTCGAGGACGTGCGAGCAGAAGAAGATGGTGCGTCCCTGCGCGGCGAGGCTCCGCATCAGTTCCTTCACCACCAGCGCGGCGTTCGCGTCGAGGCCCGTGAGCGGCTCGTCGAGGAAGAGGACGTCCGGCCTGTGCATCAGCGCCGACGCGATCAGCACTTTCTGCTTCATGCCCTTCGAGAACTCGCTGAGCCGCTGGTCCACCGACTGCGACAGATCGAAGCGCTCGAGCAGCTCCTCGATCCGGCGGTCGGCACGTTCCGGCGGTTGATGGTGCAGCGACGATACGAGCTGGAGGAACTCGCGCGCCGTCAGCGATTCGTAGAGTGCCGCCGATTCCGGCACGTATCCGATCCGCCGCTTCACTTCGAGCGGCTGCTCGACGACGTCGAAGCCCGCGACTGTCGCGCGTCCGAACGACGGCTTGATCATGCCGGCAAGGATCTTGACCGTCGTCGATTTGCCGGCGCCGTTCGGGCCGAGGAAGCCGAGAATCTCGCCCGCCTCGACCGCGAGGTCCAGATCGCGCAGCGCCGTGACCGCGCCGTACTGGCGCCCGAGCTTCTCCGTGAGGATCATGGGGCGTGAAGACGATCGATCGCCTGCACGATGTCGCCGTGCGACGGAAATTCCTCCTGGTGCTCGCCGATGAACGAGTAACGGATCGCGCCGGATCCATCGATCAGGAACAGCGCCGGCCGCGCGACGTTCCAGGCGTCGAACCCGAGACGATGCCAGACGCCGTACGCTTTGAGCACGTCGCGCGAGTCGTCGACGAGGATGTTGAAGGGGAGTCCCGTCTCCTCGATGTAGCGCCGTACCGGCTCGGACTTCTGTGCGACCACTGTGACGACCTGCACGCCGCGCCTGGCGTATTCCGGTGAGTTGTGAGCCAGTTCACCGAACCGGCGGCGGCAGTTCGGTCACCAGGTGCCGCGATGGAAGGCGAGCAGCACCGGACCTTTCGCGAGGTAGTCCGCGAGCGATCGCTTCTCGCCCTTCTGCGTCGGCAGCTCGAACGGCGGCGCCGTCGTCAGTGTGGACGTCTGCATCAGAACAGTTTTACGTCGACGAGTTGTCCCGCTTCGACGATGTCGGTTTGCGCGGGGATTTCGATGTAGCCGTCGGCGCGCGACATGCTCGTGATGTCGCCCGACGCCTTGAACGCCGGGATCGCCGTCCCGTCTTCGATCCGTACCGTGTAGAACTGATGCCGCCCGGTCGTCGAGACGACGCGCCGGCCGAGCGGCAGCCGGATGGTCTGCGGCCGGTACTCAGGGAGCCGCGCCATGCGCCGCAGCATCGGCACGAGGAGCATGTAGGCGTTCGACAGGCACGATGTCGGATATCCCGGCATACCGAGCACCGGCGTCGTGCCGACGCGGCCGAACACCGTCGGCTTGCCCGGCTTGACGGCGATGCCGTGGAACACCACTTCGCCGAGCGCGTGCAGCGCGTCCATGATCAGGTCGCGCTCGCCGACCGAGCTGCCGCCGGAGAACACGATGACGTCCTCGGCGGCGGCGGATTCGATGGCGGCCTTCAGTGCGTCGAGATCGTCCGGCGCGTTGGGCAATCGCACTGGCACACCGCCATGCGCTGCGATGATCGTCGAGAGCGTGAACTGGTTGATGTCGTAGATCTGTCCGGGCCCGAGCGGCCTGCCTGGTTCCACGATCTCGTTGCCGGTCGAGAGGATCGCGACGGCCGGCTTCGCGTAGACCTCGACATCGACGACGCCCGCGGCCGCGAGCGCGCCGATGCGGCTCGGCGTGATGTGATCGCCGGCATTGAGGACCGGCTGCCCGGCGGCGATGTCCGCGCCTCGGCGGCCGACGTGCTGTCCGGGATATACGGGCGTGAAGACGCGCACGCCGTCCCCGGATTCCTTCTCCGTTTCCTCGACCATGACGACGGCGTTCGCACCGTCCGGCAGCGGCGCGCCGGTGGCAATCTCGACGCAGTCGCCGCGCGCGAGCGTCTTCGTCGGCATCTCGCCGGTGTAGACCTTCTCGACCGAGCGCAGGACGCGCGGCTCGTAGCGTCCGGCGCCGAACGTGTCCTCGGCGATCACCGCGTAGCCGTCCATGGCGGCGCGATCGAATGGCGGCACGTCCATCTGGCAGATCGCTTCCACCGCCGCGACACGGCCGTGCGCTTCGGTAATGCCTACGCGTTCGGTCCGCCCGATCGGTACGACGGCTTGGAGGACGAGTGCCAGCGCCTCGTCGAGCGGAATCGTTTCTCGGATGGGACGCATCGAGCCGAAAATCATGTCAACTCCCAAGGGCCAAAGGCCAATGGCCAAATCGTTCAACTCCCAAAGGCCAACTCCCAAAGGCCAACTCCCAAGGCCAAATCACCAACGCCCAACCGCCAATTCTCCTTGGGAGTTCCCCCGTTTGGCCTTTGGCCCTTGGCCCTTGGGAGTTTCCCCATTTGGCAGTTGGCCTTTGGCCCCTTGGGAATTGACGTTATCTGCGAAGTTCCCTCACCACATGCGACAGCTCAGGGACGATGAGTTTCGACATTGCGAGCTGTACGGCGTTGAGTGATCCAGGCAGCGAGAACACTACGGTGCGGCCGATCGTTCCGGCGCACGCGCGGCTCAGCATCGCGGCGGCGCCGATCTCGTGATAACTGAGCATGCGGAACAGCTCGCCGAAGCCGTCGAGCCGCTTGTCGAGCAGCTCGGAGATCGCTTCATAGGTGCTGTCGCGCGCCGTGATTCCGGTCCCGCCCGTTGCGACGATCGCGTCGACGTCCGGCGCGTGATCGTCGATGACGCGCGCGACCGCCGCCGGATCGTCGCGGACGAGGGTCCGTCCCGCGATCTCGTGTCCCGCCGCCTGCAGCGCCGCGACGATCGCGTCGCCGCTCGGGTCGTTCTCCATCGTCCGCGTATCGCTGATCGTGAGCACGAAGCAGCGCACGGATCCCGGTGCGCTTCGGCGATGCTCGGCGACGCTCACGGCTGGATTATAGCCAGACGCTCATTCCGCCGTACCCACGGCGTTTCAACACGGAGCACACGGAGGGCACGGAGCCACCAATGTTGTCCTGTGATGGCGAGGATCGTGCCTGACCAAGAAAGACCAATCCGCCTCCGTGTCCTCCGTGCCTCCGTGTTGAAACGCTGTGTACCAGTGTCGAGAGCAGCCAGGGTTCTGTGTCAAGATGCGCGTATGGCTTCATCCAAGTGGTATGTGCCGGCGTTGGCCGCTGCGCTCGGCGTGGCCGCGGCCGCGCAGTCGCCACGCGTGACGACGCTCGAGAAGAGCGCCGAGCAGTGGGTGCAGGCGACGCTGAAGAAGATGACGCTCGAGGAGAAGGTCGGGCAGATGCTCGTCTCGTCGTTTTACTCGACGTATCTCAGCACCGACTCCGCCGAGTTCGAGGCGTTGACGAAGGCCGTGCACGACCAGCACATCGGCGGGTTCCACGTCTTCGGCGGCCGCGAGCTCGCGCCGCCCGTGCTGCTCAATACGACTTACGGGACCGTGACCCTCGGCCACGCGCTCGACGCGGCGTCGACTCTCGATCGGCTTCAGGCGATCGCGAAGGTGCCGCTGCTGAACACCGGCGACTTCGAGACCGGCATCGGCTTCCGCATCGCCGGCGCGACGGCCTTTCCGCGCCTCATGGCGTTCGGCGCCGCGCGCGACGAGCGGCTCGCCGAGCAGGCCGGGCGCATCACCGGCGAGGAGGCGCGCGCCATCGGCGTCCACGTCAACTTCGCGCCCGTCGTCGACGTCAACAACAACCCGCGCAATCCGGTCATCAACACGCGCTCGTTTGGCGAGAATCCCGAGCTCGTCGGCCGTCTTGCGTCCGCGTTCATCCGCGGGATGCAGGCCGCCGGCGTCATCGCGACGCTGAAGCACTTCCCCGGCCACGGCGACACCGACGTCGACTCGCATCTCGGGCTGCCGGTCATCAAGCATCCGCGCGAGCGGCTCGACAAGATCGAGCTGCCGCCGTTCAGAGCCGGCATCGCCGCAGGCGCCGAGGCCATCATGACCGGCCACATCGAGATGCCGGCGCTCGATCCGACGCCCTCGACCCCGACGACGCTGAGCGCGCCGATCGTTGGCGGACTGCTGCGCAAGGAGCTCGGGTTCGGCGGTCTCATCTACACCGACTCGATGGGCATGGCGGGCGTGACGGCTATGTACGCGCCAGGCGAAGCCGCCGTCCGCGCCGTGCAGGCGGGCAACGACGTGATTCTTCACTCGCCAGACGATGCGGCGGCATTCAAGGGCATCGTCGACGCGGTGAAAGACGATCTGATTCCCTACGCCCGCATCGACGCGTCGGTGCTGCGGATTCTCCGCGCGAAAGCGCGGCTCGGTCTTCATCGCAACTCGCGCGTCAATATGAGCGCCGTCGCGAGCGTCGTCGGCACGCGCGCGAACCAGGCCGTCGCCGACGCCGTCAGTGAGCGATCGATCACGCTGATCAAGGACGTTCGCGGCGACGTGCCGTTGAAGATCGGCCGCGACGCCAGCGTGCTGTATCTGTCGATGCTCGACTACCCGTCGAACTGGCGCATCGCGGCGCCGAGCCGGACATTCATCCCGGAGCTGCGGCGGCGGTGGCCGAACGTGACGGCGATCGAGCTGTCGGACCGCACGTCTCCGTCGGAGATCGAGCTCGTGCGCGCGATGGTCCCGCGCTTCGACGCCGTCGTCGCGTCGGTGTTCGTGCGCGCCGCGTCGGCGAGCGGGCGGATGGATCTCACGCCGGCGCTGCAGAACCTGCTGAACGGCATCGCGCGCCAGCCGCCTTCGCTCGATGGATCGAGATCGAGCTCCGGCGAGCCAAGGAAGCGGCCGCTCGTGACCGTGTTCTTCGGCAACCCGTACGCGGCGACCTTCATGCCCGAGCTCCCCGCGATGTTGCTGACGTACGACTTCTACGATCGCGCGGAGGCGTCCGCCGTCCGCGCGCTGGCGGGCGAGGCGGCGATTGGCGGCCGTCTGCCGATTGCGCTGCCCGGCGTCGCCGCGATGGGCGCCGGCCTCGACCGTCCGTCGTCTCGCCCGCCGATGACGTCGCGGTGAGCGGCGATCGCGTCGAGCGACATCGAGTTCCTTGCCCACGTCTTCGGCGAGAAAGCGCCCGTTTGACCGCCAGCTTCGAAGACAGCTCCAGCGCGGCGGCTTTCGCGCGTGAAGACGTAGAATGGCCGCTGCGACATGCGGATCGCATTCGACGAGTTCGTCCTCGACTCGGAGCAGCGTCGGCTGCTTGCCGCCGAGCGTGAGATCCGGCTGGCGCCGAAAGGGTTCGACCTTCTCAAGCTGCTGCTCGACGAGCGGCCGCGGGCGTTGTCGAAACAGGAGATCTTTCAGCGGCTCTGGCCGGACACGTTCGTCACGGATAACACCCTCGCGACGTTGATCGGCGACCTGCGCGTGGCGCTCGGCGACAGCGCTCAGCGTCCGCGCTTCATTCGTACGGTGTACGCCTACGGGTATGCCTTCGCGGGCGAAGCAGCGCCAGTCGCGCCATCCGCCGGAACGGCCTCATGGAAGCTCGTGTACGAGCATCGGGAGATCCCTCTCCACGAGGGGAGGAACGTCCTTGGCCGGGGTGGTCCCGGCGTCGTCGTGCTCGAATCCTCGACGATCTCCCGTCAGCACGCGGTACTGACGATCGCGGGCGATCTCGCCACGATCGAGGACCTGGGAAGCAAGAACGGCACGTGGGTCGGCAAGGCGGCTGTGACGGGACCGATGCCTGTCAAGGACGGCCAGGAGGTGCGCCTCGGCTCGGTTGTCGCGGTCCTGCGGTTCGAGGCCTCAGCGCCTTCGACGGAGACCGTCGGCGGCCGTACTCCTTGAGAGGTCTCTCGCGGTGCCCGCGGCCGCCGGCCCGTCGCCCGCGATCTCGAAACCGCCCCCCAGTTTCCACGTCAACGAAGTGACGAGCGCGCGGACCGCGTGGATATTGCGGCCGGTGGCCGTTGCGAACGCGCTCACTCCCAGCTCGATCTTCGAGGTGAGCGGCGTCGACACGCCGGCGCCCAGCTGAAGGTACGAGGCGCGCCCGAGCCGATCGTGGATCGGCTTCAGATCCCCGAGATCGATTCCCCGGCCCAGCTGGAGGCCGTCCCACATCAGTTGCCAGCTCCCGAAGCCTTTGACCGCGACGCGCGTGCCGAAGTCGGCCCCTGCCTCGAAGTCCCCGTTGACGTGGTCGAGTCCCAGGGCGACGTTGTCGACCTTCTCGCTCTTGCTGTACGCGAGAGAGCCGTGGACGTAACCGCCGGCCGGCCAGCGCAGTGTGCGGCCGGCGCTGATCCCGGCCTGCAGCTCTCGGAGCTTGCGGCCAAACGCCGCGTGCCCGAGCGCCTGGTAGCCGTGGGTCGGCGTGCCGAACGCCACGAATGGTGCGACCGCGAAGCGCCCGCTGACCAACTGATAGCTCACGGCGACACGCGCGTCCTGCAGAGCGCCGTGGTAGATGCCGGTGTCGAACGGCCCGTGCCGATCGGATTGACCGGTCCACTTGATGGCGAGCCATGCGACCGATCCCTGAAGCGCGATGCGCTCCGACAATCCGTACGCCGCGTCGAGCACCGCGAGATGGGTGGACGTGCTCCCGAGTTCGCGGGCCCCTCTCCCGTGGAGATCGAGGTGTTCGTCGGATCGCACGAATTCGTGAGCGAGCGTGATGGCGGCTTCCCCGGGAGGCGTCACCCACGCCTGCGCGAGCGCGGGCACGGGGAGAAGGAGCATCACCAGGTGCACGAGACAGCAGGCCCCGCGTGGTGCCGCCGCGCGTCGGGTCCCGGGCGATCCGGTCATTGCGCCCCTGCTCCGTGCGCGCGAACGCCTCGTTCGCGGAACTCCATCCGGCAGTCAATCTGCGCGAGCGCGTCGTTCCTGTGACCGCTCGAAGCGTCGATGACGCAGGCGCTCAACGCCAGCGCCATGGCGAGGTCCGCCTTGGTGGGCCGCACTACGACCGGGAGGATATCCGGCCGCGACGGCGCCGCGAGCACCTGCCGGCTGACTGCCGCGCTCTCGGCCAGTCCCGTCAGGACGAGATCGTACTTCCTCGAAGCCATTGCCGCCGCCAGGTCCGCCAACCCGGTCACGACGACGACCTCGCGGTGGCCGGCTCGCTTGATGACCTTCGCGAGATCCTTGATTCTCGCGGGAGCGGAGGTCGCCGGAGCGTAGATCAGAATCGAGCCTGGATAGAACGCTCCGTACCGCCCGAAGCGAACGGAGCGGCCGATGCGAAGGAACTTGTCGCCACACGCGGAAACGTCGCCGGCAGACCCGGCGACCAGAAACGCGGCGAGCGCGACGACCATCATCCTGAAATGCATGCTCACCTCACACCACGTCGGTCCGACTGGCATTGTGGATCCGGGCGCGCCTCACGTCGTGGGGAACTCATGGGAAAGTTCCAGCCCGGGGCGGCCGGCGCCAGAATGCGCGCCGCATCCGCTGCAAGAACCCTCCTGGCGCCTCGAAACCGCCCAGCAGCCAGACGTCCCCACGCAGCCGAGCGATCGACGTC
The DNA here is from genome assembly GCA_048594885.1 of Vicinamibacterales bacterium. Classification (GTDB taxonomy): domain Bacteria; phylum Acidobacteriota; class Vicinamibacteria; order Vicinamibacterales; family 2-12-FULL-66-21; genus JBMDXB01. The sequence continues at coordinate 25,574 of JBMDXB010000052.1, forward strand.
AGCAGGCTCTTGCCGTCGGGCGACGGGCTGAAACCGCGAAGCTGCGGCGTGGTCGGGGGGGACGGACCGAGGTCGCCGACGAGAATGGTCGGTTTGCCGGGCGCGCGCACATCTATCGAGACGAGTTGGAGACGCTCCTCCTCCGACTGTCGAATCGCGAAGATGCGCGAGCCATCCCGCGACCAGGCGTGCGCGAGCCACAGTTCCCCGCTGATCAGCCGTTCGTGTGCTCCGTCGGGAGACACGACGTACAGACCGTCCTTGAGGTCGATCGCGATCCATCGTCCATCCGGCGACCACTGAGGGCTCGCCGGAAAATTGATGTCCTCACGGATCGTGACGATGTCGGAGCCTCCGCCGGACGGCACCTTCCCGAGCCGCCATCGTCCGTCGTGACTGAGATAGGCGAACGCGACCCATTCGCCGTCCGGCGACCAGGTCGGGGAGTCCTGGTATGTCGCGATGTCCCTCGGGATCAGCTGCGCGGCAGATCCTCCGGCGCGCGGTGAGACCCAGATGGCGTATCCCTCGCGGTTGCGGCGTTGGTAGGCGAGCCGCGCTCCATCCCACGAAAAGGCCGGTCGCGACATGAGGAACGTGTCACCGTCGGCGAAGCTCCTGGCCGTGACGATCGGCTGTTCCAGCGACCCGTCGGCGGCGCTCAGCCAGATCTCCGGAACGCCCGATCTGTCGGTGACGTAGGCGAAGTGCGGCCTGGTCGGCGACCACGTCGGATCGGCCTCGTCGCGCAGGCTCGAGAGTTTCGCATGCAGCGGCGATCCGTCAATCGGGATCTCGAGCACGTCGTAGTGACTGGCGTCGCTCGTGAACGCGATCCACCGACCGTCCGGCGACACGTCCGGCTCGTACTCGCTGGTCGGGTTCATCGTGAGCGGCTGAATGTCACCGGTCTCGATGTCGCCGATCCACAAATGCGTGCCTGGTGATCGGCCGAGCAGGTCCGCGCCGAACACCACGTGGCGGGAGTCGCGCATCCAGGCGAACGGGTGGGCGCGCGTCACGGGTCCGAGAGACGCGAGAACCTGTCGCGCACGTCCGGACGGAAAGTCGAACACCCACATCTCGACCTCTTCGTGCGCCCCCGGCGCTCCCCGCTGCGCGCCCACCGGGACGAGGGAGGTCGAATCGGCCCAAAGGGCGACCTTCGATCCGTCGGGCGAGAACTCGAGGTAACTGATGCCGGAGACGGTCCTGCCCCATTCGGCGGCAAATCGCCGTGGCTCGGCGCCGGCCGGCGCTGACATCCACAACGACTGGACGAAACCCGCCGGTCCGCCCTCTTCCCGCAGGAACACCAGCGTGCTGCCGTCCGGGGACAGCGTGACGGCGCTGACCGCGACGCCGACCCCGAACACGGGTCGCGGCGTGCCACCGGTGACACTGGCGACTGACCACAGGCTCTCGCGGTCGCCGGCAAGCGAGATGTAGAAGAGGCGCTTGCCGTCGCGGGACCAGAATGGCTGCCGGCAGTCGGCGCCCGCATGCGTGATTGGCACCGGGCTCGATGCGTCGATGCCGCGCGTGATCACCTGCATGATCCCGTCGCGTTCGGCGATGTAGGCGACGGTGCGGCCGTCCGGGGACCAGGCGGGCGAGCCTTCGTACGCCGACTCGGCGGCGAGCGGCACGTAGCGGTACGTACCGAGATCGGCGCCGCCGGGTGCGAGGGCGACGAAACCCGTCAGCGCGACGGCCGCTCCCGAAGCCGCGATCGTCAGCCCCTTGATCAAGCGCCGCGCCGGAGAGGCAGGCGCATGCGCCGTCCAGTCGGCGTCGCTGCGCCGCGTCGCCAGCCGGTCGCGCAGCGATCGAAGGTCGTGGAGCAGGTCGGCGGTTGCCGCATACCGTGCCTCCGGGGATTTCGCGAGGCATCGCTGGATGATCGATTCCAGCGGCGGGGGAATGCGTGTGTTCGACTCGCCTATTGGACGCGGGTCCTCGTGCAGGATCGCCGTCAGCGTCTCGATCGGCGTCGGGCGATCGAACGGCCGCCGTCCGGTCGCCATCTCGTAGAGGATCGCGCCGAATGAGAAGACGTCGGACCGGAAGTCGACGGCGCCGCCGCGCGCCTGCTCCGGACTCATGTAGCCCGGAGTGCCCACGATCACGTGCAACGCGGTCAGCGTGTTCGCCTCGGCGAGATCCACCTCAGTCGACGTGACCGGCTGCGCGAGACCGAAATCCACGATCTTGACGCGGCCGGCTCGCGTAATCATCACGTTCGCCGGCTTGAGATCCTGATGAACGAGCCCCGCCTGATGCGCAGCCGTCAGCCCGTCGGCAATCTGCGCGGCGGTATCGAGCAGTTGGACCAGTGGCATCGGGCCGCGCTGGATCTGCTGGCGCAGAGACACCCCATCGATCAACTCGCAGACGATGTACGGGGGCACTCCGGTTCCGACGTCGTACACCGCGACGACGTTCGGGTGGTTCAAGGTGCCCGCCGTCCGAGCCTCCTGGAGAAAGCGCTGCAGCCGGCGTGACCCGTCGTCGGGCGCTGGATGGAGCACCTTCAGCGCGACATCGCGCTGGAGCCGCGGATCGCGGGCGCGGTAGACGGTCCCCATGCCACCGGCACCGATCGTGCCGAGGATCTGGTAGGGGCCGACCTCCTGCGGTACGGCGTCAGAGGTCGTATCCGCCACCGAAGGGGGACGCGGTGGCATCACCATGGTCCGCTCGGGGACGAGCATTATGCGGCGTCCCCCCCTTCCTCCACAAGAACTTCACGGGTTCCGGAGAACTTGCCCAAGACATCGGGCGCCTGTCGCCGCCATTGTGGCGGCATCGCAGCGGGCATCGCCGCGGCGAAGGAGGACACCATGAACGCCCGATGCGCTGTAGTTTGCCTCGCGCTTCTCATCGAAGCTGCCTGTGGGTCGTCGACGCCGACGCGGCCGGCCCCGGCGCGTCCGGGCGCCGATCCATTGGCGCCGCCGCCAGGTGAATCGTCCAGGACCATCACGGTCACCGACGGATGGTCCGGGAATCCGGTGGCCGCCGCGAAGGTGTCCGCCAACGACGTCGAAATCCTCACCGACGCTGCAGGACAGTTCGCCGTCACGGTGGATTCGTCGCGTTGCCTGGACGTGAGCGTCCGCGCAGAGGGCTTCCTCGAGCGACGCACGTGCGCGTCTGCGGCGATCACGCTGTGGCCGGTGGGCGACGACCTGGACGCCGCCGCGACCAGGGCCGCGGCGTTCACGGGCGACCGCCGGCACGTGACGTGGGCGGACGTCATGGAAGTCGAGCTGCCGCCTGACATGCCAGCCGACGTCGTCGGCACCTGGCAGTTTGCCGCCGGTGAGATGAGCAGGCTCACGTCGAGCGCGATGTCGATACAGCTCGTGCGCACGCTCAGCTCGGACGAAGGGTTCGTCATCGTGCCGGCCGCCTCGCCCGCTGAGTGCGGCAGTGCAGCCGCCGGGAACATCGCCGTCGCCGGGTTCTGCATCACGCGCGGCCGGGCGTATTTCGTCGACAACATCGTCGTTCCACGCGAGTCCATCGATCGACCGGACGTCGCCCTTCGCGCGCTCGCCTCCGCCGCGGGGCTGCTGAACCCGCATCCAGCCCCGGGTCTCATGAACATGACGAAACCCGCCGCGGAGTTGTCGCGGTTTGAAGAGAAGACGCTCCGCCTGCTCGGTCTTCGCGGCACGATGCCGGGCGTGTGGCCTGACCTCGACCAGCCGCGCTGAGCCTGGACGGAAACGCATCGTTGTTGCCCCGTCGGGGCGATGAAGGAGGAGAGCAATGACGCCGACTCGATCGAACAATATCCGTCGCAGGACGCTGGCCGTCGTGATGCTGGCCGGTTGCGCAGCCGCGTTCGTCGCAGTGCCTGCACGAGCGGATGTGGTGACGCAATGGAACCAGCAGGTCATCGACACCGGCGGGCCGCAGATCACGCGCACGCTGGCAATGGTGCACATCGCGATGTTCGATGCCTTGAATGCCGTCGAGCCGCGCTACACGTCCTACCTGCGGCTGCCGCAGCCGCCAGCCGGCGCCTCGGGCGAGGCCGCTGCGGCGGCCGCCGCGCATGGAGTGCTCGTTCGCTTGTTTCCTTTCCAGCAGGCGTCGCTTGACGCCGCCCTGGCGGTCTCACTGGCGGCCGTACCCGATGGTCCCGCCGAGGACAGCGGGGTCGAGTACGGCGCTGCGGTCGCCCGGGCCGTTTACGATGCGAGGCTCTCGGACAACATGCTCGCCGCCGGACCGATCTACGTGCCCGGCGGGACCCCGGGCGATTACCAGATCACGTCGCCGGGTCCCCCGCAACCAGTGAATACGAACGCGCCGAACTGGGTCCCGTTCGCGATGCTGTCGGCGTCGCAGTTCCGCCCGAACGGTCCCCCGGAGATGACGTCGCTGCGCTACGCGCGCGACCTCGACGAAGTGCGGCGGCTCGGCGGAGGGATCAGCGCGGAACGCACGGCTGAACAAGAGGTCATCGCCCGGTGGCACACGGAGCAGGCGCAGTTTCAATTCAACCGGATCGCCCGTGCGGAGACACCGGGCGACGGAAAAGCCCTCCTTGACCACGCGCGCCTGTTCGCACTGCTGAACCTCGCCCTGGTGGATGCGACCACGAGCGTGTTCGAGGCGAAGTACACGTACAACTTCTGGCGACCGGTCACAGCGATTCAAAACGCAGATGTCGATGGAAACCCCGACACCGTTGCGGATCCCACCTGGACTCCGTTCCTGCCGACGCCGCCGCACCCGGAATACTCGGCTGCCCACGGTGTGGTCCAGGCCGCAGGGTCGCGAGTGATGAAGGAGTATTTCGGTCCGCTGTACGCGTTCGACACGACTGCGCCAGCCGTGCCGGGTGTCACGCGACATTATGGGAGCTTCGACGAGTTCGCCGCAGAGGGTATGTCTGCCCGTATTTTCGGCGGCATGCACTTCCGCACGTCGCTCGAGGAGGGAGCCCGCCAGGGAAGGCAGGTGGGCAACTGGGTGCTCGAGAACTACCTGCTGCCGTTGCAGTGACGTGAGCGGGCCGATCCCGCGGCACGCCTGCGGCACTACTTGAGGACCGCGATCGAGAACGCCGGGTCGCCCCACGCGGTCGGATGCAGATAGTTGACCAGCACGTCGTTGCGTCCGAAGGTCTCGAGCACGCGCCACTGCTTCGTGAGCGCGTTCAGGGCGTCGGCGTCCCGCTGGCCCGGTCTGCGCCGGTCCGCGCCCCAGCGTGGCACCAGGATCACCGCCGGCGCCGGCACGTCCGCCAGAAGCGCGTCGAGCACGGCCGGCTCGCGGGCCGAGATCAGCTCGACGCGCTTCACGGCCCGTCGTTCCATCTCCAGCGGACGGACGTCGAACGCCAGCTCCCTCGGGACGACGATCGTGTGGTTGTTGGGGAGGTGCGCGGCGATCCACGCGCGCGCGAGGTTGCGCGAATCTGTGCGATCGCGGACGTGGTCGGCAAGACGCACGAACGGCACCGCCGCGATCGCGAGCACGATGCCCGCGAGGACCGGCACCTTGACGCGCGTCCACGTCGACCCGCGCCGGACGGCGAGGGCGACGATCCAGCCGTGGAGCGCGACCAGCCCATACGCGGCGAACACCGCGACGAACGGGTGGATGGCGAGCGCATTGCGCGTGAAATTCACGCGCTGCGTCGAGAGCAGCCACAGGAGCCCGGCTGGGAAGATCATGAGGACGGCGGCGGTGCGCCAGTCGGTGCGGAAGAACGCAAACAGCCCGACCACGGCGAGGACGCCGGCTCCGTACCCGAACTCCGACACGAAGTGGCGCAGGTAGTAGAGGAGCTGCCTCCATCCCGGCTCGCCGGCGAACCCCGCGTGGCCCGACGCGTAGTGGACCGCTTCCTCTGCGACGCCGTTCAGGAACCCGGGGAGGTCAATCAGGACGTAAGGCACCGCGGCGACGAACGCGGCAACGATCGCCGCCACGGCGACGAACGATGCCGAGATGACGCGATGCCGCGGAAAACGCAGCCAGATGGCGAGCAGCACCGGCAGCGCGGCCAGCGCCATCGTGTACTTGCTCGCGATGGCGAGTCCGGCGAGCGACCCGGGCACCAGGGCCGACTGCGGAATCGATGGACGTGCGATTCCCAGCAAACACGCGGCGAGCGCCATCATCACGAAGCTCGCGGCCACGATGTCGACGTTCAGGTAGAGCCACGAGTGGCGGAAGAAGAGCGGAGACGCCAGGAGGATGAGCGGCGCCAGCACGATCGTGACCGGCCTCCGGAACGCCATCCACGCCGAGAGCCCGGTCATCGCGACGCACATGACGGCCAGCAGCGCGAAGGCCTGTCTCGCGGTCTGCATCACGCGCGGCGTCTCGTAGTACGGGTATCCGACCTCGCCGATACGCTGCACTTCCCCGATCTCGAGGTTCGCGGCGCTGCGAACGAACCCGGCGGCCATCGCCGCCGCCGCGATGTACTTCGGCAGCGACGGGTAGGTGAACCGGTACGGGTGCAGGTTCCCCGTCTGCACGGTCCTCAGCGCCGGGCCCGAGACGAAGCCTTCGTCGGCGTGTTGGGGATACGGCAGGGTGTGCTCGATGTTTCTGAACAGCAGCAGAAGCGTGGCCCCACAGAGCACAAGCAGCGCTCCCGTCCACACGCGGAGCGGCAGGTTACGCAGTCGAGTGAGGCTGGGTCTGGAGGCCATATGCGCGGTTAGGTCCTTCAGCGAGTCGTCGAGCGGGACGCGAGGGTATGGCCTGACCATTGGTCAGGTCAAGCTACGGTTCAGCTCCGGTGGCGCTGGCGGGCGAGGCGGCCTCGACCGCCCCTCGACGCGCGAGCCGCCCACGGCACGCTGACGTGCCGGAAGTCCGGCAGGCGGCGGTCGCTCGCTGCCTGGCCGCGTGTGTCTAAGTCCTTAAAATGCATACCTTTTTCTGGCCATCCCTCGCGTGGGAACGGGCGATGCACCCCGACGCGCGATTCGGACAACGCACCCAGCTCCCGGCGCTGCCCGTCCCGGTTAGACGACAGGAAGTCCTCTTCACCCCGTCGACAGGGAGGAAGACATGCGTCATCTCAGAACGTCAATCCGCGGCATCGTGATCCTCTTCGCTGCAATGCTGTTCACCGCACACGCCATGGCGCAATCGGGGCGCGGCACGATCACGGGCGTGGTCAAGGACCCGTCCGGAGGCGTCCTGCCGGGGGTGACGGTCGACGCCGTGCACGTCGCCACCAACGTTCGGACCACGACGGTCACCAACGACGTCGGGTTGTACTCGCTTCCCAATCTCCCTCTCGGCGTCTACAGCGTCACGTTCACGCTGCAGGGATTTTCGCCACTGCGCCGCGCGGGCATCACCGTCGGTCTGGCTGAGACGATCACGGTTGATGCGTCGCTGGAGATTGGCGGGCTGCAGGACACCGTGACCGTGACCACCGACGCCTCGCTCCTGTCCGCGTCGACCGCCCAGGTCGGGACGGCAATGAAGAACGCCGTCGTCACCAGTCTGCCGCTGACGGTCAGCGGCGGACGCAGCCTGGAGAACTTCGCCTATGCCCTGACCCCGAGCGTCGAAGGGGACAACTGGACGTCGCGCATCGCCGGCGGTCTCCCGTTCAGCAAAGAAGTCGTGCTCGATGGGACGTCGGCCGTCATCCAGATCGGCGGCCACATCGGTGAAACGAGCCCGCCGATGGAATCGGTCGAAGAGTTCAAGGTGATGACCAGCGGCATCGCCGCCGAATATGGCCGCACCGGCGGCGGCGTCTTCAACTTCTCGCTCAAGTCCGGCACCAACTCCCTCCACGGGAGCACCTACGGGTACATCCGCAACGAGCGCCTGAACGAGAACACCTGGCAGAACAGGCTGATGACCGACGCGTTTCCGAACCGCGCCGCCGAGTTCGAGAAGCCGATGGACCGACAGTACGTCAGCGGCGTAAGCGTGGGCGGCCCGGTCTTCAAGGACAGGACGTTCTACTTCGGCTCGTACGAGGATTACCGCCAGTCGCGGTTCGTGCTGGGCGCCTACAACAACACAGTGCCGACGCCGGCGTTCCTGAACGGCGATTTCAGCGCGCTGCTCGACATGAGGACGCTGCTCGGAAACGATGCGGCGGGCAATCCGATCTACAAGGGCGCGATCGTCGATCCTGAGACGAGGCTGGTTTTCCCCAACAACGTGATCCCGTCGAACCGCATCAGCAGCGTCTCCCAGAAGATCGTCGAGTTGTACCGCCAGGGATATGCGCCGATGATCGACAGCGTCAGCAACAACACGGCGCTGCCGTATTACAACAATCCCGATTTCAAGCAGCACCAGCTCGCCGTCAAGTTGACGCACCAGTTGTCGAAGGCGAGCCAGCTCACGGCGTCGTATATCTGGACCTTGCGGCCGCGTACGCTCGTGGACCAGGGAGGCATCTGGAATCCGAACGACGCGGGCAAGATGGGCGGGCCGCTCTCGAGAGCTCGCAGACAGGAGGTCGGCAGCGACCAGTTCCGCGCGAGCCACAGCCACTCTCTCGCGTCGAACATGCTCAACGTCGCCAACTTCACGTTTTCGCAGTACATCAACCCGAGCGTCGCGGGTGCGGCGGGCGGCGGCTGGCCCCAGAAGCTCGGCTTCGGCGACGTCGGGAAGGGCAACTTCCCGGACATCCAGTTCGGCAACGCCGTCAACGGGATCTCAACCACCAGGATCGGCTATGGGGCGAACTCCGGATACACCGGGCGTGTCTTCATCCTGAGCGACAGCCTGAGCTGGGTGAAGAACCGCCACGCGTTCAAGTTCGGCGGGGAGTTCCGACACTCGACGCTCGAGAGCCGTACCTCCACAGGCGTCCTCGGGTTCATCTTCTCGCCGGAGACGACGAGATTCATGGGGCCGTCGTGGGCCGCGCAGACCGGCTTCGGCTTCGCGAGCTTCCTGCTCGGCGCCGTGAACGAAGCGAACCAGGAGACGGCCGGCGATCTGAGCGGCCGCCGCGACTACCTCGCGCTGTTCGCGCAGGATGACCTGCGCGTCAACGACAGGCTGACGCTGAACCTCGGCCTGCGGTGGGAAACCACCGGCCCGTGGACGGAGAAGAACGGACACTGGGCGACGTTCGACACGACGGCGACGAGCCCCAAGTACGGGATCCCCGGAGCGCTCGTGTACGCGACTGACGGCGGTACGAGCTTCGAGGGCAAGCGCGACTGGACACAACTCGGTCCCCGTGTGGGCGGCGCGTACAAGCTGTCGGAGTCCGTCGTGCTGCGCGGCGCGTACGGCATCTTCTACCAGCCGATCGGCGCGGACTACTGGGCCGGCGTTCCATACGCGTTCGCGCCCGGTTTCCGCGGCACCAATCGCGTGGGCGCGCTGGGCGGCGGGCGGCCTGCGTTCAACTGGGACTCCGGTTATCCAGGCCGTGAGGTTGCCGCCGTCGCCAAGGACCCGGACTTCACGCAGTGGGGCATGGTTGCCATGAGCCAGGACGGACTCAAGGCCGGCCGGCTGCAGCAGTGGAATGGCGGCGTCGAATTCGAGATCATCAAGGACTTCGTGCTCGGCGCCGAGTATCTGGGGAACAAGGGTACGCGGCTCACCAGCGGCGATCTGGCCAGGAACCAGCCGGATATGCCGGCGCTGACCCGGCTGCTCAAGGCGGGCAAGGAGTGGAGCTGGGTCTCCGACGCGGCATCCGCGGCCGCCGCGGGCGTGCCGTATCCGTATCCGGGGTTCGCGAACTACGCGTTCATGGCGCTCTCGCCTTACCCGAGGGTGGCCGAGACGTGGGGACCGCTCTACCACGTCGGGATGCCGCTCGGCACGCAGACCTACCACGCCCTTCAGCTCACGGCGAACAAACGGATGTCGAAGGGCATCGCCGCAAACGCCGCGTACACGTACTCGCGGAGCCGCAGCAACATCAACTCCGGCTTCCAGGAGAGCTGGGGTAGTGGCCTGCTGCAGGACGTGACGAAGCTCGACGACGAGGCCCGCGTGATTGACGCGGACGACATGACCCACGTGTTCAAAGGCTTCGTGACCTGGGAGCTTCCGTTCGGCAAGGGCCGCCGGTACCTCGATCGCTCGGGAGCCGTCGACGCGGTCATCGGCGGCTGGCAGTTGAGCATGATCTTCAAGCACCTGTCGGGCACGCCGATGGCGATCACGTCGAGCGCGTCGTACACGGGGTGGGTCCCGAACTACGGATACCCGATCTACGTCAACGCGGATCCGAATGGCAACTTCTCCAACCAGTTCGATCCCGACCGCTTCAACATCGCGGCGAAGGCGGGCGACCCGGGCAACCGCTACTTCGATCCCAAGGCGTTCTCGAATCCCGCGTACGGCGAATTCGGGACTGGACCGCGCTTCTTCGCGCAGCTCCGCACCTTCGGCCGGACCTACGAGAACCTCGGCCTGCTGAAGAACTTCCGTGTCGTAGGACGGGCCCGGGCGCAGGTCCGGTTCGAGTTCATCAACATCTTCAACCGGAAGTACTTCTCGAATCCGGTGACCAACCTCGGCAACGCGAACTTCGGGAACGTGATCAGCCTGACCGGAGAGCCGCGGCAAGGCCAGGTTGGCCTGCGGTTCGAGTGGTAGGCGGGAGAAGAACGACAGCGATCACGTCGTGACGCCGTTAATCAGCGCCCGGGGGCCGGCACTGCCAGCTCCCGGGCGAATCGCCATCCTGCCGCCCGTCTGCCCGCCACGAGGCATCGACACATGAAACTCCGAACGCTCGCACTGTCTCTCGTCCTCTCGCTGCTGTCTGGTGACCCGCGCGCCGAGCGCGCGCCGACGCCACAGGACACGCGCACGCCACGGCAGACGATCCTGTTCGACGCCGGCTGGAAATTCCACCGCGGCGGCGCCCAGCGCGCCGAGCAGCCGGAGTTCGACGATGCCGCGTGGAGGACGATCGATCTCCCGCACGACTGGAGTCTCGAAGACATTCCCGGCACGTCGTCTCCGTTCGATCGCGAGGCCATCGGCCAGGTGAGCGCCGGGTTCACCGCCGGCGGCACCGGGTGGTATCGCAAGACGTTCGACGTTCCGGAGACGCAGAAGACCCGGCGCACGGTCGTGCAGTTCGACGGCGTCTACATGAACGCCGAGGTGTGGATCAATGGCGTGTCGCTGGGGAGCCATCCGTACGGGTACACGTCGTTCTGGTACGACGTCACGGACAAGCTGAAGTACGGCAGCCGCAATGTGCTGGCCGTGAAAGTGCGAAACGAAGGAGAGAACAGCCGCTGGTATTCCGGCTCGGGCATCTACCGGCACGTGTGGCTGCGGATTCTCGATCCGGTCCACGTCGCGCAGTGGGGCACCGCCATCACCACCGCGGATGTCAGCGCGGCGTCCGCGAAGGTCCGCGTGCAGACGCGCGTCGACAATGGCACCGGCAGCGCCGTCACCGTCGCCGTGACGACGCGGATCGTAGCGCCCGGAGGGGCGGAGGTCGGCCGCACCTCGTCGGAGCAGTCGATCGGCGCGAACGGGACCACGAGCGTAGAGCAGGAGGTGCTGGTGCGGAATCCCGCCCTCTGGTCCACGGAATCGCCGTCGCTCTACAGAGCCGTGTCGGAGGTGCGCTCGTCGGGACAGCTCCGCGACGACGTGGAGACGCCGTTCGGCATCCGATCGATCAGCTTCGACGTGACGAGGGGCTTCGAGCTGAATGGCAAGCCGATGAAGCTGAAGGGCGGCTGTATCCATCACGATAACGGCCCGCTCGGCGCACGGTCGTACGACCGGGCGGAGGAGCGCCGCGTCGAGCTGCTGAAGGCCGCCGGATTCAACGCGATCCGCTCGGCGCACAATCCACCGGCGCCGGCGCTGCTCGCCGCCGCCGATCGCCTCGGCATGCTCGTCATCGACGAGGCGTTCGACATGTGGCGCGACGCGAAGAACCCGCACGACTACAGCCTGTTCTTCGACGAGTGGTGGCAGAAGGATGTCGAGAGCATGATCCTCCGCGACCGGAACCATCCTTCCGTCATCGCCTGGAGCATCGGCAACGAGGTCCCTGGAATGGACACGCCCCGCGTCGTCGAGACCGCGAGGACGCTGGCGGCGTTCGTCACGAAGACCGATCCGACGCGCCCCGTGCTGGCCGCGGTCAACAACCTCAATCCCAAGAAGGATCCGTTTTTCGCCGCGCTGGACGTCGCCGGCTACAACTACGGGTCCGGGGGCGATCACCGCAAAGAGGCGATCTTCAAGACGGATCACGCCCGCGTTCCGTCCAGGATCATGATCCAGACGGAGTCCTATCCGCTCGAAGCCTTCCAGAGCTGGATGGACGCCCTGGATCACCCGTGGGTGCTGGGGGATTTCGTGTGGACCGCGTTCGACTACATCGGCGAGTCGAGCATCGGATGGCGCGGGTACTGGCAGGAGCAGAGCTTCTTCCCGTGGAACCTGGCGTTCTGCGGCGACATCGACATCTGCGGATGGAAGCGCCCGCAGTCGTACTACCGCGACGCGCTGTGGAAAGAGAACCAGCTCTCGATCTGGGTGACGCCTCCGAAGCCGTCGTTCGAAGAGAACCCCAACCGGCAGTCGTGGAGCAAGTGGCACTGGTTCGACGTCGTGCCCGACTGGAACTGGAGCGGCCACGAGAGCCGGCCGCTCCGCGTCGACGTGTATTCGTCGTGCGAGGAGGCCGAGTTGCTCCTCAACGGCAAGCCGCTCGGCAGGAAGCGGACCGATCGTGCGTCCAGATTCACCGCGACATGGGATGTGCCGTATCAGCCCGGCGAGCTGAAGGCCATCGGGTATCGCGGCGGCAAGCAGGTGAGTTCGACGGTTCTGAAGACCGCGCGCGACGTCTCGGAGATTGCCGTCGCCGCCGACCGGGATCGCATCACGGCAGACGGACAGGATCTGAGCTACGTCACCGTCGAGTTGCGGGACGCGAGCGGCACGAGGCATCCCAAGGCGGAACATCCTGTTGCCTTCAAGGTCGATGGTCCCGGCACGATCGTCGGGGTCGGCAACGCGAATCCCGTCAGCCTCGAGAGCTATCAGCGGCCCGAGCGAAAGGCCTGGCAGGGGCGCGCCCTGGCGATCGTCAGGTCTGGAAACGCCCCTGGTGACATCCGCCTCAGGGTGAAGTCCCCGGGGCTGCCCGACAAGGAGATCACGATCCGGTCGGTCGCTCCTGCGGGGGCGGCGACGCAGCCGCAGAATTCCGCGCTGCCGGAGATGTACCGATCGGTCCACGCCCTGGCGTGGGTGGTTCGAGACGTGGGCAAGGCGGTCGAGGGGTGGCGGACGCTCGGCTTCACAGACATCCGGGAGCTTGGCGAGGTGACGTTCGCGGACATGCGGTACCGCGGGAAGCCGGTCGCGTGCAGGGCGAAGACGGCGGGCGGACATCTCGGGGACGTGATGGTGGGCTGGATCCAGCCGCTCGAAGGCTGCGGCGCGTACGCCGACTTCCTCGCCCGGCACGGCGATGGCGTGTTCAGCCTCTTGCACCGGGCAACGACGCGCGAAGCGTTCGACGCGGAGATCGAGCGCATGAAGGCGCTGGGCGTCGGCGTCCTGCAGTCGGAGACCCTGCCGGCGAGCTTCGGGGCCGGGATCCACACGTACCTGGATACGGAGCCGCAGGGGAAGTACACCCTCGGGCTGGTCTACGACCCGGGCGAAACGGCACCGGCCGCGGCGCCCCCGGGCCGCAAGGTCGTCCAATATGCGTTCACGGTTCGCCAGCTCGCGCCGGTGCTGGATTACTGGAGCCGGCTCGGTTTCGTGGAGAAGTCGGTCACGCACCCCCCGCTGTGGGATCTTCGCTATCACGGCAAGTCCGCCGACTTCGACGCCGAGCTCGGATGGCAGCGCCACGGCCGCGTTGTGTACGAGTGGATCCTGCCGCTGAAGGGGCCGACCGTGTATCTCGACCACATGGAGAAGCACGGCGAGGGATTCCATCACATCGCCTTCGAGGTCCCGGACCTCGACGCGGAAGTGGCGCGATGGAACGCGCTCGGGTTCCCGTTCGTGCAGGGCGGGGCCTGGGGCGAGAAAGGGAAGCCGGGCTGGGGACGCTTCGCGTATCAGGACACGCACCCGATCGGGGGAGCGGACGTCGAGCTGCTGTGGAACTACCGCGAGAAGAAATGAGAACCATGAAGCGAGCGGCGATCGCGTTCGCGGCTGTTCTCGTTTGTGCGGGCCTGGGCGAACGGTTCGCTCCGGCGGCTTCCGCTGAAGCGTCGCTCGATCTCATCGCGCGCCTCGCGCCGGCCGACGTGGCCAAGCTCGCGACCAAGGACGCGTTGGTCCATCAGGACCAGGCGACCAAGGCGTTGACGTTCACGTTCAACTACGCGGCCGGCGAGCCCGAGGTGCGCATCCCGGTTCGTCAGCTCGGATGGCCGGCCGACTGGCGCGCCTGGCGGTCCGTCCAGTACACGTTCGTCACGACCAGCGTCGAAACCGTCTCGATTGGTTTCTCCGACGGAAAAGTGACGAAGGCCTTCATCACCGAGCCGCTGTCAGGCATTCGCATCGCGGGCGTGATCCCGTTCGAGTCGTTCGTCCAGACCCGGACGATGAACCCGCTTCTACCGCTTGGCTACAAGGTCTGGATCAATCGTCTCTTCACCTTCGAGCGTGTCGAGGAGATCGTCTTCAGGATGCGCTACCCGAGCCAGCCGTCGCAGCTCACGCTCTACAACTTCACGCTGCGCGACGACGTGCCCGCCGACGACATCCTCGATCGCAAGCCGCTGATCGATCGCTACGGGCAGTGGATCCCTGAGAACTGGCCGGGCAAGGCCCATGACGACGACGGGCTCCGCGCGCTGTGGGCGGCCGACACGCCGAAGCCGATCGACTACGGATTCTGCCCGATGGGAGGCGATACATCCCGGACGCTCCGCAAGACCGGCTTCTTCCGCGTGGAGAAGCTGGATGGACGCTGGATGATGGTCGATCCGCACGGGCATCCGTTCTTCTCGACCGGGATGGATCTCGTGGGCTACAAGCAGGGAAGCTTCGGCACCGACGTCAGCCGCCGCGAGTACCTGTTCCAGCGGCTGCCCGAACCCGGACCCGCGTGGTTCACGCCGGGGAAGACCGTTTCGTTCTACACCGCGAACATCATGAGCCGGTTCGGTGACGGTTGGGAGAAGAAGTGGCAGGAGCACATCGTCGCGCGGCTGAAGAACTGGGGGTTCAACACCGTCGCGAACTGGTCCGATTACGACGTGGCGACGACGTCTGGCATGCCCTACGTGATTCCGCTCCAGGGTTGGACGACGCGCAAGGTGTTTCCCTTTCCGTGGAATTTCCCTGATGTGTTTTCGCAGGAGTTCCGCGACAACGTCGACGCAGCGGCGCGCCGGCAGTTGATCCCGCTCAAGGATGACCCAAATCTGATCGGCTGGTTCGTCGGCAACGAACCGCAGTGGGCCCGCAGTTTCGGCTCGCTCACACCGTGGCCCGACATGTTGCTCGCCGATCCCGAGCCCTCTGCCACCAAGACGAAGCTGCAGGAGCTGCTGAAGGCGAATCCCGGGCGCGAGCAGCAGGTCAAGGACGACTTCCTCTACACGTGTGCCGAGGAGTACTTCAAGGTCATCGTCGCGGCGCTGCGTCGTCACGATCCGAACCACCTGGTCCTCGGCATTCGTTTCGCCGAGAACCCGAACAATCGATGGGTCGAGATGAGCCGCCTCTTCGACGTGTTCAGCGTGAACATCTATTCGGGTGAGTTCATGCCCGACCCGAAGAACATCCGCAGGTTCTCGGAAGTCTCCGGCAAGCCGGTGTTGATCGGCGAGTTCACCGCCTGCGCGACCGGCCGCGGTCTGCAGGGGCTGTTCTACGGCGTGCACAAAGTGCGCGACCAGGCCGAGCGCGGCAACGCGTATCGGTACTACGTCGAGAACTCGGCGGCCAGCCCGTACATTATCGGTACTCACTGGTTTCAGATGGTGGACAACCTGCCGACGGGCCGCCCATCGGACGAGGAACGCCTCAACTTCGGTTTCATCAACGTGATCGATCTGCCGTACGCCGAACTGGTGGACGCCGCGCGGCAGACGCATCGGCGCATCTACCGGCTGAAGAACGGCGTGGTGAAGCCGTTCGCCGAGAAGCCCCGCTACCACTGACGGAGACCGACACATGACTCGACTGGCTGTCAGGCACTGGCCGCTTCCCTGTGTCCTCCTCGTAGCCCTGTCTGCCGACGTTCCCGTGGCAGCACAGTCCAGGACGAGAGTGTGGGAGGAACCGCTGGTCCTCCCCACATATGAAGTGAACCCGCCGGATCACAACCCGAGGTTCTATGCGGGCCGCGCCTACCAGGGCGCGCAGGGCAGGGTCTATCCCTACGCGATGATCGACGATCTGACGGACAACCGGGTGCAGAAGACCTACCGCGCCGTCTATCTCGAGAACGAGTACATCAAGGTCTGCGTCGTTCCCGAGCTTGGCGGCCGCGTCCTCTCGGCCGTGGACAAGACGAACAACTACGACTTCTTCTACCGGCAGACCGTGATCAAGCCGGCGCTCATCGGCATGATCGGCGCCTGGATTTCCGGCGGCGTCGAATGGAACTTCCCGCATCACCATCGCCCGACCGTGTTCATGCCGATCGACTACACGTTCGAGAACCACGCGGACGGCAGCGCCACCGTGTGGGTGGGCGAAATGGAGATCCGCCATCGGATGCGGTGGGTCGTCGGTCTCACCCTCTATCCGGGGAAGTCGTACCTCGAGGCGACGCTCAAGCCAATCAACCGGACGCCATTCATCCAGAGCTTCCTCTTCTTCGCGAACGCAGGCACGCATTCGAACGAGCGCTACCAGGTATTCTTCCCGCCCGATACCCAGTATGTGACCTACCACGGCAAGAACCAGTTCGCGCGCTGGCCGGTTTCACGGGAGCTCTTCAACGCGATCGATTACAGCGCCGGCGTCGATCTGAGCTGGTGGAAGAACCACCCCGAATGGACGTCGATGTTCGCGTGGAACTACGACGAGGATTTCTTCGGCGGCTACGATCACGGGAAGCAGGCGGGAACCGTGAGCGTCGCCAACCACCACGTGGCGCCCGGAAAGAAGTTCTGGGAATGGAGCGCCGGCCCGCGCGGCACGCTCTGGGACCACATCCTCACTGAAAAGGACGGCCCAGAGCTGGAGCTGATGACCGGCGCGTACTCGGACAACCAGCCGGATTACAGCTGGCTGCAGCCGCTCGAGTCGAAAGAGGTGCGGTTCTACTGGTTCCCGATCCGGGAGCTCGGAGGGTTGAAGTACGCGAACGTCGAAGGGGCGTTGAATGTCGAACTGAGGCCGGACGGGCTCGCGAGGGTGGCCGTCAACACCGTGGCGGCGCACACGGGCGCGATGCTCTCGGTGAAGATCGGCGAGAAGGTCGTCTTCTCGAAGGCGATTGACATCAATCCCGCGCGGCCGTTCTCGGCAGAAGTGCGGGTGCCGGCCGGCACCAAAGCGGAAAGCCTCCACGTGTCGCTGACCGATCGCGAATCGCGAGAGCTGCTCGCGTACCGCGAGAAGACGCCGAAGAGCGAGCCGATGCCCGATCCGGTGAAACCGCCACCGGCGCCGAAGGACATCCAGACCGTCGAGGAACTGTATTTCGCGGGGCTGCGGCTGGAGCAGTTCTTCAACCCGGCGCTCGAGCCCGATGCCTACTACGAGGAGGCGCTGCGTCGGGACCCGAACGACTCGCGCGTCAACCTGGCCTACGGCATCCGGACGTTGAAACGCGGTCTGTTCGCGGACGCGGAGCGGATGTTCCGCACGTCGCTGAAGCGGCCGGCGCACAACTTCACCAGCCCGCGGGACGGCGAAGCGCTGTACTACCTGGGGCTGGCGCTCAGGTTCCAGGGGAAGCATCGCGAAGCCACTGAGCCGCTGTATCGATCGACGTGGAGCTACGGCTTCCATACCGCGGCGTATCACCAATTGGCCGAGATCAGCGCGCGCGAGGGCCGGCTGGCGGAAGCGCTCGATCACGCGAACCGCGCGCTGGCGACCAACGCGTGGAGCGGGCGGACCGCCGATCTCAAGGCGGCATTGCTCCGGCGCAGTGGGCGTGCCGCCGAGGCCCTCGAGTTGGCGCAGGCGGTCTCGAAGAGCGATCCCCTCGACTTCTGGGCGGGATACGAGGCGTACCTCGCGACGAAGACTCTGGCGAAACCTGATGCCGATGCGCAGTTGAAGCGGCTGCTCACCCTGATTCGGTCTGACGTGAACTCCTTCCTCGAGCTCGCAGTGGACTACTCGCATGCCGGGCTGTGGGACGACGCGATCGCCGTCTTGTCTCTCTTCCCGAGAGCACGGGACGCGGCCGGAACGGCGATGGTCGACTACTATCTCGGGTACTTCTGGGGAGAGAAGGGAGACCACGCGAGGCAGCTGGAGTTCTTCCGCACGGCCGCCGCGGCGAATCCCCGCTACGTCTTTCCCTTCCGCCTCGAATCGATCGCGGTGTTGAAACGGGCGCAGGACGTCAACCCCGCCGACGCGCGGGCGCCGTACTATCTCGGCAACCTGTTGTTCGACGAGCAGCCGGCCGGGGCCCTGAAGGAATGGGAGAAGTCCCGCGCCCTGGATCCGGGATTCGCGACCGTTCACCGCAACCTGGCGATTGCCTATCAGCAGGTGGAGCGCGATCTCCCGAAGGCCATCGCCAGCATGGAGACAGCGATCGCCTGCGATTCGTCGGACGCGCGGTTGTTCTACGAGCTCGATGCGCTCTACGAGCGGGCCGGAACGGCGCACGACAAGCGAATCGCGACGCTCGAAAAGAACCGGCCGACCGTCGCGAAGCGTGACGATGCCATCTCGCGTCTCGTCCTGCTCTACGTCCAGACCGCGCGCTACGACGACGCGGCACGGCTGCTGGCCGAGCGCCACTTCAACGTGTGGGAGGGCAGCCGCGGCTTGCGCGATGCGTACGAGGACGTCTACCTCTTGAAGGGCCTCGCTCGTTTTCGCGCGCGCGACTATCGCGGAGCGCTCGCGGATTATCAGAAGGCGCTCGAGTTTCCGCTGAACCTGGAGAATGCCTGGCCGTATCGCGGCGGACGCATGCCCGCGATTTTCTATTTCATCGCCACCGCGCACGAAGCGCTCGGCGACGCCGCCAGCGCGCAGCAGTTCTACGGCAAGGCGGCGGACGCGAAGCAGCAGGAGGCCTGGTCCGATCTTCGCTATTACGAGGCGGCGGCGCTACAGAAGCTCGGCAAGGAGGAGCAGGCCGCGCGTCTTTTGTCGGGGCTGATGGCGTTCGCGTCGGTCGAGCCCGGCTCGGGGGTGGACTTCTTCTCGAAGTTCGGCGAGCGCGAGCCGCCGAACGTCCGGCAGGCGCGGCTGCACTACCTGCGGGGCCTGGTGCACAAGGCGCGCGGGGACGCCGCCGGCGCGCGCTCGGAGTTCGAGAAGGCGCTCGCGCTCGACGTGAACCAGTTGTGGGCGCGGGTGCAGCAGGGAGCGTTGGCCGCGCGGTGATGTTATAATTTCGGTTTGCCCGCGCGCCCTTAGCTCAGTTGGATAGAGCGTCTGGCTACGAACCAGGAGGTCGCACGTTCGAGTCGTGCAGGGCGCGCCACTTCCCTCCAATCACTTACGACGCCAGAGACGCCCACTCGGCTCACTCCGGACGCGAATCCGGATCGAATCGCGTCATGGGCACAACGCAGTGATGGAGAAGCTGCCGTTGGTTCGCACTTCCCCGCCAGCGATGTCGTAGCCGCGCCATAGGAACACGCGCACCTCGCCAGTGGCCCAAGGCATTGCTATGGCCTGCTTGGCGCCGTCGTTCGGTACAGCCAGCACGGCGCAACTGGCGAAGATGCCGCGGTCGAAATCAACTCGATACTGTCCTGTGGCCTCGTGTGTCACCGCGACCACCCCGGTGGAGGAAAGCACTGCACCGTTGGAATCGACCCGCGCCCATCGCGCGCTTCCAGCCGGTCCGGCAGGACCTTGGGGGCCTGCTGGGCCCTGCGGACCTGCCGGCCCTTGTGGACCGGCGACGCCCTGCGCTCCATCGGCCCCCGCCGGCCCCTGCGGACCGGCGACGCCTTGCGGGCCCTGGGGCCCAGGTTCTCCGGCCGGGCCCTGCGGACCCTGTGGTCCTTGCGGTCCGGGAGGGCCGACTGCCCCGATGGTGATCGCCGCCGAGTCGTTCTGAGGGACGCCGGAACCCCGCGAGACCGAAAGCAGGTAGGTGCCTGGCGGGAGCCCAGCGGGCAATTGAGCCAGGATGTCGGTCTGATCCACCGCGCCGAGCACCGTGAGCGGGATGCGAGCGAGCTGGACGACCACCTCGCCGTCATCGGCCCAAATGAAGTGCTCGCCGTGGATCCACAGCCGCTCCGACTGCAGGTCGGCCTGTGCGGTCAAGACTACGAGCTGCGGTCGGCCGCTCTGTGCCGCTGGGGCGCCCGTGAGAGCCGCGATCGCGACGATGGGAACATACAGACGCTTCATCACTTCTCCTCCTTGGTTGCCGCGAAACGCCTACTTCTCCGGATCGGGACGGAAGAATCAGCTATTTGCCGACTTCCCGGTCTCCCCGCCGCGTACCTGGCTCCTCAATGGCGAGAATAGCGAAAGCTGGTTCGCCCCCCCACGGCCCGCTGCCGCAGATCGAGCGGTATCGTCTGGTGATCATGCGGAAAATCCGGCTGGAGTCCCTCACGCAGGGCGCGTGTTCTCGGCGGAGCGATTACGCTGCACCGCGAGAGGGCAAGGGATCGACTTTACGCTGTGGCTGCCGCTGACCGACAGCCAATCACTGCTGCGTCCTGACGGCACCACAGCCCACGCTCGGATTCCTGCCGGCTCGAATCAGCGCCGGCAGGGCACGTCGACCGGTTCGACCGAGCTCGCCTCGATCAGGATCACGCGCGCGCCCGGAAGCTGGCGTACGACCACACCGGTGCCCTCCACGACCCGGGCTGATGACGACCCGTCCTCCGGAGACGCGCGGCCGTCGGGATCGAACGGAATCCGCCGATTCTCCTTGTCCTTGGTCGTGTGACCGGGGATTCCGATCGTGTGGGTATCCCAATCGACCCGCTTGTTCTGGATCAGCAGCATCTCGCCCTGCCGGCAGCACAACTCGAGCGCGCCGATGATTCGATCGTGCATCGACGGCTGCGTCGAGGATCCGCTTCTCTTCTTGGCGTGAGATCCGCCGGTCCCGAACGGTCTCTCCCTTGTCAGGACCTTGATGTGGCCCGCCACCCGATGCTGCGAATGCCGGAAGGCTTGGCCTGTCGCTCGAAGTACGCGTCCAGGAAACCGGCCACGTGGCGGAGGTCCACTGCCTGGTGCTTGGGTTGCGGGCTGATTCGCGGGTCCCGACCGGCCTTGATCTCGCCGATGACACCCGCTCCCAATCGCGCGCCTGTTCCATCGACTCGATCGGCCGCTGCTTTCCCGGTTCCATCCGTAGCAGCGCGAACTCGCTGCCCGGCATGCGATACCTGACGCCGCGATGTTTGAAGTCGAACCACAGGTGCTCGAGGCACCTGCGTGCCGTCCGGCACGATCCCCACGTGCTCTGAGAGAACGTGGAGGGGTGGCGACTGGTCGCCACGGCGAGATGATTCGAGGGTACGAGCGTCCGCAATCGTCGCCAAGACGAATCAAATGCTCAGGTTCTCCAGTTGGCTCAGATTGCCTCGTGCGGTCTTGCGGGTCGTCGCTCCCGACGCGATCGTACTGAGCGCCGGCGCGCGCCAACGCCTCCCTCGCTGCGCTCGGCGCGTTCGCGGCCTTCTTGGCGAACGGTAATTCGATCGCACAACACCACCAAGGCGCCGAAAGTCCTGAATCACGACGCCGGCAAGTGAGGATTGGCAATGCAACACCCCGACATAAGCGGGACACTCGAACCTTCGGCCAACTTTCGTTCTCCGAGCAGGCGAAGTCGATCTCCGCGCAGTTTGCGAATCTTGAGCGCGCGATTCGACGGCACGCGGTTCACGATCGAGCCACTGCAAGCACGAGGCGGAAACCGCTGGCGCAAGTGGAGCGTTTTCGGAACCGTTTGGCGCGCGCGTTCGGACCCTGAGCCGAAGGAAACTCGCGTTACGGATCATTCGGTGTCAGCCCAGGTGACATCTCTCACGATCCGCTCTTCGAGGTATTTGAGCTGTTCGACGGCCGCCAAGATTGCTTCCCTCAAGAACAGCAGTGCCTTGTAGTGATCGACATGGTACGTTGCGAACTGCCCGTACCGCCGCACCGTTAATACATCTGCTTTGCGGAACTGCTCCGCGTAGTCGGGCGGGTGGGCACCATCTTGGCTCCAATCAGCCCCGCTGCTGTGAACGAGGAAGTTCCGCAGACGCACGAATTCGAGCACTGTTTCGCGCACGTCGTCGTTGGGCCAGACCGAGCACCCAAAGATCAGCCGGAACAGATTGTCGAGACGCTTGGCCCCATGTTGGAACGACACGCCACGCCTGATGAGTTTCACCAACGTCGGAACGTCGCAACTGAGTGCTACTTCATGACCGTGTTTGCGAAGATGTCTCCGCACTGTGCGCTGCCGGTGTTTCGTCCCCAGGCTGACGTCGCTTATGAAGAATGCCTCGATGCGAGAGACGCCGAGCACGATGACGCTTTCGGCAAACTCCGGGAGAAACTCAGGATTGTTCTGGACGGACGCAATGACGGAGGTCGCGTAGTTCAGGAGCCTGAAAAGCCGCTCCTGAATTTCGCGAAACGTGCGTTCGAGCGAGTGCCGGTCGAGGTCTTCCATGTTTCCCCTTTCGAAACCGAAAGCTGCCGTTCCGGTAGATTGGTGGTAGATCGAAATCGATGGGACCAATCATCGGCACCTGCGGTCACGCGACTTGGCCCGATTCTATTGATTGGAAATGGTGAGCCAAACCTTCGCCAGGTTGGAAGCGCCTCGGTCAGCACAACGGTCGACGGCATTCCGCGCGCGGTGCCGCCAGTCCCGAACGAAACTTGATTCGGGCAATCCTGAAAGGTCCTCGGCCGGCCTGAAGCCAACTCTAGCGAGTTCAGACGACCTCAGGACCTTCCGATCTGCTGCCCGCAGCAGCTCCTCGAGACGACGTTCGGCCGGCACGCCCGCGCCACAACAGCCGTTCAGGTAGATATTCTTAGTGAACACGCCAGCCACATTATTAGCATCGATTTCGTACTGGAATGTTCTCCCACTAGAACGTCTTCTGGTATACAGTGACCTGATGATGGCGCGAGCACGAAGATCCGACGGCGGCGACATTCTTCAAGGCACCTTGGACATGCTCGTCCTCCGGACACTCGTCTTCGGACCGGCTCACGGGCACACTGTAGCTCACGTTATCGAGAAGACGTCTGAAGACGCCCTGCAGATCGAACACGGCTCCCTGTATCCGGCACTCCATCGTCTGGAGGCTCGCGGATTCATCGCTTCGTTCTGGGGCACCTCCGAGAACAACCGCAAGGCGAAGTACTACCGGCTGACAGCATCTGGACGGCGGGATCTGTCGCGCGAACGCGGGCGCTGGGAGTCGCTCGTGCAGGCGGTGACGCGCGTGTTGGGGCCGGCGATGGAGTAGGCGCATGCCGTGGTCACATCTGTGGCGCCGTCGAGAGCGCGACGAGGAGCTCGTGCGCGAGCTCGACTCTTATCTCGCCCACGAAATCGATGATCAGGTCGCGGCAGGGCGGACACTCGAGGAGGCGCAAATCGCCGCGAACCGGAAATTGGGCAATGTGACGCGCGTGCGCGAAGAGGTGTACGAGATGAACTCTCTGCGACAGGTGGAGTCGCTCGGGCGCGACGTTCGCCAGGCGATCCGCGCACTAAGCCGTACGCCGTGGTACTCCTTCACGGTCATTACCGTCGTCGCGCTTGGCATCGCACTGGCCACGACAGTCTTCGCCGTGGTTGACGGCGTGCTGTTCGAGCCCCTGCCTTACGAGCGCCCCCGCAACCTCTATAGCGTCTCGGGAGGATTTCGACGTCTTCCCGATTTCGTTATGCAAACCGTATCCCTGCCCGATGTGCGAGCATGGATGACCGCGGCTCCCGACGTTCGTTTCACTACCTTCAGCATCGGCGGGTTGCTCACTATCTCGGACAACGAATACCTCCGGAGCGCCGACGTCGATCCGCACTTCTTTGATGTCTTGGGCGTGCAGCCGTTATTCGGCGGGTTCCGGCCCGATGATTTCGGGCCGCGCACCACAGTGCGTCCGGCGCTCGTGACCTACCGCGTATGGCAGCGGCGATTCGGCGGAGGCCTGCACCCTGATCGATCCGGACGGGGTAGGCCTCCGCATCGCGGGTGTGCTGCCCGAAGACTTCGTCTTCCCGCATCCGGCCGGCCGGTTTGCCCCTGAGGCGATCGCGCCGCTGCCGATCGTCCAGGCAGTGTCCTATGACAATCCGCAACGACGGTGGCTGCAGGTCCTGGCGCGCGTGCCGCCGAACGTGCCACCGACGGCGGTCGAAGGTCGTTTGCAGGTCGCCGCCGTCAATGTCGCGAGTCAGTTTCCTACCCTCGGCTCAGCCGCAGGCCTCAGCGCCACCCGCCAGATCACGCGAGGACCTTTTGACCTCGTGCGACTCCGGCCCCTTCGCGACGTGCTGACGGCCAGCACGCGAACGGTCTCCGCGGCGATTTTTTTGACGGCCGCACTTCTGGTCCTTCTCGCCTGCGTGAACGTGGCGGGATTGGCCGGGGCGCGGGCGCTGGATCGCCGTAACGAGCTGATGCTCCGGCGCGCACTTGGCGCGACGGGTGGAAGGCTCGCACGCATGCTCGCCATTGAACACGCGAGTGTCGTACTTGCGGGCGCGTGCCTCGGCGTACTCATCTCGGGCTGGCTGCTCGACGTGACAATGGCGCTCACGCCTGCGGGAGCGATGCTGCTCAAGACGCCCGCCATCGACTGGCGGGCCGGCGCGTTCGCAGCGCTCGCGTCTGGATTGTCAATCGCCGCCGCCACAGTGTGGTCCGCGCATACGACGCTGCGAGTGAGCCCGCGCCCTGTCTTATCGGAGATAGGCGGTGCGACAGAGCGCGCTGGATCGCACCGCCGTGCCGTGCTCATCGGCGCGCAGGTAGCCCTTGCGCTGGTGATGGCGGTCACGGGGTCGCTGCTGGCCGGCAGTCTGGGGCGAGTATGGCAGGAGGACCCGGGGTTCGCGCCTGATCGCGCTGCGCGAATTAGACTCCGCGTGCCGAAGGGCTTCGACCTTGTCTCGATCAATGAGTTGCTGTTGGCTATTCGCCGCATCCCAGGCGTCGTGGCCGTCGGCGGACTCGATGAGCCGTTCCTCGAACGCGCCACCACAGGCAGCACGTTCGATCCACCCGCGGGCGCACGCGTGGATGGCAGAGGGGACGTCGAGCAACTAAGTGTGACATCGGGTTTCTTTCGGGCCGCTGGTCTCCGCGCGATCGAAGGCCGGCTACCGACCAATGAGGAATTCGATACCGGCCGACCCGTCATCGTCATCAGCCAAAAGGTCGCCTTGTCGTACTGGCCGGGCCGGTCGGCGATCGGCCGAACGCTGAGCTCTGACGGCCGCGCATTCCAAGTGATCGGCGTGGTTCCAGACGCTCGCTATCGTGCGCTCGACATGGATTCCGACGGGGAGATTTATTCCCCCTTGGCGGCGGGACAGCGTCCGGGCCTAGCCAACGTGATTGTCGCGTTCGAAGGAGAAACCGAGCGAGGGCTGACCAGCGTGCTCAGCGATATGGCGGCACGGTTTCCAAGGGTGAGGCTTGTTCACGCCGAATCGCTTTCCGATGCGCTCGGCGTGTCGGTTCAGTCGCGTCGCTTCCACGCGTGGCTGTTCGTTTCCTTTGGGGCGGCGGGACTGATGATTGCCGGCACCGGGATTCTTGGTCTGGTCGCGATGGCGACAAGCCGTCGCACCCGCGAGATCGGCGTTCGAATCGCCCTCGGCGCGACTCCGCGCGGCGTCGTCCGCCTGCTGATTCAGGAACAACTGAGAACTGTCATTGTTGGCTTGGCGGTTGGCAGCCTGATCGCCGGGTGGAGCGTCCGATTCGTGCAGTCCTACGTCTACAAGCTATCGATCTACGATTTGCGCGTTTGGGCGGCCGCCGTCGCAGCGCTCGTAACGGTGGCTGCCGTAGGTGTGCTCGTTCCGGCATTGCGAGCCAGCCACATCGATCCCATCAGGACACTGAGAGTCCAATGAGGCGCGCGTCTCTGTAACCGAACCCGTCGCTGGGAGCCTGACAAGAATCGAACCGTTCGGCGCCGTCGCTCCGGTAATTGCCGTGCACCGGGAGCGCGCCGGGCGGGTCAAGGGCGCGACGCACGTTAATCCGGAGCGGCGAGCGCAGCGACGCGCACCCTTGACGCGCCCGACGCAGTCCCGGACAATCGGCCGCCGGAGCGACGCGGGACCCGGCATAACTTGGCTACTTTCGGGTTGTTGGACCAGAGGTCGGTATAATTACAGCAAGATGGCGGTCACGATTCCGGATGATGTTCTCGCGGCGGCGCACCTGACGGAGGAGCAACTTAAGCAGGAGTTGGCCCTCGCGCTCTTTCGTGAGGAGCGACTGACGTTGGCCCAGGCGGCTCGTCTGGCGGAGATGGACCAGCTCGCCTTTCAAGGGCTCCTGGCGGATCGTGACATTCCCATTCATTACGGTCTCGAGGAATTCCACGAGGATCTCCGCACGCTCGACGAAATGGGCCGTCGTTGATCGTCGTCTCTGACACGTCGCCCATTTTGAATCTTGCCCGGATCGGTCGCCTCGAACTGCTCCCCGGTCTCTATCAACAGGTCTTGGTTCCCTCGAAAGTGCACGGCGAACTCAGGGATTCGCTCGGTGCAGTCCCTTGATTTGGCCTCGCTCGAGTGGTTGGTTGTCGCCTCTCCAGAGGATCGAAGCCGCGTGGAAGCGCTGTGCGCCGAGTTGGATCCGGGCGAGGCCGAGGCGATTGTCCTGGCGCTCGAGCGGCGCGCCGATCTCCTGCTTGTGGACGAAAGGCGTGGAAGACGCATCGCAAGAACAACTGGTCTTCGCGTCACGGGTTTGATCGGGGTGCTGACGGCAGCGAAAGGTGCAGGATTGATTGACGCCGTCAGGCCTGTACTGGACGCCTTGATCCGCGACGCACGCTTTTGGATCGGCCGGGCTCTGTACCGCGAAGTGCTCACTCACCTCGGCGAGCTGTAGCTGCCAGAAAGAATCTCCGACACGCGGAACCCAGGACGTGAACGACCCCGAACCGCCCCTGGCGCCGCGTCGCGGGGCCGGACACGGGGTCGTTCACGTCCTGGGTTCCGCTTCTGCGCTGATCGGAACCGCTGCCAGGGGCGGCATAGAACGCCGCCCCATCTGTCGCGCGGCGCGTTCGTCCACCCGTTGCAGGCGCAAAGGCGTTCCTGGGACGGCTTCCGCGGAGGATGGTCGCCTCAACGAGTCCAGCGCGGATGCGCGAGCGGGTTAAGGAACCGGGTTGAGGGACGGGTTGATGCCGTGCCGGAATCTCGTCCCCTCTCTCGTCCTCTGCTGTAGTCCTTGGCGCCGCGCGCGACGATGGCTCACCAGAGGGAAGAGATGTTGGTAGGTGTAGGGGAGGAGCACGCATTCGACTGCGCGCGACCCGACGCGAGGGCCCCGGGGATCACCGGTGAGACCGGGGTCAGCGCCGCGTCACCTTCGGTCAGCCATCGCCCGTAGAGGTGGGCGAACCGCGGACCGGCAAACACCTCCGCGCATCGCTTGAGAAAGGCTCGGAGCGACTCCGGGATCGCATTCAGATCGGTGCCACGCTGGCGGTGAAAGAAGTAACGCTTGAGGTCATAGATCGTATCCGCGTGAAGCGGGCTCTCCAGTTCCTCATGGACCACGGTCTGGTAGGTGGGGAATGCACGGCGGAGCGGCTGGGGAAACACTAACCGAAGGGTCCACTCGGGCGTCACGCGGAGCAACGCTCTGTGCCCCACCACGAACGTCCGGAAGGCATCCGTCCAGGGCACGGTCGCGAGATACAGCAGCACAAGCTGCCCGTTCGGATCAATCCCGATAGGCAAGGTCCCCGGAAACTGGTTGGCGAGGTGCGGTGGATCTTCAGCCGTCGCATTCACGGAACGCTCGAGTGAGTGGCGCGCCGTCCTCGTCTGGAGGTCGGCGACCTTCTCGGACCTGGTCGTGAGCCAGTCGAGATCGGGACTCGTGAGCGCTGCGTCGAGCCGCATGAGCCGCTCCGCTGCCGACCGAGCCGGTACCGTCCGTCGGTAGCGGCTTCCGGGCTCCCCGATGGCATGGTAGAGCGGTCGGTGGTGGACGTGGTACAGGCGCGCACGGTTGTGGATGCAGTCCGTAGCGACGGCAAAGCCACGTCTGACGAGTTTCTCGAAAAACACGTTGCACTTCTCGCCGCCGTTGCGATGCCAGCGAAGGCGGCGTACTGGCGTTTGATGCACAGACCGGCGTGCCGCATCACGAGCACCAGGAACCGCGCCTGGCGCTCGGTGAAGCCGTAGTCGGCAACGGCTTGAACCCGTTCATCGGTCGTCAATCCCACAGCTCCTCGGCCAGTCCGCCGTGGTGCCCACCGCCGCCTCCGCCGCTCCGCCCGCCAATGCGTAGACTCAATCCGCCGTAACACGAGAACCCCGACCGGGCCACGCTCGCCGCGTGCGCACCGCGGTAGTGCTCCGTCGTGACCTCGATGTCGTCGTGATCCGCAGGTGCTTCTTCAGCATGAAGCGCCGATGTTTTTGCGTCGAGTGCTTGTACATCGGCAGCACCGTTTCCTGCCATTCCGTCGCCAACGTCGCGAACGTGACGCGTGAGCGCGTCGGCTTGGATCCGTCGGATGCGGCCGCCAGCTTCTGCGCCAGGATCTGGGTCGCCTCACGGCGCGACATCGGCTCCAGCGTCTCGTAGCGGAGCACCCGCCGTAGTGTGCCGTCGGGAGCGACCTCGAGCTCCCGCCAGCGAACCGCCCATCCCCTGCCTCTCGCGAGCAGACACCCACGCGGCTCGCAGCCATACACGTCGCGGTACGCGCGCGCAGTCTCGGGTGGCGGCCGGTCAAATGCGTGCTCACATGAGAGCGTGCTCGTCATCGCGACATCGCGAAAAGTCGCGAGCACTGTTCGCGCTCTGACGGGTTCGCCCCTCACGAATCGTTCATTTCGCCTCGGTTCGCGTCTCGCCAGCCCGGGCATGCTCGTTGCGATGCTGCGGAGCACTGCCCCTCGGCGCATTGGAATTGTGCTGACGCGTCTGAGATGCGGGCAGCCACGCAGCGGCGGATGAAGGTGCGCGCATGCACAAGTCTGATCGTGACGGTACCGGCGCTCCTGTTCCTAACGGTGACGGGTCTTGGCGGAGCACAAGCACCTGCCGGGCTCTTCACGTCAGAGGTCGCCGACGCCGCCCGCACGCCCAAACCCCAACTGACCGTAGAGGCCGCGCCGCACGTCAACCGGGTCTCCGACGGCATCAATATGCTGTTCGATCAGAACGCGCGGCCGGTGCTGGGCGTCCTCGCGACGGACCGTCCACAGTCAACGGCTACTATGCGATGCCGTGGGTACGAACGTCGGCGCGGTGTTCCGTGCTGCCGGCGGCACGTCGCGCCAGGTGAACATGGTCAGCTCGCTGCCGGCGCTGTATCGGGCAGCGGAAGCGACGGGCGTCTCCCGATGTTCAGGAAGACCGACCTCAATCTCGAGCATGCACTCAACCTGTTCGATCAGGACGTCGCCGTGAACCGGTTATGAACCCGACGAAACTCACAGTCGATTCCATCAGCATCGCGCCGATGCTTAACGTGAGGCGCGGTGGTGAGGCCGTTGCCTTCTACGAAGCCGCCTTTGGAGCGGACGAGTTGTTTCGGCTCGAGGATGCGTCGGGTGCCGTCGTGGCTCGGCTATCCATCGGCGGCGCTGAATTCTGGCTGGCGGACGAGTCGCCGAGCCATGCAAACTGCAGCCCGGAATCGCTCGGAGGCACCACGGTACGAATGATCATGACAGTGAACGATCCTGATGCGGCTTTCAAGCGAGCCACCTCGGCGGGCGCAACGCAGGTGTGGCCGGTCAGCGAACACCACGGCTGGCGGATTGGCCGTGTCGTCGACCCGTTCGGTCACCACTGGGAGATCGGCAGGCCGGCGGATGAGGACTCCGGCCGGTGATGTCGAGCGAGAGGGGACGAGCCCGATGCGGCCATCGATCAAGTACGTGACGCCGCCACCGATCATGCCGTTGCTCTCCCGAGGAGGGACCTGAATCAGAGCGCGACGATATCGAGCTCACGAAGGCGTGCCGGATCGCCAATGACCTCGATGCGCGTGACCGTGGCGCCGTCAAAGGTGAAGGTCATGACCCGCGCCAGCTTGCCGCGCGGCGCGCCGACCAATCCGAGCGACCCATTGATGAGCGCCGGCTGCACGGATCGCACGCCTCGTGAGAGCGCGATCAACTGTCTCGCCCATGTCGAAGCGCCCTTGAGCTCGCGCACCGTGTCGGCCGCGTCCGCGGCCCCACCGGCGATGCGCGCGGCGCCATCGATCCGAATCACGGCGTCCGGATCGAGTACGGCGACGAGTCCGTCGATGTCGCCGTCGCGCACGGCCCTCAAAAACGCCTCCAGCACTTCGCGCTGGCGAGCGCGCCCGGCGTCCGATGGTGTTGGCGAGCCGCGCACGCGCCGGCGCGCGCGGCTGGCGAGCTGCTTTGCCGCGGCCGGCGACTTGCCGATGATCGAACCGATCTGGTTGAACGGCACGGCAAACAGGTCGTGCAGGACGAACGCCAGGCGTTCGGCGGGCGTCAACGTGTCGAGCACGACCAGCAGCGCGACGCCGACCGAATCTGCGAGCACCGCTTCACTTTCGGGATCGGCGCCCTCCCCAGCCACGGCGCTCGGCTCGGTGACCTGCGCCGCGATCGGTTCCTCGCGCCGCGCCTTACGCGAGCGCAGCATGTCCAGGCACACACGCGAGACCACGGTGGTCAACCAGCCGGCGAGGTTTTCGACACTATCCGGGCCGCTCCGGTGGAGACGCAGCCACGCTTCCTGCACCGCGTCCTCGGCCTCACTCAGCGATCCGAGCATGCGGTAG
This sequence comes from Vicinamibacterales bacterium, assembly GCA_048594885.1. GTDB lineage: Bacteria > Acidobacteriota > Vicinamibacteria > Vicinamibacterales > 2-12-FULL-66-21 > JBMDXB01. The sequence goes on from JBMDXB010000052.1 coordinate 56,666, forward strand.
GCCACTCCCCGCAGCCGTGGCCGGTTCTCCTCAAACCGCCTGGTCAGCCAACCTTGCTCATACATGTCACGTTCCCGCGTTCTACTCCGTCATCCCTATGACGAATGACACCGACCGGAGGTGACCACAAGATGCGGGCCCCGGCAGAAGGAGCGTGTATGCCAATGTCAGTGCGCCTGCGTACCGGAATGTTCGTCATGGCCGGCGTGTGCCTGCTCGGGGCGACGCCAGCGAGCGCTGCCGGCGGTACCGGCATCGGCTCCGGGCGACTCATCCCCGCCGTCGCCGTGGTGGTGGGGCTGATCGGTGTCGTTCTCGGCCGGGTGGCCTTGACTCGATCCTCAGGTTACCGGCAAGGGGCGGCCATCGGCGGCGGCGTGACAGGGCTGATCAGCGCGGTCGTCGGCGGGCTGCATGCGGCCAACTCCGCTGGTGGTTTCGGGACCGGCAACGGACTCGCCGGGGCCATCGTGGCGATCGTAGTGGGGGTGATCGGCATGGTCCTCGGAGCGCTGGCCGTGGCCCACTCCCGCCGCGGCGCTGGTCGGTTGACCGGCTGACCTCAGGAACTTCGAGGTCATCTGAATGGTCGCGATGGGCGGTGAGCGACTCCCCAGACACAACGCCACCGCGTGATGATCGGACCGCGCCGGTACACGCCGTCCATGGTGCAGATCGATCGTCCCTGGACAGTCGCGTATTCGAGCGTCTGTCCGACACCCGCTAGGCCGCTACGGCGCTTCCCGCCGCCTGCCGCACGCGCCAGGCTTGCCAGAGGTGCCGTCGCTCGTGTGCCGCAATGACGTGCAATCCCGTCGCAAGACTGAAGCGGACGCCGCGGACAAAGGGATTCCGGAAGCGCACGCCGGCGAGATCAATCTGCGCGTACAGCCGCAGGAACATCCGCACGTCGTCCTGGGACGCGACGAACTGCTCGATCGCGTCGTCGAGCGCAGGGAAGCTGCGCGGCCTGATGCGCTGCGCCGCCTTGCCCCTGAAGAGCGGTCGCACGGGCGGTTCGAGCGAGCGCACAAACCAGCGTCCGATCAACCCGGGGGATGCAGGGCCACGCCGCACGCTGCCCCGTGCGAGCGCACGGTCGGCGGCCGGCCGCATGGCATCCAGGTAGACGCGGTTGGCAATAGCGAGGTGGTCGAGGCACTGCGCCACACTCCACGAGTGCGGGGCGGCCCGCCACGTGCCCTGTTCCTCCGTCAATCCGGCGACAAGAGCGCGCGCGTCACTCTCCGCCGCACTGAATGCGTCGTTCAGCGCGAGAATGTCCGCGGGTTGGTTCGCGTACATGATTCCATACCATAGGGTACGGAAGGTCGGGTCAATACCTTCGAGTATGGAGAGAATCGAGCCATGCCTAAGAAGCGCACAGGTGGGACACGGCTCGGCGCCCCCACGTTGACGGCGGTCGACTGGGCCGAGGCCGCGCTGCAGCTCATCGCCGAAAAGGGGCTCGGCGCCTTGACGGTCGCTGCCCTCGCCACGCGGCTGGGTGTCACGAAGGGAAGTTTCTATTGGCATTTCAAAGGGCGTTCAAATGTGCTGGCCGCGGCACTGACCCAGTGGGAGCAGCGGGCGACGAGCGAAGCGATCACCGGACTCGAGGCGGTCGCCGACCCGCGCCGCCGGCTCGAGCTGATGTTCGACGCCTCATCACGGCCGCCACGATCACGCTCGCTGTACGCGGCGCTGGCGGAGGCTGCCGAGGATCCGATCGTGCGGCGTGTCGCGTCCGTCCGCATTGGATACCTGGAAGCCTGTTATCGCGATCTTGCGTTTCTCCCACGCTTGCCCGATCGCATGCGGTGTTCGCATAACGCCGCCTATCGGGGCTGCTGCAGCTGGCGGACGAGGCACCGGCCGCGCTCCCCACCGACTGGTCGTCCTATGCCGATGTGTCATGCGGAAAGCGCTCGTCCCTGAAGCCGGCGTCCCAAAGCCAGCTCCTCGCGGCGCAGGTGAGTCGCGAACGCATAGGACTCAGGCGACGGTCGTCATGTGGCTTACGCATCGCAACCGGCATGCCCCGGCTGTCCTGCCGGCTAAGTCCATGAAATGAAACCGATGCCAGTGAAGCGTCCCGGTCTCTCGCGTTGAGATCTCCCGACGGTTCGTGATTTCGCGACGGACCAGCGTTCAGGTCCGCGGATGCGGACGCCGATGCCGACACGGCTGCGGCCGCCACAAATCCTGCACGGTCGCTCCGCTCCGTCAGCGCCATACCCGGGCATGGTTGTTGCGATGTGGCGGTTCCCAGAGGCGACCGTCGGTGGCACGGACCGCGTCTTCTGGCGGGCGCCGCGGCAGGGGACATGAACGTTCGCCTATGCAGTCTGATGATGATGGTGTCGGCGGGTGCCGCCGCGGCGATCGGCGCCGCCAACGGCTGTCGGACCGAGAACGCGTGGGTCTCTGGATCGGACTCGCGGCGCGATCTCAGCGTAATCCTGCCCGCGCCGGCCCCGCATCCGTCTCTCGGCGCCAACGCCCGAATCTTCGATCGTTTCGTCGGTACATGGGACGCCGAGTATCTGATCTACGGCGAAGACGGAGCAACCACGCGGCTGCGCGGCGAAGCGATCTTCGGCTGGATCATCGATGGCCGGGCTCTTCAAGACGTGTGGATCACCTATCCCGACAAGGGACCATCGAGCGAGCGCAGCATCGGGACCTCCATCCGATTCTTCGACCCACGGCCGGCCCTGTGGCGTGTCGTCTGGGTGCATCCATCGACGGGCGTATTGATTAGCCTGACCGGCGGCGCGGCCGGTGATCGGATCGTGCTGCGTGGAACGCCGGGGGATGGTTCGGAGCTGCGCTGGTCGTTCAACGACATTCTGCACGATTCGTTCGTGTGGCGTGGCGAGGTGTCGCGAGATGGCGGCAAGACATGGCGGCTGCGAAACGAGCAGCGGATGACGCGGCGTGTCGTGCGGCACGATTTGAAAGGAAACCCGCGGCTCGAATTGCCGGCGTCTCATCGGAGGCGGTAGCGATGCTTGTCCACGCCAAATCGTTGAATCCGCGACTCGAGGGTCGAAGGGGCGAGGCCCAATCGCCTGGCGGCCCCCTCGGGCCCAGCGACGCGCCCCCGGGATGCCCGCAGGGCGGCCTCGATCGCCTCCTGCTCTTCGCGCTGCAGCCGCACATCGATGTTGCCGCCCGGCGTGGCTCCCGGCAGCATCTGTGCGGGAATCTGCAGGACCTCTCCATCGCTGACGATGACGGCGCGGGCGATGAGATTCTCCAGCTCGCGGATGTTGCCGGGCCAATCGTACGATTCGAGGATGGCGAGGGTGCGGCGATCGATACGCGAGATCGTGCGTCCGAACTGCGACGCGTACTTGGCCGCAAGGTGCGCCGTGAGCACGCCGATATCCTCTGGCCGCTCGCGCAGCGCGGGCACGCGCTGGGGAAAGACGTTCAGGCGGTAGAAGAGATCGGATCGGAACCGGCCGGCGTTGACGTCGTCGGCCAGACAGCGGTTGGTCGCGGCGACGATCCGGACATCCGCGCGGATCCGGGCGGCGCCGCCCAATCGCTGGAACTCGCGGGTCTGCAGCACACGGAGCAACAGGACCTGCATCTCTGCCGAGAGCTCGCCGATTTCGTCGAGGAAAAGCGTGCCGCCATCGGCTTGTTCGAACCGTCCCTGACGGCGCGTGTCGGCGCCGGTGAACGCGCCGCGCTCGTGTCCGAACAGCTCGGATGCCAGCAGCGTCTCGGGAATGGCCGCACAGTTGATCTCGACGAACGGCTTCGTCCGGCGCGCGGATCGCTGGTGAACGCCGCGGGCGAAGAGCTCCTTCCCGGTCCCGGTTTCGCCCGTGATGAGGACCGTGGCGTCGGTCGAAGCGACCCGTTCGACAGCCT
>JBMDXB010000053.1:0-1550 GCA_048594885.1 Vicinamibacterales bacterium
TTGCCGCTTACGCTGACGATCCTGAGCGCGGCTGTCTCGCCCGAGCGTCGAGGGGTAGCCCTCGGCGCCTGGGGCGGCATTGGTGGCCTCGCCGTCGCGATAGGCCCCCTGGTTGGCGGCGCCATCACTCAAGGCATCTCCTGGCAGTGGATCTTCTGGTTGAACGTGCCGGTCGGGCTGCTGCTCATCCCGCTCGCGCTCGTGCGGCTACAGGAGACGCACGGTCCGTACGGCCAGCTTGACCTGATCGGACTCGCACTTTCGGGCGTGGGCCTGTTCGGAATCGTCTGGGGGCTTGTCCGCGGCAACGAGGTCGGCTGGGCCTCGACGGAGATCGTCGTGTCGATCGTCGCCGGCGCCGCCGTCCTCGTGCTGTTCGTCCTCTGGGAACTGCGCGCGGAGGCGCCGATGTTGCCGATGCGTTTCTTCGGCAATCGGACGTTCACCGCAGCGAACGTCGCCTCCCTGCTCATGTTCTTCGGCATGTTCGGTGCGATCTTCCTGCTGGCGCAGTTCCTGCAGACGGTGCAGGGCTACTCCCCGTTCAGCGCCGGCCTCCGAATCCTGCCCTGGACCGTCATGCCGATCTTTGTCGCACCGATCGCCGGCGCGGTGTCCGACCGCATCGGCGGCCGGCCGCTGATGGCGACTGGGCTCACGTTACAGGCGGTCGGGTTGGCGTGGCTCGGCGCCGTTATGACCCCGACCGTGCCCTACGCCAGCCTCGTCCCCGGCTTCGTGATCTCAGGTATCGGCATGTCCCTCTTCTTTGCGCCGGTCGCGAACGTCGTCCTGAGCGCCGTGCGGCCGAGCGAAGAGGGGCAAGCGTCGGGGGCCAATAACGCGATCCGGGAGGCCGGCGGCGTCTTCGGCGTCGCCGTACTCGCCGCGGTCTTCGCCCGGTACGGCGGCTACGGAAGCGGTGAGGCGTTCGTGGACGGCTTGACGCCCGCGCTCTGGATCGGCGCCGGCGTCGTCTTTGCAGGTGCGCTGGCCGCGCTTGCGATCCCGCGCTACCGCCGACCGGTCAAAGCGCTCGACGTCGAGCCTGCGGTCGCGGTCATCTCGCGCTGTGCCTGTTCGGGCTGTTTGGGGCCCCTCGTCGATCCGCATCTGAAGCGGTCGTGACGCGTGCCACTTGACCTCAGACTGAAGGTGCGCAAGAGCGGCCCGCGTCGCGAGGTCGCCCGTGCGGTGAAACGGCTCCATGCCCATCGCATACTGGAGCTTGTGCAAGCTAGGCCGATAGGAAAGCCGCGATTTCCGCGGCTTTGCAGAGCCCTCTGGGAATGTGTACCCGTCTTGTACGCGCGCCCGCAGAACGCGCCAAGACAGGCAACATCATAGGCTCATTTGCAGGGATTTTACCGAAAGCCCTCTGACGGACTCGAACCGTCGACCCCCTCCTTACCATGCGCCCCGATCGGCAACCGGTCGCAACCCACGGCAACGGTTTTGGCTTGATTTCGCCGGTTACCGCTTCACTGCATTTGCCACCGGTTGCCACGGGTTGCGACCGCTCTGCTCCATAAATGCTCCATACTTCGTTG
>JBMDXB010000054.1:0-29038 GCA_048594885.1 Vicinamibacterales bacterium
CGGGGACCCCGACGCCCCGCGCCGCTCCGGCGGGGCGCGCCTTTCGGCGCGCCTGCTGCCGGGGCCCTTCGTCCCCCGGAACCCCCTTACGCCGTCGCTTGCGGGGACCCCGACGCCCCGCGCCGCTCCCGCCTCCGCGAACGCTGCGGCGGGGCGCACCTGCCGTCAGCAAATCTCAATAGACAAATCGGCCCGCAAGGCCCCAGCCTCGTACGCTGCTATCCGTGCCGGTCGTGTATTGGGCGTCCACCAGAAAGGACGCCCTCATCGCGTAACTTGCGCCGGCGCTGACCGATGCGGCCCGCTCACCCCGGGCGTCCTCGAGGGTGTTCACGCGGACGCCGCTCCGCACCGTCGCGCGGCGACTGACGCGCCCTTCGACGCCGAACGCCGCGTCGCGCGTCCTGGCGACCACCCCCTGCGTCCGGAGCAGGTCAACATCAGCGGCAACCGTCCAGCGGTCCGAAGGCAGCAGCGCAAGCCCGATCCGAGCCTGCCGCGCGAGAACCACGACGCCGCCCTGGCCCGGCGTGTCGAACTCCGGCTCGGTCGCGTTGCGCAGCGTCAGCCCGACGCGGAACAGCCGCGACGACGCGAGGATACCGACGTCCGCATCGAAGCGGCTGGTCCCCTCGCCGCGAACATCCGTCGCATCCGAGAGGAGCTCCGACCGGTTCGCGTCGCGGACCAGTCTCGACGCCGCCGTCCCTCGCACGATTTTGAGCGTCGTGCCGACAGAAATCCCGTCGGTGATGGACTGCACGAGCGTCGCGCCCAGGTGGTGCGTCACGAGCATGTCCAGACGCACGTCTCCCGGCCCGAGTACGTTTCGGCCCAGCTCGGCAGCGTCTGTAGCAATGTCCGGCGGTTTCAGTGCCGTCGTGCGCAACCGGTAATAGGACAGCCCTAGTGCCGGCGCCGCGAGCGCCAGGAGGAATCCCGACCGGCTCCCCGCTTCCGGTCTGTCTACCGCCGTTCGGCCTTCCGACCGATCGAGGACCAGGCTGAAATAGGAGCTCTTGGCGAGCGCCCCAGGATTCCAGTAGACCGCGCTCGCATCGTCTACGACCGCGACGAAGGCGCCCCCCATTCCCTGGGCGCGAGTGCCGAGCGTGTCAGCGGTCTGCGCGAGCAAGGTGTGCGGAATCGAGACACCGGCAAGCGCGAGAAAGGCGGCGAGCGCGACTCTCCTCATACTGGTGAGCTTATCGTAAACATCACGAAGAAAAGGTACTTGGTCTGTGTATATAGAAACATCTGAAGAGGTTCGCTCGTATCCCAAGGTGCGCTAAGATGGGACGTCCACTCCACTACCGGGGCTGGCATTTCTCCCTCAATTTCATATGAGCAACACACAAGTCCAGGCGGGGGCGGCTGCTGCGCCCATGAGCCTCGTGGGGCGCTTCTTCGGCATCATCACGTCCCCTCGCGCGACGTACGAAGCGGTCGTCGCCCACCCGAAGTGGTTCGGCATGCTGGCGCTCGGCACGGTGGTCGGAGCCGCACTCATGGGCGCGTTTCTGATGACCACGGTCGGTCAGGATGCGTGGCTGGCGCAGATGGAGGCGCAGCAGACGGGCGAGGGCGCCGCCGAGGCGATGCGGACGATGGAGAAGATCGCCCCGTATGTGGGCTACATCACGGCCGCGGCGACGCTCGTCTTCATTCCGCTGTTCTATCTGCTGGTCGCCGGAATCCTGTTCGCTATCTTCAACGCGGCGCTCGGCGGCGAGGCGACCTTCAAACAGATCTTCACGGTCGTCGTACACGCGGCGCCGATCGGAATCCTCGGCCAGCTCTTCACGGTTCCGTTGAACTACTTCCGCGAGTCGATGACCAGCGCCACGAATTTGAGCGTGCTGCTGCCGATGCTGGATGAACAGTCGTTTGCCGCGAAGTTTGCCGGAGCGATCGATCTGTTCCTGCTCTGGCAGATATTCGTGCTGGCCATCGGCCTCGCCGTCCTCTATCGCCGGCGCACGCAGCCGATCGCGACGTCGCTGTTCGTTCTCTACGGGGTGATCGCGCTGATCATCGCCTTCGTCAAGTCGGGGTCGTAATGAGCGGAAAAAAGAAGATCATCATCGGCGGCGGGGTCGTCGTCGTGCTCGGCGCCGTCGCGTTTGCGAACTTCAAGTTCAAGCGCACCGACGGCATCGAGGTCACCACCGAAGCGATCCAGAAGCGGCGCCTCGAATCGATCGTGTCGGCCTCCGGCAAGATCCAGCCGAAGCGCTTCGTCAACATCAGCGCCGACACGAGCGGGCGCGTCACCGAGCTCGTCGTGAACGAGGGTGACCGCGTCGTGCGCGGGCAGTTCCTGCTGCAGATCGATCCGCGCAACCTGCGGACGCGCGTGCAGAGCGGCGAAGCGTCGCTCTCGGCGGCGAAATCGCAGGCCGAGCAACTGCGCTTGAGTCTCGAGGCGACGAAGGTCGCCCTCCAGCAGGCCGAGGACAACGCCAAGCGGCAGCGCGAGCTCTGGAAGCAGGGGCTGACGACGCGCGAGGCGCTCGACCGGGCGGAGGCGGACCTGAGGGGCCGCCAGGCGGATCTGCGGGCACAGGAACAGTCCATACAGACCCAGCGCCTCCGCACGCGGCAGGAGGAGGCACAGCTCGAGAACGCGAGGACGGACTTCAACAAGGTGCGCATCGAGTCCCCCATCGACGGCATCGTCACGCGCCGCAACATCGAGCTGGGCGAGACGGCGATCATCGGGACGATGAACAACGCCGGCACCGTGTTGCTGACGATCGCCGACATGTCCGTCATCGAGGCGGAAGTCGAGGTCGACGAAACCGACATTCCGAGCGTGCAGCTCGGGCAGACGGCGAAGATCAAGATCGACGCCATGCCCGGACAGACGTTCACGGCGCGCGTCACCGAGATCGGCAACAGTCCGATCCAGGTCTCCGGCCAGGCGGCCTCCGCCCAGGCGACGAGCTTCAAGGTCGTGCTCACGGTCGACGGCGAGATCAAGAACGTGCGCCCCGGCTTCACCTGCACCGCGGACATTACGACCGCGACGCGCGACAACGCGCTGGCCGTGCCGATTCAGGCCACGACCGTGCGCGAGATGGTCATCGACGACAAAGAGAACATCGTCCGAGAGCCGAAAACCGACGAAAAGGGACGCCGCAAGCGGCCGTCCGCCGGCACGGTCCAGGCCGCGGAACTCAAGCCGGGACAAGCGAAGAAGGAGCTCGAGGGCGTGTTCCTCATCCGCAACGGCGAGGCCGAGTTCGTATCGGTGAAGACCGGCATTGCCGGCGACAAGTACTTCGAAGTGCTTTCCGGACTCAAGGAAGGCGACCGCGTGATCACCGGGCCGTTCCAGTCCGTCCGCGAGCTCAAGGACGGTGCGGAGGTCAAGGACAAGGGTGACGAGAAGAAATAGGGCGGAACGTCGGTTCCGCCATTCCGGATGAATCAGTTTCTCGAAGCGGCCGGCATCGCCCTGGCGGCGATCTGGTCGAACAAGCTCCGCTCCTTCCTGACCGTGCTCGGGAACATCGTCGCGGTGACGTCGATCATCGCGGTCGTGTCGCTCGTGCAGGGCATGAACGAGTACGTCGGCAACGCCATCATCTCCGACGTCGGCGCCGACAACTTCACCGTCCAGCGATTCCCGATCACGCGCTCCGAAGAGGACGAGGAGCGCGTGCGCAACAATCCGCGCATCACCACCGACGATGCCGAGGCGATCCGGCGGTTCGGCACGGCCATCGGCGCCGTGGCGGCGCAGGGAAATGCCGGCGCGCGCATCACCTACGGGACCGTGACGCTGCAGGGCGTGAGCATCCGGGGTGTCTCGCGCGACTACATTCACTTCGCCAGCTTCGACGCCGAGCAGGGACGCATGATCAACCCCGTGGAGATCGATCGCGAGCGCCCGCTGACGATTCTCGGGGCGCAGACGGCCGAGCGGCTGTTCGGCCCGCTCGATCCGATCGACAAGATCATCCGCATCCACAACACGACGTTCCGGGTGATCGGCGTCAGCGAGAAGAAGGGCGCCGTGTTCGGCGAGTCGCAGGACGAGTTCGCCGTCATCCCGCTCGGCCTGCTGCAGAAGATGTTCGGCTCGCGCATGGGCCTGCAGCTACTCGTCAAGCCGACGACGCCCGAGTTGATGCAGCAGGCGATGGACGAAGCCACCGTCGCGCTGCGGATCGCGCGACGCCTGCGACCGAAACAGCCGGACAACTTCGGCATGTTCACGTCCGAGACGCTGCTGAACCTCTATCGCACGTTCACGGCCGGCATCTTCGCGGTGCTGATCGGCGTCGTCGCGCTCTCGCTCGTCGTCGGCGGCATCGTCATCATGAACATCATGCTGATGGTGGTGAGCGAGCGGACGCGTGAGATCGGGCTGCGCAAGGCGCTCGGCGCGCGCCGGCGCGACATCATGTGGCAGATCCTCACCGAGTCGGTGACGCTGTCGACCTTCGGCGGCGCGGTCGGCATCACGCTCGGATTCGGGCTGGCGCTGGTCATCAGCAAGGTGTCGCCGCTGCCGGCGGCGGTGCAGGCGTGGTCGGTGGCGATGGGTCTCAGCATCACGGCGCTGGTCGGCCTGTTCTTCGGCCTGTATCCGGCGATGCGCGCGGCGCGGCTGGATCCAATCGAAGCGCTGAGGAGAGAGTAATGGGCGCGATGCGATCCGGACTGTTCCGGGAGATCATCGCGATGTCGCTCGACACGCTGCGCACCAACAAGATGCGCTCGGCGCTGACCGTCCTTGGCGTGGTCATCGGCATCATGTCGATCGTGGGCGTCACATCTCTGCTGCGCGGCTTCGGCGACTCGATCGAGGCGTTGTTCAAGGAGCTCGGACCGAACACCATCACGATACGGAAGTTCGGCCTGGTCAGCGCCTCGTCCGGCAAGGACTTCATGGACGTGATCAAGCGCCCGAACCTGACGATCGAGGACGCCCGTGCGATCGAGCGCGAATGCCCGTCGGTCGGCCTCGTCGACGTGTGGCTGGGCGCGATGGGACCGAACGCGCGCCGCCGCATCTACTACGGCACTCAGAAAACCAAACAGCTGGCCATCCTCGGCACCAGCGAGAACTTCGCCGCCGTCAGCTTCCTCAAGATCGATCTCGGCCGCATCTACACCGGCAACGAAGTCGACCACCGGCGCAACGTCGTGGTGCTCGGCCAGACGCCGTACCAATCGCTCTTCCCCAACGTCGATCCGATCGGCAAGAAGGTCCGCATCGGCGCCGACGAGTTCACGGTGATCGGCATCGCGGGCAAGCGGCCGGCGCCGGGCGGGTTCAACGTCGGCGTGGACGACTTCGCGATCATTCCGTACACGACGCACGAGAAGCACTACGGCAAGGTGGTCAAGACCCGCGGCATGGCGCGCGACTTCTCGATGGCTCTGCTGCGCAGCGCGATCATCGTCGTGCAGCCTGCCGAGGGGGCCACGCGCGATCAGGCCATCGCGGAGGTCGAGCAGATTCTCCGCATCCGGCACAACCTGCGGCTCGATCAAGCGAACGATTTCGATATCGAGACCCAGGACGTGGGACTGAAGATCTGGCAGCAGTTCAGCCAGGCCACGTTCATCGCCCTCGTCGTCATCTCGTCGATCGCGCTGATGGTCGGCGGCATCGGCGTCATGGCGATCATGATGATCTCGGTCACCGAGCGAACGCGTGAAATCGGCGTCCGCAAGGCGCTCGGCGCGCGGCGCCGCGAGATTCTCTGGCAGTTCCTCATCGAGGCCGCGTTCCTCACCTCCGCCGGCGGCGTGCTGGGCATCCTGCTCGGCAGCGCCATCGGCCTCGCCGTCCACTGGGTGACGGGCTTCCCCGTCTCGCTGCCCTGGCAGTCGTTCGCCATCGGCATCGGCTTTTCTGCTGGGGTGGGCATCTTCTTCGGGCTGTATCCCGCCATCAAGGCCTCGCGTCTCGATCCGATCGAAGCATTGCGTTACGAGTAGGTCCGCAATAGGATCGCTCCGAGGAGCGTTCTTACCGCCGACAAAATCCAGCATCGCGAGGCCCAGGAGGGTACCCGCCTATGAAGGTCTATGACTCGTCGTCCATTAGAAATGTCGCCTTCGTCGGTCATTCCGGCGCCGGCAAGACGCAGCTGATAGCCTCGCTGCTCTTCGACGCCGGCGCGGTCAACAGGCTCGGTCGCGTGGACGAAGGCACCACCGTGACCGACTACGACGAAGAAGAAATCGCCCGCAAGCACACCCTCTCATCCAGCCTCGCCTACGTTGAGTGGAACAAGCAGAAGATCAATTTCATCGACACGCCGGGGATGGCCAACTTCCTCAGCGATGCGCGCGCCGCGCTGCGCGTGGCCGACGCCGCCGTGGTCGTCGTCGATGCGGTGGCGGGCGTCGAGGTCTCGACAGAGAAGATCTGGTCGGCGGCCGAGGAGCTCGGCCTGCCGCGGCTCGTTGTGCTGAACCGGCTCGATCGCGAGCGCGCGAGCCTCGAGCGATCGCTGGAATCGCTGCACACCGCGTTCGGACGCACGGTCGTGCCGCTGCACCTGCCCATCGGCGAGGAGAAATCGTTCAACGGAATCGTCGATCTCGTGGCGATGAAGGCGTGGACGTTCGCAGCCGATGGCAGCGGCAAGGGGACGGAGGGCGCGATCCCCGTGAACCTCGAGTCCGCCGCGCAGACGGCGCGCGAAGCGCTGATCGAGATGGTGGCCGAGGCGGACGACTCGCTGATGGAGAAGTTCTTCGAGGCCGGCACGCTGACGCAGGACGAGCTCGTCGGCGGTCTGAAGCGCGGGGTGGCCGCCGGACGCATCTTCCCGCTCCTGTGCGCGTCGGCCGCGACCAACGTCGGCGGCTCGACGCTGCTCGACGCGATCCTCACCTACGTCCCCTCGCCCGCAGAGCGTCCGACGAAGGCGCGCGCGGCGGCCGGCGACGACGAGGCGGCCGTCGAGGCGTCCGAGAGCGGCCCGCTCGCCGCGTTCGTCTGGAAGACGATGGCCGATCCCTTCGCCGGCCGCATCACGATGTTCAAGGTGGTGTCCGGCGTGCTGAAGGCGGATACGACCGTCCAGAACGTGACGCGCGACACGAGCGAACGGCTCGGCCATCTCGTCCTGCTGCAGGGCAAGACGCAGACGCAGGTGCCGGAGATCAAGGCGGGCGATCTGGGCGCCGTCGCCAAGCTGAAGGAGACGGTCACGGGCGACCTGCTCGCGGACAAGAGCGTGGCGTTCCGCATTCCCGGCATGAAGTTCCCCGAGCCGGTGATCTCCTACGCGATCGAGCCGAAGAGCCGCGGCGACGAAGAGAAGATCAGCACGTCGCTGCACCGGCTGCAGGAGGAGGACCCGTCAATCTCCTACAACCGCGATGCGCAGACGAAGGAGCTGCTCCTCGCCGGGCAGGGGCAGTCACACATCGAGGTCACGGTTGCGAAGCTGAAGCGGCGATTCGGCGTCGAAGTGCACCTGAAGCTGCCGCGCATTCCCTACCGCGAGACCATCACCGCGGCCACCGAGGCGCACGGCCGCCACAAGAAGCAGACCGGCGGACACGGCCAGTTCGGCGACTGCAAAGTGAAGTTCGAGCCGCTGCCGCGCGGCAGCGATTTCGAGTTCGTCGACGACATCTTCGGCGGTGCGATTCCGCGGCAGTTCATCCCCGCGGTCGAGAAGGGGCTGCAGGACGCGCGCACCCGCGGTTTCCTCGCCGGGTACCCGATGGTGGACTTCCGCGCGACCGTGTTCGACGGTTCGTTCCACGCGGTCGATTCGAACGAGCTCTCGTTCAAGATGGCCGCCTGGCTCGCCTTCAAGGACGGCATGTCGCGCGCGCGGCCGACGCTGCTCGAGCCGATCATGGACGTCGAGGTCTACGCGCCGAGCGACTACGCGGGCGATCTGATGGGCGATCTCAACAGCCGCCGCGGCCGCATCGGCGGCATGGACACACGCGGGACCTCGACGATCATCCGCGCCAAAGTACCGATGGCGGAGATGCTCACCTACGAGCAGCACCTCACGTCAGCGACCGGCGGGCGCGGCTCCTACCACATGGAGTTCTCGCACTACGAGGAAGTGCCGCAGCATCTGCACGGCAAGATCATCGCCGCGTCGAAGGCGGAACGCGGCCAGGAAGCAGCCGAGGAGGTGTGACGCTCGGTCAATGCTGAATGCTGACAGTTGAAGGCCCGGTGCCGCTTCGCGGCCCGGGCCTTTCGTTTTCAGTGATCCGGCGAGCTGTCGGCTAGAAGGCTATCGCCTCGCGTTTCCTTTTCAGCTGCTCGCCGTCAACGCCTGGCACTTTCAGCAGCGCGTCGAGATCCTTGAACGGACCGTGTTCCTTGCGATAGCCGACGATTGCCGCCGCCATCGCGTCGGAGATCTCGAGGACGTCCACGATGTCGTCCGCCGGTGCGCGGTTGACGTCGACGCGGCCGTGCTCCTTCACCAGATAATCCAGGATCACGTCCCAGTCGTTGTCGGAGACCTGCGCACCGCGAGAAGTGGTCATCTGCGTCATGACCTCTTCCCAGTGGAGCCGCGTGCGGCGCACGGCGACGACTTTGTCCATGGGATGGCACTTGCCGCATGCGGCGGTGGTGACCGCGGCAGCCTTGTCGCGGTCGTATTGCGGCGCTGCTGTGAGCAGCACCAGGGCCGTCAACGCGAACAGGACACCACCGAGCAGTCGCGCCATCACTGGTTGAGCACGAACGCGACGAGACGCCCGCCGGCCCCGGCGACGACGTACTGGAGACCGTCGAGCTCGTAGGTGATGGGACCGTTGGTGACCGAGGCGCCCAGACGCGCATTCCAGAGCGGCTGGCCGGTGGTGGCGTTGTAGGCGCCGATGCCGCCCGCCGCGGCGTTGAACAGCACGTTGCCGGCGGTCGACAAGATCCCGGAGTTGCCGCCATAGCGCGGGATGCTCCACTTGATCGCGCCGGTCTGGTAGTCAATCGCCTTCAATTGCGGCTGCTCAGAGTACCCGCCGCGATCGGTGCCGCCCCACCCCATCGGGTTTTCGCTCGGATCGTAGAGGTACCAGACGCTGAACGCGCGCGTCGCGTTGACGTAGAACAGCCCCGTCTTCGGGCTGAAGCTTGGCGGGTACCAGTTCGTCGCGCCGCCCTGATTGGGCGTCACGAGCGCGCCGGCGATCTGCGGGCGCTTCTCAGGATTCGGGATCGGCTGCCCCTGCTCGTCGAAGCCGAGCGACCAGTTCGTCTCGATGAACTCCGAAGAGACCACGGCCCTGCCGTTGGTGCGATCGAGGACGAAGAATTTGCCGTTGCGCGACGCCTGCGCGATCAGCTTTCGCGGCGTGCCGGCGATCGTGCCGTCGAAGACGACGGCGGTCTGCGTTGCGTCCCAGTCGTGCGTGTCGTTGGGGGACGACTGGAAGTGCCACACCATCTTCCCGGTGTCGGCGTTCAGCGCGACGATGGACGCGGTGAACAGATTGGCGCCCGGCCTGTTCTTGTACGCGACCACCGGCTGCGGATTGCCGGTCGTCACGTAGATCAGATTCAGCTCGGGGTCGTAGGTGATTGGCTGCCACGTCATGCCGCCGCCGTGTTTGGCCATGTCGAGGCTGGGCCACGTGTCGAGTCCGGCGTCGCCCTCCTTCTGCGGCGTCACGTACCAGCGCCAGATCAGCTCTCCGTCCTTGACGCTGCGCGCGTCCAGGTATGCCGGCTGATCGAGGTCGTCTCCGCTCGGCCCGAGCATCAGCTTGTCCTTGACGACGACCGGCGCGACCGACGTGTAGTACAGCATCTCCAGCGGGCAGACCTCCTTCGCCCACCGCTGGACGCCCGTCCTGATGTCGAGCGAGACCAGGTTGCAGTCCGGCGTCACGAAGTACACCGAGTCGCCGAGCACGGCGACGCCGCGATTGCCGATTAGGTTCCCGCCGCGGCTGCGCGTGTGCGTGAAGCGCCACAGCTCGCGTCCGGTGCGCGCGTCGATGGCGTAAGCGTTGTTGGGCACCGAGAGATACAGCACGCCGCCGACCTGCAGCGGGGTCGCCTTGATGGTCCCACCGGGCGTCTGCGGCAGGTCGTGGATCCACGCCAGGCTCAGATGCTTCACGTTCGAGTCGTTGATCGTCGTCAGCGGGCTGAACCGTCGTCCGGAGTAGTCGCCGTTGTAGGTGGGCCACGAGTCGGGAGACGGCTTCTCGATCTGCGCGACCGTCAGGCCAGCCGACTGCTGCGCTGCCACCGCCGCTGACAGAACGAGGCACCCGCCAAGCACCAGTTCTCTCATTTCATCGTCTCCAGATAGGCGACCAGGTCGTGAATCTGTTTGTCTGTGATGCGGTCGAGCAGATCGATGTGGGCCTGCAGCGGGTTACTGCGTGTCACCTTCGTGCCGGGCGTTTTGCGCACGACGCGAATCTGGCCTTCGGCGTCGCGCAGCGTGAGGAAGAAGTCGCTCTCCTCGACGAAGACACCGGAAATCGCCGGCCCCGATGCGGGCGTGATGGTGACGGCGATCGCATTCGGATTGGCGCCCCCACGACCTCCTCTCCCGCGTCCACGGCCGCCGCCTGGAAACAGCATCCGCTGCTGGAGATCGACCGGCGCCGGGATGCGCGAGGCGATGCCGCCGAGAGTGCCGGTCGTCGCGTTGTGGCACGTCACGCAGCCACCCGCGCCGGTGAAGTAGACCTCCCCTGCCTTCGCGTCGCCGACGAGCACGTCGCCAGCGGTGAACACCGGCGAGCCGCGCATCGTGTCGTTGACGCGCTGCCGCAGAAAATTCGCGAGCGCGACGACCTCGTTGCCGGTGAACGACGCGCTCGGCTTGCCGCTCTGCGTCGGGTGGCCGGCCTTCAGAAACGGGCCAAGCACGCTGCCGGCCTTCGGCGCCGTCCGGTCGTAGTTCACCGTCTTCGTGCGGATGATGTTCGAGCCGGTGTCCGATCCGCGCGCCTGCGTGCCGTGGCAGTCGACGCAGTGGAGCGCCCACAGCTCGCGGCCGCGTTCGTGCGCCGCCTGATCCACCACCGGCGCGCGCGGAATCTGCCACACCTGCGGCTCCTGCGCGCGCACGATCGACAGCACGCCCAGCAGAAGCACCACCACCAGACACAGCGCCCCGACCCATCGCTTTTGCATTTGCGAAGTTTACAAAAAGAAAAGGCCCGGCGCCGCGAATGCGGCCCGGGCCTTCTACGTTGGCCTTTGGTCCCTTGGGCCTTTGGCTCCTTGGCCTTTGGCCCCTTGGCCTTTGGCCCTTTGGCCCTTGGCCCTTAACTGCCCCCGGCTTTTCGGGGGGCAGCGGACGTCTTTGCCTTCCCACGCGTATCGCCCTTGACGTGCCCCTTCTCGCGATGCGACGGCTTCGCCTTCTTCGCCGGCACGGCTTCCTCTCCGCCCTCGGCGGCTTCGGCCTTGCCCTTGCCGCGCAGGCGCTCGGCCGCCGCGCGGAGGCGTCCGCCCATGCCCTTGGCCTTCGCGGCGTCCTCGGTCTTCTCCGTCTCGGCGTTCGGGTTGTACTCGCTGCCGACGAGCTCGATCTGCGCCTTCTCGGCGCTGTCGCCGCGGCGGAAGCCGACGCGCAGGATGCGCGTGTAGCCGCCCGGCCGCTCGACGAAGCGCGGCGCGATCGTGTCGAACAGCTTGCTGACGACGTCGCGGTCGTGGATGTCCTGGAGCACGAGCCGGCGTGCGTGCAGCGCCTTGCCGTTGCCGTCGCCGGCTGCGAGGCCGCGCTTCGCGATCGTGATGATCCGCTCGACGAATGGCCGCAGCTCCTTCGCGCGCGGCACCGTCGTCTCGATCCGCTCGTGGCGGAGGAGGGCGGTGGCCTGG
The DNA here is from genome assembly GCA_048594885.1 of Vicinamibacterales bacterium. Lineage (GTDB taxonomy): Bacteria > Acidobacteriota > Vicinamibacteria > Vicinamibacterales > 2-12-FULL-66-21 > JBMDXB01. The sequence continues at coordinate 11,807 of JBMDXB010000054.1, forward strand.
TTGCGGAGCATCGCGATGCGGTGCTCCGTCACGCGGCCGAGTTTGCGGTGACTTACTCTGTGTCGCATGTTCGTGTCCTTGCCGCTGATCGCTGATCGCTGATCGCTGATCGCTGATCGCCGATCGCTGATCGCCGATCGCCGATCGCCGGTCACAATGGCGAACAGCGATCCGCGAACAGCGATCGGCGGCGTTATTCCTGCGTGTGGGCCGGCTGATCCAGCCGCATGCCGAGGCTGAGCCCCATGCCGCCCAGGATTTCCTTGATCTCGTTGAGCGACTTGCGGCCGAAGTTCTTCGTCTTCAGCATCTCGCCCTCGGTCTTCTGCACGAGCTCGCGGATCGTCCGGATGTTCGCGTTCTTCAGGCAGTTGTAGGAGCGGACCGAGAGCTCCAGCTCCTCGACGCTCTTGTCCAGGTTCTCGTTGAGCGCGGCGCGCGGCTGATCGGCGGCCGCATCGAGCTGCAGGTCGCCGGCGTCCTCGAGGTTGATGAAGATGTTCAGGTGATCGCGAATCAGCTTCGCCGACAGCGACACCGCGTCGCGCGGCGTCACCGAGCCGTTCGTCCACACGTCCACCGTCAGCTTGTCGTAGTCGGTCGCCTGGCCGATGCGCGCCGCCTCGACGAGGTAGTTGACCTTCTTGATCGGCGAGTGCACCGAGTCGATCGGGATCCAGCCGATACCGAGGTCTTCGTCGAAGTTCTTGTCCGCCGACACGTAGCCGCGGCCGCGCTTAACGCGCATCTCCATGTGCAGCTTGCCGTGCTCGGCCACCGTCGCGATGTGCGCGTCCGGCTCGAGGATCTCGACGTCCGCGTCGGTCTCGATGTCGCGGGCGCGAACCTCGCCCCCCTTGTCTACGCGCAGATACAGCGTCTTCGTCGTGTCGACGTGCATCTTCAGCGGGATCTGCTTCAGATTCAGGATGATGTCCGTCGCGTCCTCGACCACGCCGGGGATCGGCGAGAACTCGTGAAGCACGCCGTCGATCTTCACCGCCGTGACGGCCGCCCCCTCGATCGAAGAGAGCAGCACGCGCCGCAGCGCGTTGCCGATGGTGGTCCCGAATCCGCGCTCGAACGGCTGCGCGTAGAACCGGCCGAACCGGTCCGTCAGCGTCTCGCGCTCGAGCTCCAGCCGCTTGGGCCGCTGAAATCCTTTCCAGAGCATGTCATCTGTCCCTTCGGTTCAGGCATCCGACTGTGGATGCCGCCAGACCCGCCGTTTCGTCCACCACCTCCCACCGCGGGTCTGGTTTGGCTGCGGGTGGTGGACTACTTGGAAGCCGACTCGAAGACGCCCGACCTGAAGGTCGGGCCTACTTCGAGTACAGCTCGACGATCAACTGTTCCTGTACCGGCAGGTTGATCTGCTCGCGCGTCGGCAGCGAGGCGATACGGCCGCTCAGCGTGCCGGGGTCGAACGAGATCCACTCCGGGATCCCGCGGCCCTTGACCTCCTCCATCGCGTGCTGAATCGCGGTGTTCTCCGCGCTGCCGCCGCGCACCGCGACGACGTCGCCCGCCTTGACCGAGAACGACGGCACGTCCACCTTCTTGCCGTTGACCGTGAAGTGGCCGTGGCGAACGAGCTGGCGCGCCTGCGGCCGGGACGTGGCGAAACCGAGCCGATAGACGACGTTGTCGAGACGCCGCTCGAGCAGCTGCAGCAGCGTCTCGCCGGTGATGCCGCGCTGCCGGTCCGCCATCTCGAAGTAGCGGCGGAACTGGTTCTCGAGCACGCCGTAGATGCGCTTCACCTTCTGCTTCTCGCGCAGCTGCAGGCCGTAGCCGACCAGCTTGGCCTTCCGCAGCTTGCCATGCTGCCCCGGCGGCAGGTTGCGCTTCTCGATCGCGCACTTCTCCGTGTAGCAGCGCTCTCCCTTCAGAAAGAGCTTCATGCCTTCACGTCTGCACAGCCTGCACACCGCTCCGATGTATCGAGCCATTCTCTATCCTTGCGTTAAGTCAATTCCCAAGGAGCCAACTACCAACTCCCAAATCCATCAACTCCCAACCACCAACTCCCAAAGGCCACACTTGGGAATTCCCAACCTTGGAGGTTGGCCTTTGGCTCCTTTGGGAGTTGACAGCGGCCGAGGAAACGCCGTCACACTCGCCGGCGTTTCGGAGGCCGGCAGCCATTGTGCGGGATCGGCGTGACGTCGCGGATCGACTTGACGTCGATGCCGATCGTCTGCAGCGCACGGATGGCCGACTCGCGGCCGGCGCCCGGTCCCTTCACCCGCACCTCGACGCTGCGCAGGCCGAACGCCTTCGCCGCGTTGCCGGCCGCGATCGCCGCCTGGGTCGCCGCGAACGGCGTTCCCTTGCGCGAACCCTTGAAGCCGATGCCGCCGGCGCTCGACCACGCAATCACGGCGCCCTCGCTGTCCGTGATCGTCACGATCGTGTTGTTGAAGGACGCCTGGATGTGGGCGAAGCCGTGGTGCACCACGCGCTTCTCGCCGCGCTTCTTGAACGTCTTCTTCTTCGCGGGTCGTCCCGCCGGCTTCTTCCCGCCTTCGGGCTGTGCTGTTGCGTCAACTGGTTCGTTCTTTGCCATTCTTGTCTCGCTGTTCGCTGATCGCTGATCGCTGATCGCTGATCGCTGATCGCTGATCGCTGATCGCTGATCGCTGATCGCTGATCGCTGATCGCGACCTATACCGTCTTCTTCTTGGCGATCGCGCCCTTGCGCGGGCCCTTGCGCGTCCGCGCGTTGGTCCGCGTCCGCTGGCCGCGCACCGGCAGGTTGCGGCGGTGGCGCATGCCACGCCAGCTGCCGATCTCCATCAGCCGCTTGATGTTCATCGAGACTTCCTTGCGGAGGTCTCCTTCGACGCCGCCCTGCTCCTCGATCACCCGGCTGATCTTGCGGACGTCGTCCTCGGACAGATCCTTGACGCGGACGTCCGGGCTCACGCCTGCCGCGGTGAGGATGTCGTTCGAGCGCTTCCGCCCGATTCCGTAGATGTAGGTCAGCCCGACTTCGATCCGCTTCGTGCGCGGCAGGTCGATACCAGCAATACGTGCCATGTTCTCTGTTCCTTGTCAGTAGGCAGTAGGCGGTAGGCAGAAGGCAGGTAGCAGTAGGCAGCCAGCAGCCAGCAAGGATTCTCCGCGAGCTCCGCGTTCTCCACTGCCTACTGCATACTGCATACTGCCTACTGCATACTGCATACGGCCCACTATCCCTGTCGCTGCTTGTGTTTCTGATTGGTGCAGATCACGCGCACCACGCCGCGGCGGCGCACGATCTTGCACTTGTCGCAAATCCGTTTCACGGACGCTCGGACTTTCATAAACCCTCGCGATCGAGTAGCGAATGGTGAATCGTGAATGGTGAATGGCGAATGACCATTCACCACTGACCATTCACCATTGACCATTCACCATTCACCATTCACCCTTCAGATCTTCTCCACTATCCGCCCGCGCGTCAGATCGCGCGGCGACAGTTCCAGCCGCACGCGATCGCCGACGACGAGCCGGATGAAATTCCGGCCCGGCCCACCCGGGGCGTGCGCCACGACCTCGCGCTGCCGCTCGATCCGCACCCGGTAGAGCCCATAGGGCAGCAGCTCCACCACCGTGCCTTCGACGCCCGCCGCGCGCTCGTCGCGCCCGTCGTGCTCCGTCACGAGCAGGCCGCGGAAAGACGGCGGCCTGCAACGGCCAAGTCCCAAAGACCAAAGGCCAAGACAGCCTCTCTCTACGTCGCGCTCGGCGCCGGAACGCCCCGGTCCGTCAACACCCGCGGCCCGTTCCTCGTGACCGCGACGGTGTGTTCGAAGTGCGCCGACAGGCTGCCGTCGCGCGTCACCGCCGTCCAGCCGTCCGCGAGCACCTTCACCGCCGGACGGCCCATGTTCACCATCGGTTCGATCGCGAGCACCATGCCCTCGGCCAGCCGCGGCCCGCGCCCGGGCTCGCCGTAGTTGGCGATCTGCGGCTCCTCGTGAAGCGCCGCGCCGATGCCGTGGCCGACGAACTCGCGAACGACCGAGAACCCGTTCGTTTCCACGTGCTCCTGGATCGCGTGGCCGATGTCCGACACGCGCCCGCCCAGCCGCACCTGCGCAATCCCCTTCGCCAGCGCCTCCTGCGTCACCCGCAGCAGCCGCTGGACCTCGGGCGAGACCGTGCCGACCGGCACCGTCACGGCCGAATCGCCGAAGAAGCCGTTCAGCTTCACGCCCATGTCGAGCGAGACGATGTCCCCCTCGACCAGCTTCCGCTTCGACGGGATGCCGTGCACCACCTGATCGTTCACCGACGCGCACAGCGTGCAGGGATACCCGCGGTATCCCTTGAACGCCGGCTCAGCGCCGGCCGCCCGCACCAGCTTCTCCGCCGCGGCGTCGAGATCCGCCGTCGTCACGCCGGGAGCGACCATGCGCGCGAGCTCGGCGAGGACGTCGGCGACGAGCGCGTTGGCCGTGCGCATCCGCTCGATCTCCGCGGGCGACTTGCAGACGATCACAGGGCTGCTCCTCCGCCGACCGCCGTCGCGACCGCGGCCTGCACCTGCGCGGTCACCACGTCCGGCGGCTGATTGCCGTTGATCGTCCGGAACGTCGGCCGTGCCGAGTAGTAATCCACGAGCGGCTTGGTCTGCCGCTGGTACACCTTCAGGCGCTCCCGCACGATCGCGACGCCGTCGTCGACGCGCGTCACCAGCGGGCCGCCGCACTCCAGGCACGCCGTCGTCCACTCGACCGCCGCGTTCGCGCCGCACTTGCTGCAGATGCGCCGCGTCGCCAGGCGCCGGACGAGCACCTCCTCGGGCACGACGATGTCGATGACGATGAGCGGCCCGCGGCCGTCCATCATCCGATCGAGCGCGGCGGCCTGCTGCACGGTGCGCGGAAAGCCGTCGAGCACGAAGCCGCGGCGCGCGTCGGCTTGGCCCAGGCGCTCGCCGACGATGCCGATCATCACGTCGTCGCTGACGAGATTCCCGGCTTCCATCGTCTGCTTGGCGACCTTCCCCAGCTCGGTCCCCGCCTGCACGGCCTCGCGCAGGATGTCGCCCGTCGAAACCTTGGGCAGCTGCCTCGCTCGCGCGAGCCGATCGGCCTGCGTCCCTTTGCCCGCGCCGGGCGGGCCGAGCATGACGACGTTCAGGGCCCGCACGCTCTGCCGCGGCCTCACTCGCTAACCCCGGCGTCCCCGGATTCGCGTCTTCTTCATGAACCCATCGTAGTGCCGCATGATGAGCTGCGACTCGACCTGCTGCACCGTGTCCATCGCCACGCCGACGATGATCAGCAGCGACGTGCCGCCGAAGTAGAACGTGACGTTGAGGCCCTGCGTGACGAACTCCGGCAGCCACACGTCCAGCTTCGGGCCTATCCAGGGGATCGGCGCGACGTTGAAGCCGGTCATCAGCCACTGCGGCAGAATCGCGACGATCGCCAGGTAGATGGCGCCCACGAGCGTCAGCCGCGTCAGGATCGTGTCGATGTACTCCGCCGTGCGCTTCCCGGGCCGGATGCCCGGGATGAAGCCGCCGTACTTCCGCATGTTCTCGGCGACGTCATCCGGGTTGAAGATGATCGCCGTGTAGAAGTAGCAGAAGAAGATGATGCCCGCGATGTACAGCAGGTTGTAGAGCGGCATGCCCGGCGCGATCTGATCGAGCGGCCCGCGCAGCCAGCTGTCGGAGGCCACCGCCTGCCCGAACGTCGCGGGGAACGCCAGAATCGACGACGCGAAGATCACCGGGATGACGCCGCCCGTGTTCACCTTGAGCGGGATGTGCGTGCTCGAGCCGCCGTACATGCGGCGGCCGACCATGCGTTTCGCGTACTGCACGACGACGCGCCGGTGCCCCCGCTCGACGAACACGATCGCGGCGATGACGAGGACCATCAGCGCCATCAGGAACACGATCCGGAACAGCGTCATCTGCCCCGTGCGCATCTGGTCGAGGGTGGTGAACACACCCTGCGGGAAGCCGACGATGATGCCCGCGAAAATGATGAGCGACATGCCGTTGCCGATGCCGCGCTCGGTGATCTGCTCGCCGAGCCACATGACGAACGCGCTGCCGGTTGTCAGCGTCAGGATCGTCATCAACCGGAACGGCCAGCCGGGATCGTTGACCAGCGCCGGCCCGGCGTCGAGCGCCGTCGTCTTCTCGAGGAAGATGGCGATGCCGAAGGCCTGGACGATGCTCAGGACGATGGTGCCGTAGCGCGTGTACTGGGTGATTTTCCGGCGGCCCAGCTCGCCTTCCTTCGAGAGCCGCTCGAGGTACGGCCAGACGACCGTCAACAGCTGCAGGATGATCGACGCGCTGATGTAAGGCATGATGCCCAGCGCGAAGATCGTCATCTGCGACAGGTTCTGCCCCGAGAACATGTCGTAGAGGCCGAACATCGTGTTCTTCGCCTGATCGGCCAGCTGCGCCAGGGCTTCCTTGTTTATTCCCGGCGTCGCGATGTGGCTGCCGACGCGGTACACGGCCAGCAGCCCGAGCGTGAACAGCACGCGCTTGCGAAGGTCCGCAACCGCGAAAACGTTCTTCAGGCTTTCGATCATTACGCGAGCACCTCGGCGCGGCCGCCGGCGGCGGCGATCTTCTCAGCAGCTTTGCCGCTGAACTTGTGCGCGCGGACGGTCAGCGCTTTCGAGATATCGCCGCGAGCGAGCACCTTCACCGGCCCCTGGCGTCCGACTAGGCCGCGCTCGCGCAACAGCTCCGGCGTGATCTCCGTGCCGGCCTCGAACCGATCGGCGAGCGTGTCGAGGTTCACAACCTCGAACTCCTCGCGGAACGGATTGTGGAATCCGCGCTTCGGCACGCGGCGGTGCAGCGGCATCTGGCCGCCTTCGAACCCGCGCTTGTGCTTGAAGCCGGAACGCGACTTCGCGCCCTTGTGGCCACGGCCCGCCGTCTTGCCCTGGCCGGAGCCCTGGCCGCGGCCGATCCGCTTCTTTGCGTGCTTGGCGCCCTTGGGAGGACGCAGATTACTGAGGTGCATATGCGTGTCTCTGTCAATTCCCAACATCCCAAAGACCAAAGCCCAACTTGGTAGTTCGTCCTTTGGGAGTTGGGAGTTTCCGCTAGCCCACCGTCACCAGGTGACGAACCTTCAAGATCATGCCGCGCGTTTCCGGCGTGTCGGGAAGCTCCACGCTGTGGCGGATGCGGCGGAGGCCCATGCTCTCGACCACCGTCGCCTGCTTCTTGTCGATCGGCCGCCTGGCGAGCGTGACTTTCACCCTCGCTCCGCCGGACGCCTTCTTCGCTGCCCGCTTCGCCATTACGCCGTCGCCTCGACTTCCTCTTCCTTGCCGCGCAGCTTCCGCACGGCGCCCGGATCCTTGAGCATGCTCAGGCCGGAGAAGGTCGCGCGCACGACGTTGTGCGGATTGGCGGAGCCGATCGACTTGGTCAGCACGTTCTGGATGCCGGCCGACTCGACGACCGCGCGCACGGCGCCGCCGGCGATGATGCCCGTGCCCTCGGGCGCCGGCTTGAGCAGCACCTGCCCGGCGCCGAAGCGTCCGAGCACCGGGTGCGGCACCGTCGTGCCCTGGAGCGGCACGCGAATCAGCGACTTCTTCGCCGCCTCGATGCCCTTCTTGATCGCCGAGGGCACTTCCTTCGCCTTGCCGACGCCGAAGCCAACCACGCCGTGGCCGTCGCCGACGACGACGAGCGCGCTGAAACTGAGGTTCTTGCCGCCCTTGACGACCTTGGTGACGCGGCTGATGTTGACGACCGTGTCTTTGAGATCGAGCAGCGACGCGTCGATCTTTTCGCGTGATTCCTTCATGGGTTCCTTCGCTGTTCGCCGATCGCCGATCGCTGATCGCCGATCGCTGTTCGCTAAAACTCCAGGCCTGCTTCGCGCGCCGCTTCGGCCACGGCGCGAATCCGTCCGTGATACAGGAAGCCTCCGCGGTCGAACACGACGCGCGTGATGCCCTTCGCCTTCAGGCGCTCGGCAATTGTCCGCCCCAGCAGCTGCGCGCCCGCCTTGTTGCCGGGCCGCGCCGGCCCGCTCAACTGCGGCTTCAGCGCCGGCTCGGTGCTGGCGGCCGAAGCGATCGTCGTGCCGGACATATCATCAATGACCTGCGCGTAGATGTGCGACACGCTCCGAAATACGCGCAGCCGCGGCCGCTCGCTCGTCCCGGCGATCCGCTTGCGTTGCCTGAGCGCAATCCGTACCCGGCGGTCCTTCTTCGTGTTGATCTTCATGGCTCTGTCTCGGCGGAACTGAAGTTCCGCCCTACTTGGCGCCGGTCTTGCCGGCCTTCTTCTTCAGCACTTCACCGGTGTAGCGGACGCCCTTCTGCTTGTAGGGGTCCGGCTTGCGCAGCCGGCGAATGTTCGCCGCGACCTGGCCGACCGCCTGGCGGTCGATGCCCGTCACGGTGATGTGCGTCTGCTTGTCGATCGCGACGTCGATCCCCTGCGGGATGTCGAACACGACGGGATGCGAGTAACCGAGCGCGAAGTGCACCTGCTTGCCCTTCAGCTCCGCGCGGTAGCCGACGCCGACGATGTCGAGCTCCTTCTTGAAGCCCTCGGTGACGCCGCGGACGGCGTTGGCCACGAGGCTGCGCGCCAGGCCGTGGAACTTCCCGAGCTCCGGGTCGTCACGCAGCGCCTTCGCGTGGAGGGCGTCGCCTTCCACTTCGAAGCCGATGCCGGCCGGCAGCGCCTGCAGCAGCTTGCCCTTCGGCCCCTGCACCTCGACGGCGCCCGGCTTGACGTCGATCTTGACGCCCTTCGGGATCGCAATGGGTTTCTTGCCAATTCGTGACATTACTGATTCCTTGTCAATGCTGAATGCCAAATGCCGAATGCTGAAAAGAGGATACGGAGCGAACGGAGACTCCGGCGCCTCCGTTCCCTCGCATTCAGCATTCGGCATTTGGCATTCAGCATTGACGCTTACCAGACGTTACAGAGGACCTCGCCACCGACGCCCGCCTTGACCGCCTCGCGGCCGGTCATGACGCCGCGCGAGGTCGTCAGGATGCTCGTGCCCAGGCCGGCGAGCACCTCGGGCACTTCGTCGCGCCCGAAGTAGACGCGGCGTCCCGGGCGGCTCACCCGCTCGATGCCGGTGATCACACGCTCGCCGCGCGGGCCGTACTTGAGGAACATGCGGAGCTGCGCCTGCGCGCGCTCGCCCGGTTTCGCCTCGACGACCTTGAAGCCGGCGATGTAACCCTCGCCCTCGAGGATCCGCGCGATTTCCACCTTCAGCCGCGACGACGGCATGTCGACACGCGGGTGGCGCTGGATCGTCGCGTTGCGGATGCGCGACAGCATGTCTGCGATTGGATCAGTCATAGTGCTTGAACCTTGAAATACGAGCTACGTGCTACGCGCCACGTGCTACCAGCTGCTCTTCGTCACGCCGGCGATGTCCCCTTCCAGCGCGAGCTTGCGGAAGCAGAGACGGCAGAGCGCGAACTTCCTCAGGTACGCCCGCGGCCGGCCGCACCGCTGGCAGCGGTTCCTCAGGCGGATCTTGTACTTCGGGGTCCTGGCTTCCTTGGCGATCTTGGCGGTTGTGGCCATTCGTTTCTTTCCTGTCTGCCTACTGCCTACTGCCTACTGCCTACTGCCTACTGCCTACTGATTCCTGAACGGCATCCCGAGAAGCTGCAGCAGCTTCCGCGATTCCTCGTCGGTCTTCGCCGACGTGCCGACCGAGATGTTCATGCCGCGCGCCTTGTCGACCTTCATGTAGTCGATCTCGGGGAACAGCAACTGGTCCTTCAGGCCGAGCGTGTAGTTGCCGCGGCCGTCGAACCCGCGCGGCGACACGCCGCGGAAGTCGCGGACGCGCGGCAGCGCCACCGAGATCAGCCGGTCGAGGAACTCCCACATGCGCTCGCCGCGCAGGGTCACCATCGTCCCGATCGGCATCCCTTTTCTCACCTTGAACTGCGCGATCGACTTCTTGGCGCGCGTGATGACCGGCTTCTGGCCGGTGACGCGCGCGATCTCGTCGGCGCCGGCGTCGACGATCTTCGCGTTCTGCGTCGCCTCGCCGAGGCCCATGTTGACGACCACCTTCTCGATCTTCGGGATCGCCATCACGTTCTTGTAGCCGAACTCCTTGCGGAGCGCCGGAATCACGTCTTGTTCGTACCGCTGTCTCAGCCGGCTCATTTGTCTACCACTCCCTCGCACTTCCGGCAGATGCGGACCTTGCGGCCGTCGCCCAGGATCTTCCGCCCGATGCGCGTCGGCTTGCCGCATTCGGGGCACACGAGCTGCACGTTGGAGGCGTGCAGCGGCGCCTCGCGCTCGACCACGCCCCCCTTGATCTGGCGCTGCGGGTTCGGCTTCGTGTGGCGCTTGATGAAATTCACGCCTTCGACGACCAGGCGGTTCTTCTCCGGCAGGACCTTCAGCACGCGCCCGCGCTTGCCGCGATCCTTTCCGGTCACAACAACGACGTTGTCGTTTCTCCTAATGGGTGTCGCTAATCTCGACATCTCTTCTTCCTAAACGCTTGTCAACTCCCAAGGACCAACTGCCAACTTCCACGTGTCCAACTCCCAACTCCAAACTCCCAACTCCAAACTTCCAACTCCCAACTTCCAACTCCCAACACTCGAGCTTGGTCTTTGGGAGTTGGCCCTTTGGCCTTTGGGCATTGACCCCGTTTGGCCCTTGGGAGTTGGCCCATTGGGAGTTGTCACGCTCGCTACAGCACTTCAGGAGCAAGCGAAATAATTTTCATGAACTTGCGCTCGCGCAGCTCACGCGCCACCGGGCCGAATACGCGCGTCCCGATCGGCTCCTTCTGGTCGTTGATGAGCACGGCGGCGTTGCGGTCGAACCGGATGTAGCTGCCGTCCTTCCGCCGCTGCTCCTTGCGCGTGCGGACGATGACCGCCTTCACGACCTGTCCCTTCTTCACGGTGGAATCCGGGGTCGCTTCCTTCACCGACGCGGTGACAATGTCGCCGAGCCGCGCGTAGCGTCCGGTCGATCCGCCGATCGGGTTGATGATGGCAATCTTCCGCGCGCCGGAGTTGTCGGCGACGTCGAGAATCGATCGCATCTGAATCATGGCTAGATCTCCTTCGCCTTCTCGACCACGCGCGTCACGACCCACCGCTTGCGGCGGCTGAGCGGACGGCTCTCGACGATGGCGACGCGATCGCCGACCTTCGCGTCATTGGCCTCGTTGTGCGCCAGAAAGGTGGAGGTGCGGCGCTGCGTCTTCCCGTAGAGCGGGTCGCGGACCTGCCGCTCGACGGCGACCTTCACCGTCTTGTCCATCTTGTCGCTGACGACCACACCTGTGACTTCCGCTTTGCTCGCCATTACCGCGTTCCCTTCTCCCGCAGCACCGTCTTGATCTTCGCCAGATCGCGCCGGAGCGTCTTCATCTTCTGGCCCGCCTCGAGCTGACCCATCGACTTCTGGATCCGCAGGCGGAACAGCTGATCGTCGATCTCCTTCTCGCGCTGGCGCAACGCGTCGACGTCGAACTCACGGATCTCCGCGACCTTCATGACGCCTTCTCCTCCGCGAACCGGGTCGCGAACTTCGTCCGGATCGGGAGCTTCGCGGCCGCCAGGCGCATCGCTTCGCGCGCCTCCGTCTCGTTGACCCCCTCCATCTCGAACAGGATCCGTCCGGGCCGGACGACGCACACCCACTGCTCGGGCGCGCCCTTGCCCTTGCCCATTCGGGTTTCCTGCGGCTTCTTCGTGATCGGCTTGTCCGGGAACACGCGGATCCAGATCTTGCCGCCGCGCTTGATGAACCGGGTCATCGCCACGCGCGCCGCCTCGATCTGGCGATCGGTGATCCAGGCCGGCTCGAGCGCCTTGAGGCCGTAGTCGCCGAACGACACGTCCCCGCCGCGCCACGCCTTGCCGCGCATGCGGCCGCGCTGCTGTTTCCGGTATTTGACTTTCTTGGGCATCAACATAATGCGCAATCCTCGTCAATGCTGAATGCTGAATGCCAAATGCTGAAAATGCCGGAATGTTCGAATGAGGAAAGCAGCACCCCATTCAGCATTTGGCATTCAGCATTCAGCATTGACCCTACGCCCGAGCCGCGCGGCGCGGAGCCCGGTAATCTTCTTCTCGTCCGATGCGCGGCACGAGACGCTCGCCCTTGTACAACCAGACTTTGACGCCGATGGCGCCGTAGGTCGTGAACGCCTCGGCGAAGCCGTAGTCGATGTCTGCGCGCAGCGTCTGCAGCGGCAGCTGGCCGTGCAGGTACCACTCGGAGCGCGCGATCTCGGCGCCGTTCAGCCGCCCGGACACGCGCACCTTGATGCCGCGCGCGCCGAAGCGCAGCGCCGACTCGACCGCCTTGCGCATCGCGCGGCGGAAGGCGACGCGCTTTTCGAGCTGCATCGCCACCGATTCGGCGATGAGCTGCGCATCGAGCTCCGGCTTCTGGATCTCCTGGATGTTGATGAAGACCTCGCGGCTGGTCTTCTTCTGGATCTCCTGCTTCAGCTTGTCGACCTCCGTCCCCTTGCGGCCGATGATGATGCCCGGGCGCGAGGTGTGGATGTCGATCTTCAGCTTGTTGGCGGCGCGCTCGATCTCGATCTTCGAGACGCCGGCGTGCGCGAATCGCTCCTTGAGCGCGTCGCGCAGCTTGAGATCCTCGTGGAGCAGCTTCGCGTAGTCGCGGTCCGCGAACCAGCGCGAGCGCCACGTCTTGTTGAAGCCGAGCCGAAATCCGTGCGGATGAACTTTCTGACCCATTCAGTTTCCTTTGGCGGGACTGAAGTCCCGCCCTACGTACACCTACGTCTGTGTCTTTGCCGTCTTCCTCGCGCCCGTCGCGCGCTTGCGAGCTCCCGCGGGCTTTGCCTTCGGCTTGGCGCCGCGGGCGCGCTTCGGCGCGCCTTCCACCGGCTGCGCCACGACCTTCTGCGGCCGCTCGGCGACCTGCACGGTCAGGTGCGCCGTCCGCTTGATAACGCGGAACGCGCGCCCCATCGGGGCGGGACGGATCCGCTTCTGCGACGGCCCCTGGTTCGCGTACGCCGCCTGCACGAAGAGGCGCTCGACGTCGCCGCCGAACCCTTCCTTCTGCTGCGCGTTGGCGATCGCCGACCGCAGGACCTTCTCGATGTCCTTCGCCACGCCCTTGCGCGCGAAGCGCAGCGTCGCGAGCGCGGCGTTCACGTCACGGCCGCGAATCAGGTCGAGCACGAGGCCCGCCTTCTGCGCGGAGGTGCGGATGTACTTCGCCGTTGCCTGTGCCTGGACGGCCATTAGCCACCCGCCTTCGGCGCGCCGGCCGGCGCCGCGGCCGCCACCTGCGCCGCCTTGTCGGCCTTGGTCGTGTGTCCCTTGAACACGCGCGTCGGCGCGAACTCGCCGAGCTTGTGGCCGACCATGTTCTCGGTGATGTAGACCGGGATGAACTTCTTGCCGTTGTGCACCGCGATGGTGTGGCCCACCATCTCCGGCACGACGGTCGATCGGCGCGACCAGGTCTTGATGACCTTCTTCTCCCCCGCGCGATTCATCACTTCCACTTTCTCGAGAAGCGGAACATCGACGAAGGGACCCTTCTTGAGTGATCTGCTCATAGCTCGCTGCCTACTGCCTACTGCCTACTGCCTACTGCCTACTGCCTACTGCCTACTGCCTACTGCCTACTGCCTACTGCCTACTGCCTACTGCCTACTTCTTCCGCCGCTGCACGATGAAGCGGTCCGTCTGCTTGCGGTTCCGCGTCTTGTATCCCTTCGTCGGCACGCCCCACGGCGACACCGGGTGGCGTCCGCCCGACGTCTTGCCTTCGCCGCCGCCGTGCGGGTGATCCACAGGGTTCATCGTGACGCCGCGGTTGTGCGGCCGCTTGCCCAGCCATCGGCTCCGGCCCGCCTTGCCGATCGCGACGTTCTCGTGGTCGACGTTGCCGACCTGGCCGATCGTCGCCAGGCACTCCATGTTGATCTTGCGGATCTCACCCGACGGCATCTTCACGGAGGCGTACTCGCCTTCCTTCGCCACGAGCTGCACCGCCGATCCGGCGCTGCGCGCGATCTGCCCGCCCTTGCCCGGCTTCAGCTCGACGTTGTGGATCATCGTGCCGAGCGGGATGTTCTTCAGCGGCAGCGCGTTCCCCGGCAGGATGTCGACGTTCTCGCCGGCGACGATCGTGTCGCCCACCTTGAGGCCGAGCGGCTGCAGGATGTAGCGCTTCTCGCCGTCCGCGTAGGTCAGCAGCGCGATGCGCGCCGAGCGGTTCGGGTCGTATTCGACCGTCGACACCTTCGCCGGGATGTCGCGCTTGTCACGCTTGAAGTCGATCACGCGATACGCGCGCTTGTGCCCGCCGCCGCGCCACCAGGAGGTGAGCTCGCCGCGGTTGTTGCGGCCGCCGGACTTGTGCAGCGGCTCGACCAGCGGCTTGTGCGGCTCGGTCGTCGTGATGTCGTCGAACACCTGCACGGTCTGGAACCGGCGGCCCGACGACGTCGGCTTGTAGTTTCGAATTGGCATTTCCCTGATCCTTGTCAATGCCGAATGCTGGATGCTGAATGCTGAAGAATCAGCGTTTGGCATTCGGCATTCAGCATTACGCGCCTTCCAGGAACTCCGGAACCGTTTCGCCCTCGCGCAGCTTCACGTAGGCCTTCTTCCAGTCGGAGCGCTGGCCCACGAAACGGCCCTGCCGCTTCATCTTTCCGTGCGCGATCGCGGTCCGAACGCCCTCGACCTTCGAGCCGAGGAGCTTCTCCACCGCCCGCTTGATGTCCACCTTGGTCGCGCCGGCCGCCACCTCGAACACGAGCGTCCGCCCGTCCTCGCGCAGCAGCGTCGTCTTCTCGGTCACGAGCGGACGCTTGATTACGTCGGTCAGTTTCATGGCCTTTATCCCAGCGATTCCTGCAGCTTCTCGAGCGCCTCGCGCGTGGCGACGACGTGCGAGGTGTCGATGACGTCGCGCGCGGTCACGCGCGAGCTCGCCACCACCTTCACGCCGGCGATGTTGCGCGCCGACAGCGCAAACCCGTCGTCCGGCTTCACGTCGACGACGAGCGTCTTGCCGGTCGCGCCGACGCGCTTCAGCATCTCGGCCGTCCCCTTCGTCCTCCGCTCGGCCGACTCCAGCCGATCGACGACGATCACCGCGCCGTCCTGGATCTTCTGCGCCAGCGCCGCCACCAGCGCGCCGCGGCGGACCTTCTTCGGGATGTCGAATTCGTAGCTGCGCGGCTGCGGTCCGAACACGGTGCCGCCCTTGCGCCACAGCGGGTTGCGGATCTCGCTGACGCGCGCGCGGCCGGTGCCCTTCTGCTTCCACGGCTTCTTGCCGCTGCCGCTCACCAGCGCGCGGTTCTTGGTCGCGTGCGTGCCGCGCCGCTCCGCCGCGTTCTGCTGCACGACCGACTGCCAGATCAGATGGGTCTTCACGCGCCCGCCGAACACGGCGTCGTTGAGCTCCAGCGCGCCGACCTTCTCGTTCTGCGAATTGACGATATCGAGCGTCATGTCTTCCATCCTGTCGCGATCCGCGATCCGCGATCCGCTGTCCGCTGTCCGCTGTCCGGTCGGACAGCGCACGGCGCTCAGCGGCCAGCGGCGTTACTTCTTGCCCTTCATCGCCTTCGACGGCTTCTCCACCTGCGGCTTCGGCTCCGGCTTGGCGGCGATCGCCTTGCGGACGATCACGTAGCCGCCGGGCGCGCCGGGTACGGCACCGTGCACGACGAGCAGGTTGTTCTCGGCGTCGACCTGCACCACCTTCAAATTGCGAATCGTGACGCGATCCGCGCCCATGCGGCCCGCGGCGCGCATGCCCTTGACCACGCGCGACGGGTACGAGGACGCCCCGATCGAGCCGGGCGCGCGGTGGAACATCGATCCGTGCGTCGCCGCGCCGCCGCCGAAGTGGTGGCGCTTGACGACGCCCTGGAAGCCCTTGCCGCGCGTCACGCCGATCACGTCGACGCGGTCGCCGTTGTTGAACACGGCGTTGACGAGCACCTGCTCGCCCGCCTTCGGCGCGTCCGTGCCGGCCGCGACCTTCACTTCGCGGCGCACCCGCGTCGGCGGCACGCCGGCCTTCGTGAAGTGGCCCGCCGTCGGCTTGTTCACCCGCGCGGGGCGCTCCTCGACCAGGCCGAGCTGCACCGACTCGTAGCCGTCGGTCGTCGCCGCCTTCGCCTGCACGACGACGCACGGGCCCGCCTTGATGACGGTGGCGGGCGTCACGGTGCCGTCCTGCGCGAACACCTGCGTCATTCCGACTTTCTTGCCAATAATTCCGGTAAGCATCGCTGCGATTCCTGTCGCTGATCGCTGATCGCTGTTCGCTGTTCGCTGTTCGCTGTTCGCTGTTCGCGATTGTCTACGACATCGTCAATCAGCAATCCCGATCAGCGAACAGCGATCAGCGATCAGCGAACAGCGGCACTACTTATGTTCCTTGCCGAACGCTTTGATCTCGACGTCCACGCCCGCCGGCAGATCGAGCTTCATCAGCGCGTCGACCGTCTGCGGCGTCGGCTCGAAGATGTCGATCAGCCGCTTGTGCGTGCGCAGCTCGAACTGCTCGCGCGACTTCTTGTCGACGTGCGGCGAGCGGAGCACGGTCCACTTGTTCTTCTCCGTCGGCAGCGGGATCGGCCCCGCGAGGCGCGCGCCCGTGCGCCGCGCCGTGTCGACGATTTCCGTCGTCGACTGGTCGAGCACCCGGTTGTCGTACGCCTTGAGCCGGATCCGAATCTTGTCGCTGAATGGTGACGCCATGTTCTTCGCTGTCCTCGTCAATGCTGAATGCTGAATGCCAAATGCTGAATGAATGCTGAAATAGCGAATGCTTCATTGGACATTCCATTCAGCATTCGGCATTTGGCATTCAGCATTGACTAAACCTTCCCCTGCACGCGGGCCACGACTTCTTCACTCACGTTTGAAGGCGCCGGCTCATAGCGGTCGAAGTGCATCGAGTAGGTCGCGCGGCCTTGCGTACGCGAGCGGAGGTCCGTCGCGTAGCCGAACATCTCGGAGAGCGGCACGCGCGCGTTGATGATCTGCGTGCCGCCGCGATCCTCCTGCGACTGGATCTGGCCGCGGCGGCTCGAGAGATTGCCCATCACGTCGCCCATGTGCTCCTTCGGCACCACGACCTCGACGCGCATCATCGGCTCGAGCAGCACCGGCCTGGCCTTCTTCGCGGCATCCTGGAACGCCATCGAGCCGGCGATCTTGAACGCCATCTCCGACGAGTCGACCTCGTGG
>JBMDXB010000055.1:0-29680 GCA_048594885.1 Vicinamibacterales bacterium
GAGGCAGCTCCCGACGAACCACGGTCATGCGGTAGCCAACCCGCGAATATCAGAGTGATTCATCGTCGTTGCCGCTCAGCCGATCAGCTGACTGGATCCCAACAGCGTGCACGCCCGGATGGCCTCATAAGCCGGGCGTGCCCTTGGAGTGCTATCGAACAACCGTTTCTCTTGACACCGGTCTTTCCATATCAGTTCGCATCGTGACCACTCGCGTGCGGCAGCGACGGCGCGCCGATGCTGCCAAGCGCGACGCGCCGGCCCGATTCGCCGAGCCATGCGGCGAAGAGCGCGAGGCCGAGCACGATGAACACGAGACCGGACGGAATCCACATGACGAGCCCGGCGAGCTGTTGATCCTCGAGCGCGTCGATGCGCCACGGCCGCGCCGCGGCCTCGTACGCCGGGTACCACACCGTGGGGGCGACGGTCATCAGCGCGCCGAGCACGCTCGTGTGGACGGCGGTGAGGAACACGTACAGCACGGCGGCGCCGTACGCCATGCGGCCGTAGCGGCCGTGGATCATGCCCCACCAGAACAGCGACGCCGTGAGCACGAACGAGACGTGCTGGAACGCATGAATCCCCCAATCGGCGAGCGCCGCCTCGAACAGCACGGGGATGTGCCAGATCCACAGCACGGCGCCGTGAAGCAGGAACGCGGTGAGCGGCGCCGTGAGCGTTCGCCACGCGCGCACTACGGTGTGCCGCCTCGTCCACGCCGCGATCCTGTCGCGCCCGCGCTGCGGCAGCGCCCACAGCGCGGCGAAGAGCGGCTGGCCGATGACGAGAAGCGGCGCGGCAATCAACATCAGCAGCTCGTGCTGCGTCATGTGCGCGGAAAACACCACGTCGGAGAGCCACGCCAGCGGCGAGAGCAGCGCAATGGCGAGCGTGGCCAGTCCGCCGGCGAACGCCGTCACCTGCCAGATGGCGAGCCCGCGGCCAACGCCGGCGCGACGCCAGAGCGTCCACACCCCTGCAGCGTAGATCGCCGCTGACGCGACCAGCAGCGCGAGCGTGACCGGCTCGGCAGGCCATTGTCCCCACGCAGCCGACAGCAGCGAGTGGCAGATGATCAGCTCCATCAGTCACACACCCGCAGCACGATGATCGGAATCTGCATCGAGAGGATCAGCAGCGCGAACCCGACGGAGAAAATGATGCCGGCCATCACCATCCAGCGCACCCGCTCCAGCGCGGTCTCCTCGCCGAGCGGCGGTGTTGCGCGATCGGGCTGGAGCGGGTCGTCGATGGCGGCCCGCCACGCCCAGTAGCCGACGCCGGCAACCAGAAGAAGGGCGGCGAGTCCCGCGACGTACAGGAACCACGTGCGGCGCGTCTCGCACGCGACGTAGGCGAGCACGTAATCGACCTCGAGCAGCACCAGCCACACGACGGGTCCGGCCAGCAGGCCCGACCAGAGCGCGGCCAGCCGCCTCCGGTCATGTGACGCGTGGCGCGATGTAGATGACCGCATAGATCGGCAGCCAGGAGAGCACGACGAACCACCAGTAGAGCGAGTTCTCGCTCGTGTCGACCAGCTTCGTCGCGCTGAGCGGGCCCGTGAACAGCAGCACGGCCAGCACGATCGAGTCGATGACGTCGGTGACGAGGTGCACCGTGTGCAGGCCGAGCAGCGTCCAGACCACCGACCCGTAGGCGTTGTCGTCCCACCACACGTTCAGCGTCTGGAACTCGAGAACGCGCACCGCGCAGAAGGCGAGGCCGAACGCGACGGCGATGACGAGCCACCGTCGCGCTTTGCGCAGTTCCAGCCGTTCGGCTGCCGACTTGGTGATCTGCGCGGGAATCGCGGAGGCCAGCAGGATCAGGGTGTTGATCGTGCCCCACGTCAGATCCGGCGGAAACGCAGCGGGGGGCCAGTGCGGGACGCGGCCCTTGAGATACAGGTAGCTCATGATCATCAGCGCGAACACGCTACCTTCGATCGCGATGATGCCGAACGTCGCCCACCACGCCACGCTGCGATGGCCGAAGCCGTACGCCTGCAGGTGCGAGACATCGATCGTCTGCCGCGTCACGACGTCTGCTCCTTGGGCTTCAGGTGGCCGGAGGCGATGTCGCGTTCCAGCTCCTCGGGCGACTTGCCATGACGCGGCCAGAACCACTTGATCATCGCCGCCGTCACGGGGATCGCCCCGTAGACGACCGCCCACGGCGTGAAGATCGAGCCGATGAAGAGTCCGCTCAGCGCGACTGCCGTCACCAGCGGCCAGATCGACGGCCCCGGCAGCTTGTAGCGATGATCCGGTTCCGCGTCCATGACCCGCGTCACCAGGATCTCGCGGCAGGTGCTGCCGACACCCACGACGACCGGCGGCAGCGGCGGATCGTGCCACAGCGGATCGGCAGCGGAGACGGTGGGCAGCGGCGCGAAGTTGTAGGGCGGCGGCGGCGAGGTCGTCGCCCACTCGAGCGTCGCCGCGTCCCACGGATTGCGCGGCGCGACGAGCCCGCGCCGCAGGCTCAGGATCACGTTCACGAGGTACACCGCGAGCGACAATGCGAGGATGACGGCGCCGATTGTCTGGAGGAAGTTGAGCGGCCCCCATCCGGTCTCCGGCGTGTACGTGTAGACGCGCCGCGGCATGCCCATCAGCCCGAGGATGTGCTGCGGAAAAAAGACGAGATTGAACCCGGCGAACACGCCCCAGAATGCTGTCTTCCCGAGAGGCTCGCTCATCATGCGGCCGGTCATCTTCGGGAACCAGTAGTGGATGGCGCCAAGCAGCGGAAACACGGATCCGCCAATCAGCACGTAGTGCAGGTGCGCGACGACGAAGAAGGTGTCGTGGACCTGCATGTCGAGTGGGACGGCGGCAAGCATCACGCCGGTGAGGCCGCCGATCACGAACACGCCGAAGAAGCCGAGTACGTAGTACATCGGCGTCTTCAGCGAGATGCGGCCGGTCCACAGGGTCGCGATCCAGCAGAAGATCTGCACGCCGGTGGGAATCGTGATCATGATGCTCGCCGCGGTGAAGAAGCTCTGCCCGAGCTGCGGCAGTCCCGTGGTGAACATGTGGTGGACCCAGACGCCGAAGCCGATGAAGGCGGTCGCGATGAGCGAGAGCACCAGCGCCTGCTCGCCGAACACGGACCGCTTCGAGAACGTCGCGACGAGCGTCGACATCAGTCCCTGCGCCGGCAGGAAGATGATGTAGACCTCGGGATGCGCGAAGAACCAGAAGAGATGCTGCCAGAGGAGCGGGTCGCCGCCTTCCGACTGGTTGAAGAAGTGGGTCCCGACGAGGCGATCGAGGATCAGGCACGTGCTGGCGATGACCACCGATGGCATCGCGAAGACAATCATGAACGACATGACCGCGATCGCCCAGACGAAGAGCGGAATGCGGTTCAACGCCATGCCCGGGGCACGCAGCTTGAAGATCGTGGTGATGAGCGCGATCGCGACGACGAGCGCCGAGACCTCGGTGAACGTGATGAGCTGCGCCCACACGTCCGGACGCTTGCCGATCCCGTAGTCAGGCCCCGCCAGCGGCACGTAGCTGAACCAGCCCTGGTCCGGCCCTACGTTCAGGAAGAACATCACGTAGAGGAAGATGCCGCCGAAGAGGTAGATCCAGTAGCCAAACGCGACCATGCGCGGAAACGCGATGGCTCGCGCGCCGACCATCAACGGTACGAAGTACACGCCGAGCGCCAGCATCACCGGCACGGCAAACAGGAACATCATCGTCGTGCCATGCATCGTGAAGAGCTGGTTGTAGAGATCCGGCCCGATCAGCCTGTTTTCTGGCGTGGAGAGCTGCAGCCGCATCAGCGCCGCTTCGATGCCGCCGAGCGCGAAGAACACGAACGCGGTGACGAGGAACCGGCGGCCGATCGATTTGTGCTCGGCGTGCGTCAGCCAGCCCCAGAAGCCGCGCGGGTTCGCCCACGTCGCTTCCAGCTCGCGGCGCTCGCGCTCCGAGACGATCGGATGCTCGTCCTTCCCGACGGCGACCTCGTCGCGTTTCAGAGTGAGATCGTCGGGTGTTATCGGTCGGTCGACGGGCGGCCGGCGCGAGTCGGGCTCGCGCCGCTTGTGACGCCCTTCGTGCGACTTCTCGTAGCTCACCGGAGCATCTCCATGTAGGCGACGACCGCCTGCAGATCGGAGGCGGACAGTCCCGTCGCCGGCATGCGCACGCCTGGCTTGAGCTGCTGCGGATTGGCGATCCAGCCGGCAAGATACCCGCGCGTGTTCGGCGCGGTGCCGGCCGCAATGGAGCTGCGGCTGCCGAAGTGCGTCAGCTCCGGACCGAGACGTCCGCCGGCGATCGTGCCGCGCACGGTATGGCACATCGCGCACGGGCCGCGCTCGACGATGTCGCGGCCGCGGGCCTGCTCGTCGGTGGTGGGAGCGGGCGCGGGTTGCCGCTGCGCGGCGAGCCACCGCTCGAACTGTTCAGCGGGTTCGGCGACGACGGTGAGCGCCATGTGCGCGTGCTGTAACCCGCAGTATTCAGCGCACTGGCCGCGGAAGACGCCCGCGCGATCCGCACGCAACGTCGTGTAAGTGGCCCGCCCGGGGATCAGGTCCATCTTGCCGTGCAGGTTCGGCACCCAGAAGCTGTGAATCACGTCGTTCGACTTGAGCACCAGCGTGACGGCGCGGCCGATCGGCAGGTGGATCTCGTTGGGAGTGCGCACGCGCTGAGACGGAAGCTCGTGCAGGTACTCGACGTCCCACCACCACTGATGGCCGGTCACGGCGATCTGCATGCGGTCTTCGTTCGACAGCGACGCGATCGCGCGTCCGGTCACGGCCGATGCGACCAGCAGGCCGACGAGGACGACGACCGTGCCGCCGATGGCGAGCCACACCGAGCGGAGAACCGACCGCGCGGGGATCTCTTCCGGGTCATCTGAGCGGCCGCGCAAGACCGCGACAAAAACCGCGGCCATCACGGCGATCCACACCGCCGTGCAGACGCCGAACATCAGCCACCAGAGCGTGCCGATTCGCTCCGCCTGGATGCCGGCAGGATGGAGGGCCGACTGAATCGCCGGGATCATCGGTGCCCCGTCTGCTTCGGCTGCTCGCGCTCCTTGCGCAGTTCCGGTTCCTTCGCCGAGAGGTGGTCGCTGCGGCCCGGCGCGGCGTCCTGAGGCGTCTGGCCGCTCACCGACTGCACGTAGGCGACGAGCTGCCAGATCTGCTGATCGGGAATGCGGCCGGCGAACGCCGGCATCCCGTTCGGCCGTCCCTGCAGAATCGTCGAGTAGATCTGCTCCGGCGCGGCGCCGTAGATCCACTTGTCGTCCATCAGCGCCGGACCAATCGCGCCGCCGCCCATGGCGTGACAGCCGGAACAATTGAAGGCGCTGAACAGGCGCTTACCCTCGGCAATGCCGTACGCGTTCTCCTGATACGGGCTGAGCGTCGGGCTCGGAGGATCGGGCTGGCCCGGTTGCAGCGGGGTGAGACGCACCGTCTGCGACCGCGCCGACGCTGCCGCCAGCTCGTCGTAGCGGCGGGTCTCTCGTTCGCACGCAGGGGCCCCAGCGAGCACACCAACGGCGATCGCCACCGACAGAGCGACGCGGGCCGGTGTCACTTGCCCTCCACGGTGAACACGTAGAGCGTTCCCCCTTTGGTCGTGTCCTTCTTCAGATCCCGCATCGCGAGGCCCCAACCGGTCCCTGCCGTCTGATCGCGCGTGTCGAGATCGTTGACGACGACCGCGCCGGGCCAGCCGCCAACGCCGCTGAAGACGGCGACATATTGATGGCCGTCCGGACCGCGATACGTCATCGGCTGGCCGATGACTCCGGATCCGGTCTTGAACTTCCACAGCTCGGTTCCGCTCTTCGCGTCCACTGCCTTGAACCAGCCTTCCATCGTCCCGTAGAAGACGACGTCGCCGCCGGTGGCGAGCGTGCCGCTCCACGCGGGGTACTTCTCCTTGATCTTCCAGGCGGCGCGCGCGTTGATCGGATCCCACGCCGTCACTTCGCCCTGATGCCCGCCGGGTCCCGGTTTGAAGACGACGTTGGCGCCGACGTACGGCGTGCCGGCGATGTAGCCGACCTCGGTACCTTCGTAATCCATGCACAAGTTGTTGTGCGGCACGTAGAGCAGCCCCGTCTTCGGCGAAAAAGACGACGGCTGCCAGTCCTTCGCGCCGGGCGACGCCGGGCACACGTCGTGGACGACAACGCCCGTCGACGGCTTCTTGTCTTCGACCGGAACGAGCCGGCCGGTCTTCAGGTCGACACCTTTGTTGGAAGTGATGTGCACGAACGGCGTCGCGTTGATCACTTCACCGGTCGAGCGGTCGAGCACGTACATGTGGCCGTTCCGTTCGGGATGCACGAGGACCTTGCGCGTCTTTCCGTTCAACGTCAGGTCGAGGAGGATGTTCTCGTTGACGCCGTCGTGGTCGTAGAGATCGTGCGGGCTCCATTGATAGAACCAGCGCGCCTCGCCCGTGTCGGCGTCACGCGCGAAGACCCCTGCGGTCCACTTGTTATCGCCGGGGCGCAGCTCCGGATTCCACGGGCCGGGGTTCGCCGTGCCGTAGTAGAGGAGATTCAGCCCGGGATCGTAAGAGATCCATCCCCACACGGTGCCGCCGCCGGTCTTCCAGGCATCGGGTGGCCACGAATGCACGCCGAGATCGCGCCCGCGATCCACTTCGTAGTACGGCTTGAAGTTGGGCCCGATCAGCACGTCGTGGTCGGGTCCCGTCGAAAACGCCTTCCACGCGACGCTGCCGTCGCCAGCGTTCAGTGCCGCGATCCATCCCCGCACGCCGAATTCGCCGCCGCTGTTGCCGACGATCACCTTGTTCTTCGCGACGATCGGCGCCATCGTCATCGTCTCGCCGCGGTTGATGTCGCCGAGCCGCGCGACCCATTTCTCGACACCCGTGTGTGCGTCCAGCGCAATGACGCGCCCGTCGAGTGTCACGAAGAAGATGGCGCCATCCGCGAAGGCAGCGCCGCGGTTGACGACGTCGCAGCAGGCCACGCCGCGAGCCGCGCCCTGTGACTTTGGGTCGTACATCCACTTCACCGGCGCGCCGGGCTGCGTCAGATCGAGCGCGTAGACGAAGTTCGGGAACGGCGTCACGAGATACATCGTGTTGCCGACGACGAGGGGAGCGGCTTCATGCCCGGCGGTGACGCCGGTGGAGAACGTCAGCGACACGCGCAGACGGGACGCGTTCCCAGCATTGATCTCGTCCAGTGCGCTGTAACGCGTGCTCGCATGGTTCTTCGCCGCCATCGACCATTCGCCGTCGTCGGACGCGGCGGCTGACAAATTAGCAGGAGCAAGCGTTCCGCTCAGCGAACTACCTGCGGCTGACGCTGTCGATTGCGTGTGACTCCGGTCTTGTGAACAGGCGATGAGGGCGAGAGATAGTGCGGCCGACACGGCGGCGGTCCGCCGTAGGGACGACGATTCCATTGCGCACGACGCGCTGCAAGCCTCGCACCACAGCATGAGCGCGAAGATTGCATGAGCTGAACCAGTTGACGATGGCAGATGTGCCGACGCATCCGCTCGTGCTCGTGATTGAAGATGATCGCACCGCACGAAAGTTCTACGCGGACGTGTTGGAGCAGCACGGACTTTCGGTGGCCGAGGCACACAACGGTCTTCAAGCGGTCGAAAAGGCGCAGGAACTGCTGCCGGACGCCATCGTGACCGACCTCGGCCTTCCAGGCATCGATGGCTACGAGCTGTGCCGCCGGCTGCAGAGCGGCGAGTTGACGCGCCAGATTCCGATTGTCGCAATCACCGGCCGGTATTTCTCAGCCGCGGATATCGCGCGGGCGCGGCGCGAAGGCTGTCACGCTGTGCTCATCAAACCCTTCGTCGGCGACGATCTCGTCGTCGAAGTGCGTCGCGCGCTGCAAGCAGCGCGACACGTCTGACCGCCGGGTCGGTTGTACTCGGATTTGCCGCTGCGTATTGTTCTCAGTCGCCGCCGCTTTCGCACGCGCGCATTTCCGCCAAATTCTGAAGCACAGCTTGTGGCACGGCTGTTGCCCTGCGAACGCCCCATGGCGAAGCCAAGAAAACGAGAATTTGCTGCCGGCATGCCCAACTCCGATGCCGGCGCCCCACAGAACTCCGGTGATACCACGGCAGCCACGCTGGACCGTGACCTGGTTGCCGCCCGCGCCTTCGAGATCTATCAGGAGCGCGGCGGAACCGATGGCATGGACCTCGACGACTGGCTCCAGGCCGAACGCGAGCTGATGAACCGGCGCGTCTGAATGACGTTCTGGCGCTCGCCCGCACGGGTTTCGGATGCCTCCGGTTCGTGCGAGAGGCGACGGCCGCTGATCGTCGTGGCCGACGACGACCGCGATACTCGCGAGCTGTATCGCGCGTTTTTCGATCTGAGCGGGTTCGACACGGCGGAAGCGGCAAATGGACAGCAAGCGCTGGTGATGGCCCGCCGTCTCGTTCCCGACGTGCTGCTGACCGACCTCGTGCTGCCCGACTTCGACGGCCTGGCGCTGACCAGAATGCTCAAGGCGTCCCCGGAAACCGCCGGCGTGCGGGTCTTGCTGCTGACCGGCTACGCGTACGACGGTCTCGAGCGGCGCGCGCTCCAGTCCGGCGTCGAGCGCGCGTTGATCAAGCCCTGCCTGCCGAGCGCGATTCTTCGTGAGGTGACGCGCGCATTGCAGCGGGTGGCTACGACGGCGCGTCCCAACGCGCTGCCGGCGTGAACAGGGCTGCTTTTCCTCAGAACATCCGGCTTCCGAGCGGCACATCCTTGTCGGGCGCGAGCAGCACAACCGCGCCGGTCGCGTCGGCGACTCCGAGCGTCAGCACTTCCGATCTGAACGGCCCGATTTGGCGCGGCGGGAAGTTGACGACGGCAACGACGAGCCGGCCGGTGAGCTCCTCGGGGCGGTAATGCTCGGTGATCTGCGCGGATGATGCGCGCGTGCCGATCGCGTCGCCGAAATCAATCCAGAGCTTGTACGCCGGTTTGCGGGCTTCGGGAAAGCGTTCGGCTCTCGTGATCCTGCCGACCCTGACGTCGACCTTCTCGAAGTCGGCGTAGGTGATAGTCCCTGCTGCCGGTGTGGCCATGCGCGGCATGATAGCTGCGTTCTCCCGAAAAGATGGGTTTGGGGCGTGCGCGCGTGGGCTGCTCGGGGTGGGAGTACAAGCACTGGGCCGGCGACTTCTACCCGACGGACGTGCCGCGCACGCGCTGGTTCGAGTATTACGCGCAGCACTTCGACACCGTTGAAATCAACAACAGCTTCTACCGATTGCCGGAATCGAGCACATTCGCGCGTTGGGCGTCCCGCGCGCCGATGCGGTTCGTGTACGCGGTCAAGGCGAGCCGGTTCCTGACGCACATGAAGAAGCTCAAGGATCCGGAGCAGCCGCTCGCGCTGCTGTTCGAGCGCATGCAGCCGCTCGGCCGCCACCTCGGACCCGTCCTCTATCAGCTTCCTCCAGGCTGGAAGCTGAACCGTGAGCGTCTGGAGCACTTTCTGCAGGTTCTGCCGCGCGGCGTGCGGCACGTCATGGAGTTCCGCGAACCGAGCTGGTATGCGGACGACGTGAACGCGCTGCTCGAGCAGCATGGCGTCGCGCGGTGCCTGCACGACATGGCCGGCTCCGCCACCGGCCGTCAGCGCGTCGGCCCGTTCCTGTACGTCCGCTTCCACGGTGCGAGCGGGCAGAAGTACGGCGGCGGCTATTCGAACGAGCGGCTGCGCGAGTGGGCCGACTGGCTGAACGGAGCGCGCAGCAAAGGCATCGACGTGTACGCGTACTTCAACAATGACGTCGGCGGGCACGCGCCGCGCGACGCGGTGACGCTGCGCCGTTTTCTGGAGGACCTGAGATGAACAGCCAGCAGCGGTTTCTGCTCGGAGTGCTGACGGGCGCCGCCGCCATGATCGTGGGCGGCCGCATCGCACGCCGGCGTCATGCCATCGACTTCGCTGGCCGCACGGTCGTCATCACGGGCGGGTCCCGGGGGCTCGGCCTTGTGCTCGGTCGTCAGCTTGCCGCCGAAGGCGCGCGGCTGTGCCTGCTCGCACGCGATCTCGCGGAGCTCGAACGCGCCCGCGGAGAGATGACCGCGCTCGGCGCGGATGTGATGATCATCCGCTGCGACGTCCGCCGCCGCGCTGAGGTGCGGGCCGCGGTCGATCGAATCCTCGCGGCGTGGCCCGCCGTCGACGTGCTCATCAACAACGCCGGCATCATCCAGGTCGGTCCTCTCGAGCACATGCAGGAAGAGGATTTCGAAGACGCGATGGCGACGCATTTCTGGGGGCCGCTTCACATGATGTTCGACCTGGTGCCCTCGATGCGGCGCCGCGGCTTCGGCCGGATCGTCAACATCACGTCGATTGGCGGGCGGGTGGCCGTTCCTCACCTCGCGCCGTACTGCGCGAGCAAGTTCGCGCTTGCCGGGCTGTCCGACGCCGTGCGCACCGAGCTCGATCAGTACGGGATTCGCGTGACGACGGTCGTGCCCGGGCTGATGCGTACGGGATCTCCGATGAACGCGGACATGAAGGGCAGGCACGAAGCGGAGTTCGCGTGGTTCGCCATCTCGGACGCGCTGCCGGGCCTCTCGACGTCGGCCGAGCGCGCCGCCAGCCAGATCATCGAGGCGTGCCGCTATGGCGATCCCGAGCTGACGATCACGCTGCCCGCGCGCATCGCCGTCGTCATGAACCACCTGTCACCGCAGACGACCGCGAGGCTGATGGCGATCGCGAACAAGCTGCTGCCGGGACCCGCCGGCCCAGAAGGCGATCGGCATCGTCAAGGGCGCGACAGCCAGTCGAAGTGGGCGCCGTCGCCGATGACGACGCTCAGCGATCGAGCGGCTGCCGCGAACAACGAAGCCTAGGGCCTCATCACCACCTTGATGCAGCCGTCCTGCTTCGCGCGGAAGGTCTCGTACGCCTTCGGCGCATCCTCGAGGCGGAGGCGGTGCGTGATGACGAAGGACGGATCGATCTCGCCGTTCTGAATGCGATCCAGCAGCACGGGCATGTAGCGCTGCACGTGCGTTTGTCCCATCTTCAGCGTCAACCCCTTGTTGAAGGCGGCGCCGAGCGGCACCTTGTCGAGGAAGCCGCCGTAGACGCCAGGGATCGACACCGTGCCACCCTTGCGACAGCAGTGAATCGCCTGCCGCAGCACCGACAGGCGGTCGGTCGCCATGAGCGCCATCGTCTTGGCCTTGTCGTAGATCGCGTCCCAGCTTCCGGTGCTGTGCGCCTCGAGGCCGACGGCGTCGATGCACGCGCCGGGCCCGTGGCCGCCGGTCATGTCCATCAGCGCGTCGAAGACGTCAGCGTGATCGAAGTTGACGATCTCCGCGTTGCCGTGTTCGGCGGCCATCTTCAACCGCTCGGGTTCGCGATCGATGGCGATGACGCGGCCCGCGCCGAGCATCCACGCGCTCTTGATCGAGAACTGGCCGACGGGACCGCATCCCCAGACGGCGACGGTTTCGCCGGCGGTGATACCGCAGTTTTCGGCCGCCATGTAGCCGGTGGGGAAGATGTCGGACAGGAAGAGGACCTGCTCGTCGCTCAGCCCCTCCGGGATCTTCAGCGGACCGACGTCGGCGAACGGCACGCGGACGTACTCCGCCTGGCCGCCCGGATAGCCGCCCATCATGTGCGAGTAGCCGAACAGGCCCGCCGGCGACGCGCCGTACAGCTTTTCGGCCATCCATGCGTTCGGATTCGAGTTGTCGCAGAGCGACCAGAGGTCGCGCTCGCAGAAGAAGCAGCGGCCGCACGAGATGGTGAACGGCACGACCACCCGATCACCGACCTTCAGGGTGTTGTTGTGCTTGCCGACCTCGACGACTTCTCCCATGAACTCGTGGCCGAGAATATCGCCGCGCTTCATCGTCGGGATGAAGCCATCGAAGAGGTGCAGGTCGGATCCGCAGATCGCCGTCAGCGTGATCTTGATGATGGCGTCTCGCGGGTTGAGGATCTTTGGCTCCGGCACTTTCCGCACGCGGACGTCGTTGGTGCCGAACCAGCACAACGCCTTCATCGTGCCAGCCTGGCTCGGCCCGTCGTCGCCATGCTCGTGTGAGAGCGTCGCCGCAGAGGTGTCGTGGCGCACTGGTCGTCCTCCTCAGTGATTCCGCGCGATTTCTCCGGACTCGACGAGCTGTTTGAACCGGCGCAGGTCTTCGCGGATCTCCGTCGCCGCATCGCGGCCGAACAGCTTCGCCAGCGCCGCGCCGGCCTTGCCTCCCGGCGGGCTGTACTGCAGGCGCACGCGCACGATCGTGCCGCGTCCGGCGCCCGCGTCGTCGAAGTTCACCGAGCCGGCACTGACGACGTCGGAGCCTTCGATCGATCGCCAGCCGATCACCTGGTTCGCCACTTCGTTGATGATCTCGGCGTTCCACTCGACCGTCGTGCCGGCGGGACCCTCGGCGTGCCAGCGCGAGAGCGTGTCGGTGATGCGTTCGACGGATTTCAGGTGGTGCATGAAGCGCGGCAGGTTCTCGAGGTTTCGCCAGAAGCGATACAGCTCCTCGATCGGGCGGTTGATCGTGACGCTCTCGTCGACGAGCACGCCGGCGGGACCGCCGAGCGCACGTCGCGTGTCGGATCGGCTGCCCGCGGTGTTGATGCCCAGCGCGTGATAGACGTTGCAGTGGCCCGAATAGCCACGGTGCAGGAGCATCGCGCCGAGGCCGGCGAGCGCCCATCCGCCGCGGCGGATCCGGCTGACGCCGTAAGCGGCCAGCGCCGCGCCCGCCGCGACCGACATCCAGCGCTCGGCGTGATTGATGTTGCGCCCCGCGGCGATGTCCTCGTCGCGGGTACTGCCGGGAAACTGCATTTCCATGTAGTCCATTTGCGTTCTCCGCTTGTCAACGTGGCCATTGACCATTGGCCATTGACCATTGGCCCTTGGCCCTTGGGCCACTTGGCCTTTGGCCTTTGGCCCTTGGCCCCTTGGCCCTTGGGCCATTTGGCCTTTGGCCCTTGGCCCTTGGCCTTTGGGCCACTTGGCCCTTGGGAATTACCGCCGCGTCTTTGCACCGGCGGTAGGAGTCCAGGCCGGCGAATCGCTCGCAGGAAAGGATTCCTCGGAGGCGTCGGCCACGATGTCCTTCGCGCGCCATCCTCTCCGGCGCGCCGCGCGATCGAGCCAGTCGCGCGCGATGCCGAGGTCGTGGCGGCCGGCTGCGGCTCGAATCGCCAGCGCGGCCCCGAGCGCCGCGATCGCGGCGCCCACGGCGCCGCCGCGGCGCGCGCCGATGATGGCAAGGCCGGATCCCACTGCGCCGCCGATCCATCGCTGCCGGTCGTACGCGGAGAGCCCGCCATACGCGGGCTGCTCCCACACGTTGCGTTCGCCGCGGGACAGCATCAGATTCTTCGCAACTTCGGTCATGGGTTTCCTTTCGCTGAAGTCCGGACAAGTGCACATCGCGTGCCCTTGGAGCCCGCTCAGCAGTACGCGACTACAATGCCGCGTATGCCTCGAATTGCTGCGTTGTTGGCCCTCGTCCTTTTCATCGGCCCGTTCGATTTCGCGGGTCTAGCTCAACAGCCCCCTTACGATGTCCTGATTCAGAACGCCCGAATCATGGATGGCGCCGGCAACCCGTGGATGCTGGGCGACATCGGTATCCGCGGCGATCGCATCGTCGCGGTTGGCCGCCTGCGCGGCGCGACAGCGCGCATGACGATCGACGCGGCGAGTCGGCTCGTGACGCCGGGCTTCATCGACGTGCATTCGCATGCCGCCGAAGGCCTGGCGCGGCAGCAGCTTCGGCAGGGGCAACCGCTCCTCGCTCAGGGTGTCACGACGATCTTCGCGAACCCTGACGGCGGTGGTCCCGTTGACCTCGCCGCGCAACGTGCGCAGTTCGAAAAGGGCGGACTCGGGCCGAACGTCGCGCTGCTGATCGGTCACGCCGCCGTCCGCCGCGCCGTGATCGGCGGGGCGAACCGCGCGCCGACCAACGACGAGCTGAATCGGATGCGCGACCTGGTGCGCCGCGGCATGGAGGAGGGCGCCTACGGGCTGTCGAGCGGCTTGTTTTACACACCGGGGAGTTTTGCGAAGACGGAGGAAGTGATCGAACTGGCGAAGGTCACCGCTCCGTATGGCGGTGTCTACACGAGCCACATCCGGGACGAGGCCGACTACAACATCGGCGTGGTCGCGGCCGTGCAGGAGGTCATCCGCATCGCGGAAGAAGGCGGCGTCGTCGGCATCGTCAGCCACATGAAAGCGCTCGGACCG
Organism: Vicinamibacterales bacterium; assembly: GCA_048594885.1. Taxonomy (GTDB): domain Bacteria; phylum Acidobacteriota; class Vicinamibacteria; order Vicinamibacterales; family 2-12-FULL-66-21; genus JBMDXB01. Next base: position 14,273 of record JBMDXB010000055.1, read on the forward strand.
GACAACTGGGGGCTGTCGTTTGCGTCGACGCAGCGCATCGACGACGCGCGTGCGCGCGGCGTCCAAGTGTTCGCCGACCAATACGCGTACGAGGCGTCGTCGACCAGCCTCACCGCGGCCCTGGTGCCGGGCGGCGAAAAGCCGACGCTCGACATTGTCCGCGAGAATCTGCGCCGCCGCGGTGGTCCGAAGGCCGTGCAGATTGCCTTCCACAAGGCTGACGCGTCTCTCGAGGGGAAGACGCTCGAGACCATCGCGCGCGATCGGAAGGTGACAGCCGAGCAAGCCGCCCTCGACATCATCAACAACGGCAGCGCGTCGATCGTGTCGTTCAACATGTCCGAGCAGGACATCGCCAACATCATGCGCAAGCCATACACGATGACGTCGAGCGACGGCGGTCTCGTCCTGCCGACCGAGGGGAAGCCGCACCCGCGCAACAACGGCGCGTTCGCGAGGAAGCTCGCGGTCTACGTGCGCGACCGCGCCGTCGTCGATCTCGAGTTCGCGATTCGGTCGATGACGAGTCTTCCCGCCACCGTATTCGGCTTGAAGGATCGCGGCGCGATCCGCGAGGGTGCCATCGCCGACCTGGCGATCTTCGACCCGTCACGCGTCCGCGATCGCGCGACCTACACCGATCCGCACCAGCTTGCCGAGGGTGTCGAGTACGTGCTCGTCAACGGGGTGGTGGTCCTCGACCGTGGGAAGTTCACGGCCGCGCTGCCGGGGAAGGTCCTGCGCAGAAACCGTTACTAGTCCCAGTCCGACCCGACGGCGAAGAGCCGGCCGTCGGTGCTGTGTTGCGCGGATGCGACGGCATCAGTCAGGGGAGATCTCGCGAATCTTGTGCAGCAGCGGCGCAATATCGTTGTTCACGTCGTCGACCCACAACACCTTGACGCCGATCTTGAGGAACGATGTGGTCTCGACGTCCTCCGAGAGGTTCCTCAGAATCGCATCTTTCATTTCCCGCTCGGGGTCCGGCCGGCCGCCGAGGCCAGCCGTGGACACCGGCGATCGCGGCAGGATCGCGTAGTTCCAGATCATGGGGTACTGCCTGTGTGTGACGTCGATCAGGCGACGGAGATTCGGGTCCTGCATCGAGAGTCCGACGAACAGCCCCTTGCTGCGGCTGAGCAGGCCAATCTGCGTGAGATTCGACCAACGGTACGGATCGGCGTACTCGGTGTGATACTCGTCCTCGCTGAAAACACCTTGATCGCCCGCGCGAGAAGAAGTATCGGCTTTCTTGCCCCGCCCGGCCGCTCGACCTGTGGAAGCAGTGTGGCCACGGCTCTGCGACCTTCCTCGTCCTCGAGACCCTTCAGCGCTTCGACCACCGATGTCGCCTTCGCGACATCATGAATACGGTGAGCGACTGAATGAGGTCGTTCCAGCTCGGAAGGCCGATCGACATCGACACGCCGGCTCCGATGTAGAGCGCCAGTCCCGGGCTCAGATACGCGCGCTGCAGCTCCGATATGTGTTTGTCGCGCTCGGCATTGGCTCGCCTTCGAAACGTCTCGGGCGTGTAGTCGGGGAAGAGCGCTTCCATCTTGACCGGCGATTCGACCGGCGCGGATGGGGGTGGCGTCGCGACAGGGAGCGACGCTTGAGCAGGGTCGGCCGACGACCGCGGTACGCTCGCCTGCGCCACCGCATCGGGCAGGCTGACGGGACCGCTCGCTGGCGCAGGGAGGCGAGTCGTTCCAGCGTAACGAACCGCCGAGCGGCGGGCCTTGCGTTTCGTACGCGGCTTCCCAGCCATAGATGACCGCCGAGATTGAACAACTGGAGGTTGACAGAAGCCAACTGTCTATGTAACACTTCATCCGGATTGACGGATGGAGTGCCGTGGCCCTCGCCCAGAGTGAAATCTTCGACGATCTGACGGTCCTGGCTGACGCCACGCGCAGCCGGATGCTGTTGCTCCTCGAGCGCCAGGAGCTCACCGTCACCGAGCTCTGCGCGATCCTGCAGCTTCCGCAATCCACGGTCAGCCGCCACCTCAAGACGCTGCTCGACGCCGGCTGGGTTGCGTCGCGCCGGGAAGCGACGAGCCGCTATTACACCCTCGCCGTGGACGACCGGGGCACGGCCGCGCGCCGGCTGTGGGCTCTGCTGCGCGAGCAGTTGAGCGGCACGCCGGGCGCCGACCAGGACGCGCGGCGGCTCAAGGGCGTGCTGTCGAGGCGACAGTCGGCGTCGGCGCAGTTCTTCGACTCCGCGGCGGGGCAGTGGGACAAGCTGCGCGCTGAGCTGTTCGGCCCGGCGTCGCATCTGCAGGCGCTGCCCGCGCTCGCCGACGAGCGCTGGACCGTCGGCGATCTCGGCTGCGGCACCGGCGAGGTGACGGCCGCGCTCGCGCCGTTCGTCGCGCGCGTCATCGCCGTCGATCGGTCGGGCGACATGCTCCAGGCGGCGCGCCGGCGGCTGCGTGGAGTGACGAACGTCGACATCCGTCGCGGCGAGCTCGAGGCGGTGCCGATCGCCGACGCAGAGCTCGACGCCGCGACGCTGCTGCTCGTGTTGCATCACATCCCGGATCCGGGTGCGGTGCTGATGGAAACCGCCCGCGTGCTTCGGCCCGGCGGCCGCCTGCTGCTCGTCGACATGCTGCCGCACGAGCACGAGGAGTACCGGCAGCAGATGGGCCACGTGTGGCTCGGGTTTGGCGAGGAACAGATGCAGCGGATGCTCGACGCCGCCGGCTTCGTCCGCACCCGCATCGTCCCGCTCCCGCCGCAGCCGGAAGTCCGTGGCCCAGCGCTATTCGTGGCAACGGGGGTATTGCAGGAGGATGGGAGAAAGGGAGACCTTTAGTTCAGAAAAGACAAAGGAATCTCCGTTCCCTCCGTTCCTCCGTGTTGAGTTCATGGTCAGCGAAGACAGCGTGACAGTGGAGGCGTTGAATATGAGTACCGCAGTTCGTGAGATGCACGCATTCGAAGCGGCCGTGAAGGCCGGCCGCGAGCCCTTCAAGGTGAAGGACCTCTCGCTCGCCGAGTTCGGCCGCAAGGAAATCCGGCTGGCCGAACAGGAGATGCCCGGATTGATGGCGCTGCGCGCGCGCTACAAGGGGAAGAACCCGCTGGCCGGCGCGAAGATCATGGGCAGCCTGCACATGACCATTCAAACGGCGGTGCTCATCGAGACGCTCGCGGATCTCGGCGCCGACGTCCGCTGGGTGTCCTGCAACATCTTCTCGACCCAGGATCACGCGGCCGCGGCCGTCGTCGTCGGCCGTCCGGAGACCGGCGGCACGCCGGAGAACCCGAAGGGGACGCCGGTGTTCGCGTGGAAGGGGGAGACGCTCGACGAGTACTGGTGGTGCACGAGCGAGGCATTGATGTGGCCGGACGGCTCGGGCCCGACACAGATCGTCGACGACGGCGGCGACGCGACGCTGCTGGTGCACAAGGGCGTCGAGTTCGAGAAGGCAGGCAAGGTGCCGGCGTTCCATCCGGACCGCGAGCCCGAGGAATGGGGCGTCATCCTGGAGCTGCTGCGGAAGGAGCTGAAGGAGAACGCGTCACGCTGGACGAAGGTGGCGGCGGATCTGCTCGGCGTCAGCGAGGAGACGACGACCGGCGTGCACCGCCTTTATCAGATGATGGAGAACGGCACGCTGCTGTTCCCGGCGATCAACGTCAACGACTCGGTCACCAAGAGCAAGTTCGACAACATCTACGGCTGCCGCCACTCGCTCGTTGACGGTCTCAACCGCGCCACCGACGTCATGCTCGGCGGCAAGGTCGCCGTCGTGTTCGGTTTCGGCGAAGTCGGCAAGGGGTGCGCGCAGGCGCTGCGCGGGCAGGGCTGCCGCGTGATCGTCACCGAGATCGATCCGATCTGCGCGTTGCAGGCGGCGATGGAAGGCTACGAGGTCAAGACGATCGACGACGTGATCGAGAAGGCGGACGTCTTCATCACTGCGACCGGCAACCTGAACATCATCACCGCCGGGCACATGGCGCGGATGAAGGACAAGGCGATCGTCGGCAACATCGGCCACTTCGACAACGAGATCGACATGGCCGGCCTGAAGAAGGTCAAGGGGATCGAGAAGATCAACATCAAGCCGCAGTACGACGAGTGGCGGTTCCCGGACGGCCACAGCGTCATGGTGCTGGCCGAGGGGCGTCTGCTGAACCTCGGATGCGCGACCGGTCATCCGAGCTTCGTCATGTCGGCGTCGTTCACCAACCAGGTCATCGCGCAGCTCGAGCTGCACCAGCACAACGACAAGTATCAGAAGAAGGTGTACATCCTGCCGAAGCACCTCGACGAGGAGGTCGCGCGGCTGCACCTCGATCACCTCGGCGTGAAGCTGACGACGCTGACGCCGGAGCAGGCGGAGTACATCGGCGTGAAAGTGGACGGACCGTACAAGCCCGAACACTATCGCTACTGAGCGCTGCTCGCGACTCCGTGCCGCGAACAAGCCTGATCCTCGCTGAGGGGGACGCGCGACGAGGGACCCGGGACCGTGACCCGGGACGCGTGACCCGGGACGCGTGACCCGGGGACCCGTGACCAGGGACGAGGGACTAGGGGCCCGTGACGAGGGACCCGTGACCAGGGACCAGGGACCAGGGACTAGGGACTTGAGGGCACGCTTGTTGCGTGTTCGCGCGCTCTTAGGAGGAATCCAGATCATGGCAGGTGGTGACATGGACGATCCCGGCGCGGGCGATCTTGACGACATCGGCGTGCAGGATGTCGGCGGCGACGAGGACGCGGCGATGGAAGGCGAACTCGGCGCGGGTGGCGGCGGCTCCGCGGGAGCGAACCGCGGCGGCTCACGCAAACGCGGTGGATCGCGAGGCGGTTCGCGCACGGCACGCCGCGGGGGCGCCGGATCGCGCAAAGCCGGCTCGCGCGGCGGCGCGGCGAAGCGCGCCGGCGGCGCCCGGAAGGCCGGCGGTCGCAAGACCGCGGGCGGACGCAAGGGTGCAGCGCGCAAGGCGGCCGGCGGCTCCCGCAAGACCGGTGGAGGCTCGCGCAAAGGCGGTCGAGCCCGAACCGGCGGCACGCGCACTGGCGGCCGTGGCGGCTCCAAGAAGCGCTGATCTCTGCTCGCGGATTCGGCGAGGGGCGCGCCCTGCGCCCCTCTCCGTCTGTAATACATACTCGCCAGGCTGACCTGTGTACGATTTCAGGCGTGCTGGAGGTGCCCGCTCCAGCGCTGATTTCGCGTTATCGTATCTGGAATGCCAAACTTCGTGACCGCCATCATTCTGCTTACAGTGACCCTCGCCGTGGTCCCGGTGACCGGGCCCGGCCTTCAGCGCCAGAAAGCCGAGCGGCATCTGGCCAACATCCGTCAGCTCACCTTCGGCGGCGAGAACGCCGAGGCGTACTTCTCCAGCGAGGGCACGCGGCTCATTTTTCAGTCGACCCGCGAGGGCGTCGCCTGCGATCAGATCTTCTCGATGAAGACGGACGGGTCCGACCTGCGCCGCGTCAGCACCGGCAAGGGACGGACGACGTGTGCGTACTTCTATCCGGGGGACAAGCACATCCTCTATGCGTCGACGCACGAGACGGCGCCCGAGTGCCCGCCCAAGCCGAGCTACGCGCGCGGCTACGTCTGGCCGATTTACGCCAGCTACGACATCTACCGCGCGAACCTGGACGGCTCCGGCCTCGCGCCGCTGACGCGCTCGCCGGGCTACGATGCCGAGGCGACGATCGCGCCCGACGGCCTCATCGTGTTCACGAGCGTCCGCGACGGCGACATGGAGATCTACTCGATGAAGGCGGACGGCTCAGACGTCAAGCGCCTGACGAACCGTCCCGGGCCCGATGGCGGCCCGTTCTTCTCCTTCGACGGCACGCGTGTCGCCTTCCGCGGCCGGTCGCTGTCGCCGGGCCGCGAGTTCGACGACTACATGTCGCTGCTCGAGGAAGGACTGTGGCGGCCGACCGAGCTCGAGCTGTTCGTGATGGATCGCGACGGGCAGAACCTGCGCCAGGTGACGAAGCAAGGCGGCGCCAACTTCGCGCCGTCGTGGACCCCGGACGGCAAGCGCCTGATCTTCGCATCGAACGCCGCCGACCCGAAGGGCCGCAACTTCGACCTGTATCTGATCAACGTCGACGGCACCGGCCTCGAGCGCGTGACCTACAACGAGACCTTCGACGGGTTCCCGATGTTCTCGCCCGACGGCAAGCGCCTCGTGTTCGCGTCGAACCGGAACGCGAAGAATGAAGGGGAGACGAACGTCTTCATCGCTGACTGGATCAATTAGCGATCAGCGATCAGCGATCAGCGATCGGCGATCGGCGATCGGCGATCGGCGATCAGCGGTCGAGGTACTTGACGAAAACGACCTCGTTGCGTTTTTCGTTGTAGAGCAACTCGTCGACGCTGGCGCGCACCATCACGAGCCCGAACCCCCCCGGGCGAATCCCTTTCTGCTCGCGCACGCGCATGTGCGCGATGGGATCGTCCGGCGGGTGTGCGATGGCCGCGTGCTCGAGCTCTTCCATCTTGAACCCCGGGCCGGGATCGGCGATGCGATACAGGAGCATCCGCTCGGCCCGAAGGCACGCGATCTTCACCTTGCGCGCCGGATCGAGCTTTCCGCCCCACTCGATCGCATTCAGCAGCAGCTCGCGGAACGCGTAGGCCATCGTCTCGCGGATCTCCGGCTTCAGGTCCGCCTCGAGCTGCGACACGACCTCCTGAATCCTCTCCGCCGCCTCGCGCGTGCACGGCGACTCGAGCTCGACCCATTCCGGCTTCGCCGAGATGACCTCGATGTGCGGAGCCGGCGCCGACTTGAGCACGTCACGCACCGTCCGCAGCAGCTTCAGCGCATCCACCGGCTTGTGCACGTACTTGAACGCCTGCTCGCGCACCGCCTTCAGCAGCGTCCCCGGCGCATCGTCCGAGGTCATGACGATGACGCGCGGGCGGTGCTTGCGCGTTCGCAGCTTCGCGAGGAGATCGAGCCCGGTCATCCGCGGCATCCAGACGTCGAGCAGCAACAGGTCGAAGCGTTTCTCGCGGAGCGCTGCCAGCGCCTCGACGCCGTCCTTCGCGACGGTCGTGGCAAACCCGGCCTTCGTCAGCACCCCGCGGAGCACCTTCCGCGTCGTCGCGTCGTCGTCAACGATGAGGATCCGGGTCACGAGCGGCCTCGCGTGCGCCGCGGCCGTCGCACGAGGCGACGGGCGGCGAATTCCTGTTCGAGCGCTTTCAATTGTGCGCGCAGTTCGGCGAGCACCGCCTGCGCGGGCGTGAAGTCGTTCTCCCGCGCGAGCGCCTCCAGCCGGGCGGCCGTGCGGGCGGCGGCTGGTGAGCCGACCGACGCGACCGAACCTTTGAGCGCGTGCGCGGCCATGCGCAGCCCCTCGCCGTCGCGCGCTTTAATTGCGCGCTCGATGCGACGCATGGATTTCGGGTAGTCCGCGAGGAACACGGCGGCGATTTCGCGGAGCAGGTCGTGATCCCCGCCGGTGTGCGAGAGCGCGTCGGCCTCGTCGAAGACGCCTGCCGCAGCCTCGGGCTCCGGTTCGGGCACGTTGCTGGCGCCGGTTCTCCGGCCACTGGGCGCCGCCGTGCCGCCAAGGCGCTCGACGGTTGCGATCATGTCATTCACGTCGATTGGCTTCGGCAGATACGCATCCATCCCGGCGGCCAGGCACCTCTCACGATCGCCCTGCATCGCGTGTGCCGTGAGCGCGACGATCGGGATTCGCCCGCCGGTGGCCTTTTCGCGGTCGCGGATGGCCTGCGTCGCCTCGAATCCGCCCATCTCCGGCATCTGCACGTCCATCAGGACGACATCGAACCGCGGCTTCCTGCCCGTGCTGACGGCCTCGAGAACCGCACGCCCGTTGTCGACCGCCTTTACGGTGTGCCCGCGCTTGTTCAACAGCTTCGTCACGACGGTGCGGTTCACCGCGTTGTCCTCGCCGACGAGCACACGCAGGCGCCGGTGCGCCGCCGGTGGGACCGTCACTGCCGCCGTCGACCGTTCGCGGCGCACGGATGCCTTGAACAGCGTCGCCAGTGCGTCGAGGAGGTCCGAGTGCTTGACCGGCTTCGTGAGGCACGCGTGAATGCCGTACCGGCGGCAACGCGCCGCATCCTCGGCCCGAAGCATGGATGTCAGCATCACGAACGGCGTATTCGCAATGCGGTGATCGCGGTGAATGCGGCGCGCGAGCATGAAGCCGTCCACGTCCGGCATCTGGCAGTCGGAGATCACGACGTCGAACCTGCCGCCGGTCTCGACTGCGCCGCGTAGCGCGGCGAGCGCCGACGCGGCATCCGGGACCGCCAACGGCGTCATGTGCCAGCTCTCGAGCATCTCCTGGAGGATCTGCCGGTTCGTCGTGTTGTCGTCGACGACGAGGACGCGCAGGCCCTCGAGCGCGGCGGGACTTTCCGGCGGTCTCGCCGCGGTGGCGGTGGCACGCTCGAACACGGCGGTGAAGTGGAACGTGGATCCGCGCTCCACTTCGCTTTCCACCCAGAGCCGCCCGTTCATGAGCTCGACGAGGCGGAGCGCGATTGCCAGTCCGAGGCCGGTGCCGCCGTAGCGGCGCGTCGTGGAGGTGTCGACCTGCGTGAACGCCTGGAAGATGTGGTGCTGTTTCTCCGGGGGAATGCCGATGCCGGTGTCGCGCACGGAGAAGTGCAGCGTCACGTGGGCGGCGTCCGACGTCTCGACCGCGACGTCGAGCACGACCTCTCCACGGTTCGTGAACTTGACGGCGTTGCCCATCACGTTGAGCAGCACCTGGCGCAGCCGTCCGGCGTCGCCGACGACCGCTGCCGGCACGTCCGGCGCGATGTGACAGGCGAGCTCGATGCCCTTCTCGGCGGCGCGGCCGGACAGCATCTTCGCCGCGTCACCGACGGCTTCGCGCAGGTCGAAGTCGGCGCTCTCCAGCTCGAGCCGCTGTGCCTCGATCTTCGAGAAGTCGAGGATGTCGTTGATGATCGTCAGCAGCGCCTCGCCGGAGGAGTGCACGGTGGAGAGGTACTCGCGCTGCTCGGCAGTCAGACGCGACTGCAGCGCCAGCGTCGTCATGCCGAGGATAGCGTTCAGCGGCGTGCGGATCTCGTGGCTCATGTTCGCCAGGAACGCGCTCTTCGCCTGCGTCGCGTCTTCGGCGCGCCGTTTCGCCGTCGCCACTTCCTTCAGGAGCTGCGCCATCGTCTGTTCGGCGGCCTTGCGCTCCGTGATGTCGCGCGCGGCTGCGTAGACGACCTGCTGCTCCGGGTACGGCGTCGACGTCCAGAGCAGCCAGCGATGCGTGCCGTCCCGGTGCAGATACCGGTTCTCGAAGTAGACGACGTTGTCGCCCTCGCTGAGACGGCTGGCGGCGGCGATGGTGGAGTCGAGATCGTCGGGGTGCACCAGCTCCAAGTAGGGGCGCGCGAGCAGTTCCTCTTCCGTCCATCCGAGCACGCGATGCCAGGCGGGATTGATGCGCTTGAAGTAGCCGTCGAAGCCGGCGATGCACAGCATGTCGAGCGACAGCGTGAAGAAGCGGTCGAGCTCCTCCTGCGCGCGGCGGCGATCGATGAAGATGCCGATCTCGTTGCCAACGGTCGTCAGCGTCGTCAGGAGCTGCTCGTCGGGCTGGCGGATCTCGCGGCTGAAGAACTCCATGATGCCGAAGACTTCGCCGCGCAGCAGGATCGGGAAGCCGAACGCCGCGTGCAGGCCTTCACGGGCGGCCTCCGGCGCGCGGGGGAAGTTGGCATCGTGAACGACGTCGGGAATCCACGCCGGCTGGGCGCTCGCCCAGACCCGGCCGGGGAGGCCGACGCCGGCTCGAAACGTGCTCGAGCGGCTCGCCTCGGCGAATTGCGGCAGCGGGACCTGAGGTGAGGTCCACATCTGCGCCAGCCGCAGCACGCCGGCTTCGCGATCGATCTTCCACAGCGCGCCGTGCTCCCAGTTGAGCGCTTCGCAGATCGCCTGCAGGATTTTGGGCGCGGCCTCGCTGAAGGTGGAGGCCTCGACGAGCGCGCGCGCGGCGAGGTGTTCGGCCGTGAGCTGCCGCTCTGCTAAATCGCCGATCGGGAGGGGGCCGTCCGCCATCCGATGGAGTATACCGGCTCGAGGCTCGGGGCTCGGGGCTCGGGCGTAGGGCGGAACTTCAGTTCCGCCGACCCTCGCTGGTCATCTCCTTCAGCAACCCGAAGAACCCGCGCTTGCGCTCGGAGCTGATCGTCCAGTTCACCGGCACGCTCTGGTAGCCCTCGTCGAACCGTTCGCCTTTCATGCGGAAATCGAAGTAGCCCCACGACGCGTACTCGCTCACGGCGGCCGTGCAGTTGTTCTGCGGTTTCTCGAAGCCGAAGTGGTCGTCCTCGTTGAAGAGGATCGGCATGGGCCGGTAGCCCTGGACCTCCCGCGTCTCGCGCACCATGCGCGCGATGCGAGCGGGGTCCGAAACGCCGTTGCCGTGCAGCAGCAGGAAGTCCGCGACGGCGACGACGTTCGGCTTGGGGATGCTGCCGCCGTTGTAGCTGACGCTGACGGGCAGGCGCCGCCCGTCGACCGTGATTGACTTCGCGAGTTCGATCAATTCGTGGACCCGCGGCGCCTGGATGAGCGGCTGCTCGTACTTGCGGTTATCAGACTCGTTCGCGATCTCGACGAGGACGTTTCGATATCCTTTCCGCAGCAGCCAGGTCGTCGCCTCGCGCACCGCTCTCCGCACCGCGTCGTCGTTCGCGAGCCGCTCGTCCTGACCGAAGTAGAAGAAGCCGACGATCGGCGCGATCCCCAGTGCGTCGGCGCGATCGAGGATGCGCTCGAGGCGTTGGAGGTAATCGGGCCGCAGCGTGCCGTCGGCGTTGAAGCCGCTGTTGTGCCACGGCTGGTCCTGCGAGTAGCCCTGCGGGCTGCCGCCCTGGATGTTGATCGTGAAGCTGAGGAGGCCGTGCTGCCGCCATGACGGCATCGCCGCGAGGAACTCGCGCGTGTTGCGCTGCGGGTTCCAGCGCTTCGTGTCCGGATACACCCACATTGGCCGCGTCTTCGGATTGAGGTCGTCGAAGATCCCCTGAACCATCCGCGAGTTCATGAGGAGGCCCTCGACCTTCATCCCCCGCCACGTGCGTCCCTCGTAGGTGGGCCGTCCGTTGATGAGAAACCGATCGCCGTCGATGGCGACCGTCGTCTTGCGTGCCGCGGCGCTGGCCGGCACGCCGGCGAGGAGGGCAGCAGGCAGAGTCTTCAACAAGGTGCGGCGTAGCATGCGGCGGATTGTAGCGTCGGAGCTGCCCGCCCGCATACATGTGGATCCCGAATCCGAACAGCGCGCCGGGCTGCCGGATTTCCGTCAGCGAATTCCGGCCCGGATTCAGCCTTTCGCTGACGGGCGCGAGGTCTGCGATTTGCACGAACGCCCGGCACACGCACCGCCACAGGAGGGCACGTGAAGTTGCGGTTCGGGGTCAGATCTCGATTTTCTCAGGCGCGGCGAGAAGATCGGGCAGGTTCGGGGTCAGATCTCGATTTTTTCAAAACGGGCGAGAAGATCGAGATCTGACCCCAGGAGGCATGTGAGGAACGTCTTTGAATCGATCGTCCGGGACGTCCGCTACGCCTCGCGCGCGCTGGCGCACGACCCGGGCTTCACCGTCGTCGCCATCGCCACCCTTGCACTCGGCCTCGGCGCGAACACCGCGATCTTTGCTGTCCTTTACAACGCCGTGCTGCGGCCGCTGCCGTACGAGCGGGCGGATTCGCTCGTGCACGTCCGCCGTTTCGTGACGACGGACGAGCGCGGACCGCGCCCGAGCGCGTTCTCGTACGAGAACTTCGTCAGCCTCTCGCGCGAGACCGGCGCGTTCGAAGTCCTCGCCGCCTATGGGCGTGAGCCGCTGACGCTCGGTGGCCGCCACGCCGAGCGAGTGATTGCGGAGATCGTCTCGCCCGCGTACCTGTCGATGCTCGGCGTGACGCCCGCGGTGGGACGTGCATTCGATTCGTCCGACGACCGCGCGGGCGCAGAGCCCGTCGTCCTGCTGTCGCACGCACTGTGGCGTTCCCGCTTCGCCGGGCAGCCAGACATCGCGGGGCGGCCGGTTCGTCTGAACGGCATCGCGCTGACGGTTGCGGGGGTCGCCCACGAGGGATTCAAGGGAGATTCGGGCGGCGCGGAGCTGTGGATTCCCGCGCGAACGGCGCTGGACGTGCTGCGCCTCGAGCCGTCGTTCGAGATCATCGGGCGTCTTGGGGCCGGCGTGCCGCAGGCGCAGGCCAGCGGTGAGGTTCGCGATTTCGTTGCGCGTCTCCCGCGCTCCGCCAGGGCGACGGTTGAAGGTATCGCGGTGCCGCTCGCATCGACGCGGCGCGACCCGAAGCTCGGCGCCGTGCTCGCCGTCCTCTACGGCGCGGTGACGTTCATCGTGCTGATCGCGTGCGCGAACGTCGCCAACCTCCTGCTCGCGCGCGGCATCAGGCGGGGTCGTGAGATTGCGATCCGGCTGTCGCTCGGCGCCGGCCGCGGCGCGATCCTGCGGCAACTGCTGACCGAATCGCTGCTGCTCGCCGTCGCCGGCGCCGGCGCCGGCTTGCTGCTCGCGGTCTGGATCCTCGATCTGCTCGCCGCGCTGCAGCCCGCCGCCAACGCGTACGTGTGGCCGACGTTCGCGCGCGGCCTCGACGCCGATGCCTTCACGATCAATCCCACGATCATCCTGTTCAGCGGCGGGTTGGCGATCGCGACGACGATCATCTTCGGCGTCCTTCCCGCGCGGGTCATCTCGCGCCCGGCGGTTCGCGACGCGCTCAACACCGACGCGACGTCGTGGGGGCTGCGCCGCGGCGGCGCGCCGTGGCGCGCGCTCGTCGCCGCGCAGGTGGCGCTCGTCCTCGTGCTGCTCGCCGGCGCCGGGCTGATGCTGCGCAGCTTCGGCCGCCTGGTCGAGCGACCCATCGGCATCGATCCGCACGGCATCACGACGTTCCGTGTCAGCCTGCCGTTCGAGCGCTACAAAGGGCCCGAGGCCGCCATGGCCTTCTTCGCACGGCTCGACGAGCGCATTGCCGCGCTTCCGAGCGTGGAAAGCGTCACGCGGCTTCGCCATCTCCCGCTCATCGAGCGCGGCACCGTCACGACGCTGCGCGTCGAGGGGAGCGAGGCCACGTACCACGCGGGATTCAACGCCGTCGATCCCGAGTTCTTCCGGCTCTTCGGCGTGACGCTGCGCGAGGGCCGCTTCTTCACCGCCACTGACGGTGCGGGCACGCCGCCCGTGGCGATTCTCACGGAGACCGCCGCGCGCAACTTGTTCGGCACCGCGAGCGCCATCGGCCGGCGCATCACGGCGATGGGCCCTGCCGAAGTCGTCGGCGTGATTGCCGACATCCGCTACGAGCCGCAGCGGCCGCAGTTGCCGATTGTCGGCGACGTCTACGTCAACATGCGGCAGCGGCCGGCGGCCAGCGCCTACATCGCGCTGCGCACGGGCGGCAACGCGCGGGATCAGATCGCGGTGATCCGCGCTACCGTCGCCGAGCTCGATCCCGAGCTGCCGATCTTCGACGTGACGACGATGAGCGAGCGGCTGCGCAGCGTGCAGTCGTATGCGCGGTTCACGACGATGATGCTGACGGCGTTTGCGGCCGTCGCGCTGGCGCTCGCGCTCATCGGCATCTACGGCACCGTCGGCTACGCCGTCGCGTCACGCCGCCGCGAGGTCGGCATTCGCATGGCCCTCGGCGCGACGCGCGCCAGCGTCGTCGGGTTGTTCCTGCGCGACGGGTTGGCGATCTGCGCCGCCGGCGCGGCGGCGGGCCTCGTCCTCGCGTTCCCGTTGATGCGGACGATGCGGTCGGTGCTGTTCGAGACGGCGCCGACCGACCCGGTCGCGTTTGCGGCCGCATGCGTGGTCATCGGCATCGCGGCTGCCGCCGCGTGCACCATCCCGGCACGGCGCGCGGCGTCGGTCGATCCGAGCATCACGCTGCGGCAACCGTAACGGTGTACCGACTCCCGTAGGGCGGAACTTCAGTACTGGCTCCCGTAGGGCGGAACTTTAGTTCCGCCTCCCTTCAGTTGCACCCGCTGGCCGTAGAGGCGTAGGCTCGAATCTATGAACGCCAGATTGTTCAGCAGACTCGCGTTAATCGCTCTCGCGGTGGCGGTGATCCTCACTGCCGTGTGGGGCATTCCCGCGCTCGGCCAGCGGGCGACTCGAGTGTCGCCGCGCGAAGTGGCGCCGCGCGGCGCGCTCGCCGCCGACGAGCAGGCGACGATCAACCTGTTCGAGAAGGCGCGCGGGTCGGTCGTCTACATCACGACGCAGGAGCGGGTCGTCGATCTCTACACGCGCAACCAGTTCAATATCCCGCGCGGCAGCGGCTCGGGGTTCGTCTGGGACGACAACGGTCACATCGTCACCAACTTCCACGTCGTCTCCGGCGCGTCCGCGGCGCGCGTGCGGTTGAGCGACGGCCGCGACGTGGCGGCGCGTCCGGTCGGCGCCAGCCCGGACCACGATCTCGCTGTCATTCGCGTCGAGGTGTCGAAGCCACCGCCGGCGCTGCCGATCGGCGCGAGCCACGATCTCAAGGTGGGGCAGAAGACGTTCGCGATCGGCAACCCGTTCGGCCTCGACTGGACGCTGACGACGGGCATCATCTCGGCGCTCGATCGATCGCTGCCGTCGGAGGACCGGCAGACCGTCATCGAGCATCTCATCCAGACCGATGCGGCGATCAATCCGGGCAACTCCGGCGGCCCGCTGCTCGACAGCGCCGGGCGTCTCATCGGCGTGAACACCGCGATCTTCAGTCCGTCCGGAGCGTCCGCCGGCGTCGGCTTCGCAGTGCCGGTCGATACCGTCAATCGCGTCGTCCCGCAGCTCATCGCGCGCGGCAAATACGTGCGTCCGGTGCTCGGCATCAACGTCGACGAGGATGCGAACCGCGTGCTGATGCGGCGGATGAACGCCGAAGGGGTGATGGTGCTGGGCGTGACGTCTGGCGGTCCCGCTGCGGGCGCCGGCCTGCGCCCCGCGCGCATCCAGCAGGACGGCAGCGTCATCCCCGGTGACATCATCCTCGAGGTCGACGGGCACGACGTCGACAGCGTCGCGCGCCTGCTCGCGCGGCTCGACGACCACGAGGCCGGCGAGACCGTGCGTCTCACGGTGCTGCGCGACGGGAAGAAGGTGGAGCTGCAGGCGAAGCTGCAGGCCGGCGCGCGGTGACAGGGCCGAGCGTGTGGGATAATTGAAGCGAGTCGGGGCGTAGCGCAGCCTGGTAGCGCACCTGCCTTGGGCGCAGGGGGCCGCCGGTTCGAATCCGGCCGCCCCGACCACTTTCCTGGTCCGGGGTTCCACCGGGGTTCCAGCCCCAACGTCGTCCCCGCGTCGACTGCCGACCGGCTCCTAGCCCGTCGACCGACGCCGCCGGC
>JBMDXB010000056.1:0-20915 GCA_048594885.1 Vicinamibacterales bacterium
CGGCTGGCGCCGCACCTTCGAGCTCTTCGGCCTCATCGGCGCCATCTGGGCGATCCTGTTCTACCGCTGGTACCGCGATTCACCCGCCGAGCACAAGGGGGTGAACGCCGCGGAGCTCGCGCTGCTGCCGCCGGCGCGCGACACGGCGATCGCGCACGGCGGCGTGCCCTGGGGCGTCATCTTCTCGAACCGCCACGTCTGGCTGCTCTCGATCCAGTACATGTGCCTGGCGTACGGCTGGTGGTTCTACATCAACTGGCTGCCGAGCTACCTGCGCCAGGCGCGCGGCACCAGCGTCACCTTCGGCGCGCTGCTGGCGGGGCTGCCGCTGCTGCTCGGCGGCGTCGGCTGCCTGGTGTCGGCCCTGCTGATCCCGCGGCTGACCGCGAAGTTCGGCAGCGTGGCGCTCGCCCGCCGCATAATTGCCGTGCTCGGCTTCGCCGGCGCGTCCGCCTGCATCATCCTGTTCACCCGGATCGAGGATCCGGTCCGCGCGATGTTCGTGCTCGGCATGGCCGGATTCTTCAACGACTTCGTCATGCCGGCGGCGTGGGCCGGCACGATGGACGTCGGCGGTCGATATTCGGGCACGGTATCGGGAGCGATGAACACGCTCGGCAGCGTGGCGGGAGCGTCGTCCGTGCTGGTCGTCGGATACCTCCTGGCGTGGACGTCGCAGAACTGGACGCTCACGTTCTACATTTCGGCGGCGATCTATCTCGTCGGCGGCGTCTGCTGGCTGTTCCTCGACTCGCACACGCCGCTCGAAGCCGCGGAGGCGGGGGGGCTGGGAGTTGGGGCGCTGGGGGACCGCCGAGCAGAGCGAGGCGGCAAGCGCGAAGCGCGCCCGGCGCCGCAGGCGCCGTGAGCGCGTGGGGGTGGGGCCCCACGCGCATTGAGAAAAGCCGACAGAACAGCGACAGGGTCGAGCAGCAGGGCGTCGTGAGCTTCGCACTGAGGTGAACTTATGAAGGTGCAGGTTTCTCCCCGTGCCGGGATCGTTGGCGTCGTCGCGGTCGCATGGCTGATTGGCGCCAGCGTCGCCGCGCAACGCGCCGCCAACTCGGCAAAGAGCGCCGCGGCCATGACGACGGCCGCGCGCCAGTGGCTGGACGGCCTCACGCCCGAGCAGCGGCAGCAGGCGATCCTGGCAATCGATAACGAGGATCGGCTGCGATTCCACTTCATTCCGACGAACATGCACCCGCGCAAGGGTGTGCCGATCAAAGAGATGACCGAGCCGCAACGCAAGCTCGCGCATGCGTTGCTGAAGACGGGACTGAGCCAGCGCGGCTATCTGACGGCGACGGCGATCATGGAGCTGGAGACGATCCTCCATGCGATGGAGAACTCCGGGGGCCGCACTGGGCGCAACATCCGCGATCCAGAGCTGTATTTCTTCACCGTGTTCGGCACGCCGGCGGCGAAGGGCGTGTGGGGGTGGCGCGTCGAAGGGCACCACGTCTCGCTGCACTTCACGGTATCGAACAACACCGCGGTCGCGAACACGCCACAGTTCTTCGGCTCGAATCCGCACGAGGTGCGCGAGGACGGGCCGAAGAAGGGGCTGCGGATCCTCGGCGAGCTGGAGGACGCTGGCCGCGCGCTCGTGCTCGCGCTGGACGACACTCAGCGCGCCACGGCCGTCATCACCGCGACCGCGCCCAACGACATCCTGACGACGAACAACGCGACGATCAGTCCGCTGTCGCCCATCGGCATCGAGGCGTCGGCGATGACCCCGGCGCAACGCGATCTGCTGCTGAAGCTGATCGTGGCGTACACGTCGCAGATGCCTGCCGACGTGGCGGCGGTAAGGAGGGCGGCGCTGACGCAGGCCGGGCTGGAGAAGATCGCGTTCGCCTGGGCGGGTGACACCGCAAAGGGCAAGCAGCATTACTACCGCCTTCAGGGGCCGACGTTCCTCGTGGAGTACGACAACACGCAGAACGGCGGCAACCACGTGCACAGCGTATGGCGCGACTTCAACGGCGACTTCGGGCGTGACTTGTTGCGTGAACACGTGACAGCCGTGCCGCATTAGCCACTGCTTCTCAACACGGAGCACACGGAGGACACGGAGACCAATTTTGGCTCGGCGTCCTCTGTGACCTCCGTATTAGCAGAACCACAGCGCTCGAACACGGAGCACGCGGAGGACACGGAGACCAGATTGGCTCCGTGTTCTCCGTGACCTCCGTGTTCCAACGCCGTGGATCCGGTCGATCGAAAGGATACGTCCATGATGAAAAGACGCGATTTTCTTCAGACAGCCATCGCCGCTGCCGCCGCGGCGCAGGCCCGCACACTATTCGGCGACGGCGGCCAGGCTGCGCCGAGCGATCGCATTCGCGTCGGCATCATCGGCTGCGGCAACCGCGGCAACCAGGTGGCGGCCGACTGGATGAAGCACAAAGACAGCGTGTTCATCGCGGCGTGCGACGTCGCCAAGGATCGGCTCGACAACACCGCCGCGCGTCTCGGCAAGACGCAGGGCAACACGCTCGACACCTACGAGGACTACCGCCGCATCCTCGAGCGCAAGGACGTCGATGCCGTGCTCATCGCGACGCCCGATCATTGGCATTCGCCGATGGTGATCGACGCGCTGTCCGCCGGAAAGGACGTCTACTGCGAGAAGCCGGTCTCCAACACGCTCGAGGCCGCGGTGAAGATGCGCGACGCGGCGCGCCGCTCGAACCGCATCGTGCAGGTCGGCCTGCAGCAGCGAAGCTGGCACCACTTCCAGGAGGCGGCGAAGCTGTTCCAGGAGGGCTACATCGGCAAGAGCGTCAACCACTGCACGATGTGCCCGCCCGGAGGCGGAGGGTTTGGCGGCCGCCCGCAACCGCCGCAGAAGCCCGAGGATCCGCCGGCCGGCTTCAACTGGGACATGTTCCAGGGCCCCGCGGCGCGCAAACCGTTCGTGCCCGGTCGCCGCAACTGGCGCGGCTGGTACGACTACGGCGGCGGCAACCTCACGGACTGGGGCGTCCACCTCACCGACATCATGAATTGGTTCATGGGCACGGACACGAAGGTGCCGCTGCTCACGAGCGCATCGGCGCAGTACGTCCGCCTCGCCCGCGATCCGGAGCGCGTGCCGGACACCTACGCGGTGACGTGGCAGTTCGAGAACTTCGTCGCCACGCTGTCGAACGCGATGATCCCCGGCGTCGACGATCCGCGGGGGCTGTATGGCAACTGGTTCTACGGCGATCGCGGGGCGCTGCTCGTCAACCGCATGGGCTACGAAGTCCGGCCTTATCCGGCGCCCGGGGGCGGTCGCGGCCGCGGCCGCGGTCAGACCCCGAACGCGCCGCCTCCGCCGCCGCCGCTCGAGCCGAAGAAGTTCCGCGACCCTTCCGGCATGTCGGAGGTCGCCGATTCAGCCTTCGGCTCGGCGACCCATCGGCACGTCCGCAACTTCCTCGACTCCGTGAAGTCGCGGCAGCAGCCGGTGTGCAACATGGACGTCGGCTTCAACTCGACGCTGCCCTGCCTGCTCGCGATCGTGTCGGTGAAAACCGGGCAGACGGTGAAGTGGGACGGTAAGACGGCGAAAACAACCTAGGCGCGACTTGTACACCGCGCTATAACACGGAGGGCACGGAGAACACGGAGCCATTGGTCAAGAAACCTGACTGCCTCCGTGGCCTCCGTGTGCTCCGTGTTATGACGCTGGGGAGCCGCTCAGAAGTTGTACCGTCGATATCCGATGTGTTCATAAGCAGCGGCGCGTGTGACGCTGTCGTGACGAACGGGTGACGGACGGGGGACGCTGGCGGCATAATCTGGTATCTCCCGTTCACACCATGCCCGTGCGAGCCTGGTTCCGGCCGCCGCGCCAGTTGGTTCTGCTGTTCGTTGCCGTCATCGTCGTCCCGGCGGCGACGTTGGCGTGGCTTGCCTCGCGCACCCTCGATCAGGACCGCGCGCTGGAGCGCCAGGCCGTGCAGGACCGACTGGATGATGCCGCTATCCAGGTGGTGGCGGACGTGCGCCAGCGTCTCGATGCGCTGGTCGCCCGCCTGCCAATCCTCGCGGCGGGGCCGGACGGGCGGCTCCCCGCAGGGGCGGTTCTGCTCACGATCGACGAAGGATCGTGGCGCGTGCGGCCCGAACACCGGCTCCTCCACTATCCGCGCGTGTCCCCGAGTGCTGCTGTCCCCGCTTCAGTGTTTGCTGCCGCGGAAGCTCTGGAGCACCGCGACCGCAACCCCGCCGCAGCGGCCGAAGCGTTCTCTCGACTGGCGGGCCCGGGCGATCCTCACCTGCGCGCCGCGGCGTTGGTCGGCCTGGCGCGCTGCCTCCGAAAGGCCGGCCGTGCCGACCAGGCGCTGAACGCCTACGACGACCTCGCGCGGATCGACGCACGAGTCGATGATGTGCCCGCCGCGCTCCTGGCACGGCACGCGCGCGTGTCGGTCCTCGTCGAGATGAAACGGGCGGAAGCAACGACGGAGGCGGCCGCGCTGCTGGCCGATCTGCACGGCGGGCGTTGGATCCTGGACCGCGCGTCGTACGAGATGTACGAACAGCAAACGCGTGCCTGGTTGGCGAGCAAGGATGCGCCGCTCGCAGACCCGGTTTCGCGCGCGCTCTCCGAGGCCGTCGCAACGCTGCATCGCGAGCCGCCGTGGAACGCAGCCGGTATGCGCGAAGGCCGGCACGCTCTCTGGACGGATGGCCAACCGCTCTTCGTCGTGTGGCGCCTGACGCCCGGCGGAGCGATTGCGCTCGTCGCGCCGGCGGGTTGGCTTGGCGAGTCGGCCGAATTGTGGGACCGGCTGAACGTGTCGATTGGTGCGGCCGACCCATACGGTCACGTCGTGCTCGGCAATCCGGCGGCCCTCCCGCGGCCACTCGTCGTGCGCCAGCCGGCCGACAGGGGCCTGCCGTGGGTCCTGCACATCGCCACGGCGAACGCGACGGTCGACGCCGCTACGTTCGCGAACCGGCGACAGTTCGTGCTCGGCACCGTCCTCTTCGTCGCCGTGCTGGTCTTCGGCGCAGCCGTCATCGTCGTGCGCAGCTACGCGCGGGATCTCGCCGTTCGTCGCACGCAGGCGGATTTCGTGGCGGCGGTGTCGCACGAATTCCGATCGCCGCTCACATCGATGTCGCACCTGATTGAGATGCTCGAGTCGGGCGATGTCACAGAGGAACGGGGCCGGCGCTACTACGGGGTACTCGCTCGCGAGACGCGCCGGCTCCGGCGCCTGGTCGAGAACCTGCTCGACTTCCGGAGGATGGAAGTTGGACGGGTCGAGTACCGCCGCGACGCAATTGACGCGCGTGAACTCGTGTCGCAGGTGGCCGACGACTTCGCGACGGAACTCGTGTCGCGCGATCGGCTCGTGGTGACGGTCGGCGAAACGGCGGCGCCGCTCCTCGGCGATCGCGAGGCGCTGGCGCGGGCCGTGTGGAACCTGCTCGACAACGCCGCGAAGTACTCGCCGCCCTCGTCGCCGATTCGGCTCGACCTGTTCGTGCAGGACCAGAGAGCCGAAATCACGGTGACCGATGAGGGTCCCGGGATCGCACCGGACGAGCAGGCGGTGATCTTCAGGCCGTTCTACCGTGGCGCCGGTGCGGCGGCCTCTGCGGTCAAGGGCACGGGCATCGGTCTAGCGACCGTGGCGCACATCGCCCGCGCCCACGGCGGCGACATCCGCGTCGACAGCGGCCCGGGCAGGGGCAGCCGATTCACGCTGTCACTTCCGCTGCAGGTGCAGGCGTCCCGCCGCGTCGAAACGGCCGTCGAAAGGAGCGCCTGATGGCACGCATTCTCGTCGTCGAGGACGAACCCGCGATTGCGCTAGCGCTCGAGGACGACCTCGTGCTCGAAGGCCACCAGGTCCAGGTCGTGACGGACGGCGAAACGGCGTGCGCGACAGGACGCGACTCGGTCTTCGACCTGATCCTCCTCGACGTGATGCTGCCGAGGAAGGACGGCTACGACGTGTGCCGTGAGCTGCGGCGCGCCGGCGTGGTCACGCCGATCCTGATGGTCACCGCACGGACGCAGGAAGCCGAGAAGGTGTTGGGCCTCGACGCCGGCGCGGACGACTACCTGACCAAGCCGTACGGCAGACACGAACTGCGCGCGCGGGTTCGAGCGCTGCTCCGACGCGCCGGTGGAACGAGCCACGAAGAGATCGTCCGGTTCGGCGACGTCGAACTCGACGTCGCACGCGCCGAGGTGAGACGACAGGGAGTGCCGGTCGCGCTGAGCGCGCTCGAGTTGAAGCTGCTGACGACGTTCGTGAAGAGCCGTGGCCGCGTGTTGTCGCGGCAACAGTTGCTCGACGCTGCATGGGGTGCGGATGTCGCCATCACCGAACGCGTCGTGGACAACCAGATCCTGAACCTGCGACGGAAGATCGAAGCCGACCCGTCCAACCCGCGCCACATCGTCGGCCTGCGCGGGATCGGCTACCGCTTCGAGGGCTGATGAACCGTGAAGGCGGGGCTTCAGGATTACGACGTGACGAAGAGATGACGGAGCAGTGATGAGCGCACAACGACCGGTTCCTACGATGGCGTCCGATTCAGGAGGACGCACATGACCCGACGAAACCGTCGCTTCGCACACATCGTCATCGCGCTGACGGTCGCGGCCTGCGCCGTCGCCTCACTCGCCGCCCGCCAGGCGGACCCGGAGGTCCGGCTGAGGGCGGCTATGAAGATGGAAACCGTCGACGGCAACTTGCAGGCTGCCATCAAGGAGTACCAACAGCTCGCGAAAAGCACGAACCGATCGGTGGCCGCTAAGGCGCTGGCGCGACTGGGACAGTGCTACGAGAAACTGGGCACCGCCGAAAACGATCGCGCGCGCAAGGCCTACGAGGAGATCGTGGCGAGTTACGCGGACCAGTCGGACGCCGTCGCGCTGGCTCGGACGCGACTGGCGGCGTTGGTGAAGCCAGCGGGTGGCGGCACAACAACGGGGCGCTTCCGTTTGGCTCTCGAACCGAACTTTCGCGGCGGGCTCGCAATCTCGCGCGACGGGCGTTACTTCGCGCAGACCGTGCGCAACGGGCGTGCGCTGCGTATTAGAGACTTGGTGACCGGCGACCAGCGCGAGATTGAACTTGGAGTCGAAGCCACTGGATACGGTCCCTACGAGCCCGTCATCTTGTCACCCGACGGTCGGCTGTTCGCGTACACCTGGGGCCCAGGCGGGCCGGGCGGAAAGGAAGTTCGAGTCGTCTCCACGTCTGGCGGCGCGCCGCGTGTGCTCGTAAACCGTGGCGCAATCTCCGGCTCGATCTGGGGATGGTCGCCGGATGGCAAAGAGATCTACATGTACGTGTGGAAGGATGGCGCGGACAAGATCGACCGTGGCAGCCGCATGGCGATCTCGGTAGCCGATGGCGCTATTCGACAGCTGCCAGACTGGCGTTTCGACATTATGGGTGTCCCCTCAGACATGGACCTTTCGCCGGACGCGCGGTACGTCGTCTACGCGCGCTGGCCGAACTACACCGGGAAAGACCGCCTGTCTGGACGAACACCGCCGGCGGAAACCTACGTGGCGGTGGCCGACGTCGCGACCGGAAAGGAAGTTCGGATCACCACCGGAGACAGTGTCGATAGCGTACCGTTCTGGAGCTCGGACGGAAGCGCGGTTCTATTTCTTCGCCATTCCGGCGGAGAGTACTCGCTGTGGAATGCCCGTGTGAAGGACGGCCAACCCGTAGGCGCGCCGTCAGCATTGGGGACGTTTGCTTCGAGGATCGTGCCGGTTGCGCTCACGTCTGACGGCGCTTTTCACTATCTGCGAGAGGAGAACATCGGGCGCCGGTACATCGTGAACGTCGGATCCGATCACAAGGTCGACCCCGAATCGTCACCGATCGAGCTGCCGCTTGCGGGCGGATATGCCTACGGTTGGTCTCCGGACAGCCGGATGCTCGCCATCCTGGTTGCGTCGGAAAGTGCGCGCGCCGAAACCGGTGATCCCCGCGCGAACGACATCATCGCCATTCGCGACGTCGCGAGCGGCGCCACCCGCGAGTTGAGGCCTGGACTGAGGCCGATGACACGACCCCGGTGGTCGCCCGACGGCAGGACCATCCTGGTGGCAGGCCGGCGCGAAAAGACGTACGGGTTCTGGGGGGTGGACGCTTCATCGGGTGCAGTGAAGCTCCTGGTTCAGGTCCTCACTTGGAATTCGGTTGAGGCGCCAGCGGCGGAGTGGACGCCGGACGGCCGCGGCCTCATGATCGCCAGGCGTACTGCCCAGGGCGTCGAACCGCGCGGCCACGAACTCGTCCATCACGACCTGGCGTCCGGTCGTGAAACAGTTCGCTATACGCTCACGAAGGGATTCTTCTTGCACAGAGAGATGTCGGTCGCGTCAGACGGAACGGCGTATTTGCTCGCCTATCTCCGGAACGACGACAAGCCTACCATCCGGGCTGTCATGGCGGTTCCCGGTGACGGTGAAGAACCGCGCGTGGTGTTCGAAAGGCCGTATCAGTATGCGGACGCACTAGCGTCAAGTGTGGCCGCCGACGGACAAGGCGTGTGGGTGGCACTCACGAGGGGCACGCGGGACAATCCGGACGCACGGGAGTTGCTCTGGGTGCCGGTGAACGGCGGACAACCGGTGTCGTCGGGCCTCAACATGGCAGGCCTTGAAGGCGTGGTGCCGTCGCCGGACGGATCGAAGCTGATCCTCATCCAAAACAGATCGGTTCATCAGCTCTGGACCGTGGAGCGCGTCCTGCCGACGAAGAAGGGGACCTAGCTCGTGACACGTTCGTGACAAAACGGTGGCTCGATCGCGAATCGACCGGGCTACAATCCGCGGCGGATGAGCTGGACGTCTCGCGGGTCCATTCCCGCGTTGCTCGCCGCCGCGACGCTCGTTCCGATCCTTGCCGTCGGCTGGCTGGCCGTGCGCTCGCTGCGGCAGGACTCCCACGTTAACGAGCAACGACGCCAAGCCAGCCTGAAGTACGCGGCGGGACGCACCGTTCTTTCACTCGAAGCCAGGCTCGCCGCGATTGAGGAGGAGCTCGCGCGAGGTCGCGGCCTGCGCTTCACTGCGAATCTCGTCGAAGCGTCCGACACTCCGGCGCTGCTCTATCAACCCACATCTATCAGTGACCCGCGCGTCACGGCCGGCGTGTTCACCGACGCGGAAGCCCTCGAGTATCAGCGCCGCGATCTCGTCGGAGCGGCGGACCGATACCGGTCGCTCGCCACGTCCCGCGACCGTGCGATTGCCGCCGCGGCACTCGTGCACCTCGGCGCGGTGCTGCGCAGGCTGAACGATCGGGACGGAGCGCTGAAGGCGTACGCCGCGCTCGAGCGGCTCGGCTCTGCAAGCGTGGACGGACAGCCGGGGAAGCTGATCGCGCACCAGGCTCGATGCCGCTTGTACGAGCAAGCTGCCGACAAGGAGGGGCTGCAACGCGAAACGATCGAGCTGACGCGCGCCGTGTATTCGGGAGACACCCTTCTCGACCGTCCAACGTTCGCGCTCTACAGCGAGCTGATCGAGGCGTGGGGTGGTCCGTCGCCCGCGCGTGATGAGATCGCCCGCACGGAAGCCGCGCTGGCCCTGTGGCGCCGCTGGCGATCCGGCGAACTTCCGCCTCGTGGACGCCGCATCGTTCCGGGCGACGGCCTTCAACTGCTCGCGGTGTGGACGACAGCGCGAGAGAATCAGCCGATCGCGCGGCTCTTCACACCCGTTGAAATCCAGGAGGTTCTGGCCGCGGCCTGGAAGGAGGAGCACCTCGCCGCCGCGCTCTATGCTCCTGATGGCGAACGCGTGTTTGGCGCCGACTATCCCGATGCCATCGTGCTCGCGCCAGGCGAGACGCGGTTGCCATTTACGCTGCGCGCGACGTTCGGCCCGGATTGGCCGGATGAAGGGCAGCTCTCCGGACACGTGGCGCTGATCGCGGGGCTGACGCTGACGATGGTGCTGATGCTCGCCGCGGCGTACGGCCTCTACCGCGCGACCGCGAGAGAGATGGCGCTGGTTCGCCAGCAATCCGATTTCGTGTCCACCGTGTCGCACGAGTTCAGAACGCCGCTAACCTCGATGCGCCATCTCACGGATCTGCTCTCCCGCGGCGGCGCGGTGGACGAAGACCGGCGGCGGAAGTACTACGGTCTGCTCAGCCGCGAAACCGAGCGGCTGCATCACATGGTCGAAAGCCTGCTCAGTCTCGGCCGCATGCAAGCGGGCGCCTACGCCTGGAAACTCGAGTCGATCGATCCCGCTGACCTCGTCGCGTCGGCCGTCGAGGACTGTCGCCAGGCGGGGCTGTTTGGCGACCGGCCCGTTGCCTGCGAGCCCGACGATCGTCTGCCGCGCATTCGTGCCGATCGCGAGGCTGTCGAGCGTGCGATCGTCAACCTGCTCGAAAACGCCGTCAAGTACTCGGACGCCGGCGCTCCCATCCGGATCTCGGCGCGTCGTGCCGATCCGAACGTCGAGATCTCCGTCGAGGATCGCGGCGCCGGTATTCCAGCCGAAGAACACGAGCGGCTGTTTCAGCGGTTCGTCCGCGGCGCGTCTGCCAGGCGCACGCGTGCGTCCGGGCTCGGCGTCGGTCTCGCGCTCGTCCAGTCGGTCGCGGAGGCGCACGGCGGATCCGTTCGGCTCACCAGCGCGCCCGGACAGGGCAGCACCTTCACGATTCAATTGCCGGCCGTCGAGGAATCCCTATGCCACGCATCCTGATCGTCGAGGACGATGAGGCCATCGCGGTCGCGCTCGAAGATGACTTGCGGCTCGAAGGCTATGACGTCGAGGTCGCGAGAGACGGTGAGTCCGCAACCGCGCGCGCCAGGCAGACGCGGTTCGACGTCGTCCTGCTCGACGTGATGTTGCCGAAGCGCGACGGCTTCGAGGTCTGCCGGGCGCTGCGGCGATCGAACGTCTCGTCGGCCATCCTGCTCTTAACCGCCCGGACGCAGGAATCGGATCGCGTGCTCGGGCTCGACGTCGGCGCTGACGACTACGTGACGAAGCCTTACAGCCCGAAGGAGCTGCGTGCGCGGATCCGCGCGCTGCTTCGGCGCACCGGCCAGGCGGAAGCCGCGATGAGCGACATCGTTCGGTTCGGCGACTGCGAAGTCGATTTCGTCCGCGGGGAGTTGCGCCGTCAAGGCAAGCCAACGCCGACTACTCCGCTGGAGTTCAAGCTGCTGGGCGTGCTGGTGCGTCACCCCGGACGCGTGCTCACACGCAGCGCGATCATCGACGAGGCGTGGGGCAAGGACCTCGCGATCAGCGAGCGCGTCGTGGACAACCAGATCGCCAACCTGCGCCAGAAGATCGAGCCGACGCCCGCGTCGCCGCGGTATCTGAAGAGCGTGCGCGGCATCGGATATCGATTCGACCGTGAGATCGTGACCGAATCGTGACCTGCTGGTGGAGGGATACCGAAATCCGCCGGGTATCGTGCCCGCGGAGGTAATCATGAAGTGGATCCTGATCGTGATGATGGCGGCCGTCGGCGTGGCCGCAGCGCAGACAGATTCCGAAGCGCAGCGGCTGCTGAAGGCCGCGCAGAACGCGGCGCTCGTCGACCACAACCTCGAGGCGGCCATCAAGCAGTACAACGTCATCGTCGAGAAATACGCGAAGAGCGATCGCGGCACCGCCGCGGCGGCGCTCCTCGGCCTGGCCGAGTGCTACCAGAAGCTCGGAGACGATCGGGCGCGCAGGGCGTACGAACGGCTCGTGCGAGAGTTCGGCGATCAGAAAGATGCAGTGGCCCTGGCGCGCTCACGGCTTGGCGCATCCGCGGCAACGGCGTCGACGGGACAGCCAACGGCGCGCTTGGTTTGGAGTGGTCCGAAGGCCGCGGCGTATGGATCATCGGTATCTCCCGACGGCCGCTTCATCTCGTTTCCGGATTGGGATACCGGGAATCTGGGTCTGCATGACGTCGTCACGGGCGCCGACCGATTGCTGACGAGCACCGGCGTGTATTCTCACGACCGCACAGAATTCGCCGAGAGTTCGGCGATTTCGAAAGATGGCAAACGGGTCGCGTACGCATGGTTCGACTCGGCAACGGGCAATTATGAGTTGCGAGTGATCGGTCTGAATGGAGACGCTAAGCCACGACGCGTGTTTGCCGATCCGGACGTTGTCTACCTCGAACCACGTGACTGGTCACCTGACGGCCGATTGATCGGCGCCGACCTGACGCGTAAGAACGAGCCAAACGACCTTATGGGTCTGATCGACACGCAGACTGGCTCATTGCGGCTGCTGAAACCAGGAACCGACAACAAAGATTTCCGGCGGTTCTCTCCGGACGGGAAGTACATCATCTACACGAGCCGCCCGGCGGCCGTGCCGAGGCGCCTGGCGCGCGGCTACATCTCCTCGGTCGATGGGGATTCGGAAGTCCCGCTGGTCGCCGGCACTTCGTCGGTAGTGAATCCCGTGTGGACGCCGGATGGCTCGAGAGTCGTGTTCCTCAGCGATCGCAGCGGCTCCAACGCGCTCTGGTCCGTATCCGTAGCCAACGGCAAGCCGACAGCAGAACCGGAGCTGTTGAGAAAAGATGCTGATGGCGTCGAAATCGTGGATTTCGTCCGCGACGGCATGCTCTTCTACGGCGTGACCATCAATTTGACGGACATCTATGTGGCGGGCCTGGACCCTGCTACGGGGAAGCTGACCTCGGAGCCCAGACGCGTGAACGATCGCGCTGTCGGCAATTCATGGGGACGTATTGCGTGGGTGCCGGACGGAAGGTCGCTGTCGTTCTGGAACCGCTCTCCGTTCAACGCCCTCGTCATCCACACTCTGGCGACAGGCGAGGAGCGCGAGCTCTGGCGGAACGGCGCAGGCTATGCTGGTTGGTTTCCCACCGGACGCAGCCTCATGTCCCACTCGGGGATCAATGGTGGCCAGACCGTGACGTTCCGTCGCATCGACGGTGAAACGGGAGCGGTACAGGCAAGTTGGACGGTTCCTGGACTGCCTCCCGGAGCCGCAAACGTGACATTCCCATCGGACCTGATGACCCTGTTCTTCTCGCGCAAGGACGACATAGCCCCGTGTGATGGGAACCGATGCACGTTCGTGATGTTCGGCCGCGACCTCGCGACGGGCAAGGATCGCGAGATCTTCCGAAACAAGGGTTTCTTCAACAACGTATCGATCTCTCGCGACGGACGACAGATGGCCTTTACAACGATTGACCGGGACGGACAGGCGCTGATGGTCGTGCCAACCGCAGGCGGTGCGCCGCGCGAGATCTATCGCAGGACAGAGGACCGCCGGCTCCGAGGGACAGATTGGACCCCGGACGGGAGCTTCGTCGTGGCAATGTGCGGTCCATCTCCCGGATCGATCTGGTCTATTCCAACGAGAGGTGGCTCTCCCGTCAGATCTCCACTACGGATGCGGCCGTCTGAGAAGCCAGCGATCAGCCCCGACGGGCGTCAAATCGCATTTGTCGGCGGCAGCAATACCTCGGAAATCTGGGTGATGACCGGCCTGTTCAAGAAGAACGGTGACGCGGGGCCGAAGTAATAGAGGTCAATTTTCGATCTCGAACGAGTCTGTCACGGCGGGCGATGGCGCTGTGACAGACTGATTCGTGAGCATGCGGGCTAGGCCGTCTTGGTTCGAATGACGAGATCGACTTCGCAGTTCAAGAGTTGGAGCAAAGCGAGCACCTGATCGACCGATTTCCGATAGTTGGTCTGATCCAGTAGTCGATACAACTGCGCAGCCGACGTTCCAAGCCGCCGCACGATCTCGCGCTTCGAGAGCGGACTGTCTGCGATTCGCTTCTGTGCTTCGAGCGTGAGCCGGTAGAGGAGGAGATCGCGAAGGTACGACGGATCCTGGTTGTATTCGAGGACCTGTTCGATGTGGACCGTCCCGGTTCGACCGGAGTGAAGCCTGTAGGTGAACGCTTCCCGGCCGGCGTCGGCGTCGACGCCGAGTTCTGTGATTGGATCCTGCATGGCCGGTGTCGGGTCGCCTTTCGAGAACGGAAAAGGCAGCTTCTTCGTCGCCGTGCGGACCTCGAACATCTTCTTGCGGTTGTTGTACGTGACGGAACGAATCTTCACAGCAGGCCCTCCGCCTCGAGTTCGGCGATCAGCGCGAGAATCCGGCTTGTTGCCGCGCCTTTCATCGGCTTGTGGTTGTCCAAGTCCCACTTCACGATCAACTTTCCGTCGCGATAGACGTGGACGTGCCGCGGTGGATGGTCGCCTTTCCATGTGATGAACACGTATCCGCCGCGTCGGTACTTGCCTATCGTCTAAATGTTATCATGTGAGGTAACGTTTGTCGAGCCTGGGTGAGCGTGGGAAGCTGCGTACGTTGGATCTTCGCCTTAGGTCGTCCCTTGGCAAGTACATCCACGAGTTTGTCCATGTATCGGACGCGCTGCGTATCCATAGGTTCCCTGTCCGCGCGTCACGCTGCTCGTCCGGCCTCCCGGAGTACATGGAGTGCATCGACCGTGACGAGAGGATTGCCCCTCTTGCTGTGCAGCACCCCCCAATCCGCGTATGTCCCACGGGTCTGGATCCGGTCGGCTTTCGGACGTTGGTCCACTCCACCGGGAACGTGCCGTCGGCGAGACGCTTTCGTTCGAGCAGGGTCACGGCATCCCGACATCGCGGATCGCGAACCATGCCGATCTCCGCCATGACCAGCAGCACGCTGAGCACGTCATAGAAGCGGATGGGATAGTGGATCTTGTCGACAGGACCTCCCCACTCCGGCTCGATGAGTGTCCGATCTTTCTTGCGCCAGAGAAGGTGCCGCGCGAGCAGGAACTCGGCCGCGCGCTTCATGGCACTCTGCGCCCGCTCGTCTCCTGTCGTGCGATACCAGTAGCCGAGCGCGCGAAGCGGGAGTAGCGTCTCCTGCACGGATGACGTCTGTGCGCCCGGGCGCTTGTCGCAGTTCCATCCGCCGTCCGGCCACTGAAAGGCGATGAGCCGATCCACGAGAACGGGCACGTGCTTGTCATCGACGATGTCCAGGACGATCTGGGACCAGATGGCGTTGCCTTCCATTGAAGCGCAGCGCCGCGGCCGCCGCGGCTGTTCGGAGAAGAACACCGTGCTCGGCGGCTTCAGGAATGCTGGCGCGAACATCCACTCCATGACGCGTTGGCGCAGGGGCAGCAGCCTCGCGTCCCCCGCGGGAAACCCGATCTCCGCCAGCGAATACAGCGTCCAGTGCGGTCCCTGCCACTTGCGATAGGGATTGAATCGCTCGCCGTTCAGCGCCAGCAGCAGGCGCGTCGCCATCTCCGACGAGCCGATCGCCCGGCGCAGCCTGCGCAAGGTCCGTGAGCTTTCCGACTCACCGGCGAGAAGCCGCCGGGCCCGGTAAGCGACGATCGGGTTCTCGTGGGCACAGAGTGAATCGGTCAGGGTCATGCGGTGGCCTCGAGGCCGGGGCGCGGGGCGTCTGAGAAACCTCGCGTAGTCTTCGACGACACTGTACCCGGGAAACGGAACGCGGGATCGGGGACGCCGACGATCGTACGGGGCACGCCATCGAGCACACCGCGGTGGCCTGCGACGGCAGGATCCGCGGTTAGCGGGCTTCTCCGCGAAGCTGACGCTGAAGGAACTCGTACGCGCCATCTCCGATCGGGCGGCACATCTGCTGCGCAGAGGTGATCGCGGCCCGGAAGTGCACGCCGCCCCAGAAGCGGCTCATGCCGCAGTCGCGTTCGAATTCGGTGAACGTCGGCCATTCGAGCACGAGGTCCGCTGACGGCGTCGTGCCCGGCTCGATGACGGAGGAGCCGGCCGCCACCGGCACCTGCCAGCCCAGGATGTCGTCACCGAGAAAGCGGCGGCTCGCCTGCGCGTGCGCCGCGCAGAAACAGGCGGAGCCGGAGGGGTACTCGGAGTGATTCGCGGTCCCGAGGTACGAGCGCCATTCGGAGCCGGGCAGGTCGTTCACGATACCGCGGCCGGGGCCTGCCCAACCCGTGATGCTCCGGTCCCCGTACAGGTATCGGATCGCGGTCACGGGACGCACCGCATCGTAGCGCATCTTCTCCTGCCACGTCGCGATCCCGCCGTCGAACGCGGCCATGTTCGTCAGGAAGTCATAGTGCACGAACTCCGCGAGCGAGAGGCCGCGCGAGAGCGCGACGAACACGGCCGAGAAGCCAAGGCTGCGGATCTTGTTGTCGAACAGTTCGGCGATCATCTTCTCGCGGTCGGTCAGCGCCGCCTGCATCGCCATCACTTCGTCAGCCTGCGCCTGATACGACGCACGGCGCCGGTGATCGCTGTCGACGGGCGGGACGACGGCGAAGGCTTGTGGATTGCTGTATGAGTACGGCCGTGTCAACGCCCACTGCGGTGTGATGTGCTGCTGGCCGAGGAACGTGCCGTTGCCCGAGGTGAGGAACAGCGGCTGCCATCGCGACGGATTCCGCAACGTCCACGGCGAGTTCACCGGCGTGTACCCGGTGTAGTCCTGGTACGGCCGCCTGTCGTACACACGGCCGCCCTCGTCACCGAGCTGGTTCATCCCGTCGCGCTCGCGGGCCGCAGCGACGGCGCGCCCGGCGGCGTTCCCGATACCGATCGCCGTCGTCAGATCTTCGCTGTCGTTGGCCGGATCGAGGCCAACCGACGAGAGCATGTCGCGCCAGTTGGCCGCGTAGCGGGGCATCAGGCTGTTCAGGACGCGATACGACGCGTACAGGATCGCGATATTCAGGTTCTGGTTCGTGGCGCTCTCGGCCGGCGGCCGCCGCCCCAGGCGTGAGTACACGCCGACGGCGGTCGCGTGATACGGCGCGATGGCATCGAACCAGGCGTTGGTGATCTCGGTCGTATGCCGCAGGATGATCGGCGCATCGTTGGGCGTCGTTGTCTCGAACAGTGGATCGATGACCTGCGGAATCACCACGGCGATCGCGGCGTTGTCCGAATGGAAGTCGAAAGGCGGATTGCTGGTGCTCCAAGTGGAGGTGGAGAGCGCCAAGGTGATTGCACACGTCAACGCGCCTGCCAAAAGGTATCGTCGCATGCTGGGCCTCCTGGTCGAACCGCAGAACTGTTGTCTGTTCTCTTAGTCGGAGGCCGCGCCGGAATCCCGCCACGGATAGCCACGGGAGAGCGGAACTATACTCTGCTCGATGTTCGAGGCGGCAGAAGTCGGACGGAAGATCTCGAAGGAGGCCTACAAGCGCCGCGTTCCAGCGCTTCGAGCCGCCCTGCTCGACGCGCAGCAGCGCCTGCGTGCCGCGCCGTTTCCCGTGATCGTCGTGTTCGCCGGCGTGGACGGCGCCGGCAAGGGGGAAACGGTCAACCTCCTGAACGAGTGGATGGATCCGCGCTGGATCGTGACGCGCGCGTTCGGAGAGCCGTCCGACGAGGAACGCGAGCGGCCGGAGCACTGGCGGTTCTGGCGCGACCTCCCGGCGCGCGGACGCATCGGGCTGTTCCTGAGCTCGTGGTATTCGCGTCCCGTGCTCGACCGGGCGTATCGCCGCGTCTCGCGTGTCGAGTTCGAGCACCAGCTCCGCGCGCTCGCAGAGTTCGAGCGCACGCTCGCCGACGACGGCGCGCTCATCCTGAAGTTCTGGATGCACCTCGGCAAGAAGGCGCAACGGAAGCGGCTCGAGACGCTCGAGCGCGATCCGCTCACGCGGTGGCGCGTCACGAAGCTGCAGTGGAAACACTGGAAGATGTACGCCCGGTTCGTCGACGCCGCCGAGCAGGCGATCCGCACGACGAGCACCGGCCAGGCGCCCTGGACGATCGTCGAGGGACGGAACGAGGAGTACCGCAGCATCACGGTCGCCGAGTCGCTGCTCGCCGGGATCGAGCGCCGGCTCGCGGACGGCGAGTCGAAACGCCCGTCTGCCACGGCGAAGGGCCGAAAGGTGAAGCGCTCGGGTGCGGCCGCGCCAACGGTGCTGTCGCGGCTCGACATGTCGAAACGGCTCGAGAAGCCTCAGTTCGAGCGCGAGCTGCTCCAGTGCCAGGGAGCGTTGAACCGGCTTCAGCGCCGCGCGGCGCGCGACGCCGTCTCCACAATCCTCGTCTTCGAAGGCGCCGATGCCGCGGGCAAAGGTGGCGCCATCCGGCGCGTCACGGGAGCGCTCGACGCCCGCGTGTACCAGGTCATTCCCATCGCCGCGCCCACCGACGAGGAGCGCACGCACCATTACCTCTGGCGGTTCTGGCGCCATCTCCCGCGCGCCGGGCGCGTGACGATCTTCGATCGGAGCTGGTACGGCCGCGTCCTCGTCGAGCGGGTCGAGGGCTTTGCGACACCGGCCGAGTGGATGCGCGCCTACGCGGAGATCAACGAGTTCGAGGACCAGCTCCTCGCGCATGGGATCGTCCTGGCCAAGTACTGGATCCACGTCACCAAGGAGGAGCAGCTGCGCCGCTTCAAGGCGCGGCAGGAATCGCCGTTCAAGAGCTGGAAGATCACGGACGAGGACTGGCGCAACCGGACGAAGTGGGACGGCTACGAGCAGGCCGTCAACGAGATGGTCGAGCGCACGAGCACGACCCACGCACCCTGGACGCTCGTCGAGGGGAACGACAAGTACTACGCGCGCGTCAAGGTGCTGCGGACCGCCTGCGAGGCGCTACGCCGGCGGCTCGGGTAAGTCGCCGACTTGACGGTCCCTGGTCCCTGGTCCCGAGTCCCGAGTCCCGAGTCCCGAGTCCCGAGTCCCGAGTCCCGAGTCTCAGAAGTTGTACTTGTCGATGTTGGACTTGTCCATCAACAGCGGTGCACCGAGGATGATCTCCTGGCCACGCACTTCAAGCGTGCCGAGTCGGCCGGCGTCGATCGACGTCTCGCCGGCTCCGAACGTCCTCTGCGCGAGCTTCGACGCGGCGAGCACCGTCAGATAGCCGAGATCCCCGGTATTCCACAGCACCACCGCCTGCACGACGCCGCCGTGCACGTACGGCTTGTTGATGTTCGGCAGCGACAGACCGATGACGTTGACGTCGCCGGCGCGGCCGGCCTGGCGCACGGCCTCGGCGGCGCCCGGGACCGCGGGCGCCGAGATCGCCATCACCAGCTTCACGCGCGGAAACACCCGTAGCACCGTTTGCGTTTCCGCAAACGCCTTGTCCCGGTCGTCGTCGCTCGGGCGGATGGTGGCGAGCGTCAGTCCCGGATGCTTGTCCGCCATCCGCTTCTTGATGTTCGCGATCCACTCCTGCTGATTCGCGGCGCTGAGGGCGCCGGTGATAATCGCGAACTCGCCTTTGCCGCCGAGGAGGCGCGACGCTTCGTCGGTCAGCGTGTTGGCGATGCCTTCGGGCGTCGCCTGGTTGACGAAGAAATCGCGCGCGTCGGGTTCGGCGTCGGCGTCCCAGGTCAGCACCTTGATGCCGCGCTCGCGCGCCTTGCGCAGCACGGAGGAGATGCCGCCGCGGTTCTCGACGGCGACGGCGATGACGTCCACCTTCCGCGTGATCCAGTTCTCGACCAGCTCGTTCTGGCGCGCCGCGTCGAGGCTCGTCGGGCCGTCCCAGATCAACTCGACGCCGAGCTCCTTCGCGGCTTCCTCGGCGCCGGCTCGGCAGCTGATGAAGTACGGATCGCCCTTCGCCTTCGGCATCATCGCGACCACCGGCCGCTCGCTCGTTGCCGTCCGTGGCGCTGGGACAGCCGATGTCACCGGACCGCCGGTGAGGCTCGATCTGATCGAGCGCACCAGCCAGACGTTCGTGCCTGCAACAATCAGCGACCCGCCGATGACGGCCGCGCACAGCACCGCAACCTGCGTGTTTCTCACGTCAATCTCCTCTGCTGACACGGCCGGCGCCGGCCGCGCACCGCGCCTGAAGCGGTCAATCGCAATCGTGGTGACGAGCAACGTGCCGGTGAGCACGCCGGCCAGCTCCGACGGCAGGGCCGCGAGCTGCAGGCCGTTGCGCAGCACGCTCAGCGCGAACAGGCCGAGAACCGTGCCCCACAGCGTACCGCGGCCGCCGAACACCGACGTGCCGCCGAGCACCACCGCCGTGATCGCGTCCAGCTCGTAGCCAGTTCCCGCGTCGGATCGCGCCTGCCCCATGTGCGCGACGTAGACAATGGCGGCGAGCGCCGCCATGAAGCCGGACATCACGTAGAGCAGCGCCACGCGCTTCCTCACCGGGATGCCGGCGTAGCGCGCGCCGGCCGGTGAGAACCCGATCGCATACCACGCCCGGCCGAGCACCGACCTGTGCAGGAGCACCGCGTAGACCGCGAAGGCGACGAAGAGCAGCGGCAGTTGCGCAGGCAGCACACCGCCGACGTAGCCCTGACCGACCACGGTAAACGCGTGTGGGAAGTCGGTGTAGTTCACCGCCGCGTGGGTCATCCCTTCGGCGATGCCCCTGAAGAGCGAGAGCGAGCCGAGCGTGACGATGAGCGGCGGGATGTCGAAACGGGAGATCAGCAGAGCGTTGAGCGCGCCGCCGGCGATTCCCGCTGCGAGAGCCATCGCCGCGGCCGCCGGAATCGGCAGCCCCCAGTCCTTCGCCGCGGCGCCGAAGATCACGGCCGACAGCCCGAGCATCGATCCGACCGACAGATCGATGCCACCGCTGACGATGACCGGCGTGAGCGCGATGGCGAGGAGGCCGAGCTCGACGCTGAAGCGCAGGATCTCGAAGCCGTTGGCGACCGTGAGGAAGTTCTGGGCGATCGCGGAGAAGAGGACGATCTCCGCCGCCAGCGCCAGCAGCAGGATCCATTCGCCGTGCTTGAACGAGAGGCTCGGGCGATTCACGCGGGTACTCTCGTTCGGAGATCGCGCGCGGCCTCCGGCCGCGAAAGAAACGCCGAGGGAGCAAAGGACGCGGAGGACGCCGAGGGATCGCGATAACTAGCAGCGATCCGGTGGAACCGCGGTCGCGCGCCGGCCCCTGGCCGGCGTGGTGAGATCGAGAGGGACCAC
>JBMDXB010000057.1:0-26745 GCA_048594885.1 Vicinamibacterales bacterium
CGGTGTTGGGAGCGGGGCGCGCCCAAGTTTTGAGATTTTCGGGTGGGGACCGGCGGGGGGGCCGTCCAGGGCCCCCGACCGACATGAGGAGCCGAATCGTGAGTGGATCGAAAAGAACAGCCGTCGCCGCGGGTCTGCTAGCGCTCGCGCTCGCCCCTGCGCCCGGTTACGCGCAGACTGCCACCCAGCCCCCGGCGCAGCCCGAAACGCAGACGCAGACGTCGCCGCCTGCCGACGAGCAGCCGGATCCCGATCGGATGCTGAATCCCGGGCAGCCGGAGTACACCTTCGTCAACCTGCCGACGACGTTGAGGCTCGCGCGCGGACGGTTTGCGTTCAGGGTTACTCACCGCTTCGGGCGCGACCTCACCGAGGGCGGATTCGGAGATCTGCTCGAAGATTTCTTCGGCTTCGACAGCGGGGCGCAGATCGGGCTGGAACTTCGCTACGGCCTGATGCGCGGCTGGCAGGCGGGCATCTACCGCACCAGCGACCGCACCATTCAGCTCTTCACGCAGTACAACGTTCTGCAGCAGGGCGACCGCAGCCCGGTGAACGTCGACGCGCTGGCCACGCTCGAAGGCACTAATAACCTGCGCAGCAAGGACCCGCTGCAGGTGACCGGGCGCGGCATCCGATCTCCCGCGCTCGGCGCCGTTGTCTCGCGCGTCTTCGGCCGCGTCGCCTCCATCGCCTTGACGACGGCGTGGGTCAACAACACGAATGCCCTGCCGTCCGAGCTGATTGACGACAACGACTCCGTCATCATGGGCATCGGCGGTCGTCTCCGCGTGCGCCCGACCGTGTACCTCGTCGCCGAGGTGGCGCCGCGCGTTGCCGGCAACAGTCCCGGGGCAACGCTCGGATCCTTCGGCATCGAGAAGCGGGTGGGCGGTCATGCGTTCCAGGTGAACTTCTCGAACGGCATCGGCTCGACCATGGCCCAAGTCGCGCGCGGCGCCGCCTCCTCCGATTCCTGGTATATCGGCTTCAACATCAACCGGAAGTTCTGATGAGGCGGCCCCGACTGGGAATCGCTGCCGGCGTGGTGATGTTCGGCACGGTGTTGCTGCAGTTCGCCGGACCCGCCAGGACGAATCCGATTGGCGATCCAGCCATGCGTCTCGAGGCGCAGTCGCCGGTGCCGGCGCACGTCGCCGCGACGCTTCGCCGCGCCTGTTACGACTGCCATTCGAACGAGACGCGCTGGCCGTGGTACTCGCGGATCGCGCCGATCTCCTGGCTCGTCGTCAACGACGTCAACCACGCCCGCGAGGAGCTGAACTTCTCTGACTGGGGCGCCTACAACGAGTTCGACCGCGCCGACATGCTCGACGAAGCGTGCGAGCAGGCCTCAAAGGGGAAGATGCCGCTCCCGCAGTATGTCCTGGTCCACCGTGGCGCGAAGCTGTCGGCCGCCGACGTCGAGGCGCTGTGCGCTTGGACGCGGGCTGAAGCGTCACGTCTCATGCGTCCAAACTGAGGCCCCCGATTACAGGTTCGAGTTACAAGATTCGACCGCCGCTGCCAATATCGAATGTGTGCGGCGGAGCGTGGCACGCCTACATTCCTGCCATCTCTCTCAGGAGGCTGGATTTAGCGGTCCTGACGGCGCAGGCATCCCCTTTGCGCGCACACGTGCGGGCGAAACTCGATTCCCCCCTCAGGCCGTCAAGCAATGTCGACGCATCCTCGCGTCTCGCACGTTTTCATTCTCGCAACCGTAGTCGTGGTGTTCGGCGTACTCATGAGCTGGGTAGGCTGGCCGGTCGCGACCCGCGGTCTCGAGTTCTCCGGACTGCTGCTCGCGGCGGTGATGACCTCGCTGCCGCTGCTCCAGCCGCCGCACCGGGATTGGCCTGCGCTGCGGCTGCCGTTCGTCGTCGAGTTCACGACGCTGCTGCTGTTTGGGGTTAACGCGATGATGGTCGTGGCGGCGTTCGGGTTGATGGCCCGGGAGCTATCGGATCCGCAGCGCGATGCGACAACCTGGCAGCGCCGGCTGCTCAAGGCGACGACCGTGCTGGTAGCGCTGCAGGTCGCAGCGCGCGTCTACGAAGCCTCCGGCGGAACAACGAATCATCTTGCCTGGCCGGCGGCCACCCTTCCGATTGCGGCAGCGATCGCGGCGTATTGCATCATCACGAGCCTGCTGGCGGACATGGTCCTGCCGCTGATCGACAAGCGGCCGACGGTCGATGCCTGGCGCCGGTGGCCGCGGCATCTTCTCGAGGAAAGTCCCGCATACATCGTCGCCGCGAGCGTCGCCGTCGTCCTCGTCGAGATGATGGCTCGGCAGAACTGGGACGTGCTGATCGTTGCCGTCCCGCCGCTGTATCTCGCCTATCACCTGTATGGCGGACATGTCGGCCGCCTCGAGCATGAGCGCCGCCGAGGCGAAGTCGTCGAATCGCTGGAGGACGGCATCTGCATCGTCGATCGCCACGGACGCGTTGCGCTCTGGAACGACGCGATGGAGCGGCTCCTCGACTGCCCCCGCGAGCGCGTCGTCGGGCAGCCGCTGCGGCTGGTCGTTTCGAGCCTGCGTGAGACGGAGCTGCCGCGGATTCTCGACGACGTCCTCGCGAAGCGCGCGCCGCGGACGATCCCCCAACTCGCGCTGCGCTGCTCGCAGTGCGTGCGGATCTTCCACGTCAACCTGTTTCCGGTGACCGACGGCGTCACGCTGCTGTGGCGGGACGTCACGGAGCACACCCGCACCGTGCAGACGCTGCAACGCAAAGGCGAACGGCTGGCGCTCGCGGCGGAGGTCGCCAACGACGGCCTGTGGGAATGGGACCTGTGCACGCAGCGATTCTTCGTCACCGGACGATGGAAATCGATGATCGGGCTTCCGGAGAGCGCGAGCATCAGCAAGCCGGAAGAATGGCTCGAGCGCGTGCACACGGATGACCTCGGACCGCTGAAGGAAGCGCTCGAGGCGCATCTCTCGGGCAAGAGCGAGCGCTTTCAGCACGAGCACAGGATCCGCCACGAAGACGGCACCTACCGGTTCTTCCAGTGCCGCGGCATGGCCGCGCGTCTGGGCAGCGGGCGTCCGACGCACGTCGCGGGCTCGTTGACGGACACGACGGACCTGGCGATCACGCAGGAACGCCTGCGCAATGCCGTCTACCGCGATCCGCTGACCGGTCTCTACAACCGTGCGGTGTTCGTCGAGGGGCTCGGCCGGCGATTGAAGGAGAGCCAGCGGCGCCGCGGCAGCGACCCGTTCGCACTGCTGTATCTCGACCTCGATCGTTTCAAGGTCGTCAACGACAGCCTCGGCCACCTGGTGGGCGACGAGCTGCTCATCGCCGTCTCCCGCCGCCTCGAATCGTGCCTGCGGCAGGGTGACGTCCTCGCCCGTCTTGGCGGCGACGAGTTCGCGATCCTGCTGAACGGCCTCCAGACCGAGCAGCAGGCGAACGTCATCGCCTTCAGGGTTCAGGACGCGCTCAGCAAGCCGTTCTCGATCGGCGGACGCGAAGTCTTCACCTCGGCCAGCATCGGCATCGCGTTCGGGGTCGCCCAGTACAACAGCCCCGACGAGATGATGCACGACGCCGACACGGCGATGTATCAGGCGAAGGCGAACGGCAAGGCGCGGCACGAGGTGTTCGACGCCGACATGGACGCGCGCGCGCGCGACCGCCTCGGGCTCGAGAACGATCTGCGCCACGCCGTCAACAGCAACGACTTCGAGACGCACTATCAGCCGATCGTCTCGCTCGCGTCGGGCATGTGCGTGGGCTTCGAGTCGCTCGTGCGCTGGAACCGCAACGGCAAGCCGGTGCCGCCATCGACCTTCATCCCGATCGCCGAGGAGCTTGGCCTGATCGACGCGCTCGGCACGCGTGTGCTCGAGGAGGCGTGCCGCACGTTCGCCGAATGGCAACGGACCTATCCGGAAGCGGGCCTCGACTGCATCACGGTCAACGTGTCCAGCCGCCAGTTGATGCAGCCGAACTTCCTCTCGGTCGTCGCGCGCGCGGTGCGGCAGGCGGGACTCAAGCCGTCGGCGCTCCGCATCGAGATCACCGAAACGGCGCTGATGACGAGCCCGGACGAAGCGGCGAAGGTGCTCAGCCAGCTTCGCGACTTCGGTGTGAAGATTTACCTCGACGACTTCGGCACGGGCTACTCGTCGCTCAGTCACCTGCACAAGCTGCCGGTCGATGCGCTGAAGATCGACCGATCGTTCGTGCGCAGCCTGCTGCTGCCCAACCGCCCGGCGATCGTCGAGAGCATCCTCGCGCTCGCCCGCACGCTGCACACCAGCGTCGTCGCCGAAGGGATCGAGAGCGACGTGCAGGCGCGCGAGCTCGAGCGCCTCGGCTGCACGCACGCCCAGGGCTATCTTTTCTCACGTCCCGTCTCGATGGCGTCCGTCGAGAAGATCCTCTCCGCCGGAAGGCCACTCGGCCCGAAGGGCGCAGATCAGGCCGCCTCCGTCACCGTTCACTAGCGACAGCTGACCTGTTTCCGCCGCCAATTTCACCTTAGCGGGTCAGAGCGCTGGTGATATGAGGACCTATCCGGACGCCGTCCGATTCGCGCTGTCGGCTGCCGTCTCCGTCCTGAGGGGCGAGCGGTTCCTCAACTGCCTGTGGGAGCTGACCTACCGGTGCAACGCGCGGTGCGGCATCTGCAACTACTGGAAGCACCCGAGCCGGCCGGCGGAAGAGATGACGCTGGCGCAAATCGAAGAAGGGATCGAGCGTGTCTATCGCTACGGGACCCGCCTCGTGAACTTCACAGGCGGCGAGCCGACGCTGCGGCCCGACCTCGAGTCCATCGTTGCCGCTGCATCGAGAGCGGGCATGTGGACGTCGATGGTCACGAACGGCAGCCGGCTCACCCGCGATCGGATCCGGGCGCTGAAGGACGCCGGCCTCGACAACCTGCTGATCTCGTTCGACTCCTTATACGCCGCGGATCACGACGCGCACCGCGGCATATCAGGACTGTGGGATCAAATCGTCGCCTCGCTGGAGTGGCTGCGGCGCGATTTCCTGACGGGTCACAGGAGCGGCGGGCTGATGTGCGTGGTCACGAGGCAGAACGTCGCGTCCTTCGAGCGAATCGTACGCTTCGCGGACGCGCTGGGCGTCTACGTCCTGTTTCAGCCGTATCACACCAACAAGACGGAAGACCCCGAGTTCGGCGCGACGCTCGACGCGGGCACCGTGCGCCGCATCGTCGCGTTGAGGCGGCGCTTCACGAGCATGCTGAATTCTCCGGGGTACCTGTCCGGGCTCGAGGCGTTCTACGGCGGCGGGCCACGACGCGCCTGTCATGCCGGGTTCAAGTACTTCGCCGTCGATCCGTTCGGGTACATGCATCCGTGCGTAGACATGCCGGCCGTGGGGCACATCCTGCGCGACGACATCGCAGCCGTGCGGTCCCCGCACGCCCAGGACATGGTGCGGGAGTGCCGCGGCTGCTGGTATTGCTTCAGGGGAGAGGCAGACACGTCGCTGTCGCTGGCCGGTTGTGTCGAGAAGGCCAGGGTCGGACTCGCCGTCATGCGGCGCAACGCGCGGAACCGCCAGCAGGCGTGTACGAACCTGGGGGAAAGAGCGCGCAGCCGCCGTATCATGATGGCGCCATGACGACTCCGTTCGCGCGCCGTTGCCGGGCGGTCGCCTGCCTGCTCGGCGTCGCGCTGGCGCTTGCGTCTCCTGCGATCGCCCAGCGCCCGCCGAACATCATCCTCATCTACGCCGACGATCTACACGCAGGAAGCGATCGCCTTCATCGAGCGCTCGAAGGACAAGCCGTTCTTCCTCTACCTGCCGCACAGCATGCCGCATATTCCGCTGTTTGCGTCCGAGCAGTTCAGGGGGAAATCAGCCGGAGGCGCCTACGGCGATGCCGTCGAGGAAGTCGACTGGAGCGTCGGCGAGATCCTGTCGACGCTGAAGCGGTTGCGCCTCGATCGCAACACACTCGTGATCTTCACGAGCGACAACGGCCCCTGGTATCAGGGCAGCGCGGGGCCGTTACGCGGCCGCAAGGGCTCGACGTACGATGGCGGCCTGCGGGTGCCCTTCATCGCCAGATGGCCGGGTCGCATCCGCGCGGGAACCGTGTCCGGCGCGCCGCTGGCCACGATTGACCTGTTCGAGACGCTGCTCGCCGTGGCGGGCCAGCCCTCGCCGTCTGCCGCCGCGCGGTTGCCGCTCGACGGCAGGGACGCGTCGGCGTTCCTGCTCGGACGACGGCGCGACTCGCCCGAGAACCTGTATCTGTTCTTCGACAAGGAATTCCTGCAGACGGCGCGGGGGGGGCGCTGGAAGATCCACGTTGCCAGGTGGAACATCCCGCGATACACCGCGGCGTCCGGGCAGCAGAAGAACCTCACACTGAAGCTGGCGGAGCTGTTCGACATGGCCGTCGACCCCGGCGAGAGCTTCAACGTCGCCGATCGCCATCCGGATGTCGTCAAGGATCTGCGGGTGCGCATCGCTGCGGCGCTGACCACATTCCCCGAGGAAATCCAGCGGGCGAACGCCGACCTGATGAAATAGGCGACGATCTACGTTCCCGGCGCAGGCAGCAGGCTCGGCACCTTGCCCTGACCTTCGACAATCCTCCGCGCGAGGTGATTCTCGACGTCAGCCTGGTTCCGTGCAGCCGTGAGATACGCCGTCCGCAGCAGTTGTTCTTTGCGGCCGCGCAGCGTGTTGGTGATGCTCTCGCGCACGGCCGGCATCGACAAATCACGCTGGCCGGGCTGCTCGTGCGCGACGACGAGGACGATCGTGTGGGCGCCGCCGGATGTGACGACGTTGACGGAGCCGGGCTCCTTGTTGAGGACCGCGTTGCGCAGCGCCGGCGGAGCCTGCTTCAGCGACGAGACCGGAACGAAGCCCATGTCGCCGGCACGCGCCGCGGATTCCGGATCCTCCGAATAGTCCATCGCGAGATCGCGGAACGGCACGCCGGACTTCAGTTTCTCCGCGATCATCTTCACCTTCGCGGCCGCCGCCTGCGGTGTCGTCGCGTCGTCGCCGGTGCGGTTGGCGACCTGCTGGTCCGCGACCGGCGTGACGACGATCTGCGCGATCCGATACGACTCCTCCGGCACGTTGAACTGCGCGCGATTGGCGTTGTAGAAGCTCGTGATCTCCTGATCGGTGACCGACACTTTCGAGTTGACCTCCTGCTCGATCAGCTTTCGCGCGAGCATCTCCCGCCGGAGGCCCTCGCGCATGTCCGCCACCGTCAACTGCCGCTTCGTCAGCTCCTTCTGGAAGGCATCGTCCGGCATGTTCTTCTTGGCGTCGGCGTACGCCTTGTCGAGATCCGCGTCGGCAACCTCGATCTTGAGCGTCCGCGCCTTGGCGATGAGGATGTCCTGCAGGATCATCTCGTCGAGGAGGTTGAGCTTCGTCGCCAGCGCCTCCTCGTCGGACATCGTCTGCGACGCATCCTGCGTCCGCCGGAACGCCTTGTCGACGTCGTCACGGCTGATCTGGCGGCCGTCAACGGTAGCCCATGTGTCGGGCGGCGTGGCAGCGGGCGACGACGACTTCGGCCCGGAGCGGCACCCGGCGAGAAGAACTGCGGCCAGCACAACGGTCAGCGCAACGCATGGCAGGCGATACTGAAAGAAGGCCATGACTCTTGAAGCTCGCATACCGCCAGCGTACTCCCGCCCGGAGACGGCGGGCAACCGCCGCTTCCGCCACGTGGCCAACGGCACGAGCACGACGCAGACTTTCGGGCCTGCCGGCATTCCTGGCGTCGCCTCCATCTGGGCGGATCCGCTCTATGAGGGACCGGTGCCCGGCGGACTCACCGACGCGGAGCTCGTCGAGGTGCGTGCGCGGTATCTCTCGGGCGGTGTGGACGGAGACGTCGAACCCGTTCTCGATTTGAATGAGTGGCGGTCGGCGATTGCGCGTCACGGCGAGTACGACGAGCTGGTCCTCTGGTACGAGCACGATCTCTTCGATCAGCTCAACCTCGTTCAGCTCCTGCCGTGGATTCGTGCGCACGTCCCTGAAGCGAAGCCGGTCAGCCTCGTTTGCATCGGCGCGTTTCCGGGCCGGCCGGCGTTCAAAGGACTCGGTGAGCTCACGCCGGAGGAACTGGCGCCGCTGTTCGACACGCGCGAGCCTCTCGACGCGTCGCACTATGCGCTCGCCGAACGCGCGTGGGAGGCGTTTCGCCAGCCCACGC
This sequence comes from Vicinamibacterales bacterium, assembly GCA_048594885.1. Taxonomy (GTDB): domain Bacteria; phylum Acidobacteriota; class Vicinamibacteria; order Vicinamibacterales; family 2-12-FULL-66-21; genus JBMDXB01. The sequence continues at coordinate 8,191 of JBMDXB010000057.1, forward strand.
CGGAGCCGCTCGATGAATTGCGTCACGGCAACACGGCCGCTTTGCCGTTTCTCTCGGCGGCGCTGGCGCGCTTTCTTCAGGAGTATCCGTGGAGTGTTGACGGACTTTCCCGAACGGAGCGCCGCCTGCTTCGGCTCGCGGCAGACGGGCCGATCGATCTCAGAGTCGCGTTCCCGCGCATGCACGACGGAGAAGACGCGTATTACGTAACGGACCTCTCGTTGATGGGACTCGCGCAGCAGTTCGCGCAGACGTCGCCGGCGTTTCTGGCGCTTGACGGGGGTGCGGCACCAGGTGAGCCGGCCTTACGCGGGACGGTGTCGGTGACCGACGCCGGACGCGACGTGCTCGCGGGCCGCATCGACCGCGTGGCGGCGTGCGGCATCGATCGCTGGCTCGGCGGCGTGCACCTCACCGCCGGCCACGTCTGGCGCTGGGACGACGAGAGGCAGCGGATCGCTTCTTCTTCGGCGCGCTAGCGAGCACGTCCTGCAGCCCGTAAGCTTCGCGCAACCAGTCGGTAACGGGCGGCTCCACTTCATCGCGGTGACGGATGCGAATGAAGTGGACGCGTTTCATTTTCGACGACTCTTCGACACGGCGCACCTGCGGCGCCTTCAACGTGCGGCCGAGAAACACGCAGACCTCGAGGTAGTGCCGCTTCGGGCGGACGAAGAAGTAGCAGGACTTTCGCGAGAACATGATGCAGTGGTGCGACGCGTAGACGCGCTGCTCGCCGAACTCCAGGGCGGTTTCGCGCAGCCGCTGATACGCGTCCTGCAGATCTTCGGAGAGGTCGCCCGTCAGCGCCGACTCGGTCGTCGTCCAGCAGTCGTGCGCCTCGCCTTCAGCGATCCACTGCTTGCAGTGGTAGCACTGTCGTTCGCCGGCCATCGCTCAGAACGGCTGGCGCCGGTAGACGAGCTCGACGACCTGCCGCCACTCATTCTCGGAGCGGTCGAAGATCCTAACCAGCATCTCGTCGTCGCCGCGGCGCGTGAACGTGTAGCGGAACTTCTGCACGGCGCCTTTGCTCGAGACGCCTTCGAACTCGTGCTCCAGCGTATCGCCGGCCGCCGTCGCGGTGCCGGCGTAGTAGCCGCCGGCGTCGACGTAGGAGAAGAGCAGTTCCTTGCGGCCGGGATGGAACACGTACCAGCCTTCGACGTAGGGACGCCGCTGCAACTGCTTGTTGGTGATGAAGCTCCAGAACCGCATTGCCTGTCCGTTGGGCGACCACTCGAAGAAACTCTCGCGCATCAGGTTCGGGGCCTTCGGATCGTCTGACGATGCCACCCAGCGTCCGCCGGCGAGCCACGACAAGGGCGCGAGCGCCGCGTGCCGCGGAGGCGCCGGCGGCGCGGCCTGTCCGAGGCCCATCGCCGGCGTGACGATCAGAATCAAGACGAACAACAGCCGTTCGAAGCGGGTCGCGGCCGAATGGTTGTGACGCACGTCGGGAGTTTATCAATCTCTGCGGGCCGCGGCAGCGCAGATGATCTAGGATGCGAGGGTCGTGCTCCGTCTCCATCCAACACTGTGCCTGCTGCTCGCCGCCCTCGGCGCTCCGATCCCCAGCGAGAGTCCGGCTGTGAAGGCACCGACGTACTCTGTCGTGGATCTCGCACTTCAGGGCCCGCCGTTCTCCGCAATCGACAATCCGGTTCGTGACGTGGAGCTATGGGCGGCCTTCCGGCACGAATCGGGGTCACCCACTCATCGCATTCACGGATTCTGGGATGGAGGAGCCAGCTTCCGGATTCGCTTCACGCCGACGAGAGCCGGCCGATGGACGATCGTGGACGTTCACTCCAACCGTCGAGAGCTGCGAGGGCAATTGCAGGGCAACGAGGTCGTCGCCGAACCAGCAGCCCTCCACGGCTTCTGGATGCCGGACGAGCAGTCGCCCGGTCGTCGCTGGTACCGCCGGTCGGACGGCTCGCATCAGTACATCGTCGGCAATACGCTCTACTCGTTTCTGTCGGAGACGTACCTCGACGGGCGTCCGAACGGCGGCGACATCGCCACCGACGTTCGCCGCACCGCGGAGTACTTTCGCAAGGTCCGTTTCAGCGCGATCGGCGATCTGTACCCGCATCCAACCGACGCGCCGTTCCTGGACGATGCCGGTCGGCCGACGCGAGACGGGAACTATTCGCACCGGCCCAACCCGGAGTGGTTTCGCCACCGAACCGACGTCGCCGTACGAACGGCGGTCGAACAGGATCTCATCGCGGATCTGATCGTGGCGGGCGTGGACACGCCGGAAGCGAGATCCGCGCTGCAGCCGGCGCGGAACGGCGGCGACGCGGAGCCGTTCCTGCGCTACGTGGCGGCGCGCTATGCGTCGTTTCCCAACGTCTGGCTCACCCTCATCAACGAATACGACATCCGCGAGCCGCGCTACACGCCCGCGCAGATCGTCGCGTTCGGTCGCACGCTGCGGCAGTACCTCCCATACGAGACGCCGATCAGCGTCCATCGCAACGCCGGTCCGTGGTTGCCCGTTCTGAACGCACCGGCATGGAACGATCACGTCGTCATCCAGCAGAAGCTGCGGGACCTCTCCGATTCCGCCGACGCCGTCACCGCCGCGCATGCTGCCGGCGGCGCCGACAAGCCGGTCATCAACGACGAGCTCTCCTACGAGGGGACAGGCGATCGCCACACGCGCGAGGACACGGTCGAGTCTCACCTCGGGGCGTTCGTGGGCGGGGGCTACGGTACGACAGGCTTCAAGACCGGCAACAAGCTGGGGCAGTATTTCGCGGGGCGGTTCGACGCGTCGGACCATACGTCCGCCGATAACCTGAGATGGCTGCGGCGGATGATCGACGCGCACGTGCGCTTTTGGCTGCTGGAACCCGTACCGATCGAACGCAGCATCTTCACCGGCGTCAATGCGGAGTCTCGGGCGATGCAGTCGCCCGGCGCGGAGTACCTGCTCGCAACCGACGCAAGCCACCAAGGGATAGCCGCACGTCTGCCCGATGGCCGCTGGGATGTGCGCCAGTTCGACATGCTGTCGCGCCACGAGGCGATGCTCGGCCGCGGTGTGCGCGGCATCTTCACGTTCGACGCCCCGGACTCCCGCGCGACGCTCTTTCACTTCAGACGAATCGACAACTGACCTGCGAGGCCCTATGACGCCGACGAAGATCACGCTACCCGAATCCGACATCCCGACGCACTTCTACAACATCGCTCCCGATCTGCCATCGCCGCTTCCACCACCACTCCATCCGGGTACGCGCGAGCCGATCGGACCCGACGCGCTGACGCCGATCTTCCCGATGGAGCTGATTCAACAGGAGGTGTCGCAGGCGCCCGCCATTGAAATTCCCGACGAGGTTCGCGACATCTACCGGCTCTACCGGCCGAGCCCGGTCTATCGTGCCAAGGCGTTCGAGGCCGAGCTCGATACGCCGGCCCACATCTATTACAAGGCGGAGCACGTGAGCCCCGTCGGCAGCCACAAGCTCAACACCGCGCTCGTACAGGCGTACGCGAACAAGAAGGAGGGCGTGAAGCGGCTGGCGACGGAAACCGGCGCCGGCCAGTGGGGCAGCGCGCTCGCGTGCGCGTGCCGGCTGATGGAACTCGACTGCATGGTCTACATGGTCCGCGTCAGCTACGACCAGAAGCCGTATCGCCGGATCATGATGAAGAGCTACGGCGCGCAGGTCGTCGCCAGCCCGTCGAACCTGACCGAATCGGGACGGAAGATCCTGGGCGAACATCCCGATTCGCCTGGAAGCCTGGGCATCGCCATCTCGGAGGCGATCGAGGATGCCGCCAAGCGCGATGACACCAAGTATTCGCTCGGCAGCGTGTTGAATCACGTCCTTCTGCACCAGACGATCATCGGCCAGGAAGCGAAGAAGCAGATGGAGCTCGCCGGCGAATACCCCGACGTCGTCATCGCTTGCCACGGCGGCGGCAGCAACTTCGCGGGGCTCGCGTTTCCGTTCCTGCGGGACAAGCTGAAGGGAACGCGCAAATCACTGCGCGTCGTCGCCGCGGAACCGGCGGCCTGTCCCACGCTGACGGAAGGGAAGCGCGAGTACGACTTCGGCGATACGGCCGGGACGACGCCGCTGATGATGATGCACACGCTCGGCCACGAGTTCGTGCCGGCGCCGGTGCACGCCGGCGGCCTTCGCTATCACGGGTCCGCGCCGCTCGTCAGCCATTTGCTCGACGGAGGGCTGATCGAGGCCGAAGCCTACGAACAAAACGACGTTTTCGAGAGCGCGCTGATGTTCGCGCGCAGTGAGGCGACGATCCCCGCGCCCGAGTCGGCCCACGCGATCCACAGCGTCGTCCAGCACGCGCGGCGGGCGCGCGAGGCGAACGAGCGCACGGTCATCCTGTTCAACCTGTCGGGCCACGGTATCTTCGATCTCGCCGCCTACGAGTCGTTTCTCTCGGGCAAGATGACGAAGAACGGGTAGCGCGTGGGCAAGGTCGTCGTCGTCGGCAGCACGAACACGGACATGACGGTTCGGGTGCCGGCGATTCCGGCGCCGGGCGAGACGGTGCTGGGCCACAGCTTCCGGGTGACCGGTGGCGGCAAAGGCGCGAACCAGGCGGTGGCCGCCGCGCGCGCCGGCGGCACCGTCGTATTTGTCACCGCCGTCGGAACGGACGCGTTCGGCGACGCAGCGCTCGACACCCTCAGGCGTGAAGGCATCGACATCCGCTTTGCGCGGCGCGTATCGTCAGCCGCCTCGGGCGTGGCGCTGATCTTCGTAGACGATCGCGGGGAGAACAGCATTGCCGTCGCGCCCGGCGCCAACGCTGCGCTCATCCCGGAGGACGTCGAACCGCTCGCCTCCGTAGTCGAGCCAGACGCCGTGGTGCTGCTGCAGCTCGAGATTCCGATCGCCGTGGTCGAGGCTGCCGTGCGAATCACGGCGGCACGAAACGCGCGTGTCGTTCTCAATCCCGCGCCCGCGCAGCCGCTGCCGAAAGAGTTGCTCGCAAGCGTCGCGATGATCACGCCCAACGAGCGGGAGGCCGCGCAGTTGACCGGCGGCGGCGTCGAGGAGGACGGCGGTGTCGAGCGTGCGGCGGCGGAACTGCATCGACGCGGTGTCCGGGACGTCCTCATCACGCTCGGTGCTCGCGGCGTGCTCGTCTCGTCCGAAGGTTCGATGGAGCTCGTGCCGCCCTTCGCCGTGCGGGCGGTCGACACGACAGCGGCAGGCGACGTCTTCAACGGCGCGCTCGCCGCCGCCCTCGTCGAAGGGCGCCCGCTTCGCGCGGCCGTCCGGTTCGCAAACGCCGCGGCGGCATTGTCTGTGACGAGGGCCGGCGCGCAGACGTCGGCGCCGCTGCGGACCGAAATCGATTCGCTGTTGGCCGATGGCGCCAGGAGTGTGTCGTGATGTCTTGCGTACGTCGTCTGAAGGTCCTCGCGCTCGCCGCGACGGCGGTCGGTGTGATCGCGCTCACCGCGTGCCGGCAGGAAGGGACGCTGGGCGGTCCCGTAGCGCGGGTGCCGCGAATCGCGCTCGTCATGAAGTCGCTTGCCAACGAGTTCTTCGTGACAATGGCGGACGGCGCGAAGGCGCACCAGGCGGCGAACGCCGCTGCGTACCGGTTGATCGTCAACGGCATCCCTAACGAAAGCGATCTCACGCAGCAGGTCGCGCTCGTCCAGCAAATGATGGCGCAGGGCGTCGACGCCATCGTCATCGCACCCGCAGATTCACGCGCGCTCGTTCCCGTCCTCGCCCAGGCCCAGCGACAGAAGATCGTCGTCGTCAACATCGACAACAAGCTCGATGACGCGACGATGCAGCAAGCGGGGATCGACGTGCCGTTCGTTGGGCCGGACAATCGCGCCGGCGCGCGGCAGGTGGGCGCCGCGCTCGCCAGGCACCTGCAGCCCGGCGACAAGGTGGCGATTCTCGAGGGCATACCCACGGCGTTCAACGCTCAGCAGCGGCGGCTCGGGTTCGAGGACGCGATGCGTGACGCGCGTGTCCAGGTGGTCGCCGTGCAGAGCGCGCATTGGGAGCAGGACCGCGCCAACACGGTCGCGGCGGCGATGCTGCGCGAACATCCGGATCTGAGGGCCATTCTCGCGAGCAACGACAGCATGGCGCTCGGCGCGGCGGCCGCGGTCCGGCAAGCCGGGAAGACCGGTCAGGTGCACATCGCCGGGTTCGACAACATCGCCGCGGTGCGGCAGTTGCTACAGGATGGGCGCGTACTCGCCACGGCGGATCAGCACGCCGACAAACTGGCGGTGTTTGGCATCGAATACGCGCTGAAGATCCTGCGCGGAGAGGCGCCGCCACAGGACATGCAGACGCCGGTGGATCTGATTACGGCGCCGCCGCGATGACTGCTGACGGCGAGCCCGACGCGCTGTTGCGCCTGCGCGGCGTTGACAAACGGTATGCCGCGCCGGTCCTGACGGATGTCGACTTCGATGTGCGCGCCGGCGACGTGCACGCGCTGATGGGCGCGAACGGGGCCGGCAAGTCGACGCTCGCGCGGATCATCTGTGGCCTGACAGGCATGGATCGCGGCAGCATGTCCCTCGCAGGCGCCACCTATCAGCCGCGAAGCCGGCGCGACGCCGCTGCCGCCGGGGTGCAGCTCGTCATGCAGGAGCTGAACCTGATCCCGACGCTGAGCGTTGCCGAGAACCTGTTCCTGACCGACCTGCCCGCGCGAGCCGGATTCGTCTCATTCACTTCGCTCGATGCGAAATGCACCCGGGCGCTGGAGGCCGTGGGTCTGCAGGACCCGGATCCACGCACGCCTGTCGCGCAGCTTGGCATCGGCCGCCAGCAACTCGTCGCGCTGGCCGGAGCGCTCGCCCACCGGTGCCGCATTCTCGTCCTCGACGAGCCGACAGCCGCGCTCACCGATCCCGAGATCGAGGTGCTGTTCGGCCATCTTCAGCGCCTCCGGCAGCAGGGCGCGGGGATCGTCTACATCAGCCACCGCATGGAGGAGATCCGCCGCATCAGCGATCGCGTCACCATCCTGCGGGACGGCCGGGTCGTCGGCACGCGCGCGGCGAAAGACGTGTCGATGGACGACATCGTGCGGCTGATGGTGGGCGAGCGCGCGATCGAGGCGCTCGAACACCGCGATCATCCCGCCGGCGAGATTGCGTTGCGCGTGGAGGGACTCACGTGCGGTGCTCGCGTTCGCGGTGTCAGCTTCGACGTCAGACGCGGCGAGATTCTCGGCCTGGCCGGCCTCGTCGGTTCCGGGCGTACCGAGACGCTGCGTGCGATCTTCGGCGCGGACCGGCCCGAGCGGGGCGCCGTTCGTCTGGGCTCCGGCCCGCCACTCGACATTCGCGAGCCGCGCGACGCGGTGCGTGCCGGCATCGGCATGATTCCGGAGGATCGTAAGGATCAAGCGCTGCTGCTGTCGCAGCCGCTGCGAACGAATGTGACGCTCGCGACGCTCCGTCGCTTCGCGCGCCGGCGCTGGTGGATCGACGGCGAGCGCGAGTCCGCGGCGGCGGACGCGATCCGCACGCGCCTCGACGTCCGCAGCCGATCGCTCGAACAGCCCGCGCGCGAGCTCAGCGGAGGCAATCAGCAGAAGATCGTTGTCGGCCGCTGGCTGTTGCGCGATTGCGACATCCTCCTGTTCGACGAGCCGACGCGCGGGATCGACGTCGCGGCAAAGGCCATCGTCTACCGCGTGCTCAATGACCTGGCCGCCAGGGGCAAGGCGCTGGTCGTCGTCTCGAGCGAGCTGGAGGAGCTGATGGCGTTGTGCGACCGTGTCGCCGTCATCTCGGCCGGCCGGCTCGTGTCGATCTTCCGCCGCGGCGAATGGACGGAGGAAACGATCGTCGCAGCGGCGTTCAGCGAGTACGCCGGACGTCGCCCGGGCGCACGGTCCAATCAATGATGCGCACGCGAGCCGCCGCGCGGGTCGCCGAGTACCTCGGCCTGCTCGCCGTGCTCGTGCTGCTCGTGGCACTGTTCAGTGCGCTCAGCAGCCATTTCTTCACGCGCATCACCTTCACGACAATCGCCAACCAGATTCCGGCGCTGACGGTGATCGCCGCCGGCATGACGCTGGTGCTGATTGTCGCCGGCATCGATCTATCCGCCGGCTCCGTGATGGCGCTCGGCGCGGCAGTCCTCGCCGTCGCGCGGGTCGAGTGGCAGCTGCCGCTGGCCGTCGCGATTCTGATGTGCCTCGGCGTCGGCCTGCTGGCGGGCCTCCTCAACGGTGTCATCACCGTCCGATGGGCAATCCCGTCGTTCATCGTGACGCTCGGGATGCTGGAGATCGCGCGCGGCGGCGCGTATCTCGTCACGAACTCACGCTCCGTCTACGCAGGCGCCGCGGTCGGGACGATCGGCGTGCCGTTGCCGGTCATCGGCGTGTCTCCCGCATTCGTTCTCGCGGTGCTCGTCGTGCTCGCCGGCCAGGTGCTGCTGACGAGGACCGTGCTCGGCCGTCACATGGTGGCCATCGGCACGAATCCCGAGGCCGTCCGCCTTTCGGGTATCGATCCGCGCCCAGTTGTCGCGACGGTCTTCGCGCTGTCAGGCCTGCTCGCGGGACTCGCGGGCCTCTTCCAGGTGGCATATCTCGAGTCCGCCGATCCCAACGCCGGCATCGGGATGGAGCTGTCGGCGATTGCCGCCGTCGTCATCGGCGGCACGAGCCTGATGGGCGGCCGTGGCTCCGTTGTCGCAAGCTTCTTCGGCGTGCTGATCATCGCCGTCCTGCAGACCGGGCTCGCGCAGATTGGCGCCAGCGAGCCCACGAAACGGATCGTGACCGGCGCGGTCATCGTCGCCGCGGTTATCATCGACGTCTACCGGCATTCGCTCGGCAGGCGCCGCACACACGAGAGCTGACTCATGTCTACCGCCCATCGTCTCGTTCGCATCCCCGTCGTTGCCCTCGTGCTCGCGGGTCTCGTTCCTTGCGAGGCGGAACTGAAGTTCCGCCCTACTGGTGATGGGGCCGCGGCGGAACTGAAGTTCCGCCGTAGTGATCTGCGCAGCAGCAGTCGTGACATCAGTAGGGCGGAACTTCAGTTCCGCCGTAGTGGAGGCACCCAGAGCCGGGCGGCGCAGCGTATCCGCGTCCTGCTGGACACCGACGCGAACAACGAGCTCGACGACCAGCATGCCATCGCCTACATGCTCCTCAACGGCGGTGCGTTCGACGTCGAGGGCATCACCGTGAACCGGACGAAGGGCGGCGGCGGCATCGACGAGCAGATGGCGGAAGCGGTGCGCGTGGTGAGGCTCACCGGCCTGCACGGCAGGATTCCAGTATTGAAAGGGGCGGACGGATCGTTCGAGGAGATCGCGCTGAATGTGGGCAAGCCGTCGTTCGACGGCAGCGATGCCGTGCGGTTCATCATCGAGAAGGCGCACGAACCCCGGGGCGGGCAGCTTGTGCTGATTCCCGTCGGGAAACTGACGAACGTCGCGCTCGCGCTGAAGAAGGACCCGTCGATCGCGTCGAAGGTCCGCATCGTGTGGCTCGGCTCCAACTATCCCGAGCCTGGCGAGTACAACCAGGTCAACGACGAGCCGGCGCTGCAGTACGTGCTGGACACGGATGTGCCGTTCGAGATCGCGCTCGTCCGCTACGGCAAGCCGTCCGGAACCGACGCCGTGCGCGTCACGCGCGCGGAGGTCCGCGCGCGCGTGGCGGGCAAAGGCCCGCGCGTCGCGGAGCCGGTCGTGGGCCGGCATGGCGGCGCGTTCAGCACGTTTGGCGACTACTCGGTCAACCTGTTCGAGCACATCGAGCTGCATGGCAATCCGCCGTCGCGCGCGCTCTACGACATGGCGGCCGTGGCGATCGTGAAGAACCCGTCGTGGGCCGCGCGTCGCCGCATTCCGGCACCGCAACTCGTGAACCGCAAGTGGGTGGAGCGGCCGACCAACACGCGGACCATCACCCTGTGGGAGAACTTCGACCGAGCCGCCATCCTCGCTGACCTCTATCGTGCGCTGGAGAAACCGCAGCGCGCGGAAGAGGCGCCGTCGGCAACGCCACGGAAAGCGCTTCGCCTGCGCACGGACGTGCTGCGCGACAAGATCAGAGGCGGCTGGGCCGGCCAGACCATCGGCGTCACGTTCGGCGGACCGACCGAATTCCGTTACCGCGGAACCATGATCCCGGACTACACGCCGATCGCCTGGCATGCGGGACTGCTGAAGCAATCGTACGAGCGATCCATGGGCCTCTACGACGACGTCTACGTCGATTTGACGTTTGTGGGCGTCGTCGAGAAGCATGGCATCGACGCGGCGGTCGAGCGTTTCGCGGAGGCGTTCGCGAACGCGAGCTACCAGTTGTGGCACGCCAATCAGATGGCACGCTACAACCTGCTCAGGGGCATGAAGCCGCCGGACTCAGGCCACTGGCGCAACAATCCCGAGGCGGACGACATCGACTTTCAGATCGAGTCGGATTTCATCGGCCTGATGTCGCCGGGCATGCCGAACGCCGCGTCGAGGATCGCCGACCGCGTCGGCCACATCATGAACTCCGGCGACGGCTGGTACGGCGGTGTCTACATGGCCGCGATGTATTCGCTCGCCTTCACCTCGAACGACGTCAACTACGTCGTCAAGGAGGGACTGAAGGCGATTCCCGCCGGCACCAGGTTCCACGACACGATCGCGGCCGTCATCAAGCTGCACGCGCAGTTCCCGGACGACTGGAAGCGCGCCTGGTTCGAGATCCAGCGCCGCTGGGCCGAAGACCTCGCCTGCGTCGAAGGCGTGTTCTCCGCGTTCAACATCGACGCGCGGCTCAACGCGGCGTACGTCGTGCTCGGCCTTCTTTACGGCCAGGGCGACATGACGAAGACGATCTCCGTGGCGACGCGGGCCGGGCAGGACTCCGACTGCAACCCGTCATCGGCCGCCGGCATTCTCGGCACGATGCTCGGCTACTCGAAGATTCCGGCATTCTGGAAGCAGGGCCTTGGCGACGTGGAGCCGATCGAGTTCCCCTCGGCGAATCTGTCACTGAATGACGCCTACGACCTGTCGCTGAAGCACGCCCTCGCGATGGTTCGTGCCAACGGAGGCACCGTGGCGGACGATCACGTCGTGCTGCCGGTTCAGAGCATCGAGCCCGTCCGCGTCGAGCAGAACTTCGAAGGTCATTTCCCGATCGCCGAAATCACGTTGCGGCGCCGCCTCACGGACGAGACGACGTTCACGTTCGAGGGCATCGGGTTCATGGTCCAGGGCAGCGCGCGCAGTGAGAATGGCAAGGACCACGTGATCCTCGCGGACGTGTTCGTCGACGGCCGACTCATCGAGCAGGTGGAGCTGCCGACGAGCGTGGCCAGGCGCCGGTACGTGCCGTTCTGGAAGTACGAGCTGCCGGACGGCACGCACACCGTGCGGCTGAAGATTCGCAATCCTTCTCCTGAGGCCTCGCTGTCGCTCGAGCGTGTGGTCGTCTACGGCAGCAGGCCAGTGCGCCCTCCGGCATGAGCATCGTCGTCCTGCGACTCGTCGTCGCCATCGGCGGTGCCCTGCTGAATGCCCAGGCGCCGTCCCCACCACCGCCGTCGGACGTGCCTGTGTGGGGCCGCTTCGAAGCGACCTTTACGAGCGTGAGCGAGTACGACAATCCGCTGTACGACGTGTCGCGATTCGCGGTCACCCTGACGTCGCCGACCGGCCGATCGAAGACCGTCAATGCGTTCTGGGACGGCGGGCGGGCGTGGAAAGTGCGCTTCATGCCGGACGAGCCGGGCGACTGGAGCTTCGTCACCGAAGCGAGCCGTACGGATGATGCGGGCATTCACGGCGTGCGCGGCAGGTTCCGGGCGGTCCCCGGGGCCGCAAAGGACGCTCTCTCGCGTCACGGCGCGCTGCGTCATCCGGCCGGGTCCTACCATCTGGCGCATGCGGACGGGACTCCATTCTTCTGGGTAGCGTGCACGGCCTGGAACGGCGCGCTGAAGTCCACGGACGAGGAGTGGGATGCTTACCTCGACGATCGCGTTCGCCATGGCTATTCGGTGATTCAGTTCGTCACGACGCAGTGGCGCGGCGCCGCGGCCGACGAGAACGGCGACGTGGCATTCGAGGGCGCCGGCCGCATCAGTATTCATCCGGCGTTCTTTCAACGGCTCGATCGGAAGATCGATCGGGTCAACGAGCGAGGTCTCGTCGCTGCGCCGGTCGTCCTCTGGGCGCTGCAGCGCGGCCTCAACCGCGAGCTGAGCCCCGGCTACGTGCTGCCGGATCCCGAGGCCATCCTGCTCGCGCGCTACATCGTCGCCCGCTATGGCGCGCATCACGTCGTGTGGCTACTCGGCGGCGACGGCCTCTATACAAACGAATACGAGCAGCGATGGAAGACCATCGGACGTGGAGTGTTCGGCAAAGGGGACCACCAGGGTGTGGCAGGCATCCACTCGATGGGGAAGTCGTGGATCGGGCAGGAGTACGCCGGCGAGGCGTGGCTCGACCTGCTCGGATACCAGAGCGGCCATAGCGTCGATGCTTCGACGGTGAACTGGATCACGAAGGGACCGGTCATGCGTGACTGGGCGCGCTTGCCGCCGCGCGTGCTGATCAACATGGAACCCGCCTACGAGGCGTCTGCCTCTGGCGTCACGACGATCGGCGCGCGTGATGTGCGGAACGCCTCGTACTGGAGTCTGCTCTCCGCACCGGCCGCCGGGATCACCTACGGCGGCAACGCGATCTGGCCGTGGAGCCGCGCCGCGGGAGAGCCGCTGTTCGGCCACCCGCCCCGTCGCGCCGCGACGAGCTGGCGTGAGGCGTTGCGCCTTCCAGGCAGCGCGCAGGTCGGGTATCTCGCCGGGTTGTTTCGGCGCATCGAGTGGTGGAAGTTGCGGCCCGCGCCGGATGTGCTGGTGGAGCAGCCCGGCGATCGCGACCATCGGCGTCAACTCGCCGTCGCGGCCTCGGATGACCGGAGGCTGATGGTGATGTACTTCCCGGCGCCTGAAGCGGCGCGGCTTCGAAACCCGCTCGGATACCGCTATGAAGCGGAGTGGTTCGACCCGGTCGCCAACGCCTCGCGCCCGGGAGGATCGCTGCCGGCATCGCCTGTCCTGGAGTTCTCGGCGCCCTTTGCGGAGGACGCGGTGCTGATCCTCCGGCGGCGTTGACCTACGTGTAGACCTCCATCCACTCCAACAGGCGCGGCTCGACGTCGGCAGGCACGGCGTGGCCGCGTCCATGATTCAGCAGTCCGAGACGTATCGGCTCGCCGTGGAGGCGGTAGACGGGCTGCGCCGCGGCTATCCACGGCCAGCTTGCCGTCCCATCGGCGGAATCGCCGCCAACAAGGAGGAAGGGCCGCGGCGCAATCAATGCGAGCAGCTCGTGGTGCTCGCGCGCGAAGCCGGGATCCTTGACGATGGCGCCGAGATACCACTCGGCGTCCCAGTTCGACATCGTGGTGCCGATACCACCTTCGCTGCTGACGACCGCGGTGATGCGCGGGTCGAAGGCGGCGAGGTAGAGCGCCTCCTTTGCGCCCAGCGAATGGCCGATGCAACCGATGCGGTTGCGATCGACGTCCGGCCGCGCGGCGAGGATGTCCAGCGCCACCTGGCCATCGAACAGCATCTTCGCCATGCCTCGCGCGCGCGGATGCCGCTCCCGAAACCGCCGGGTCTCCTCCTGGGCGGCCATGCGCGCGGTTTGCGGCCAGAGGAAGTTGCGCGGGCAGATCGTCACGAACCCGCGGCGCGCCAACGCGAGGCCGAGATGCTTCTCGGGAACGTCCGCAAGTCCGGCCGGCTGGCGGATCGATTCCGGCGTCGTGGTGTGGAAGACAACTGCCCCGGGGAGCCGTCCGCGAGACTCGCGCGGGCGCAGCACGTACGCCTCTGTCAAAATTCCCGGCTCGATCGGATATCGCACGAGTTGACGACGGACTTCTCCGACGGTCTCCTCGCCGATCACCTCGACGCGGGGCGGTTCTCTGCGCTCGATCTGGAGCGAGCCGAGCAGATCGCGCCACACGCGCTCGAGCTCCGCTCGCCGCGTCTTCCAGCCGGCGAGCGTAGTAACCGGCGTTCCATGGCGGTCAACGAGGATTGGCGCGAGCGGACGGGCGGGTGCTGGTACGGCGGCAGGCGGCGGCTCGATGACTTCGCGGAGCCACGAGACGTCCTTCCTCACCTGCCAGGGGATGGCGAGGAGCGCGGCAGCGTACGCAAAGAACTCGCGGCGGGTCGACGGCATCGACCCGCCAATTTTACCGATCGGCGGCGTGCGAGAGCGACGGGGTCGCGGGTGTGTGGCGAAGGCCGTAGTAAAAGGCCGCCAGCTCTGCGCGGCCGGCGACGCCAAGCTTCTGGTAGATGCGCGTCAGGTGGACCTTCACCGTGGCCTCGCTGATGGCGAGCCGCAGCGCGAGCTCCTTGTTGGCTGCGCCCGAGGCCGCATAGTGAAACACCTCCTGCTCGCGTGGGCTCAGGCGCGCGCCTGCGGGCAGGCGTAAGGCCAGGGACGTCCGGCGCGAGGCCGACCGCTGGACGTCGCGCTGCACGCAGGCGCTCAGCCAGCGTCGCCGTGCCCAGATGCCACCCTGCCTGACCAGAGCGATCGCCTTCAGGAGATCCTCTCGCGACGCCGTCCGCGTCAGGATGCCGCGCGCTCCGAGGTCGAGCGCATCGAGCGCCCACTCGTCGTCGTCGGCAGCGCCGACGAACACCACCAGCGGCGGAGCCCCCTCCATTGCCGGCCAGAGATGCTGCGACGGCCGTCCCGACCGCGCGTCGACGATGGCGATCTGCGCGCCATAGACGTCGACCGAATCAGGCGAGACGATGTCGATGGAAGGTTCGCTCCGGAGAATGTCCGTCAGCGCGTCGGAGAACAGCCGATCCTCACTGAAGATCGCGATACGGATAGAAACCATGGGACCTGCGTGCGGGGAGCGCGCAGTGATCGTGGCTTGCGAAGCCCGTCCGGTCAAGAGACATTTTGACGTGGCACGCTCGATCACACTCATGCAATCCAAAGGCACCTTAGCTCAGCTGTAGCAATTGTGCTGCGCCTGGCTGCCGACGACAATTCTGTGAGCGCTGGCACGTTCGTCGCAAGCGCGCGCGGATATGTCAGAAAGTTTTGGCGCACGCATGCGCCGGCAACGCGTGGAGCAGGGCATCGAGCTCTCCGCCGTTGCCGAGCAGACGAAGATAAAGGCGTCGCTCCTCGACGCGATGGAACGCGGCGACGTCAAGTACTGGCCGACCGGCATCTTCCGCCGCGCATTCATTCGATCGTACGCGCACGCAATCGGCCTCGACCCCGACGTCGTCGTGCGGGACTTTCTCGAGCTCTTTCCCGATTCGACGGAGGTCGAGACTCTGACGCCGGTTGCGACGGCGGCGTCCGGCAACGGCGTCGCGAAGGCAGCCGCGGCCGACCGGTTGCGCGCGCTGGTCGGCACGGCCATCGCCTCCATTGCGCCGCGCCGCCGCGAGCCGTCGGCGCCGCCGCTCTCGCCTCCACCGTCTCTCCCGGCGCCACCGCCGAGCCCGCCGGAGGCGCCGCCGGCACGCGAGCCGGACCTTCTGGCGCTCGCCCGCCTCTCCACCGAGTTCGCGCGTGCTGACAGCGTCTCCGCGTTGAAGCGGCTGCTGAAAGACGCCGCCGCGATTCTCGACGCGCGCGGCGTCATCGTGTGGATGTGGGACGCCGCGACCGCGGAGCTCAGACCCGCGGTGACTTATGGGTATTCCGACCGTGTGCTCGCCCGCATCCGCGCGGTCGCGCGCGATGAGGACAACGCGACCGCCGCGGCGTTCCGATCGTCGGAACCGCGTGGTATCGACCCGAACGAATCGACCGGAGGCGCGCTCGCCGTGCCGCTGCTCACACCGGCGGGATGTGCGGGTGTGCTGGCGATTGAGTGGCCGCCGGGAACGATCGTACGGAAGAGGTCGGCGCGCGCAGCGGCAACGATCGTCGCGGCGCTCCTGGCGCAACTGACTGTAACTGCGTAATTCCTACCGCAGCGAAATCGAACATTCCCGGCGGTCGCCGCGCAAGGTGCGCGCGATCGGCAATGCTCCGCCGCCTGCCGTGCTCGGAATCGTTGTTGCACGCCGCGCCGCCGACACGATCATGAAGATACTCGTGTTTGCGACGAGCGCGCTCGTAGTGGCGGCGTTGACCCTCGTCCGGCGGTGGCGTCGCCGCCACTCGAGCAGCGTCGCCATCGAGGGCCAGACGATCAGCGACGACTGGTTGGCGAAGGTACGAGGTCGGCCGGACGACTTGTGGTGATCTTCAGATTCCATTTCGGCAGCGCCGCCGGCGCGTGCGAGGCGCGCATGAACGCCTCGATGCGCCGCACCACCTCGGGATTCCCAGCAGCCACGTCCTTCGTCTCCCCCGGATCGGTCTGGAGATCGTAAAGCTCGATCGGCGCGTCCGGCTGCTTCGCGATGTTGTTCCGGATCCCCTTCCATCGGCCCATTCGCACCGCCTGCGCGCTGCCGCGCGAGTGGAACTCCCAGTAAAGCGCGTCGTGCTGACGCTCGGTGCCGCGCCCGAGCAGCGCCGGGACGATCGAGATGCCGTCGGTGCCGGCCGGTGCCTCGCCCCCTGCGAGCTCGGCGAAGGTCGCCCACATGTCCCAGTTGGCGCCGATGTGGTCGGAGGTCGCGCCCGCGCGGATGCGCCCAGGCCACCTGGCGATCATCGGCACGCGAATGCCCCCCTCGTACAGGTTCGTCTTGTGACCGCGCAGCGGACCGTTGCTCTTGAAGAACTCCGTCTGCGATCCGCCGACGTTGAACGTCGCCCCGTTGTCGCTCGTGAAGACCACCAGCGTCCGCTCTTCGACGCCGATCTCCTTCAGGGTGTCGACGAGGCGCCCGACCTGCGTGTCGAGGTAGGTGATCATGGCCGCGTACGCGGCGCGCGGCGTGCGCTGCGGCAGGTACTGGTTGTCGCCGGTGTATGGCGTTTCCGGGAACTGGCCTTCGTACTCCTTCCGCGCGGCCTCCGGCACCTGCAGCGCGAGGTGAGGGATCGTCGGCGCGAAGTACAGGAAGAACGGCCTCGATCGATTCGTCTTCAGCCAGTCCACCGCCTCGCGGGTCATGACGTCGATGGCGTAGTCGGTCGCGCGATACTTCTCGAACGATTTCGGATCGTTCGGATCCCCGTCCAGCTTCTGGTGCGGTGAGAAGTAACTGTTGCGGAGCGGATACCGCTCCTCGTTGCGCCACAAGTGCGTCGGATAATAGTTGTGCGCCTGCTTCTGATCCAGGTAGCCGAAGAAGAAGTCGAAGCCCTGTTTGTTCGGGACGCCCGTCGATCCAGGTCCGCCGAGTCCCCACTTTCCGACGATCGCCGTCGTATAGCCGCGCTCGCGCAGCCAACGCGCGAGCGTCGGGTGATCCGGCGGCAGGGCGAGCTGCCCGCGCTCTTCGTCGTCCAGGAAACCGCCGAGCTCGTGGTTGTCGCGCACGTAGGCATGGCCGGTGTGGCGGCCGGTGAGGAACGTGCCCCGCGACGGCGCGCACACGGTGCTGCCCGCGTAGAACTGCGTGAAGCGCATGCCCTCGGCGGCGATGCGGTCCAGCCGCGGCGTGCGGATCTTCTGCTGGCCGTAGGAGCCCAGCTCGCCGTAGCCGAGATCGTCCGCGAGGATGAACACGATGTTCGGAGGAGCGGCCGCGCTCGACGGCCGCTGCGATGCCGTCACGGTTGCCGCTGTCACTGCCGTCGCGATCAGAACGAGAACTCGCATGGGGCCTCCGCGGCGGGACTGAAGTCCCGCCCTACGTACGTCCTTTCATCCCAGCTCGGGGCCGGCGATCGCGTAGACCAGCGATGGATCGCCGGGCGCAGTCAGCGTACCGCGGTACATCCGAAGAAAGGGGCGCTCGACGGCGAACCTGGCTGTCGTCAGCGCCTCCCTGAGCGCCTGGCGATCGTCGGGCACGTCGACGAAGGCCGGCCGGTCGCGGTTGGCGGCAAGACACGTCTCCAGCAGCGCACGCGCCGTCCCGTCGTCGGTCGCGACGATCGGTCCCAGATGCTCGCGCACGTGGCCGTGGCGGCCGAACATGTAGCCGCGAACCTCACCGCCGCCGTCGGCGACCCACGCATATTCCGGCGCGCGTGCGGCGAGGCTCTTCAACAGCGCCGCGCGCGACTCGCCGAACGCGCGAACGTCCATCTCGAAGATCGCGTCCCAGTCCGTTTCTGCGAGCGGCCGCGCTGGCCGGCCGGCAATCACGCGCGCCAGCCCGGGACCGCGATCGCGAAACCAGCGGCTGATGCCGTACTCGCCGGCGAATCCCATCTTGCGATAGATCGGCTCGCCAGCCGGGGTCGCGTCGAGGCGTGCCGTCACGCCTTCGGGAATCAACTCCAGGCCGCGCCGCAGCAGGACCGTACCAATTCCCGCGCCGCGCACCTCCGGATCGACGAGCACCATCGAGATCCATGCGAAGGACCCATACGGCAGCGTTGCGACGGTGCCGACGACGCGGCCGTCGTAGGTGGCGGCGAGGGCACCGTGTGGAGCGGACGCGAGGAAGTGCGCCCAGTCGTGCTCCGT
>JBMDXB010000058.1:0-11463 GCA_048594885.1 Vicinamibacterales bacterium
TATTTTTTTTTTTTTCTCCCCTTCTTTTTTTTTTTTTTTAAAACCCCCCCCCCCCCCCCCTCTCCGGCGCCTGCGCCAGACGCCGAACACCTCGACGAAGCCGCGGAGGAAATCGAGCGAGCGCAGCTTGGAGCCTGGCACTTCGTGCCACGCCGGCAGCGCCAGCTCGTAGATGCGCGCGCGCCGCGGCGGGCCGCCGTCGCGCACCGGCAGCGCGAGGTAGCGCTCGAGGATCTCGACGTCGAAGATCCAGCGGCTCCGGAACGGCTGCCGAAAGAGGCCGAGCACGTCGGCGGTCGCGCGGAACAGCTTCGCTCCGCACTGCGTGTCGTAGACGGGCAGATCGAGCGCGTGCGAGGCGGCGGTGGCGAACACGCGGCTGACGTAATGCCGCGGCATGCTGCGGCGGATGTCACGCCCCATCAGGTTGACGCGCGAGCCGATGAAGAGATCGACGTCGCGCCGCTTGTCGGCGAGCGCGACGAAGTCGTCCACGGCCTCGAGCGGCGTCGACAGATCGGCGTCCCAGAAGCCGACATACTCCGGCTGCAGACCCGCGCTTTCGAGCACGCCGACGCGGACGGCTTCCGCTTTGCCCGAATGCGTCGTGAGCCGATGCACGCGAACCTGCAACGGACACCGCGCCTCGATCGCTGCGAGCACGCTGCCGGTCGCATCCCGGCTCCCATCGTCCACGAAGAGGAACGTGAGCCAGGGACGCGACGGCAGGAAGTCGATGAACGTGTCGGGCGTGAGCCGCGCGGCCTCGACGTAGCACGGCACGACAAGGACGACACGCGGCGCCGTCACTGCCGCGACTCCAGGAAGCGATTCCACAGGCCACCCTCGATGTAGATCGTGAGCAGCACGCCGGGCCGCAGCCCGTAGAACTCCGAGATGTAGCGGTCGCCGACGGCAGCAGCCACGGCGTCGGCGTTCTCCTGCGACGCGACGATGACCGGCACGCCGTCGAGCGCGCCGGCCTCCGACGCGTCATTCCAATATCCGACGCGCTCGAGATCGCGCGCGTACCACGGAAACGGCCATTGCTCGTACGGACCGGCGATCACCTTGACGAGCATCCTGCGGCCGTCGGGATGCAGCCCGGCGAGATCGTGGACGCGTTCGACGAGCCGCAGGTAATCCGTCGTCGTATGCGCGTAGACGTAGGGATTGCGCGGATCGGCCGGGTATCTGAAGCTCGCGCGAACGCTCTGACCGGCGAGCTGCCACGCCGCCGCCGCGAGCGCGACGAGCAACACCGCGCGCACCAAGCGATATCGCGCCCACCCGAACAGCACCGTTGTGCCGAGGCCCGCCAGCAGCACGACGCCGATGTAGAACGGCAGCAGGTTCCACGGCGTCTTGTAGCGCAACGTCGAGAAAATCACCGTCGTCGCGATCGTGTAGAGCGCAAGGTAGAGCGGCCAGAAGGACGTCTTGCGGGTGGCGAACGCGCGCGCGACGCCGACAACAGCGAGGGCGAGGATGAGCGCTTCGGTCCAGAGCAGGCCGCCGGATTGGGACCACGCGAGCGTCTGGAGGTAGAAGGTGAACGGATGGAGGTGCGGCCCGGTCTCGACACCGCGCTGGAAGTAGATCGAAAACGCGCTGAGCGAGTCGAGCATCCCGCCAGGGTTGCGGAAGAAGCCCGAGTAGAGGATGAACGCCGGAACAATCGCGGCCGCAATCGCCGCGAGCGAGTGGACCGCACGCATCCGTGCCGATGGAGGATCGCGTCCCTCTCGCGTCACCCATGCAGCGGCACCGCACGCAAGTAGCGCCGCCGGCAGCACGATGATCGACGTCTCCTTCGTCGCGTAGGCGAGCCCCGCCATTGCGCCAGCCCAGATCGCGGAGGCGACCGCCGGCCGCATCGCGTACCGGCCGACCGCGATCAGAAACGCCAGCACGAAGAAGACGAAGATCGTTTCCTGGATGTAGAAGCGGCTGTAGTAGGTGAGCGCGGGGGAGATCGCCGCGAGCGCGGCGGCGGTGGCAATCGCCCAGCCGCCGATTCCGCGCGCCAGGAAGGCAAACAGAAACATGGTGCCGGCACCGAAGAGTGCCGGCACCATTCGCAGCGTGCGCTCGTCGACGGCCGCGAGCGTGTGCTGCCCTCGCATCCAGGCGAAGGGCAGCGTCAGGTAATAGAGTGTCGGTCCGTGGTGATCGTGCCGGTCGTAGCGGTACTCGCCGGTCTCGAGGAGCATGCCGAAACGGACCGCCTGGTTCGCTTCGTCATGGTGCATCGGCCTGACGTCCGGATCGGCGAGCCGGAACGCCAGGCCCATTGCCAGGGCGGTCGCGAAGACGACCCACGGCAGCGCCTTCATTTGGCTGGCGTGCCGTAGACCTCCACGTCCACGTAGTGGTTCAGATCGTTGGTCGTGTTGCCGTTGGAGGAGAGCCGCACGTAGCGGCCCCGCGCGCCCTTCGGATCGAACAGGCGGCCCTCGGCGACCTCGATGTACTCCTTGTCCTTGCCGGCGCCCATCTTCGAGGAGTTGTCATGATCGTTGTTGAAGACGGTCGTGACGTTCTTCGCGAAGTTCTTGTCGTCGGACACCTGTACGACCACGTCGCGGTAGACGCGCGCCTGGCTGTGATAGTGCCACGCCAGGATCGCGTGCAGCGAGTACGGCGCACCCAGATCGATCTGCACCCACTGCTTGCCGGGCCCGAGCTCGATGAAGTACCCGTCGCCGCCGGACTTCTCGCCGTCGTTCACCATGTCCAGCTCGCCGATGACGGGCTGCGAGTCGCTGGAGGTCACGGTCTTCTTCAGCGACAGCAGCTTCGTGCCGGCAGGCACATAGAACGGCCCGCGCGACTTGCCCGTGATGGGCTCCAGATTCGGGCTCTTGAGGTTCGTCGGCGTACCGACGAACATCGGCTTCGGCAGTGTGAGCTTCAGCTCGACCTTCCCGGCCTCCTGGCCGGACACGCCGGCCGCCAGCGTCATGCCGGCGGCCAGCGCGATTGCGCATACCTTCTTGGTCACGTCTTTCCTCATGTATTTCAAACGCCTACAGCGTCAGTTTCAGGTTACCGAGCGACCAGCCCTCGCGGTACTGGTGGTGCACCCATTTGTTCGCGTCGTCGTGATTCGTGAATTTCAGATTCGCCCCGTCCCACAACAGCCGCGTGCCGGGGAACTGGACGGCGACGTTGCCGAGCAGCACCGTCTCGGTGAACGGCCCGGAGTAGTGGAAGTCGTCCTTCGGATCGGTCCGGCCGGCCTTGATGGCGGCGATCCACGCCATCTCGTGCCCCTGCGCTCCGCCCTTGACGCGCGCCAGCTTCGGCTTCGGCCGCTTGTACTCCTTCATGCGGCTTTCGGGGATGAGACGCGGGCTCTCACCGTAGGTCTCGCACATCAACTTGCCCTTCTCGCCGACGAAGATCGTGCCGCTCTCCGGCAGGCGGCGCTCCGGCTCGAGCTCCGCCGGCCGCTCCGGCAGCAGGCCGCCGTCGTACCAGTGCAGCTTCAGGGCCGGGTACTTCTTTCCATCGACCTTGCGCTCCGGGAAGTCGTAGTGGACGATGCTCGACTGCGGGTAGCTGTCGGTGAACTGCACGCCGCGGACGCGCACGTTGCCATCCGGCCCGGTGATCTCCGTGACGGGCCGCGCGACGGTCGCCTGCACGCTCGTCGGGTATCCGAGCTTGAGCACTGAGTAGGCGGGGTCCATGACGTGGCACGCCATGTCGGCGAGCGCGCCGCCGCCGTAGTCGATCCACGACCGCCAGCTGAACGGATGGAAGAGGCGATGGACCGGCCGCATCTTCCCGGGGCCGATCCACAGATCCCAGTCGAGGCCGGCCGGCACGGGCATCCCCTCGGCGGGAGCCGGCATGCCCTGCGGCCAGATCGGGCGGTTCGTCCAGCAGTGCACCTCGCGGACCTTGCCGATGGCGCCGTCCTCGATCCACTCCTGCACCAGGCGCACGCCTTCACCCGAGTGCCCCTGGTTGCCCATCTGGGTGATGACCTTCGGGTTGTTCTTCGCCAGCACGGTCAGGGCGCGCGCCTCGGACAGCGTCCGGGTGAGCGGCTTCTGAACGTAGACATGCTTGCCGAGCTGCATCGCCATCGCGGCGACGACCGCGTGCGTGTGATCGGGCGTCGCGACGATCACCGCGTCGATGTCCTTCTGCTTCTCGAGCATCTGGCGGAAGTCCTTGTAGCGGACCGCCTTCGGAAACACGTCCCAGACCGGCTCCTTCGAGCGCTTCATGCGCGTGACGGCGGCCTCGCTCTCGTCCACGTCGCAGAGCGCGACCATGTTCTCGGTCCGCACCGCGCGGGCGTTGTTCGCGCCCATTCCCACGATGTACCCCACCGTCGCCACGTTCACCGTATCGCTCGGCGCCTGAAAGCCGGTGCCGCCGAGCACGTGACGCGGCACGATCAGGAAGCCGGTGGCTGCAGCAACGCCGCCGACGAAACTGCGGCGCGAGATGACGTTCGGTTCCTTCTTCTCGTCCATCTGGACACTCCTTAGTCAACCGCCGAAAATGGGCGCATCTTATGGCAAAGGCTGGTTTTCGTCACGCCTTTTCGGGCTGCGCGACGACGCGCGCCCGCCCCGTGCGCGCGAAGAGATCGTGCACGATCCGATCGAGCCCCGCGAACAGGCCGCTCCGCGTCGTCAGAATGACGAGCAGCGCGCACAGTTCGACGAGGTTCTTGTTCACGATGAGGTAGCTGCCCTCGGTGGGCAGCGAGTAGAAGTAGCCGACAAACGGCGGGTTCGCGAAGTAGAAGAGCAGGATGAAGCCGAGACCGGCGATGCTCGCGAGCCGCGTGAACAGGCCGAGGATGAGCAGCAGACCGACGATCGTCAGTCCCCACATCGTGATCATGTCGGCGTTGGCCAGCATGTTCGGGTCCGCCGCGAGGCCGCGGAACACTCCGGAGAACGGTCCGCGCGACTGCTTGAGATAGCCGGCCGCCGACCACGAGGTCGACGTGAGCTTCGCCACGCCCTCATAAAGGAAGTGCCAGCCCACGACGACCCGCAGCAGCGTGATCGCCACCATCGCCCTGCGGGCGAACTTCGCGTCTTCCATCACCACGCTCCTAGACCTTGAAATCCTCGGGCTTGAACGACAGCCGCGCCTTCGCTTCGATCGCCTCGTTGACCTTGAGCACGCTCACGGCGCTCTCGTAGCCGATTTCCGCGGGGCAATTCAGCTTCGCCTTGCCGCGCACCGCGTCGAAGAAGTTCTGCAGGTGCGGCTGGTGATACGGGTCGCGCAGGGAAACCGGCACCTTGTGCTCGTCCGGCGAGACGGACTCGCGCACGTCGGCGACCGCTTCTTCTTCGGTCTTCTCCCGGATCTCCTGGAGCTTCGGCGCGCTGACGTAGCCCTTCTGTACCCACTCGTCCCACGCCGGCGCATTCGGATCGCGATAGAGCCGTCCGGCGTAGTTCAGCTCCGACTCCGAAATGAGCAGCGTGCCCTGGTCGCCCATGAAGTTCTCGAAGTAGCCCTGGCTGCCATTGGTCGTCTGCGTCTGGTAGTACGCCTTCACCGGCCCGGCCGGCGTGTCGTAGTCGTAGACGACCATGACCGTGTCGTACCACTCGTGCGTCTTCGGCTCGTAGTACAGCTGGCCGCCGCTCGCCATCACGTGCGACGGACCCGTGCCGAGGTACCAGTTGTAGATGTCGATCTGGTGCGAGCCGAGGTCGACGATCGGTCCGCCGCCCTTGCCCTTGTACCAGCGCCAGTTGCGGAACTGGTGCATGTCCTTGAAGCCGTACTGCGTCAGCCGCGCCTCGGGGATGGCGTAGCGATCCGGGGCGCCGAGATCCGGCGCGACGGCGCGGTTCCACTGGCCGTTCACCGTCACGATGCGCCCCAGCATCTTCGCTTCGCCGAGGATCTTCTCGTAGCAGTGCAGGTAGCGCGGGTTCGACCGGCGCTGATGGCCGATCTGCAGGAGCTTGCCGGTCTTGCGTTGCGCCTCCACCATCGTGCGCGCGCCCTCGAGCGTGTTCGACATCTCCTTCTCGCAGTACACGTGCTTGCCGGCCTCGAGGCAGTCGACCGTGTGCTGCGCGTGCCAGAAGTCGGGCGTCGCGATGATGACCGCGTCGAGCTCCTTTTCCTTGTCGAGCATCTCGCGGTAGTCCTCGTACGCGTTCACCTCGTGCTTGAACCGCCGCATGCTGTTGACGACCCGTTTCTGGTTGTATTCGGTCCAGATGTCGCAGACGGCGCGGAAGCGGAGGCCCGGGATGCGGAGCATCGCGTCGGTGAGCACCTGCCCCTGCGCGCCGGCGCCGAGCAGCGCGACGTTGATCGGCTGCACGTCCCCGTCGGCGGGCGGCGGCGCGGCGGCCGCTTCCAGCTTTGCCTGCTGGTAGGTGCGCTGCCTCTGCCAGGCGTAGCCGAAGAGGCCGAGTGCCGGGACGGTCGACAGTCCCTTCAACACCTCGCGCCGATCGAGCTTCCTGCCTTTGTTCTTGTCGTCCTCGCCAGCCATCAATCGTCTCCTGCTGTCCGCGATGATGCGGTGCCCGGCTTACCTGTCCACGACGCGCCCATATGGTCCCGCGATCCTGCGGCGGGGATGTGTTCCTCGTTCCGGGGATGCAGCGCGGGTCCGCGCTGCGGTGCGGCGTTCATTCCGTGAGGGGTCTTTGGAGTATACCGCGTCAATGCTGAATGCCGAATGCCGAATGCTGAAAATGGCGGAATGCGGGAATGGGTCATCCACCGAAATGCCGCGGTTCGTCGTCGCCGAGTTCCGGCCCCGACAGGATCCACGCCTCGAGGCCGGGACTCTGCCGGCACAACTGTTCGATTTCGATCGGGCTCAGCAGCATGAACGCGGTGGTGAGCGCGTCCGTCACTGCGGCCGCCGCAAGGCGCGGGCTTCCGTCGGTGGCGTCCCCCGCACGCGTCGGCGGTCGCGGCAGCTTCACCCACGTCGCGAGCCGGCCGCGAACCGGTTCGCCGCTGCGCGGATCGACAATGTGATCGCCCTTGCGGATGCCGGATGCGCCGATCGCCGTCTGCCGCGCGGAGAGACGCGCCAGCACGCGCGACGAGGCGGCCGGATGGCTGATCGTGAGCGGCCAGCCGTCGCGATCCGGCGGCGGCTCCATGGCGAGAATGGAGCTGAACCCGCCGTGGACGAGCGCGGTGGTCAGGCCCCACTCCTCGAGCAGCTCCGCCATGAGATCGACCGCGTAGCCCTTGCCGATGCCGCCGAGGTCGATCCGCACGCCGGCGTCGGTTGCGTGCACGACACACTCGTCCGGATCGAGATCGAGTGTCGGCAGCCCCGTGCCGATCGACACGTCGAAGGCGCCGCCCGTGAGATCGAACATGTGCCGTGCGATGAGCAGGCACTCGAGCGTGGAGGGGCTGACGCGCGTGCTCCCGCCCTTCGCCAGGTGATTGACGCGCGTGATGTCGCTGTTGTGGAGGAAGCGGCTCAGTTCCCGCTCGAGACGGTCGGTGAGATCGAACGCCGCCTGCGCCGCCTGCGCGGCGTAGCGGTCGTCGGGATGCACGCAGTGCACCTCGAACACCGTCGCCATCGCGTCGTGCGAGAAGCGGCGGACTCCGCGCAACGCGCCCGCCGCGACGAAGCCGATGTCGCCAGCCACCTGCGCTCGACTACTTGCCGGCCGGAGCGCGCCGTTTGAGCTCTTCGAACCAGTTCGTGACCGTGGCGAGCCGCACGCCCTCGGTCGACGATGTGAGCTCGATCAGAAAGCGATCGCGGTCCGGCGTCACGTCCCAGGTTGTGCCGACCAGCTGGCGGAACACCTGCTTCGGTGGCCCTGGACGCAGCGCGTCCCCGCCGGGAATCTCCACCGCCATCAACTTTGTCGTCGGCGTGCCCGCCCAGTAAAACAGCTCGCGGCCGTCGCGCGACCATCGCGGGCTGCCGCCGCCCTCCGTGGACACGCGGATGCGCGCGCCCGCCGTCGGGAATGAGTGCACGTAGATTTCCGGCGCGCCGGACTCATGGGAGACGTAGGCCACCCATCGGCCGTCAGGTGAGATCTCCGCCTGAAGCTCGCGTACGCTGCTCTCGTGCAGCGGCCGAGGCTTTCCCGCGACACCGCGTTCGTTCAGATCGGCGATCATCAGGCGCAGCGGCTCGTCGCGGGCGGAGGTTGTATAGAGGATGCTTCCGCCGTCGGGCGAGACGGAGGAGACCGTTGTCCCCGGCGTCACCTCCAGAAGGGCCTCGGGCTTGGCGCTGCCGTCGATCGGCGCGCGGTAGATGCTCGTCTTGCCGCCAACCACCCCGGTGAAGAAGATGCGGCGCGAGTCGCGCGTCCACGCCGGGCGGTCGTGTGTGCCGCCGAACGTGACTCGCGTCGCGGTTCCGCGCTCGACGTCGAAGATCCACATGTCGCGGCCGCCTTTCGCGTCGGAGATCCCGTTGGCGACGAAGCGGCCGTCAGGCGAGAGGCGTCCCGTGCCCCAGTGGGTCGTCGACGCTCCGGGCAGACTCTTGACCACGCCGTCGCGGGATGCCCACGCCAGCGTCGTCCCGTACGCCGTGCCGGCCGCCGAGAAGTACGCGAGCAAGCCATCGTCGGAGACGGCGAAGTCGGCGGTGTCTGCCGGCCCGACCTGCGAGATCTTCTCGACGACCGGCACTTCGGTGCCCCGCACGTCCATCGTTTTCAGATCGAACGGCACCGCGAACAGCGTGCCTCCGCGCACGTACGCGAGATGCCCGCTCATCACGTAGCGTCCGTTCGTGCCGCCGCGCGCGACCGTGCGGTACGTTCGCGCCGCGAGATCGAGGACGGCGAACTGCGGTTCGTCGTCCGTTCCCTTCCGTTGCACCGTGAACAACAGATGTGTGCCGCCGGGCAGGAACTGGGGCCGGCGATGGGAGAGTTCTCCCTGCGCCTGGTCGACCGACGTGAGGCGCGCGGGCGTACCGCCGCCGGCCGGCACCTGCATCAGACCGTCGCTTCCGGCGAAGATGATCGTGTCGTCGGCGCCCCAGGCGGCGCCGAACAGGAAGGAGCCGTCGCAGAGGGTGATCGACGTGCCGCCGGTGAGCGGAATCTTGCGGATCTTCGATCCGTTCAGCTCGCTGTACGCGATCCACTGCCCGTCTGGCGAGAAGACCGGCCATGCGCCTCCGTCAGCGCCCGGAATCGGCCTGGCCTCGAACTGATCGAGCATCCGCAGCGCCAGGTGCGTGGTGCTCTGACCGGAGGCGACTGTGTACGCGAGTCTGCTGCCGTCCCGCGACACGTTGAGGATCGCGGAGAAGTCTTCGAGGAGCACCTCGGCGCGGACGACGTTGCGCGGCGGCGCCGGTGCGGGGCGCAGCGCGATCGCCGTGCCGGCGACCCCGGCGAGCAGCGCGGCTCCTGCGACGAACGCCGGCCGTACGAGCCGGCGCCATCCGGTCGTCGGCGGGGCGGCGGCAGATGCCGCGGCCGGCTCCACCGGCCCGTCGATCATCTTCTGCAGCTCGCGGCGCGCTTCGCCGATATCGCGCAGGCGCTGCTTGGGATCGCGAACGAGGCACTCGCGGATCAGCGCTTTCAGCCGCGCCGGCGTCGCCGCCGGCAGCACCGTCCAGTCCACTTCGCGCGTCAGCACCGCCGCGAGCGTCTCGGAGATGTCCTCCGCCTCGTAGCCGCGGCGTCCCGCCAGCATCTCGAACAGGACCACGCCAAAGGCCCAGATGTCGGCGCGGCGATCGACCGCGCGTCCCTTGGCCTGTTCGGGCGCCATGTAGGCGGCGGTGCCGATGATCACGCCGAGCTGCGTCGCGCGCGCCGTGAGCGTCGGCGAGTTCATGACGTCGTTCGCCGACACGCCCGAGGCATCCGCCGACAACGCCTTGGCGAGGCCGAAGTCGAGCACCTTCACCGTGCCGTCGTCGCGCACCTTGATGTTCGACGGCTTGAGGTCGCGGTGGACGATGCCCTGTTCGTGCGCGCTCTCGAGCGCTTCGGCGATCTGCCTGGCGATGGGCAGCGCGTCGGCGACGGGAATGGGCCCCTGCGCGATGCGATCGGCGAGGGTCGGACCTTCGACGAGCTCCATGACGAGCGCGTGGATCTCGCCCGACGCGCCGCGATCCTCCTCGACGCCGTGGATGTGCGCGATGTTCGGATGATTGAGCGACGCCAGGACCTGCGCCTCGCGGCGGAAGCGCGCGACGCGATCCGGATCCTGCGCGACGGTGGAGGGCAGTACCTTCAACGCGACGTCGCGATTCAGCCTGGCGTCACGGGCGCGGTAGACCTCGCCCATGCCGCCGGCGCCGATCGCCGACACGATCTCATAGGGCCCCAGCTTCGTCCCGGCGCTCAGATTCAACGGAAACCTCCGGCCGCCGGATTATACCCGTCCACCGGATGGACGGCCTG
The DNA here is from genome assembly GCA_048594885.1 of Vicinamibacterales bacterium. Lineage (GTDB taxonomy): Bacteria > Acidobacteriota > Vicinamibacteria > Vicinamibacterales > 2-12-FULL-66-21 > JBMDXB01. The sequence continues at coordinate 10,383 of JBMDXB010000058.1, forward strand.
CGCGGCAGCCGGCCTCCGCGTCGAGCGGGAGTGGCGCGCCCGATGCCGGACGCCCGCCGACGGTTCGCACGCGGAATTGACGTAAATACGGCACCGCCGCGCTGACGCCGTGGAGATCGGAGCGGCACCGCCCTTGCTGCGGTGTACCCGGACACATCTCCGCTCGGGAGGCCTTCATGCCACGCTCTCCGCGATACGTCCCCCTCATCCTTCTTTTCGCCGTCGTGCTGATCGTCGCCGGTTGCGGCAAGTCTACGGAACAGGCCCAGCAGACGGCGGCTCCCGCCGCGCCGAAGATCGACACGGCCGCGCACATGAAAGATCACTTCACCAAGGTCCGTGAAATCGAAGAAGCCATCATCCGCGGCGATCTCGAGGCTGCGAAAGAGCCGGCGCAGTGGATGGCCGATCACCAGGAGGTGGGCGGCTACGGCGCCCGCGCCGATCAGCGGATCATGGAACTGAAGAGCGCCGCGAAGTCGGTCGCCGCCGCCAAGGACATCGACGGCGCGGCCCAGGCCGCGGCCGGCATGGCTGGCGCGTGCGGCCACTGCCATTCGGCCGCCAACGTCGCTCCCAAGCTGCCGAAAGTGCCCGATGATGAGAAAGGCGTCGAGCGCGTGCGCCACATGATGGAGCACCAGCATGCCATCGACCACATGTACTACGGCCTCATCTCGCCGACGACGGGCGACTGGATGACGGGCGCCGAGAAGCTGAAGGCCGCGCCGCTGCGGGCCAAGGCGATGAAGGACGTCAACCCCGAGGTGCTGGCCGCCGAGGCGCGCGTCCACGAGCTGGCCGATCGTGCGCTCGGGGCGAGCGTGCAGAGCTCCCGCGTGGCGATCTACGGGTCGCTGATCGGGTCCTGCGCCAACTGCCACGGCCTGCACGGCCACATCTGGGGTCCCGGGCCGAAGGCGAACTGATATGGAAAGATCGGTGTCAAGAGAAACGGTTGTTCGATAGCACTCCAAGTGCACGCCCGGCTTATGAGGCCATCCGGGCGTGCACGCTGTTGGGATCCAGTCAGCTGATCGGCTGAGCGGCAACGACGATGAATCACTCTGATATTCGCGGG
>JBMDXB010000059.1:0-60360 GCA_048594885.1 Vicinamibacterales bacterium
GCATTGGGCGTGGGGGAAGTCCAGCGGAAAGCCGCCCTGGGGCCGGCGGCTGTCTTGGCTCCCCAAACGGGGGGAGCACGGCTGGTACGATTACTTCTTCGTCACGCCGTACGCGCCGTTCCGGCTATTCCACGGGCTGACGGCGCTGTTGTTCCTGGTCCTCGTGCCGACGATGGTGCGGCGGCTCGGCGTGCCGATGGCCGCCTACGTGCTCGCCAGCCTGCTGGTGCCGCTGAGCGCGAGCGAGCTCGAAGGGATCGGGCGCTACGCGTCCGTGCTGTTCCCGGCCTTCATGTTTGCCGCGACGCTGGAATCACCGCGCGTGCGTGAGGGCATCGTCATCGTGTCGGCGCACTTCCACGCGCTGTTCATCTGCCTCTTCGTGACGCTGCGGCCGATTTACTGACGTCCGCGCCGACGCGGCCGACGGGCCGCAGGCGAAGCACGCGCGCGGCCGACTCGAACGACGCGTCGATGTCGAGGCCGCCTTCCATCAGCTCGGCGCCGGTCGCGGTGCGCAGGAGCTCGCCCTCCTGCGTCATCACGTCGAAGATCACGTTCGGATCGAGCCGGCGCGGCTGGACGGCAATGCTCTCGACGCCGCGGTCGTTCTGAAACGCGAAGATGACGGCTTCGGGCGAATCGTGGCGCACTTCCTGGACCACGTCCCACGGCGGCCCGTTCTCGGGCGCGGCCTGGTCGGTGAGGAGTGCCGCGCTCGCGTTCGCGATGACATCGCGCAAGTCCTTGTAGACGCCGATCTCCTGCGCCAGCCGATCGCGATCGGACTCTGTCAGCTCGGCGGAGCGATACGTCAGGCCCAGGATGCCGGGCATGCGGCTGCGCAGGAACAGCGCGAGATCCGGCGAGTCGACGATCGGCTCGGCGTCGTTCAGCACGAATGACAGCAGGTAGGCCGGCGGGAAGAAGGTGAGCAACCCTTCGAGGTTGTGCCGCACGTGCACCGCCGGGCTCGTGCGGTCGTCCATCCACGCCGTGTCGGTATAGCGGAGCAGCCCGAAGTCCAGCCGATTGCCGCCCTGCGAGCAGTTCTCGATCTGCATCTCGGGATAGCGCTCCCGCAGGATGCGCAGCACGTCGTAGAGCGCCCTGACGTGCGCGAAGTTGCCGTCGCCGGTGCCGTGCGCATGGCCGCTGCGGTTGCAGTTCACCCACAGGTTGTTGTCCCACTTGAGATAGTCCGGCCGCACTTCGTCGATGAACGCCGTGAGACGGTCGAGCACCCATTGACGAGCCGACGGACTCGCGATGCAGATCTGCGCTGTCGTCGTCGCGCCGGAATGGCCGTTGTCGGAGGCGAGCCACGACTGCTGCGCCAGGCCGGGCCTGCCGACCGTGGAGAGCGCGACGCGCTCAGGTTCGACCCAGATGCCGAACTGCATGCCGAGCGAGTGCGCGAACTCGCGCAGCGCGCCGAGTCCGTTCGGAAAGCGCGCGCGATCGACCTGCCAGGAGCCGAGGCCCGGATCGAAATCGCTGCCCCTGCCCACGCCGGCATACCAGCCGGCATCGACGACGAACAGCTCGACGCCGACGCTTGCCGCACCGGCCATTTCATCCATCATCGACTGCTCGTCGATCTCCGTCCCGTACGAGAACCACGTGTTGTCGGTGACGAGCGGACGGAAGGGCCGTCCGCCGCGCAGCCCATCGACGACGAAGGCCCGCAGCGCGGGCGAGACCTCCGAGCGGCCGCCCTGCGTGAAGCCAAAGAAGCCATGCGGCGTGTCGAGCGGTCGCGCCGAATCCACCGTCGTCGAGACGCGGGGAAAGCCGGCGGTGAGGCGCATCTGACGGTCGGCGAGCGACTGCGCGGAGATGCGCCACGATCCGGACCACATCAGTCCGGCGAAGAACTCGGCGCTCTCGTCGCCGCCGTGCAGATCCGCGGCGACGATCGGCAGGAACTGCTCGGTCGAGCGGTTCTGCTCGTCGAGATCGAGCCGGCTGCCGTCTTCCATCACCGCGCGCTGCAGCGAGAACGCGTCGTCCACCCGAAGGCCAGCGGCGTCGCCGCGCAGGCCGTGCTCGTAGTGCAGCACCGTCGAGGGGATGGTGATTTGCCACACGTTGAAGTTCGACACCGTGACCGTTGTCGAGCTCGTGCCCCTGAACGCGATCCAGGTTTCGATGACGGGCGAGCCGCGGTAGCAGACGTAGGTGCGGGTCGCGGTGATCGGGGCCCGCTGAGATCGGAAGGTCACCGTGAGCTGCTCGCTGTGGTCCGTGCTGCTGCGGAGCGCCGTCTGCAAAACCCACCCGGCGGCGCTCGCGCCCAGCGTACCGGCGGCGCCATTGATGGTCACGCTGCCGGCCGGTCCCGGAACGTTGTTCAAGGACGCGCCGGTCCGCGGGCTCGTGACGGACGCAATTTCCAGCCCCGCGGACGTCAGCCGCAGGGTGAGTTCGATGTCGTCGTTGCCAATGGTCCAGCTATCGTCCGCGGCACGGCCGGACGTGAGAAACAGTGAAAGGAGGAAAGCGGCTGCCGCGCCCAGGCGGGATCTCATTGACAAGTCGGGAGAGGCCAACGAGTATACGTAGGGTCCCCGATGAGATTAGACGCCCGGCATGTCGCGATCGTTACATTGGCGTGCCTTGGATTGACCGCCGTGTGCGGAACCGCGCACGCGCAGGACTCGGTGAGCGCCTACGTAGGCGGCGGGGTGATTGGCGACATCAAGCGGTTTTCCGGAGAGGTCGCGGATCCCCTTCTTGACGGTGAGGCCGTCGGCGTCAGCGTCCATGTCGGCACCACGCTGCATCCGCGATGGGATCTTCAGCTTGGTGTGGACGTGCCGCGCTTCACGACCACGTCGCGCGAGCGGAACGTGACCTTTCAGCGGAGAATCATCACGCTGCGGTCGGTCACGGATAACCGCACGCTCTCGGTCGCCACGCTGGTGCGCTACCGCGGCGCGACGTTCGGACGGCTGCAGCTTGGCTACGTCGGGGGTCTGAGCTTCCTGCGATTTCGGCGTAACTACCACACCGACGCGCCTGAAGACACGCCGGCGGCGCTGATTCCGAGACCCGACGCCAGCGTCGCGTACGCCGCGGCACCGACGCTGGGACTGGACGCGCGGATCGATCTCTCCTCGCATCTGTCAGTCGTGCCCGCCGTGCACACGATGGTGTTCAGAGTGCCGAACGAGAGCGGCGTCATGCTTCGCCCGCGTGTCTCGCTGCGCTGGACGTTCTGATGATCAGCGGGTGCCTGCCGTGCCGACGGCCGCCGGCACGTGGAAGCGATCGAGCAGCGCACCGATGTCCCTGCGCCTCTGCTCGATGATGCGATCGAGCGCATCGCGAAGCGCCGTGTCGCCCCGGCGGACGCCCATCGAAACCTCGTAAGTGAGCTGAAGCGCCGGATCGCCCGCCGCGCTCGATACCGGTTCGATCCTCATCGGCACCGGCTGCCGTGCCGCGAAGTAACCCGCGAGCGGTCCCCACGCGATGGCGACGTCCACCTGTCCCGATGCCACGGCGTCGATGAGCGCGGCCGGTGGATTCGGCTGCAGGTAATCACCGTAGATGCTGTAACCGCGGATATTCGAGACGATGCCGCGACGGGCAAGCGCCTGCGCGGGCGGGACGCTGGCGTAGTCGTCGCCGATGACGTGCAGGCCGATCGTGAGGCGGCGCAGCCGCTCGTCGTCCAGCGATCGAACGTCGAGCCGCCGGTCCTGTCGCGTGACGAACACGTAGGTCGATCGGTAGTAGGGCCGCGTCGTCAGCGCCAGCTCGTACGACGCGGGCACGCCCATGATGACGTCGCAGGCGCCGGCGCCAAGCGTGTTGCGCGTGAATCCGCGGCGCTGCGGCCACCAGGTGTAGCGTACCGGGCGGCCGAGATCCTTCGCGACGATGCGCGCGAGCAGGTTCTCGAATCCTTCCTGACGACCATTTGAGAACGGCAGGTTGTTCGGGTCAGCGCACACCCGCAACGCCGTCGCCTGTGCGCTCGCGCGCCGCTGGGCGTACGGTTCCGCGACGATGGTCGCGGCGATGACCATAGCGATGACGCCGTAGAGCAGCACGCGACCTCATCACCAAGCAACCTGGCTGCCAGCGTGAGGGCTGTCGAGCTTCGAGCGGATTGACGGAGAACGCGCGTCGTGTGTCAGGGCAGCAAGGCGCCCTCGTGCTTGCTGGAACTGGCTTGGTGCTCCTCGAGCCAGCTCGGGCTCATTGGCGGCACCGAGATGGGGGGGCGGCGACGCGCCGCACGCCGGAGCAGGCCCGCCAGCACGCGCAACGCGCCGTGCAGCAGCGCGGTGACGGTCGATTCAGGCGTCAGTCGGTCGGCGGCGTGCGATCCGAACGCGTCCATGCCGAATTCTATCACAATAGTTTGACGTCAAAGTAATGGTGGTAACGGAGAGGATGTCGGCTGTGGCCGCGTGTAGAATGGGCGGGTGAGTCACGCCGAGAGGACGCTGCCGGACGTGCTGCGGTTCATGCAGCTGCTGTGGGCGGTCGTGCACGGCATCCAGAAGCGGTCCAAGCGGATGACCGCCGAGATCGGCGTCACCGGCCCGCAGCGGCTCGTGATGCGAGTCGCCGGCCTCGCGCCCGGGGTGTCGGCGGGCGACGTCGCGGCCATCCTGCACCTGCACCCGAGCACGCTCACCGGGATTCTCCGCCGGCTGATCGCGCAGCGGCTGATCGCCCGCGCCGAAGACCCGAACGATCGCCGGCGCGCCGTCTTGCACCTGACGCGCCGCGGCGTGCGCGTCAACGCGACGAGCGGCGGCACCGTCGAGGCGGCCATCTCGACGGCGCTCGCCGAGGTCAGCGAGCGCGATCGTTTCGCAACCATGCGCGTGCTGGAGCGTCTGGCCAGCCAGTTGACGGCGGCGGCTGCCGGATCCCGGCGCCGGCCGCGCCCGCGCCGCGCCGCCGTCCGGCGCCGCGGCACCGCGTAGCTGGAGTCCCGCCGCCATGCGTAGCATCTGGAAGCGACTGGACGACAACATGGAGGCGGCGGATGCGGCACTGCGTCCGCTGATCCGATTCGTGCACCGCGAGATGGTCCTGCTCGCCGTGCTCATCGTCATCTCCGTTGGCGCGTTTGGCGCCACACGGCTCGCCGCGCAGAAGGTCCAGACGCTGCGCCTCCGCGACGCCGCAGCATGGCAGGCGATCGGCCTTCGCGAGCTGGAGGCCGGTCGGACGGCCGACGCGGTCGCGGCGCTACGCCGCGCCGCCACGAAAGCGCCAGCCAACGACAGCTATCAGCTCGCGCTCGCGCACGCCCTCGCCGCTGACGGGCATCACGCCCAGGCACGCCAGGTCCTGCTTCGGGTACGCGAGCGCCAGCCGGAAGACCCCACCGTCGATCTCGCGCTGGCGCGGCTCGAGGCCGCCGGCGGCGACCCAGCGACGGCGATCCGTTACTACCAGCATGCGCTTGCCGCGCTCTGGAACGACACGCAGAATGCGATCCGTCCGCGAGTACGGCTCGAGCTGATCGAGCTCCTGCTGGGCAACGGCCAGCGCAGTCGTGCGCTGTCCGAGCTCCTCGTCGTCAGTCCGACGCTGGCCGACGATGCCGCGACGCGGACGAAGCTCGGACGGATGTTCCTGCAGGTTGGCGACTCGGCACGCGCGGCGGATCAATTCGCGATGGCGCTCCGCAGCGATCCCCAACATGCCGAGGCGCTCGGCGGCGCCGCGGAAGCCGCGTTCAATCAGGGCCAGTACGCGCGGGCCCGGCAGTTGCTCGCGAGAATCCCGCGTCCTGCGCGCGAACGCGTCGTTGAGCTGCGGACGATCGTCGACCTCGTGCTGACTCGCGATCCACTCGCATCGCGACTGCCGGCGGCGGAACGGCGGAACCGGCTGCTGGCGAACGTCGAACACGTCGCCGCGAGGTCGGCCGCATGCGGCGGCGCCACGGCAGCCTCGACGCTGCAGCACGACATCGAGACGCTGCGCGGCTCCCTGACGCGCACGAAATCGATCGGCCGCGACGTCGCCGAAGAGGGCATGGATCTGATCGCGCGTGCGGAAGAGGCGATCGGCGGCGTGTGCGGGCCGCCGGCGCCGCTCGACCGCGCGCTCGTGCTGATCGCCCGCCGCTACGAGCTTCGAACGCCGTGATGTCGACGATCACGCCCCAGCAGCTCCGCTTCCGCGAGCATCAGCTCTTTCTCGCCCTGTCGATCGTCGTCGGCGTCCTCGCGGGGCTCTCGGCGGTGCTCTTTGCGTTGTCCATCGACGCGACCGCGCGGTTCCTTTTCGGGATGGCGCCCTCACAGCTCCGCCTCTTCGCCGTCCCGGCGGCGATGAGCGTCGTCACCGGCATCCTGCTCGCGAAAGTCTTTCCCGACGTGCGCGGAAGCGGCGTGCCGCAGACGGAAGCCGCGTTTCACCTCCAGGACGGCATCATCCGTCCGCGCGTGCCACTCGGCAAGTTCCTGACGGCGACGCTGTGCATCGGCTCCGGCCACTCGATGGGACGCGAAGGGCCGTCGGTCCAGATCGGCGCCGGCATCGCGTCGTCGATCGGCCAGTGGTTGCGGCTCTCACCCCAGCGTATCCGGGATCTGGTGCCGGTCGGTGCCGCCGGAGCGCTCTCGGCCGCATTCAACACCCCGGTGTCGGCGGTGGTGTTCGCGCTCGAGGAAATCATCAGCGATCTCAACGCGCCGCTGCTCGGCTCCACCGTCATCGCCTCGATCGCGTCGGTGGTGGTCGCGCGATCGATTCTCGGCAACGAACCGCTGTTCCGCGTTCCGCCGTACCAGCTCGCCACGCCCGCCGAGCTCGCCGGCTACGTCTGCTCGGCATCGTCGGCGGCTTCGTCTCGCTGGCGTTCTGCAAGGGACTCCTAAACCTGCGGCGCGGCTTCCTTCGCCTGCCGAACGCGACGCGCATCCTGCAGCCCGCCGCCGGCGGCATCGTCATCGGCATCGTCCTGATGTTCGTGCCGCAGGTGATGGGCGTGGGATACGAGCACGTCGATCAGGCGCTCAACGGCGGACTGCTGCTCGAGACGATGGTGTTGCTGTGCTTCGTGAAGCTCGCCGCGACGATTGTGTCGTATGCGTCGGGCAACGCCGGCGGAATTTTCGCGCCGAGTCTCTTCATCGGCGCCATGGCGGGGGGAGCGGTCGGCATCGTGATGAATCGCGTCGCCATCTTTCCGACCGCCGACGCCGGCGCCTACGCGCTCGTCGGCATGGGGACGCTGTTTGCCGGGATCGTCCGCGCGCCGATGACGTCGGTGTTCATGATCTTCGAGATCACGCAGGACTACCAGATCATCGTGCCGCTGATGGTGGCAAACCTCCTCAGCTTCGTCATCTCGCGCCGCTTTCAGCCCGTGCCCATCTACCACGCCCTCCTGCACCAGGATGGCGTCCAGCTGCCAGGACGCCGCAGCGAACCGCCGCCTCCTTGACGCGGCGGCCGCCGCCACGCGAACCTCGGTGCTATGACGACCACGCCCTCCCTGGCCACCGCACGCGCCGGGCTCCAGCGGCGGCTCGAGCCGTGGTTCGAGCTGCCGATGGCCGTGCTACTTCGTCGGCAGAGACGCCGGCACCGAGCTCGAGCGTACCGATCGCAATCGCCGGCCCGCGCCTGGCGCCTGACCTCCGCAACAGCATCAACGGGCACCTGCCTTGCTCAGACGGAGTGATCACGCGCAATATCGCGCGTCGAAACGTCTGCTCAGGAGAGAACACCATGCCCCATCATCTCGATGCCGGAGTGCAGGAGTGTATAGACCGCTGTCAGAGCTGTCAGGAAGTGTGTCTCGAGACGGTCAACCACTGCCTGCAGCTCGGCGGCAAGCACGCCGAAGCCGATCACATCCGGATGCTGATCGCGTGTGCCGAGATTTGCGAAACCAGCGGCCGGTTCATGATGCTCGGCTCGCGCCATCACCCGCGCGTCTGCGAGATCTGCGCGGAGATCTGCGAGGCGTGCGCGAAGGACTGCGACCGGTTCCGTGACGACGAGACGATGCAGCGGTGCGCCGAGGCGTGCCGGCGGTGCGCAGAGTCGTGCCGGGAGATGGCGAAGATGACTCCGGCGCGGTAACCACGGGATGCTGAAGAAGGGGGAGCGGACACCGCAGTTCGAGGTGACGACGGTGGACGGCCGTCGCGTCACCTACTCGACGATCTGGCAGCGCAAGCAGCTCGTGCTCGTCGTGCTCCCTCGAGCGAAAGGGGATGACTACGCGAACGCGCTGCTCGCGCAGCTCCCCGCATTCGCCGGTCACGACACCGAATGCGTCGTCACGCGCGAGCCCGTCGAGGGGATCGCCGCGCCCGGGGTGCTGATCGCGGATCGCTGGGGCGAGGTCGTCCACGCGGAGGCCGTCAGAACGATCGAGGAGCTCCCGCCAGCGGACGATCTGCTCGATTGGGCGGAGCATGTGCAGCATCGCTGCCCGGAGTGCGAGGGGGAGGCGAAATGAGGCTCTTCTTGCGCCTCGCCTCCAGCTCAGCCAGCTCTCGCGCGATATGTTCGCGGACCTTGCGCTCCTGGCGGCGCCGCCACGCGCGTCCGAGCGTTGTCATCACGTTGGACGCGTCCACGCCGTAGAGACGGACCCCGCAGCACTGCGAGGCCCATTGGGCCGACTGCCGCTGCAGCGCGGTCAGCGCGAATTCCTTCCGCAGCCACTCCTCGAAGGTTGGCACGAACACGCGCTGCTCGACACCCGACTTGAAGGTGGCGACGGGGAGGCGCAGGGGCATGTTGAAGTCGGGACGCGGCTCGGCTGTCTTCTCGAGCCCCTTCTTGACCCGGTCGAGCGAGGTGGGCGCAGCGGAGGGCGGCTGCTGCGGTGCGGCCGCGAGCACCGACAGGAGCGCGGCGGCGCACAGCAAGGCGGCCACTCAGCATTAGACGCCGCAGCCCGGCGGCTGGCTCAGTGTGTTCAGTCCGCCACGAACTCGACGCGGATTCGTGTGCGAGGCACCCGCCGCCGTCCCGAAGTCCGCTCGCGGCCGCACGAGTCACGACCATTGCCGTCGTGGGCGACCGCGGGCGTTCATATACTGCTGACGTGCCCCGCGAGCTCCGCCGACCGGCTCTTGAACCGACGCTGCGGCTGCTCTACACTCCGCGGGGGATCTCCACCCTGCCGGTTCACAGGTCGTCTGCGTATGGTGGGCCAAACACTGGGCAAGTATCGGATCACCGCCGAAGTCGGCCGCGGAGGAATGGGGGCGGTGTATCAGGCGGTCGACGAGATGCTCGACCGTGTGGTGGCGCTCAAGGTACTGCACACGGGACCCACGGCCCCGGAGCTGCTCAAGCGATTTCGCGCCGAAGCGGTCACGCTCGCCAAGCTCAATCACCCTGGGATTGCCACCATCTACGAGCTCGCACGCGACGGCGATCAGCTTCTGCTGGTCATGGAGTACGTGCAGGGCGAAACGTTCGAGGAGCTCTCGCGGCGTTCGGGGCCGCTCGACGTTGACCATGCGGCACGGCTGTGCGCGCAGGTTCTGGACGCGCTCAGTCACGCTCACCGGGCCAACGTGGTTCACCGTGATCTGAAGCCCGCCAATCTCATGGTCACCAAGGCCGGCGCGGTGAAGATCATGGATTTCGGAATCTCACGGGTGCTCGGCACGGAACATCTGACGATCGACGGGATGATGATGGGGACGCCGGCGTACATGGCGCCGGAACAGGTCCGCGGTCATGAGGTGGACGCTCGCAGCGATCTCTACTCGGTGGGAGTCGTGCTCTATCGTCTGGTCACCGCCCACCTGCCGTTCCATGCCGAGACGCCCATCGCGATGGCACAGAAGCACCTGACGGAACCGCCAACGCCCCTGCGACAGTGGCGCGTCGAGTTCCCGTCCTGGTTCGAACGGATTCTCGATCGGGCGCTGGCCAAGGCACCGTCCGAGCGGTTCCAGACGGCGGAGGAATTTCGCAATGCCTTGCTCGAAGGGATGTCGGGTGCCATTCCCTCATCGGGCTTCGCCGAAACGACTCCGCTGCCAGTGATCCCGGGCGACGCAGTCGTGCGAACCGCCGGACTGCAGACCACTCCGAATGAGGCACTCGCTGCGCCGTCGGGTGGCACGCCTGCGCGCAGCGAACCGCCGGTCCCGCTCTCCGCTGAGACGGCGGCAGGCGCTGCCTCGGGAACTGCCGTCCTGCGGAAGATTCTTCTCGCCGTTGCGGCAGGCGCCATCTTCCTCGCCATCGCATTGGGGATCCTGCTGAATCGCTCGCCACGGGCCGCTCCGCAGGTTCCGGCAGCCTCCGGGCCGGACCGTGCCGCGGCTGTGACGCCTCAAGCCGAATCTGCCGGCGTGACTGAACCCGAGCGGACGACGTCTCCTCCGAAGAACATCCCGCCGCAACCGCAGCGCGGTGATGCTGTCGAGAACGTTCCCCCTTCGCCGGCCGTTCGTTCCGTGCCAGAAGCTCCGGCGCCGCTGGTTATAGACGACAAGCTCAAGCTCTTGGTGTTTGAACCGAAGAAGACGCGGGAGATCGACGTCGTGCTCACGCTGGCTGCGGGAGGCCTGGAGTTCACGCCGCCACGAAGTACCGCGGTCCTCGAGGTCATTCCGTTCGGCGACATTCTCGGCATCACCTATTCCAAGTCGAAGGCGCCTCGCTGGCGATCGCCGGAAGGAGATGTTCCGGTCACGAAAGTGGGCGGCATGTTCCGCTTCCTCAAAGGCGACCGTCACTGGCTGACCTTTCGCACGAAGCAGCAGTTCGTCGTCCTCAGACTGGAAGGGTCACTCGTCGCCACGCTCCTGCCAGCCGTCGAGTCGCGGAGCGGCGTTGCCATCCACGTCGCCGGCGACACGCGGTAGTGTTCACCCTCCGCTTCCTCGAGCGGGGCGTCGAGCGCACCCATCAGCTCCGAGGCCGTCAGACGCTCATCGGGCGCGCGCCGACGTGTCATCTCGTCATCAACGACGCGACGATCTCGCGACAGCATGCCTCGGTGCGCATCGCCGATGGGCGCTGCTTTCTGTCTGACGCCGGCAGCCGGAACGGCACGTCGATGAACGGCCGCCCTGTCGTCGGTGAGCAGCCGCTGATGCCGGGCGACACCTTCGAGATCGGCCAGGTCACTGTCACGCTCGAGCAGGTCGTGACCGAGAGCGAGCTGCTTTCCGAGCATCACGAGATTCTCGACGACGGCGCCACGATCCTCCGCCGCGTCGATGAATTCGGCAGCACGCACGCCGGTGTTCTGACGCCGGCGATCGCCGAACGGCGTTCGGGATCCGATCGCCGACGCGCCGATCGCGGGCGGCCGGATGGGGACCGCCGGTCGGGCCGGGATCGCCGCGGCGGGCGCCTGCTCCGGCTGCTGTCGGAAATCGGCAAGACGCTTGTGAACCTGCAGCCGCTGCCGAGTGTTCTGGCGCGCGTCGTCGACCTCGTCCTCGACGTCGTGCCGGCCGAGCGTGCGTTTCTGCTGCTCCGGTCTTCACCCGACGATGCCCTGACAGCCCGCGCGCTCCGCAACCGCGACGGCTCGACGCCCGAGCACGTCACGCTGAGCCGCACGATCGTCAACCGGGTCATGAACGATCGCGTCGCCATGCTCGCGTCCGACGTGCGCCACGATTCGCGCCTCGACACGTCAGCGAGCATTCATGCCCTCAACGTCCGCTCGTTCATGTGCGCACCACTCTGGAACCGGAACGTGGTCTTGGGGGTGCTCTATGTGGACAGCTCACGGACGCGCAAATTCCGGCCTGACGATCTGGAGATCTTCACCGCGCTCAGCAACTACGCGGCAGTTGCCATCGAGCAGGCCCGCCTCGCCGACGAGTTGATGCAGGAAATCAAGCGCCGCGAGCGCCTGCAGCGCTATCACTCGCCGGCACTCGTCAATCGCATCGTCCAGGCGGGCAGCGACGATACGCTCCTGAAGCCACAGACGCGGGACGTGACGGTGATGTTCTGCGACATCGTTGGTTTTACGACGTTGTCGGAGCGGATGGATCCGGAAGCCGTCGCGGGGCTGCTGGACGCGCACCTGGGCGAAATGACGGAGATCATCTTCTCCTTCGATGGCACGCTGGACAAGTTCATGGGAGACGGCATCATGTCCGTGTTCGGCGCACCATTCGATCAACCCGACCACGCCGACCGCTGCGTGCAGGCAGCGTTGGCGATGCGAGAGCGGCTGGAGGCGCTCTCCGCCGAGCAACCCGTCCCGCTGTGTATGCGCTTTGGCATCTGCAGCGGCCTGGCCCTCACGGGCGACATCGGCTCGAGCAGACGACGTGAGTTCGCGGTCATCGGGGACGTCGTCAACACCGCCTCGCGTCTCGAGGCGGATTTCGCGCGGCCCAACCAGATCGTGATCGCACGGAGCACTCACGAGCGCCTGCGGTCCCCCGTTCGTACGCGTTGTCTCGGGACCTGCAGCTTGCGCGGGCGCATCTCGGACGTGGAAGTATTCGAGGTGATCGGGTGACGCGACAGGGATGTCGCGCCACCGCGAGCGCCCCACCCGCCAGGGCGCTAGAGACCCGGAAGGAACCCGGCGCGCGCGCGGCGGCGTTTCTGCTGGACCACCACGATGACAGGCTGCGCGTCGGCACGCAGTGTGCCGGCGATTCGCAGTTCCTCGACCGCTCCGTTGATGTCGTCCAGGAGCTTTCCCTGGCCGCGCCGCAGCTGGCGGATCTGCTTACGTCGTCGCTTGCCGAGATCGAGCACCACAGGTGCCTGAGTGGACGTCATGGGACCTGGCGCCTGCACGACGGCATCGGCGCCGGACGCAGCGGGGAGAGCAGCCATGCCGAAACTCCTTACCAGCTGAGAACGCGGCTCAGATCGATTTCCTTGCGCCCCTTGTTGGCGGCCTTGGACAGGTTGGTGGTGATGTCGCGCAGCCATCCATCTCGCCGTTTGCGGTTGGACCGGCGGTGGCGCGACAGGTAGCTGCTCGAGAACCGGTCGTTCGCGTCGGCGATCATCCGGATAGAGCGCTCCAACGGCCGCAACCCACGCGTCTGCTTCTTCCTGCCGCGACGACGCTTGTAGATGGTGACCGGTTTGAGGTGACCCGCCGCATCGCGATCGAAGATCGTGATGCGATTGATGGTGGCGCTGACATGAGGCATGTCCATGTGGGTTGGTCCTCCTCCAGCTCAGCCGGGCGCGTTCGGACGTGTATGATAGCACGTATCATCGCGCCTGGTTTTCGGTGACAATCTGGCGTTTTCGCGAATGCTGTCCCCTCGCTGGACTCCCACGCGTCTCGTCGATCCATCCGAGCGCGGACGGATCGTGATCAAAGACGCGCGGCCGCCATCGCGGCTGCGCACACCCGCGGTGATGGTCGCCATCACCGGCTACCTGCTCGGCTTGGCATGGGCGTACGTGCGCGGGCGGTCGGATGCGGCACGTGCCGGAATCCGGTTGCGTGACACCTTCGAGCGTCTCGGCGGCCTGTGGCTCAAGGTGGGCCAGCTGCTGTCGCTGCGCATCGATCTCTTCCCGATCGACTTCTGCCGGGAGCTCGCCAGACTTCAGAGCCGCGCATTCGGATTCCCGACCAAGTACGCGCGCGACATCATCGAGCAGGATCTCGGCGCGCCACTCGATCTGTACTTCGAGGAGTTCGATGACCAGCCGTTCGCGGTGGCGTCGATTGGTCAGGTCCATCGCGCGAAACTCCGGCAGGAAGCGGTGTACGTCGCCGTCAAGGTCCAGAAGCCGTTCGCGCGCCAGATGTTCGAGCGCGACCTCGTCACCGTTCGCTCCATCGTCAGGCTGCTGCGCCTCGTACGTTTTCGACGGCACATGCGCTGGGACCTCGGCTACGACGAGCTCTGCTCGGTCATGCGCGAGGAACTCGACTTCCACTACGAAGCGTCGTCGGTGCGCCGCATGCGCAAGTCGTTGCGGCCGCACAAAATCTACGTTCCGAAACTCTTTCCTCATTACTGCTCCAACCGCGTGCTGGTGACCGAGTTCATCCACGCGGTGCTGATGGCGGACTACATCAAGCTCGTGGAACGGAATCCCGAGAAGCTGTCCGCCTGGCTGGCGGAGAACAATATCAATCCGCACCGCGTCGCCCGTCGGCTGATCCACTCGATCTTTCGCCAGCTGCTCGAGGACAACCTGTATCATGGCGACCTCCACCCGGGGAACATCGTCCTGCTCCGCAACAACCGCGTTGCGCTGATCGATTTCGGCGCGACCAACTTCACCGAGCGCGAGTACCTCTCGAAATTCGTGATGTTCGTCAAGGCGCTGGCGGTGCGCGATTACGCGAAGGCGGCCGACGTCTCCTTCATGCTCACCGCGAGTCTGCCCAACATCGACACGGACAAAGCGAAGGACGAACTGGTGACCACGCTGCGCAGCTGGGCCACACGTACGCTCGTCCGGGAGCTGCCCTATCACAACAAATCGATGGACGATGCCACCATCCGCATCGTCAAGATCCTCGTGGGTTATCGCTGCACCATGGAATGGGCCTGGCTGCGCATCCATCGTGCGCTGACGACGCTCGACACGTCGCTGGTCTACCTGTATCCCACGGTGAACTACACGCGCATGCTGCAGCGCTACTTCGAGAAGGCCGAGCAGCGCCGGATCCGCGCGATTCTCAGCCGGCGCATGATGCGGCGGTCCCTGACCAGTTACGCCACCGCGCTCGACATCCAGGATCGAGTCAGTGACTACACGCTCTTTCAGGGCATGCTCGTGAGGAGGCACGCGCAGGTCATCCGCGGAGCCACGAGCAAGGTTGCCGCGGCGTGGCAGACCTTCACGGAGCTGGTGTGGGCGGCGGTGGCGTTCGTCGGTGTCGCAGGCCTTCTCGTCTATCTGAGTCAGGAGCGTGTCGTAGCGCTCGACCGATGGGTGGGGTCCCAAATAGCCGTCGCCCTGCAGCGCGTTCCGCGTCTGGACCCGACTCTGTGGCTGCTCTTCGCCATCCTCTACGTGTACTGTGTCCGCACCTTCATGAAGCTTCGCAGACGGCTGCACCAGAAAGACGCTCGACCCCACGAGCGCGTGGCCGCGGTGTGATGAGGTTCGCCAGGGCCCTGCCAGCGGTTCGTCGATTTCGCCACTCCGCCGGGAGATCGTTGTGAACCGCCTCGGCGAGTTCCTCTCGACCGTCAGCGTCTTCGGTGCGCTGGGCCCGGAACAGATTGCCGTGTTGGCCGGCCGCGCGGTCGAAAAGACGTATCGGCCCGGCGAGACCGTCCTTCGCCAGGGAGATCGCAACGAGACGTTGTTCGTGCTCCGCAGCGGCCAGCTCGCCGTCCAGGTGTCCCGGGGCGGCTCGTTCGACACGGTGGCGCAGCTGTACCCGGGGGCCCCCTTCGGCGAGCTATCGTTCATCACCGGACGTCCGTGCTCGGGCGACGTCCGAGCGATCACCGAGGCATCCGTGCTGCTGATGTCCGGCTCGCTGTTGGACGAGCTTCCCGAAACGCGTCGCCTCATCCTCGCCAGCCTCACGACCGTGCTCGCCGAGCGGCTGCACGCGACGGTGACCAATCGCTCGGAAGTGCTGCAGGCCCCGGTCGTGCTGCTGCAGGCGTATCCCGGGTGGCGCGCCCCCGCGGCATTTGCCGCACACCTGGCCGATTCGCTCGCCCGGCAGGTCGAGTGGCGCACGCTGCGGGTCGATCTCGGCTGCGGAACCCCGCACGGTCCCCAGGTCAACGCGACCGGCGATGCCCTCGCGATAGACGGGTCTCAGGGAGCCGAGCGCGTCCAGCACGAATTGCGTGAGCGGATGCCCGAGTGGCGACGCCATTTCGATTGCGTCGTGCTCAACGCAGCCGTGGGCTGTGCGGAGGCCGTGCGGGGGGCGGCCGACCTGATCGACTGGCACGGTCACCTTCTTGGACCCAACGATCCAGTTCCGGCACGGGATCATGAGCGTCAGTTCGTCGTTCAGGACGCTTCGGCGCCGACGTTGCCTCGCCTCTCGGGACGTCATCAGCTCGCCGCCGATGTCGCCGCGGCCGAGGAGGCGGCGCGGAGCCAGCGCCGCGCCAGCACGGTATTCGCCCGAACCGTCGACTCGATCGCCCGATCTATCGCACAGACTCAGGTCGGTCTGGCGCTCGGCGGGGGCGGCGCCTGGGGGTTCGCGCACGTCGGCGTGCTGCGGGCGGTCGCCCGTGCCGGGATTCCCATCGACGTCGTCACCGGCTGCTCGATGGGCAGCCTCGTCGCCGGACTGCTCGCAACGGGCCGCGACCTCTCCTACATGGAATCCGCTACCAGCGAATGGAGGCAACGGTTTCCCCGCAGCATCGAGTACCGCTTCTGGCGTATGCATCTCGCCCGCGTTACCGCGGTGACGAAGATCCTTCGCCGGCACTTCGGCGGAACCCTGCTGAACAGAACCGACATTCCATACTGGCCCAACGCGCTCGACATCGAGCAGGCGCAGGAAGTGGCGCTGACCGACGGTGATCTCGTGACGGCGCTACTGGCGTCGATGTCACTTCCGACGTGGCTCCCACCGACGCGGCGCGATTCGCGTCTGCTGATCGATGCCGCGTTGATCGATCCCGTGCCGGCTGCGCTCGCGCGACAGATGCACGGCAATTTCGTGATTGCCGTGAACGCGATCGGACCGACGAAGGCGCGCGCGCTGCCGGCTCGTTTCCCGTTTCGGGCGTACGAACTGGTCAGTCGTTCCCTGCGGATCGTCGGACATGAGCTGGGCCGGCTGCGAACGGACATCGCTGCGGACGTGGTGCTCGTGCCCGATGTCGGGGACACCCACATGCTGAGCTTTGACCAATGGAGGGAGATCGTTGACGCCGGGGAGCGTGAAGCCGAGGCCCGCATGCCGGCGATGCTCGCCAGTTATGCTCGTCTGCGGCGGCGGCCCACCGCTGTCTCGACAGGCCAGCACGCCCAATGAGACCTCGGACCGGGGTAATGCCGATGACGCACAGTCGCTCCGATGCCAGGCAGTCGTTCTGGGAACGCTACTTCGCGGTGTACGACACCCTGAATCAGTCTCCGCTCTACCGCCGGCTCGTGATGCGCCATGTGGAGCTGCTGGTGCCTGCGGCAGGCGACGTGATCCTGGATGCAGGCGCAGGGACCGGGAACGTGTCACAGGGCCTGGCCGTGCCCGGAGCCCGTCTCACGGGAATCGATTTCTGCGCGCCGGCGCTCGTGCGGTGCCGACAGAAGGTGCCGCACGCCGAATTCCTCGAAGCCGACCTCACGGAGCCGCTTCCGTTCGCCACCGCCACCTTCGACAAGATCGCGTGCAGCGTCGTGCTGCATTTTCTCCAGCCGGATCGACAACAGTTCGCGCTCGCCGAGCTGTTCCGCGTTCTCCGTCCGGGAGGCCTGCTGGCCGTCAGCGTGTTCGCGACGCAGTTCAATCCGATTCGCGTGTACGTCGAATCGGTCCGCGAGGTGTTTCGAACCGAGGCGCCCGGAAGAGCCGCCTACCGGACGGCCAGGAGCCTGGTCAACACGCTTCGCATCTTCTATTACCAGCTTCGCATCAAGATGGGTGAGCGGGCCGGCGCGCACCGGTACTTCGATGCGCACGGCCTCCGCGGCATGCTGCAGAGCGTGGGCTTTTCTGTTCAGAGCGTCGAAGTCATTTATGCACAGCAAGTGCTGATCGCGCTCGCCGCCAAACCACGCGAGTCACATTCGACCGCGACGGTTGGCTAGGGGCGAAGGAGGAGCCTGAAGAGACGTCGTTTCCACGGTCCGTAGGGTGGGCGCAGGAGGGCGAGCGGTGACCACGTCGCCTGAAGCAGCACACTCTTCGTGTTCGAGAAGGTACGAAATCCTTCGAAGCCGTGGTAGCGGCCCATGCCGCTCCGACCCACGCCACCGAAGGGCAGATTCGGGTGGCCGGCGTGATAGATACAGTCGTTCACGGTGATGCCGCCGGTGCTGACGCGCTGCATGACGTCGAGTGCCCGGGACCGGTCATCATCGAAGTAATACATGGCGAGCGGGTGCGGTCGAGCGTTCACGTAGTCGACCGCTTCCTCGAACGTCCGATACTCGACCACCGGAAGCACCGGCCCGAAGATCTCCTCCTGCGTGATCGCCATCTCCTCACGCACGTTGACAATCAGCGTCGGCGGCAATACCCGGTTCGTCGAATCGCACTGCTCTCGTTCGGGATTGATTTCGATGATGTCCGCTCCGCGGCGGCGTGCATCGTCGACAAGGTGCACCAAGCGGCGATAGTGCTGCGCGTTGATGATCCGCGTGTAATCCGGATTGCCGACGAGACGCGGATACATTCGGGTCGCGGCGCTCTGCGCCTCTCGGACGAACTGATCGCGCTGCCCGCTGTGAACGAGCACGTAGTCGGGGGCCATGCAGGTTTGCCCTGCGTTGTACAGCTTGCCATTCAGTATCCGCGCGGCCGCGCGGCGCGTCGGGTAATCCGGATGAACGATCGCCGGGCTCTTTCCACCGAGCTCCAGCGTCACCGGCGTCAGGTGTTCGCTCGCCGCCCTCATGACGATCTTCCCGACCTCTGGACTGCCGGTGAACAGCAGGTGGTCGAAGGGCAATCGCAGGAACTCCGTGGCGACGTCCTCCCCGCCGTCAACGACGGTGACGTAGTCGGGTGGATACAGCTCGCGCACCAGCGTCGCGAGGCACTCCGCCGTCGCCGGCGCCAGCGGCGACGGTTTGAGCAGCGCGTGATTCCCCGCCGCCAATGCCGCGGCGAGCGGCGCCAGGTTGAGGAACACGGGGTAGTTCCAGCTCGAGACGATGCCCACCACCCCGAGCGGCTGGTAGAGGACGCGCCCGCGCGCCGGCCAGAAGGGCCAGGCGACGCCGGCGCGGCGCGGCGCCGACCATCGGCGGAGATTCCTGCGGGCGCAGCGGATCTCGCTCAACAGAGGAAACAGCTCGAGGCCAAGTGTCTCTTCCGCGGCGCGGCCGCCGAAATCGTGCGAGACGGCTGTGACGATGTCCTCCTGGCGCGCGATCACAGCGCGCTCCAGCGTTCCGAGCGCCTGGAGCCGCTCAGCAGCGTTCGGCTGATGCCTGGCAAAGGCGATGCGTTGCGCCGCGAAGAGCGCCGGCAAAGCGCCCGCTCTCGTGGCAGAGGAGGCGAGCGCCGCCTCGACCTCCTCGACGGCGGGGGAAGTCATTTCATCAGCTTCGGATACTTGTCGATGTTGTTCGCGATGAACTGCGTGAGCATGTTCACCTTGAAGCGCTCGGGGTTGTCGAAGTTCTTGGGTTTGTCGCTGAGCGCCTTGAGCAGGACCTTGCCCAGCATGTTGAGGCTCGGGCGCATGTAGTCCGTCTGCAGATTGCAGATCCAGATGACCCCCAGCTTATTGACCGTATAGCGATCGTCGTGCTCGTCGACGACGCCGACGTCAACGTGCTTCTTCAGGATGCCGGTCAGCCTGCCGAAGTTCGGTGTGTCGCTGAACTCCTCCAGATATGCTTTCGAGAGCTCCTTGTACCGCGGGAACATCACCATGATCCGATCGAACACGCCTTCACGGCCGATGCTCTGCAGCGTCTCGGTCGAGACGCCGTGCTCGTCGATGTTCTGCATCCACCGCTCGACCTTGTCCGGATTGATGCCGACCATGTCCTTGAAGTTGCTGCGCGCCGCGGTCCCGACACCAACGATGTTCTGCCGCGCGCAGTGAGCGGTCTGGTACTGCGTCCGCTCAGGCTTCTTCGACCAGGTCTCGGCAATGGTGTTGTGATAGCCGTGTGCGGTCATGAAGTCGTAGAGGTATTCCCGCATCTGCAGCAACTGCCACATCGTCCCCGGCTGGGTGCGCTTCTCCTGCACGATCAGCTTGTGAAGCGCTCGGTATGGGAGATAGATGGTTCCGTAGGCGTCGAGCTCATCGGGAGCAAAGTCGCGTATCAGGATATCGAGCTCCTGCTGGAAACCCGCGAACGTCTGCCCGGGCAGGTCGAACATCAGATCGACGTCCTTTTCCCCCTTGTATCCGACCTTCTCCAGCCCGGAGAAGACGGCGGCCACGTCTTCCAGCGTGTCCCAGCGGCCGATCTGTTTGCGGATGTCCTCGTTGAGGCTCTCGACGCCGAACGTCACCCGATTGAACCCGTAGTCGACGAGCAGCTGCAGGAGCTCCGGATTCTTCAGCGTGCGCGGCTCGCCGGTAAAGGTCCGTTCCAGCTCGTTCCAGTTGGGCAGCACTCGCGCGAGGTGCTCGAAAATCCGCTTCGCTGCCGGAATCGTCAACACGGACGGGCTGCCGCCGCCGAAATATACCGCCGTCACCCGGCGCGACTGCACGTAGGGAAGCCGCAGGTAGTAGTCGAGCTCCTTGATCAGGTACTCGACATACGTCATCAACGAATCCTCGTTCCGGAAGGGATACTGGAACTTGTTGAAATTGCAGTAGTGGCACATCGACAGGCAGTACGGGACGTGGATGTAAATCATGATGTCGTCGTACACCGCGTCACGGTCGTCCTGCAGCCGCGCGAAGTTCTTGAGCGCATTCTCGTGCCCGATCCGCTCCCAGTTCATGGTCCCGAAGTTCGGCACGATGAAATGCTGGATCGTCTGCAGGTCGTCAAACGGGAGGTAGTTGCTCGCGTTGTCTCCCAGGTAGTAGCTGCTCATCGACGATCTCCTGTTCAATGGAGTGCGGCCAGGACGGGTGGTTGGGCGCTCTCGGAGAGCTCACCAGCCGCCGTGCCTGCGAGCCGCTGGACGCATGCACGGGCCGACCGGAAACATCCCTCGATCGATGCGCCCCGGATGTAGTCGCCCGTCAGGTGAAGGCCGGCCAGACTGCCCAGTTGTTCGCTCACGACATCGAGAAACCCGCCATGACGCGGCGTGTAGGCGCAAAGCCCCGGACTGAAGCGCTTCGCGACGAAGCGCCGCCGCCAGGCGCCCTCGACCGGGACGCACGTCCGCAGCGATCGTTCGCCCGCCTCGAGCAGCGCCTCGGCGTCGAAGTCGTCCGCAATGTGCCTCCGCGATTCGGCGCCGCTGAACGTGTACCGGACGATGTGCAGGTCGTTCACGCCGTACGCGCCGGCGTTGCTGAGGACGTGCTGCCGGTCGAACACGAACGCCCGCGTGCGGGCCGGGAAGATCGGCCGATCGTACTCGGCGATGACCAGGGCCACCGGATAATACGCAATCGACCGCAACGCGTCGGCGAGACGCGGCAGCAGCGGTTGCGTCAACCGTGCGGCCACCGAGGCCGGCGTCGCGAGGATCACACCGGCTCCCGTGAGCTCGCTCGCCGTTCCGTTCGAATGCCTGACCCGGACGCCGACGACACGGTTGCCGTCGACAAGCAGCTCCTCGACCGTCGAATCGGGTCGCACTCGGTAATGCGCTGCAACGTCGCGCAGAAGCGGAGCCAGGCCGTCCGTGAACTGTTCGTAGGTGTCGAGCACCATGCGGATGTTCGACGGGAGCGTCCCCATGTGAATCTCGTCCGGTTCCGCACCGTTCATCCGCACACTCATCGGGCGGATGACTCGCCCGCAGAACTCGGTGGAGAAACAGCGGCTCGCCGGCGCGGCGCCATAGCGGCGCTCGAGCGCCCGGCAGTAGTCCGAGCCCAGGTCCCCTGCAGCTTCGTCCAATCTGACGCGCCACAACAGCCGCCCGAAGCGGATCAGATCGCCGGCCGCGAGACCCCGGACGAAACTCGCCATCGTCCGCCATCGCGAGTCCCCCTCGAACGTCCTGACCTGTCCACCGATCACCTGTGATGAATTCAGCCCGAAGTACTCGAGAGGGTGGTTGCCCAGTGATCTCGCAAACTGCCGGAACAGCCGATAACGCCTCCCGATGTTCTTGCCGCCGCAGTCGACCGCCCGGTCGCCGAGCATGACGGCGCCCATCCGTCCACCAATCGTGCGTTCTCGCTCGAGGATCTCCGACTCGATGCCGAGCTGCTTCAGGAAGAAGGCGGTCGCCAGGCCAGAGGCGCCACCACCGACGATGATCCACGGACGCGTTCGCGCCATGATCGTTGGTTCGTAATGCTCAGCTCGCGAGTGCGACATGCATCGTCGCGGTTCCGGCGACGACGCTCTCTTGCGAGATCGCGATGTTGGCGACAAACGGCATCGTACCGGGAACGGGCTCGGGCAGGCTGGACACACGTGCGGTGAGCGTGGTCGGCAGCTCGCACTCGACGAACTGCGCGAAGCTCACCTCGTAGGCGCCGATATTGACGCCGGCCCCGCCGGCTGGTGCCAGTTGCGCCAGGCTCGCGACAGTCAGCTGCGCGCACCCTTCGAGGAGCAGCACGCCGGGGACGTGATCGCATGGATGATCGAAGAAGTATGGGTGCGTCCGATCGACAACGAGGGTCGTGACGAACTCGCCGGTCCCGTCGCCGTACGCAGGCGGTTCGATCACGACGTTCGCCCCCCGGGTGTCCCCGCGCCGGGCTTCGTATGATTCGTCCCCGGTCGCCGGACCGGTTCGGGGTTGCGCGCTGCGTTTCGCCGCGCCGCGTCGCAGGCGCTCGAACAGCGCCCGAGCCTGCACGCTCCATGCGCCCGTTCCCGAACAGACGACCTCGCCGCCGAGCCTGATCGTGTAGTCACCGACGACGCGGCTGACCACGTCGCGCCGCCGGATGGTCTCCAGGAGTCGCACGTCGACGACGACCGAATCGGACGAGGGTGTAAGCGGGGAACGCCAGACCGCCTCGGTCAGGGCCGCCGTCGTACCCTCGAAGATGAACACGTCATCGACGCTGACGCCCAGAAAGGCATGCGAGATCGCGATGCTGCACTGTCTTCCCAGCTCCGAGTAGAACAGGATGTCCTTGTGGGGACGTCTCCCCGAATCGTTGAAGAAACGATGGGCCCTCGGCAGGCGACCCGCGCAGATGAAGCGATCCTCTGCGCACGCCTTGATTTCGGTCACCAGAACGTTCTCCAGCGAACGCTTGTGAACGAGGGATCGCGGGACGGTCTGCTCGAAACTCAGACCATGTTCGGTGGCTGGAAGCATAGGGGCACCCTGTACCGGCGACCCGTACACTACGGACGGAACAACGTGGGACTTCAGTGTTGGACAGCCGGCAGGGTCAGTTCGTCGGCTGCCCGAGCCCGTGCGCCCGGGTCGAGACCACACTCACCAATGCGCGAAGGACATCGACGAGCATCGCTGTCGCTCACGCGGTCCTGATTATGGCGGAACGGAACGCCAAGTCAACAACAGCGAGTGTGCTCGAGCGAGAATTTCGACGTCCGAACGCGGCGCGTGCAGCGTTTGACGGCTGAGCTGAATGCCGTCGTACTACCAAAGTCGTACTGCTGGAGTCGTACTACTCGCCGGGCTGCGCCTGCCACTCCACAATCTTCAGGTCGAGGACGGAGATCGCATAGAGCACGGGGACGAGTACCAGCGTCACGACGGTGGCCACGCTGAGGCCGCCGATTTGCGCGTAGCACAGGCCCGCCCAGAGCGGTCCGCCGTGGAGCGCCAGCGGCACGAGGCCGAAGACCGTCGCGCCGACGGTGATGAGCACGGGGCGAAGCCGGACGATGCCGGCGTCGAGCAGGGCGTCGCGCAGCGGCTCCCCTCGCGCATGCATCTCTTCGATGTAATCGAACAGCACGATCACGTGACTGACGATGACCCCGATCAGGCTGGCCACGCCGAGAAACGCCATGAACCCGAACGGTGTTCGCATCACCACCAGGCTGACCAACGCCCCGGCCACGCCGAACGGGATCGCCGAGAACACGATGAGCGGCTTCACCGCATTGCGGAATTGCAGCACGAGGGCCAGGAAGATCGCCGCCACCGACACGGCGAGCACGACCACCAGCTCGCGGAATGCGGCGGCCTGCTCCTCCTGCTCGCCGCCGATCTCGAACGCGTAGCCGGGCGGCAGCGTCCGCTCGAAGCTCTGGAGCGCCGGGCGCGCGGCTCGGAGCACTTCGGACGCCAGCACGCCCGGAATCGGAAACGCGGAGACGGTGATCGTCCGAAAGTGGTTGCGCCGGCGGATCCGCTCGGTCTCCATGCGATATTCGATGCGGGACACCTGGCGCAGTGGCACTCGCTGCGTGCTCTGCGTCGAGCCCACGTACAAGTTCTGCACGTCGGAGAGACGGGCCCGCTCTTCCATCCGCAGGCGCGCCACCACCGGGATCTGCTGGTCCCCTTCGCGCAGCGTGCCCACGGGAAAGCCGCTCAACGCGGTGACGGACGAGAGCGCGACATCCAGATTCGACACGCCAGCAAAGTTGGCGCGGTCCGGATCCACCTGGAGCTTGACTTTGAAGCTGTCGGCGCCCCAATCGTCGCGAGTCCGCGTCGCTATCGGAATCGCCTGGAGTATCGATTTCAACTCCCCGGCGAGGCGTCGCAGGACGGCGGCATTGTCGCCGGACACACGAACGGCCACCGGAATCCCGACCGGTTTCCCCGCCTCGAGTTGGCGCACGTCGATCCGGGCGCCCGGCACGCCGGCAGAGAGCGCGCGCTGGAGCGGGACGATCAGATGACCGGTGTCCTCCTTGTCCAGGACCTTGATAATGAGCTGTGCGTAGTTCGGCTGCGACAGCTGCGGCGCCACGGAGAAGTAGAACCGCGGGCTGCCACCGCCGACGAAGGTCGTGACGGAATCCAGCACCTGCCGCGGCTGGCCCTGCTCATGGGGGTGTTCACGGCCGTAGTCCGCCGCGACCCGACGGACGATGCCCTCCACCGCTTCCGCCGCCCGATTGGTCGCGGAGATCGTGGCGTCCTCCGGCAGCCACACGTCGATGTAGGACAGGTAGGCGCGATCTGACGGGAAGAACTGGAGCCGCAGCAGCATGGCGAGCAGCAGGGCGCCGGCCAGCAATCCCGCCGCACACCCGAGCACCGCCCAGCGGTGGTCGATGGCCCACCCGCCGGCGCGATAGTACGCGGCCACGAAGCGGGAATCCGCCCGGGTGGGTGCGGACAGCTCCGCGGCCGGCCGGGGCCGCAACAAGTAGTACCCGAGCAGCGGCACGAACGTCATCGACACGATTCGTGAGGCCACCAGCGAACAGGCGAGCACGACTGGCAGCGTGTAGATGAAGTCGCCGATTTGTCCGCCAACCATCAACAGCGGCAGATACGCGACGATGTTGGTGATGGTCGCGAAGAGGATCGCCGTCGCCAGCCGCGTCGGCCCGAGCCAGGCCGCGATGCGCCGCGGGTGTCCCGCATCGAGCGCTCGCCTGATGGCATCACCGGCCACCACCGGATCGTCGACCAGCAGGCCCAGCGCGATGATGAGCGAGGCAATCGACACCTGCTGCAGATCGACCCGCAGCACGTGCATCATCCCGAACGTCATCGCCAGCGTGAGGGGGATCGCCGCCGCGAGCAGCAGCGCGGACCGCCACTCTCGGAACCCGACGAACGCGACGATGATAATCAGGCCGATGGCCTCGTACAGGCTTCGCATGAGCACGCCGACGCTCTCGCGCACCTGCAGCGGCTGATCCGACGTGCGCACCAGGATCAGATCGCCGGGCAGTTGACCACGCACGCGTTCGAGCGCGGCGTCAACGGCGCGCCCGAATTGGGCGATCTGCTCGCCAGGCCGCATCTGTACCGACAGGGTGATCGCCCGGGTTCGCTGCCAGACGCCGTCGGCGGCCCATCTGCCGTGGTAGTTCACGTATCGCGGCGCCTGATAGCTGCGGGTAATCGTGACACCGTCCCGAAGGTAGAACGGGCGCCCGGCCGACGAGGTGCCGACGATCACCTCGCCGATTTCCTCCACGGTCCGGAACTCACCGGATGGATCGATGGTGAGGCGCTTGCCCTGCACGTCGAGAAAACCGCCCGGCAGCGTGATGTTGCGGGCGCTCAGCACCTCGGCGAGCCGCGTCAACGGCAGCCCGACCGACGCCAGGCGCTCCTGCGAATAATCGAGGAAGATCTGCTCGGGCAGCACACCAGCGCGAACGACTTTCGCGACCTGCGGGACCCTCTGCAGCTCGCGCCGAATCCGATCCGTGAACATGTCCAGGTCGCGGTACGTGAACTTGTCTCCCGCCACGGCGGCCACTCGCGTCTCGGTGTCGCGTGGATCGCGGATCACAGCCGGCCGCCACACGTCAGGGGGAAATTCGCCGGGCCCCAGGCGCTCGTCAATCGCCTGCTGCACGAAGCGGAGCACGGCCTCGTCGTCCAGGTCGGTGTCGAGATCGATGCCGACGAATCCCGCGCCGTCAACCGGCCGATGATCGCGACCGAAGCCCTGGCTCCGCATCAGCTCCATCACGAGATCGCGCAGACGCGCCGTCGTGCTCGCCGCGATCGATTCCGGGAAACTGACCAGCAGCGTGGCGCGCGGTCCGGGGGCACCCGCGCGCACCCGCTCGATCGTGCTCCGGATGTTCCGCGCCCGCAGCGCGAGGGCCGCGCCGCCCACCTTGGGGCTGGTCACGGTCAACAACAGCGCGGCCGTCTCGCCGAAATCCTTGATGAACTCGATCGGCCCTGCGCCGCTCGGCAGGTCGCGGATGGCGTTGAGGCGGAGCGCGATGTCGTCGTATTCCTTCTGCGTGTCACGCGTCCGCTCGTCGAGGGTGACTACGACGATCGAAACGTTGCTCCGCGAGGTCGACTCGATGCGCGCGACGCGGGCATTCTCGGCGAGGCGTTCTTCGATCTTGCGCGTGACGAACTGCTCGACGCGCTCAGCGCTGGCGCCGATCCAGGGACAGACGACGGCGGAATAGATCTGCGGGAAGGAGGGATCCCTCCGCTTCGGCATGAACAGATACGCGTAGAATCCCCACAGCAGCGTCCCCACGAGCAGGACCCAGGCGACCTGGCGGTTTTCCGTGAAGAATCGCGCGGTATTGCGCGTGCGGTCGATCAGCTCCCTGTCGCTCTGACCATGCGGCATGGCGCACCCGCTACTCGAGCAGCTTGACCACTTCGCCGTCCGCGACCAGCGTCGCACCGTCGACGATCACGCGGTCACCCTCCTTCAGCCCCCCGGTGGCGGTGACCAGGTTGCCGATGATGTCGCCCAGCGTGACGTTGCGCAGACGCGCGGTCGTCGTCCCGCCGCGGTCTTCCACCACGAACACCGCATACCCGTCGGCGGTGTCCAGCGACCGCACGATGGCGCCGAGCGGCACCATCGTGCCGGCATGGATCGGGCGGTCGCCCGCCACGGCGAGCGACGCGACCATGCCGGGCTTCAGCCGCCCGTCGCGGTTGGGGATCGCCACCTCGACGTCGAAGACATGGCTGCGTGGATCGGCGACACGCGACACGCGCGCGATGCGGCCCGTGAAGTCGACGCCGGGAAACGCTTCGCTCCTGATCCGCTGAATCGATCCCGGCGTGAGCGAGGACAGCCTCACGTCGGGCGCGCCGAACACGACCTTCACCGACGAGGCGTCGGCGACGGTGAAGCCGGGCGTTCCCGGTCCGACCAGCGACCCCACCTCCACGTGCCTCCTGACGACGAAACCGTCGAGCGGCGACCGCAGCACGGTATCGGCGAGCGCGTTCTCGGCTTCCTGCACGAGCGCGCGCGCACCCTGAACCTTCGCCTGGACCGTCTCGTACGCCGCCCTGGCGGCGTCGTAATCCGGCTTGGCCAGACTCTTCTGGCCGAACAGAATCTCCGCGCGATCCATCGACAGTCTGGCGTGGGCAACGCCCGCCTCGGCCTCCGCGAGCTGCGACCGCGCCGCGCGGACTTTCACCTGGTAGTCCATGTCGCGGACGCGACTCAGCACCATCCCGCGGCGAACCGCGTCCCCTTCCTGAATCGGACGCAGGGCGCCGTCGGAGCCGCGGACGGCCGCGAGCTCGGCGACGTAGCCACCGGCTTTGAAGGCGAGATCGACTCGTGTCTTCGGCTCGACGACGGCCGAGTAGCGCACGCCGATGTCGCCGGCGAACGCCTGCACCACGTGCACGCGAACGGGCGTCGCCGGCTTGTCGTGGCGGCTCTCGGCACGGCAGCCGGCCAGCGACGCGCAGATCAGCACGCCGACGGCCCGGAGCCTGCCCGTCATGGACGGCGGCCGACCGAGGCGCCGACGGCCTCGTCCAGATCGACGCGCGCCGCCCAGAAGCCGAGCAGCGCCTGTTGGACCTGTTGTGTGGCCTCGCTCAGGCCGGCCTGCGCCTGCAGCGCGTCGTTGAGGAGCGCCGCTTCGGCACGATAGCGATCGAGTGACACGCGCAGTCTCTCGCGCGCGGCGTCCTGTGCCAGACGAGCGACACGCAGCAGCTCGCGCGCCTCGAGCACCTTGCGATGGCGCGCCCGTACGTCCGAGCGAACGCGGCCCTCCGCCTCCTGGAGGCCGATGGTGGCCTGCTGCAGGGCCTTCTGTGCCGCCTGTTCCTCCAGCCGCCGCCGGCCCCAGTCGAACGGCTGCCAGCTCACGAAGATGCCGGCGGCCGCGACGTTGTGCGGCAGCACCTCGACGCCAAACAGCCGCGCGAACGAGAAGGTCGCGGTGATCTCCGGGATCCGCTCGGCGTCCTTCAACCGCACCTGCTGGCGCGCGCGCTCGACGTTGATGGCCGCCTCGCGCAGCGCCGGACGGACGCCGACTGCCTCCGCTTCGGCGGTGTCGATGTCGACCTCGAACAAGGTCGCTTCGGGCACGGGTGCCGGCGACAACGCCGCGTTCACGTCGCGCCCCATCAGAACGTTGAGCTGCTCCCTCAGTGTCGCTTCCATGTTGATCAGCACGAGGCGGTCGTACTCGGCCCGCGCGAGTTGTGTCTTGACCGCAAGACTGTCGGAGCGCAGCTTCACCTGCTGCTGCACCAATACGTCCACGACCCGATCGAGCTCCTTGAAGAGCGCAATGGCGTCGTTCACCGCGTGCTGCCCGTCAAGCGCCTGCAGGATCCCGTAATAGAGCCGCTTGACGCGCCCGACAATCGACGCGCGCTCGGCCGACAGCCGCGCCTGGCTCAAGTCGCGGTTCAGTTCACTGAGCCGGATGCCAACGCCGATGCGTTTCAGCTGCGTGAGCGGCTGGTTCACCGTGAGCATCGCCGCTGTGATGAGGCGGCGCGGCGACGTCACGGTGGTATCGGCGAACGGGATCGGGCCGGTGGCGGCAAAAGTGCCGAACGCTCCGCGCCTGAAGTCGAAGTCGAGCGGCGCGAGGAAACCGCCCTCGAACATCCGGGCGCCAAACGCGGGCCCCCGGTGCGTACGGATTGCCGCGACCTCTGCCGCCGCGCGTTCCGCCTCGAGCACCGCAATCTGCAGCGTGCGATTCGCCGCCAGGGCGTGATCGACCGCGGCCTCGAGCGTCAGCCGTTCAGGCGTTTCGGCCTGACTGGTCTCGCACCAGGCACGTGGCGCGAGCGTCGCCACGAGCGCGACCGTGAGCGCCAGGGTTTTCGTCACAGTGGATCCGATGCGGGGAGCACGTCGGCGCGCGCCCACGATCCGATGCCCGTGTCGCGGGGCGGCCGGGGGAGCAACGACGTCGATGATTCGCCGCGGAGTTTATCGGAGGGGTCGCTGAGCTGTCAACGCGAGTCCACGAACGACAATGAGCGTCAGG
Source organism: Vicinamibacterales bacterium (assembly GCA_048594885.1). Taxonomy (GTDB): domain Bacteria; phylum Acidobacteriota; class Vicinamibacteria; order Vicinamibacterales; family 2-12-FULL-66-21; genus JBMDXB01. The sequence goes on from JBMDXB010000059.1 coordinate 29,509, forward strand.
ACTCCGCGAACGGCGGTAGCATGTGCCTACGCACGCGCGACGAACACACACGAGCGTGACGATGGCAATCCAACGCAAGTGGAACTGGCAGCTGGGCGCTGTGATCATTGCGAGCGTCGCCGCTGTCGCCGTCGGCACCGCGGCCGCGCCCGGGCAGCCTCCCGCACCTGTGCGGGTGCTCGACAACGCATCGACGGCACCGGCGCCGCGCCGATCGAGCGTGGGCGGATCGTCATCGAAGGCGATCGCATCGCGCGCGTCGGACCCGCGGCGAGCCTGACGATGCCGGCGGGCGCCGAGACCATCGACCTGGCGGGCCGGACGATCATCCCGGGCCTCATCGATCTGCACTTCCACATCGAAAGCGATCCGAAGCTCGCGCTGCGGCAGCTCAGTCACGGGATCACCGCGTTCCGCGATCCCGGGCAGTGGAACCACAAGTTCGACGAGCTGCGGCGGATGATCGAGGAAGACGGGCTGCCGGGCCCGCGCATCTTCACGACCGGTCCGCATATCGACGGTGAGAACCCCGCGTATCCCGCGGATTCGGTCGTCGCGCGCGACGCCGAGGAGGCGCGGCGGCACGCCGAGCGCTCCGTCCAGCAGGGCGCCACGGCAATCAAGATCTACTACCGCCTGCCGTTTGCGAGCGCGAAGACCGTCATCGACGTCTGCCAGGCGCGGCGCATTCCCTGCACCGCGCATCTCGAGCTGCTCGACGCCAGGGAGCTGATCGCCGCCGGCCTGCACGGCATCGAGCACATCACGTCGTTCGGCGTCAGCCTGCTGCCGCGCGTCCAGGCGGAGGCGTATCGTCAGGCCGTGCTGAAGGACAACGACGCGCGGCGCGACGGGCGGTATCGTCTCTTCGCCGCCGCGGATCTCGATGGTCCGGAGGCGAAGGCCCTCTACGCCGTGCTGCGGGAGCGGAAACCGTGGCTGGATGCCACGCTCGCGGTCTTCGAGCGCCGCGCGGACAGCCCGCCCAAAGGCACGACGCCGGAGATGGCCGCGCTCGTCGCCGCCGGCTTCGAGAAGATGAAGCAGCTCACGCGCCGGGCCGGGCGCGAGGGCGCGCGGGTCGTCATGGGCGGCCACACCGACGTGCCGTTCGCCGCGCGCGGCGAGGCGCCGTGGCGGGAGCTCGAGCTGCTCGTCGAAAGCGGATTCACGCCGCTCGAGGCGATCGCCGCCGCAACCGGCACTGCAGCCACATTCTTGTATCGCGACCGGGAGTTCGGCACCCTGCGGCCGGGACTCCAGGCCGACATCGTTGTGCTTCGCGACGACCCGTCACGTAAGATTGCTGCCGTCCGCTCGGTGGAACGCGTCATGGTCGCAGGGACATGGATCGACACCGCGCGCTACCGGAAACACTAGAGGGCACGAAGAAGGGGGAAAACATGCGCAGCCGGCTACTGCTGGCAGCGCTGCTGGCGATGGCCACAGCACTGCCGCTCACCGCTCAAACCACACTCGGCACGATCCGCGGTACCGTTCTCGACCCGCAGCAGAACGTCGTTCCAGGCGCGACGGTTGTCGTTACGGACGAAGCGACGAACGTCAGTCGCGAGGTGCAGACCGACGAACTAGGACTCTTCGAGATCCCGAATCTCCGGCCCGGAACCTACACGGTCACCGCGTCGCTGACCGGATTCAAGAAGGTGACCCGCACGGGCCTGGTCCTGCGGGCGGCGTCGGTAGCGCGCGCCGACTTCAACCTCGAGGTCGGCGGGCTCGAGGACGTCGTCACCGTCACGGCCGAAGGGCAGAACAACATCACGGTCGAGAGCCAGTCGATCGCCCGTGGTCTCGACGAGCAGCAGCTCCGCGATCTGCCGCGTAACAGCCGCGACATCCAGGACTTCCTCACGCTCAACCCGAATGTCGTCGGCGGCTTCGACAGCATCCAGTTCCTCGGCGGCCGCACCTACGGCGCGTCGTACATCCAGGACGGCCAGCCGTCGAGCGCCGGCATCTTCGGCGAGCTGTCGAACGCGGCGCCGGGCCTCGACGCGATTGCGGAGGTGCAGGTCCTGTCGAACTCGTACAGCGCGGAGTACGGCGGCCTTGCCGGCGTGATCGTCACGACCAAGCGCGGCTCGAACCGCCATCGCTCGACATCGTTCTTCGACTACAACGCCAACGAGCTGAATGCGCGGACCTACGCGCAGGCGCTCAACAACGTGTCGCGCAACGATCCGAACGCCGACACGCACGACTACCGCTACGGCGGCAGCGTCGGCGGCCCGATCGTGACGAACCGCACGTTCTTCTTCGCCAATTACGAGGGCAGCCAGCTGAAGGCGCTCGGCGGCGGCTCGCAGGCGATCGTGCCGACCGCGGCCATGCGGAGCGGCGACTTCTCCGCCAACACCTTCACGATCCGCGATCCACTCACCGGCGCCGCGTTTTCCGGCAACCGTATCCCGTCGAACCGCATCGATCCCTCGGCGGCCAAGATTCTGGACTTCTTCTATCCAGCCCCGAACCGCTCGAACCTGTCGAACGGCTACGGGGCCTACCGGCAGATCCTGGCGCTCGAGCGCACGCGCGACCGCGCCGACGGCCGCATCGATCACGAGTTCTCGGGCCGCGACTCCGTGTTCACGCGTTTCAGTTGGCAGCGGCGCGATCCGGACGCCTTCACGTTCGAGAGCACGGGCGGCAACGGCGGCGCCGGCCTGACGAACCTGGGCCTGCTCGATCGCGAGTCGAAGGCGACGACGCTGGCGTTCGGATGGACGCGGATCTGGTCGGGCGTGCTCGTCAACGAGTTCCGCGCCGGCTACAGCGCGGACATCCGCAACCGGCGCAGCCGCTTCGTCGCCGGTCCCCTCGGCACGCAGCTCGGACTCGAAGTGCCGCCGCTCGCCGCGAACGCCCCTGGTTTCCCGAGCTTCCTCTTCTCCGGCACCAACCGGCCATCGGACATCCGCGACCAGCGCCAGAACACGTTCCGCGATCTCGATCAGTCGTCGTTCTCGCTGAGCAGCGCGACGACGTGGATGAAGGGGCAGCACTCGGTCAGGATGGGCGGCATCTACACGCGCAACTACGCGAAGGACGGCTACTCGACGGGCGCCAACGAATCGAAGGGCGCGTATGCGTTCTCCGGCTTCGCAACGGGCAACTCCTTCGCCGACTTCCTGCTCGGGCTGCCGAACGAAGTCCGCGAGCAGCGCAATACGCGCGGCGACATGCCGATGGACACCTTCTCCAACGACTGGGCGCTCTACGCGCAGGACGACTGGAAGGTGAACAACCGGCTGACGATGTTCCTGGGACTGCGTTACGAGGTGGTCGGCGTGTTCGTCGATCGCAACGACATCTACGCCAACTTCGCCCCCATCGACGGCGGCCATCACGTCGTACCGAACCCGGAGATCGGCGAGCTGCTGCCGCCCGGCGCGCGTCTGCTCAACCGCACGCAGACAGCGGACGCGTACGCCGTCGGCCGCGGCCTGATCAACACCGATCGGAACAACTTCAGCCCGCGCCTCGGCTTCGCGCAGCGGCTGGACGCCAGCAACAAGACGGTGCTGCGCGGCGGGTTCGGCATCTTCCATCCGACCGGGGCGGCGCAGGGCGCGCGCGACATCATGTCGCGCAACCCGTTCCGCTACACGATCAGGTATCGCCGCGGCACGCTGCAGCGCGGGTTCTCCACCGGCACGCGCAGCGAGTCGCTTGGATTCGGCAACCAGGGACTCGATTTCGATCTCGAGCTGCCGGACATCTATCAGTACAACCTGACGCTCGAGCGCGAACTGCCCGGAGACCTCGGCGGCCGCATCAGCTACATCGGCTCGTCGATGCGGAAGCTGCTCGTGCACCGCGACTACAACACGGTGAAGGCCAGCGCCGTGCCGCTCGGCAACGTGGACGAGGATCCCGCCGCCCGCGCACGCCTGCCGTACCCGCTCTACGGCACGTTCATGGACATCACCGAGAACGCCGGCGAGGGGCAGTTCCACGCGCTGCAGTTCGAGCTGCGGCGGCGCTTCCGGAACGGCTTCGCCGTCAACGCGGCCTACACGCTCGCCGGCTCCGACGGCAACGCGCCCGACAGCGGCAACAGCACGATCGGCGTCGTCCAGTACGACCCGTACGACATCGAGAAAGATCGCGGTCCCGACCCGAACGTCGTCAGGCACCGTGTCGTGATGAACGGCACGTGGGACGTTCCGTTCGGACGGCAGCGGCGATTCGGCAGCGGCCTGCCGCTCTGGGCTGACGCGATCGTCGGCGGCTGGACGGTGTCGACGATTTTCCAGGCGCGCACGGGGCCGAACCTGACGCCGTACTTCACCTACGGCGACACCGGCGGCATCTACCCGGCGAACACCGCCCGCGCGCTCGACGGCGTCGGCCAGTTCGGCGAGGCATGGAGGCCGGACGTGATCGGCGATCCGAACACCGGCGGCACGCGCGCGCAGTTCTTCGACGTGACGAAGTTCAAGCTGCCGGCGCCCGGGACGCTCGGCAACGCCACGAAGGGCAGCGTGCAGGGACCCGGCACGTGGATCGTGAACTTCGCGTTCTACAAGGATCTGGTGCGGAAGGACGGTTTCAACGCGCAGTTCACGGCGCTCTTCGACAACGCGTTCAACCACCCGCAGTTCAGCGTCGGCCTCGGCACCGGCGGGTTCATGGATCTGACCGACTATCTGATCAACGGCATCGCCGACAACGGCACGACCGCCGCGCTCGACGCCGACACGGTGGGCAGTCCGGAAGGATTCTCCGTCGGGCGGGTCATCCGCCTCGGCGTCCGTCTGCGGTTCTGACCGTACGGCTGCCGCGTCACTCCCGCCGTCCGTTGCCGCCGGGCCGCGTCGCTGCGGGCGGCGGCGGGTGACGCATCAGGTGATCCTGCGAGTTGAAGCGCTCGGCGCCGTCTTTCGCTGCCGGCGCCGCGTACTCGCCATCCGGCTGGAGGATCGAGGCCCTCACGTCGTCGCGCAGGTACGCCTCCAGCACCGTCTCCCGCAAGTACTGCATCAAGGGCGGGTCCTGCACGGGCCACATGATCTCGACCCGCCGATCGAGGTTGCGCTCCATCAGGTCGGCGCTTCCGAGATAGACCTCCGGCTCGCCGCCGTTGACGAAGAAGAACACGCGCGAATGCTCGAGGAACCGTCCGACGATCGAGCGGACGCGGATGGTCTCGCTGACGCCAGGCACTCCCGGCCGCAGGCGGCAGATACCGCGGACGATCAAGTCGATCGGGACGCCTCCCTGTGAAGCGCGATAGAGATCGCGGATCATGCCGACGTCCGACAGCGAGTTCACCTTGATCACCATGCCGGACGGCCTTCCCTCGCGGGCGTGAATCGCCTCGCGCGCGATCAGCTTCCGCAGCGTCCGCCGCAGGTTCACGGGCGCCACGGCCAGCTCGCGGTACTCCTCCTGGTTCGAATAGCCCGTGAGCGAGTTGAAGACGTCCGAGACGTCCGCCATCAACCGTGGTCCCGCGGTGAATAGTCCGAAATCGGTGTAGACCTCCGCGGTCGCCGGGTTGTAGTTCCCCGTCGCCACGTGGGCGTAGCGCTCGATCTCCTTGCTGCCCTTTCGGACGACGAGGCACATCTTGCAGTGCGTCTTCAGATGCAGGACGCCGTAGACGACGTGGACGCCCGCTTCCTCCAGTTGCGTGGCCCACTGGATGTTCCGCCTCTCCTCGAACCGCGCCTTCAGCTCCACGAGAACGGCGACCTGCTTGCCGCGGTCGGCGGCCTCCAGCAACAGGTCCACGACGGGCGGTGACGTGCCGACGCGGTACAGCGTCATCTTGATCGCGAGCACCTTCGGATCGCGGACCGCGCTTTCCAGAAAGTTCCGGAACGTCTCGAACGAATCGTACGGGTGGTGGACGAGAACGTCCTGGTACTTGATCTGATCGAACACCTCGTCCGGTTCCGCGCGGCGCCAGAGCGTGCGCTGCCGCAGCGGCGGGTCCTTGAGCGCTGCTCGGTGCAGCCGCGCCAGCCGCATCCAGTCCGCGAACCCGAGACGGGATTCGGAGCGGACGACGACTTCCGGCTCGACCTGGAAGTTCTCCACGAGGATGTCGAGGACGCGCCGCGGCATCGCGCGGTCCACGTGCAGCAGCGACAGCGCGCCGTGGCGGACCCGGCGCAGGCCGCGCCCGACGAGCTCGACGAGGTCGTCCGCTTCCTCCTCGCGCAGCAGGATCTCGGTGTCGCGGATGATGCGGAACAGATGCGAGTCGAGGATCTCGACGTCGGGAAACAGCTCCTGGAGGTTCTCCGCCAGCACGTCCTCGAGAAACGCGAACCACGTCTCTCCCTTATTGGTCAGCCTCGAGGGAATGTCGATGAACCGCCGCAGCGTGTTCGGCACCTTGACGCGCGCGAACTTCGTCTCGCCACGATGGCGGACGACGACGGCGAGATTGGTGCTGCGGTTGGACATGTAGGGAAACGGATGGCCCGGATCGAACGCCAGCGGCGTGAGCACCGGACAGACTGTGGAGTTGAAGTGCGACACCAGGAACTCGCGCACCCGATCGGTATAGTCGGGCGGATCGAGTAGACGGATACCGCGCCCGGCCAGCTCCGGCCGCAGCTCCTGGTCCCAGACGGCGGCAATCTCCTGCAGCATCGCGGCGGCGGCGTCGCGGACGGTCGGCACCCGCTCGTCCACGTCGAGTCCGTCCGGCGAGACGCGCTCGACGCCCGCGCGCTGGCGGCGCAGCAGCGCCGCGACGCGGACCATGTAGAACTCGTCCAGGTTGTTGGCGGCGATGGCCAGGAACTTCACCCGCTCGAGCAGCGGGTGGCTCGTGTCGCGCGCCTGCATGAGCACGCGGCCGTTGAACTTCAGCCAGCTGAGGTCGCGGTTGAGGTAGAGCGATGGATCCGCGAGATCCAGGCGCGGGGCCTCCGAGCGAACCGGCAGTTGCGTTGCCAACCGTGCGTCCTGCCGAGTCTTACTTCAAATACAGTGCCGTCTGGGCGGTTTTCGACTGGGTTTCCGACTGGAGTAGCCGACGGGCTTCAGCCCGTCGGGCCGGCGGGTCTGGAGGCCCGCCGGCAGTGATTGCGACGATTACCGGCTGGCGGCTGCGCCGAAGTTCCAGCGGGACAGCACCGCGGGCGTGCGCGACGTCTTCATCAGCGCTTCGATGCGCTTCCCCCCGTCGGGGTGCGCGGCGAAGACGTCGCGCGACTCGCTGAGGTCGGTCTCGAGATCGTAGAGCTCGATCGGCGCGTTCGGCCGCTTCGTAATCTCGTTGCGGACGCCCTTCCATCGTCCCATCCGTACGGCCTGCATGCCGCCTCGCGCGTGGTTCTCCCAGTACAACGATTCGTGCTGCCGCTGACCGGATCTCCCGAGCAGCGTCGGCACGATCGAGATGCCGTCCGTTGGGTTCGGCGGGGCCGCGCCAGTGAGCTCCGCGAACGTCGCCCACATGTCCCAGTTCGCGCCGACGTGGCCGGAGGTTGTGCCTGGTTTGATCTGCCGCGGCCAGCGCGCGATCATCGGCACGCGGATGCCGCCCTCGTAGACGTCGGTTTTCTGGCCGCGCAGCGGCTTGTTGCTCTCGAAGAACTCGGCGGGCGAGATACGGGGGATCGCGCCGTTGTCGCTGGTGAAGATCACGAGCGTCCGTTCGTCTGCGCCGATCTCCTTCAGCGTGTCGAGGATCCGCCCGACCTGCGTGTCGAGGTAGGTGATCATCGCCGCGTAGGTCGCGCGCGGCGTCCGGTTCGGCAGATATTGACGGTCCCCGAGGTACGGCGTCTCCGGGAACTTCCCTTCGTATTCCTTCAGCGCCGCTGCCGGAACCTGCAGCGCCAGGTGCGGGATGGTCGGCGCGAAGTACAGGAAGAACGGCTTCGACGCGTTCGCGCGCAGCCAGTCCACGGCTTCGCGGGTCATGAAGTCGATCGAGTAATCGACGCCGCGATACTTCTCGTAGCCCTTCGGATCGTTTGGATCGCCCTCGTGCTTCTGATGCGGCGAGAACCACGGATTACGCAGCGGAAAGCGCTCCTCGTTCTTCCACAGATGCGTCGGGTAATAGTTGTGCGCCTGCCGTTGATCGAGGTAGCCGAAGAAGAAGTCGAATCCCTGCCTGTTCGGAACGCCAGTGGTGCCAGGACCGCCGAGTCCCCACTTGCCGACTATTGCCGTCGCATAGCCCCGCGCCTTCAGCGCACGCGCGAGCGTCGGATGGTCCGGCGGCAGCGGAAACTGTCCTTTCTCATCGTCGTCGGCATGCGTCCCGGTGCCGTAGTTGTCGCGCACGTACGAGTGCCCGGTGTGCACGCCCGTGAGAAACGTCGATCGCGACGGCGCGCACACGGTGCTGCCGGCATAGAACTGCGTGAAGCGGATGCCTTCCGCCGCGAGCCGATCGAGACGCGGCGTGCGGATGCGCTTCTGACCGTAGGCGCCGAGCTCCGCGTAGCCGAGATCGTCGGCCAGGATGAAGACGATGTTCGGTGGGTTCGCCGCCGTGCGCTGTTGCGCCGATGACAACGAGACGGCGGCCAGAGCCGCACAGATCAATGCGCGCATGGGTCCTCAGAACAGATACTTGATCCCGATCTGCATCTCTCGCATAGTGCCGACGATCCCGGTGATTCGCCCCGCGTCGAGGAGGTCGACCGTCGCGTTCGGCTGACGGTAGTGCGGCTGGTTGAAGACGTTGAACGCCTCGATGCGGATCTGGATCTCGTTGCGCCGCCTCGGGCCCTCGAGCTTGAATCGCTTGAACAACCCGAAGTCGGTGTTGAAGAAGCCGGGGCCAATCAGGATGTTGCGGCCGGCAGACCCGTAGACGTACTGCGGCGGCGGGGCAAACGCCGCCGGATCGAACCAGCGCGCGGCGGATCGCTCGCCGCGAGGCAGGTTGCCGTCGCCGAGACGATCGGGTCTCGCGTGTCCCGCGTTGGTCGGGTTCGTGTTCAGTCTCGGCGTGAAGGGCGTGCCGGAGCGCGCGGTCGTGATGCCGTTGAACTGCCAGCCGCCGAGCAGGGCGTTCAGCCAGGCGCTGTTCACTGCGAACCGCCGTCCGCGGCCGACGGGGATGTCCCAGATGTAACTCAGCACCATGTTGTGGCGGACGTCGAACGACGACAACCCGCGGTCCATCTCGATGTCGCGCGGATTGCGGTAGACGTTGTCGCCGCTGATGAAGTTGGTGCCGCCGACGTCGATCGATTTCGCGAACGTGTAGTGGCCGATGATCGACAGCCCGCTGCGCAGCCGCCGCTCCATGCGGAGGTGCCCCGCGTGGTAATCGGAGTTGCCCTCGTACTTCTGACTGTTGATGCCGCCGAACTGCGGCCACGGGCGGCGGGATGCGACGGATCCCGGTCCGGGGAACGGCGCGTTCGGGTCGTAGCCGACCGCGAGGTTCTCGCCGTGCGATCCGGTGTAGCCGACCTCGACGACGAACCACTTGAACTCGTTCTGCACGTTCGTGTTCCAGTGATACGCGGTCGCCTGGCGCGCATCCGGATCCCAGGCGTTGAAATTGAGGAACGGGCTGAACACCGGCTCGAGCGCGTTGGAGGGAAACCCCGTGTCGAGCGTCATCAGCGGCGTGATCTGATCGCTCGTGTAGGTGATGTTCACCTGGTACGGCGGGTTCGCCGGCAGACGGCTCGACGCTCCGATGGTCGGATGATCGCCGTAGAAGATGCCGGCGCCGCCCCTGAGCACGGTCTCGTCGCGCAGCTTGAACGCGAATCCGAGGCGCGGCGCCAGGTTGTTCGTGTCCATGCGCATCAACGTCTTCGGCGACACGCCCTCGGGCACGTTCGTCGCGAACTGCGCGGGGACCGACGGCGGCACGTTGTCCTCGACGTAGATCAGCTTGAGCTGGTCGAGCAGCAGGTTCCCCTGATTGCCGTTGCGCTCGTAAGGATGCGTGAACAGCTCGTAGCGCACGCCCAGGTTCAACGTGAGACGGCGGCCCACACGCCAGTCGTCCTGCACGTAAGCGGCGACGTAGTGATAGCGGATGTCCCCGCGCAGCGAGGTACTGAGCTGCGTCGCATGCGGCATGCCGAGTAGGAAGTCGGCCAGCCCTGAACCGCTGTTCGGCCGCGCCTGCGGGTTCTGCGAGAACGCGCCGCTGAAGTTGTAGAACCCTCGCGCCTGCGACGAGATATCGAAGAAGCTGCGGATGAAGCGGTAGTTCGCGCCCGCCTTGATGCCGTGGCGCCCGCGCAGGAACGAAAAGGTGTCGCCCGCCTGCACGACCTCGGAGATCTTGAAGTTCGGCAGGAACGCCGCCTCGCCGAGGTTGGAAAACCCGCCGATCGCGATGCGCGGCAGCCCGGTCGTGCGTCCGTCCGGGACGCCCTTGAAACCGAAACCAGCGGGCGTCGTGTCGGTCACCCAGGGGAACAGGTCGTCGCGGATGCGGTTGTAGCCGATGCGCACCTCGTTGACGCGGCTGCGGCCGAACACCTGCGTCTGGCCGATGGCGACGTTCGTCGAGAACTGATCCTTGATCGCCTGCTGGAACTGCGTCGTGCCGATGAGCGGCGGATCGTACGGGCCGGGAACCTTGTCATCGCGGTTCGTCGTGCTGTAACGCACGTACAACTTGCTGTTGGTCGAGAAGCTGTGATCCACGCGCGTATCGATCTGATGCCGCATCCGGTTGGCGTCGCGCGTCACGGGGTAGTTGCCCGTGAGGTCGGTCAGCCGCGGCTCCGGCAGCATCGACAGCAGCTTCGCCGAGAGCGGGTGGATGCGGTCCGACGGGATCTGGTTGTTCGGGAAGGGATTCCGGATGAAGCCGGTCCCGTTCGGGTTCGGCCGTGTCGTGGCTGGGTCGTAGATGACCACCGCACGTCCCTGGTTGTTGCGGAAGCCGCTGAAATCGCCCGCGCGCTGCGCGGCAGTCGGGATCGTGTTGCGGTAGTCGACGCCGCGCAGCTCGTCGGTCGTCTCCCAGCTCGCGAAAAAGAACGTCCGGTCCTTGCGAACGGGGCCGCCCAGCGTGCCCCCATACTGGTGCCGGTTGAGCTTCTTCCCCTCGTCCGACGCCGCGAACGGGTTGCGCGCGTCGAACGCGTCGTTGCGGAGGAACTCGAACCCGACGCCGCGAATCTGGTTGGTTCCCGAGCGAATCGTCGCGTTGACCACCGCGCCGGCGGCCTGCCCGTACTCGGCGGAGAAGTTGTTCGTCTGGATGCTGAACTCCGCGAGCGCGTCCACTGACGGCTGCGACACGACGTTCGAGCTGTTCTGCTGATCGACGATGCGGGCGTTGTTGTCGACGCCGTCGAGCATGAAGCTGTTGAGGACGGAGCGGGCGCCGTTGGCGACGAACGCGCCGCCTTCGGCCGCGCGATCGCCCTCGGCGGACTCCAGTACGCCGGTGGCGAGCCGCGCCAGTTGGAGGAAGTTACGGCCGTTCAGCGGGAGATCGCTGATCGTCTGTCCCGTCACGACCTGCCCGACCGCCGACGTCTCCGAGGCGAGCACGGGCGTGCCGACGACCGTGACGGATTCGGTCAGCGCGCCCGGCTTCAGCGGGAAGTCGACACGCACTTCCTGGTCCGTCTCGAGCACGATGCCTTCCCGCCGGATGGTCTGGAACCCGGGGAGCTCGCACGTGACCATGTAGCGGCCCGACGGCAGGAATGGCACGTGGTATTGCCCCCGCTCGTTCGACACCGCGACGCGCGTGTCGTTCGTGTCGACGTTGACGATCGTCAGCGTCGCGCCCGGCACGACGGCATTCGTCGCGTCCGTGACGGTGCCGCCGATCCGGGCGGTCTGCGCATACGCGATGTTCGAGAGAGCGAGAAAGGCGAGAACGACGAGCGGCGACCGGGGTGCGAAGCCTGGCATGCGACCTCCTGCCGTGCGTGAGGGCCGGATTATACTCCCGGCATGCTGCGACACCTCCTCGTTATTGCCGTCGTCCTCGCCGCTTCCACCGCATCAGCCCAGCCGCGCAACGTGTTCATGTTCGTCGCCGACGACCATGGCGCCGAGGCATTCGGAGCGTACGGCAATCCTGTGATCAAGACGCCGAATCTCAACCGCCTGGCAGCCGAGGGCGTACGCTTCACGCACGCGTTCGCGACGACGGCGAGCTGCAGCGCGAGCCGCTCGGTGATCCTCAGCGGCGTGCACAACCACCGCAACGGGCAGTACGGGCACGAGCATGAGTACCACCACTTCATCGCGTTCGAGAACGTCAGGACGCTGCCGGTCATGCTGGCGGGCGCGGGCTATCGCACGGCGCGCGGCGGCAAGTTCCACGTCGCGCCGGAGTCCGCGTTCAAGTTCCAGCGAGTGCTGAAGCTGCCGGAAGTGGAGAGCTTCATCAGGCAGGACGAGCGCAAGCCGTTCTTCCTCTACTACGCGACCAACGAGCCGCACCGGCCCTTCCGGCACGATCCCGAAGATCGCGTCAATCCGAAGGAGGTCATCGTGCCGCCGTGGCTGCCGGATCTCCCGGAGGTGCGCGAGGAGCTGGCGCTCTACTACGCGTCGGTGCGCAGCGTCGACAAGACGTTCGGGAGGATCGTCGACGCGCTGAAGAAAACGGGGGCGTACGAGAACACGCTCATCATCTATCTCTCCGACAACGGCGCCGCATTTCCGGGATCGAAGACGAACGTCTACGAGCCTGGCATCCGGCTGCCGCTCGTCGTGAAGAAGCCGGGCGGAACGCTCCACGGCGCGACCAATAGCGCGATGGTGTCCTGGGTCGATCTCGTACCAACGGTGCTCGAGTTTGCCGGCGTCCAGGTGCCGCCGTCTCGCCCGGAGCCGCCGGTCGGGCCGGGGAACTTCACGAACGAGACGCCGTCGCTGCAGGGCCGCTCGTTTCTCGGCATCCTCGAGCAGGAGAAGCCCGCCGGCTGGGACGAGGTGTACGCGTCACACACGTTCCACGAGATCACCATGTACTACCCGATGCGCGTCGTCCGCACGCGCACGCACAAGTTGATCTGGAACATCGCGCACCCGCTGCCGTACCCGTTCGCGAGCGACCTGCAGGCGTCGAAGACCTGGCAGGCCGTTCTCGCACGCGGCCTGGCGATGTTCGGCCCGCGGCCGGTGAACGCGTACTTGCAGCGGCCGAAGTTCGAGCTGTACGACCTGACGACGGATCCGCTCGAGTCGAAGAATCTCGCCGCCGACCCCGCATACGCGAAGGTGCTCGCCGACCTGAAAGCGAGGCTCAAGGCGTTTCAGGCCCGCACGGGCGATCCGTGGATTCTCAAGTGGAACTACGAGTAGGCGCAGGGCTCGCGCCGGCCGTCAGTCGGGGGGATAGAGCCTGGCGAACTCGGGCTCGTCGTGCAGGATGGCGAGGTCGGGATCGCGACGCGCCCAGACGGCGTCCTTGAACCCGGCGTCCCACGCCCGCTTCAGGACCTCGAGCGCGTCGCTCTTCCGATTCAGCATGCAGTAGGTGCATGCGGCGTTGTAGAGCAGGCTCGCTTCGTTCGGGCGCAGCATGATCGCCAGGTTCGCCTCGCGAACCGCGTCCTCTTCCCGGCCGGATGCCGCGTACGTGACCGCCAGTTGCATCCGTGCTCGGGCGTCGTCCGGCACTTCACGCAGGTGCGACTCGAGCGCCTGCGCGCGGCGCATGTTCATGTTGCGCACGGCGTCGAGCCTTCCCATCGCCCGCAGCGCGTTGAGGATCGGCACGTAGATGTTGTAGTCGGTGCCGGCGACCTGGACCGCGGTGTCCGCGATGTCGGCGATCTCCTGGTAGCGGCCGGCGGAGAACAGGGACCGGCCGAGCATGTAGTACACCCCTTCGCAATCCGGCTTCTGCGCGAGGGCCATGCGTCCCTCGGTGACGGCGAGGTCGTACTGCTGCTTCGCGTAGAACACCCAGCCGCGCGCGACGTGCGCTTCCGGCAGATTCGGCTGGAGCGCCACGGCCTTCTCGGCGGCAGCCTGCGCGCGGTCGAGCCAGTCCGAGCCGGTCGCATGGCGGTAGTGGTTCAGCGCGCAGACGTTGGCGATGCCCGCGTAGGCGAGCGCGAACTTCGGGTCGAGTCCGACGGCGCTCTCGAACATCTGCAGCGCGAATTCCATGTCCTGCTGCGTCAGGCGGCGCGCGTAGCTCTTGCCGCGCAGGTACAAGTCGTAGGCCTGCAGATTCTCGGTGGGCTTTGCCGAAATCGCCGCCTGCTCCTGCGGGGAGAGCGTGATGCGCAGCGCTTCGGCGATCTTGCGCGCGATCTCGTCCTGAACCTCGAAAACGTCCTGGAGCTCGCGGTCGTACCGCTCCGACCACAGCGGAAAGTCGGTCGAGGTGTCGACGAGCTGCGCATTGATGCGGAGACGGCTGCCCGCGCGCCGGAGGCTGCCGCCGAGTACGTAGGCGGCGCCCAACTGCTGGCCGATCTGCGCCGGCGTCACCGGCTTGTCGCGGAACGCCAGCACGGTCGGCCGCGAGAAGGTGTTGAGCCCACGGATCTTCGACAGCTCCGTGATGATGTCCTCGGTGATGCCGTCGCGGAAGTACTCGTCCTCCTTGACGCCGCTCAGGTTCTCGAAAAACAGCACGGCAATCGAGCGAGCGGCTGCCTTCGTTCCGCCGCTTGGCGTGTCGCCGGCCGGGTGCGCCGACGCCTTCCGCCCCGAATCCAGATCGCGCCTGACGCGCAGCAGATCGGTGCGCAGATCGGTCGCCGTCTGGTAGCGCAGGTCGCGGTCCTTCTCGAGCGCCTTCTCGATGATGCGGCCGATGGACTCCGGCATCGAGCCGTTGGCCTGATGCACCGGCACCGGCTCGCGATTCAGGATCGCGTCGAATACGACGGCGGTCGTGTCGCCTTTGAATGGCAGCGTGCCCGTGGCCATCTGATAGAGCACGGCGCCGAGCGAGAACAGATCCGTGCGGGCGTCCGTGAATTGGCCGCGTGCCTGCTCGGGCGACATGTAGGCCACCGTGCCCATCGCCGTACCCGGCGCGGTCAACGCCGCGCCGCCCAGCGTGTCCGACTCGGCGTGCAGCTCTGCCTCGAGGGTGTACTTCGCCAGACCGAAGTCGAGCAGCTTCACCTGGCCGCGCGGGTTCACGAAGATGTTCGCCGGCTTGAGGTCCCGATGCACGATGCCCTTGGCGTGCGCTGACGCGAGCGCGTCGGCGACCTGCGCGCCGATATCGGCGAGCGCGGCCGCCGTGAACGTCTCTTTCTGGATCAGCTCGGCAAGCGTGGATCCCTCGAGCAGCTCCATCGCGATGAAGTGCTCCGCCTCCCACTGCTCGATGGAGTACACCGTGCAGATGTTCGGATGGTTCAGCGACGAGGCGGTGCGCGCCTCGCGCTGAAAGCGCTCGAGCGCGCCGGGCTCGCAGCACAATGCCGCGGGCAGGAACTTCAGCGCGACACGGCGTCCGAGCTGCGTGTCTTCCGCTTCATAGACGACGCCCATGCCGCCGCTGCCGAGCGCGCGGACGATGTTGTAGTGCGAAACGCGTGTACCAATCATGGGAGGCGAGGATTATACCCGGCGTTCGCACACGGCGGGCCAGCGGCCTGTAACCGATCCCGCCGCCGGCGCATCCTGTACCGCAAGAGGGCGGTCCAGATGCTGAACCCATCATTGCAGAAGCAGGTGCGCGAGGCGCTCGGGACGATGACGCAGCCCGTCACGCTGGCCGTGTTCACGACGGCCGGCGCCGAGCCGCACACGTGCGAGCTCTGCCAGGATACGCGGCAGCTCGTCGAAGAGCTGGCCTGGCTGTCGGACGGCAACGTCGTCGCCAAGACCTACGATCTCGAGCGCGACGCCGAGGCCGCCGGGCGTTACGGCGTCGACAAGGCGCCGAGCGTCGTCGTCCTCGGAGAGGGCGACAAAGACTACGGCATTCGGTTCTTCGGCATCCCGAGCGGCTACGAGTTCGCGTCGCTCATCGCCGATCTGAAGATGGTGAGCAGCGGCGAGTCCGGGCTGGCGCCGGAGACGCTCGACATGCTGGCGCGGTTGACGGGGCCCGTGCGCTTCCAGGTGTTCGTGACACCGACCTGTCCGTATTGTCCGCGCGCCGTGCACCTCGCGCATCAGTTCGCGTTCGCGAGCGAGCGCGTGACGGCGGACATGGTCGACGCATCGGAGTTCTACGACGAGGCGGAGCGGTTTCGCGTCCATTCGGTGCCGCTGACGGTCATCAACGAGCGCATCCGAATCGAAGGCGCCGTGCCGGAGTCGCACGTCGCGGCGGAACTGCAGGCGATGCTCGCAGAGGTGCAGACCGCATGACCGCGCTCCTGCTCATCGTCGCCTGGGTCCTGATCCAGTACTTCGTGCTGCCGCGCCTCGGCGTGCCGACGTGAGGGGTGCCGCAGCCGCCCCGGCGGGGCGGCCGTGAGCCGGCGTGCGGCGATCCTGCGCTCTTACCCTCTGACGGACGCGAAGGCCCTCGATCGCCATAAACTCAGCCCGTCCCATGACGGTACGCATCTGCGGAAGTGTGCTCGCCCTCCTGTGCCTGTTCGCCGGCGGCGCCGGCGGACAAGGCGATCCATTGGACGCTGCGGCCGTGTGGGAACAGGCGATCGCCGCCAAGGGCGGCCGCGATCGGCTGCATGCCATCCGCAGCTTCGCCGTCCGCGAGAGGTATCGCCTCGGCCGAAAGGTCCGCGGGATCGTCGGCGGGAAGATCGACCAGATTGTCTGCGAGCCGCCCGACAACTGGTGGGAGTTTCTTGACTATCGGCCCGGGGAGATGGGCTACTCCGTGCGTGTCGTGAACGTCCGGACGGGTGCCGGGTGGGCCTCGCACAGTGGATCGCCGGCTCGCCCGTTCATGCGGCCGGACACGAATACCGCCTACCGGCTTCGGCAATTGCAGTACGTCTATTCCTCGAAACGCGCTCGGTGCGGCCGAAGCCGCTGCGAGTGTCTCGCGTGCGACGTGGATTGTCATCGCTGGATCGGCTGGAGGCGGATGTCGGCGATGACATGGTCGTGTTCTATCTCGATCGGAAGTCGCATCTGCCCGGGCGGATCGAGACCGTTCGTCGGATGCCGCTCAAGCCGCCACGCCCAGGCCGCGACCGGCCGATTTCCGTTGCCGAGCGCAGGTATGTCTACGACCTCGATCGCTATCACGCCGTGGACGGCGTGAACGTGCCCGGCCGCGTGAAACTCGGGCGTGACACCGCGGAGGCGCGCGTCGAACTCGATCCGGCCTACGAACGATCGATCTTCAGCATGCCGCCGCCTGCGGGCGCCGGAATCGATTCCTGGCGGCGCTGACCGGATCGCGCATTGCAGTACTCACAGGATCGTGGCGGTTTTCCGCATCGCGCCACCCCTGTTCCTCGCCTGGTGCCTCTGCGCCGCTCCGGCGCCAGCCGCCGCTCAAGAGGCGAAGCCGCTCACCGCCGGGCCGTTCACCGTCTCGGGATCGCTGCGGACGCGCGTCGAGGCGTGGGACTGGTTCGACGACACACCGCAAGGTGTTTACGTTTTCAACGGTTCGCTCCTGCGCGTCGCGCTGACGCAGCCCACCACGAAGAGGTTCGCCTGGCACTTCGAGATCGCCGTGCCGCTCCTGGTTGGATTGCCGGACGATGCCGTCCGCCCCGGTGCCGCGGGCGCGCTGGGTCTCGGCGCGAACTACTACGCGGCGAACGGCAATGACACCGCCGCGGCGGGACTCTTCCTCAAACAGGCGACGCTGACGCTCGACAGCCTCGGCGGCGTTGCCGGGCAGTCGCTGCGCGTCGGCCGCATGGAATTCGCCGACGGCGCGGAAACGGTGCCGAAGCATCCGGCCATCGCCGCGCTGAAGCGGGATCGAATCGCGCACCGGCTGCTCGGCACGTTCGCGTTCTCGCACGTGGGCCGCAGCTTCGACGGCGTCCGCTACGCGCTCGACAAAGGCGCCTACAACGTGACGGCGCTCGCGGCGCGGCCCACCCGCGGCGTGTTCGACGTCAACGGCTGGTCCGAGCTGAAGATCAACGTCTTCTATGGCGCGCTGACGCGCTCGATCTCCGCAGGGGCGGCCGAGTGGCGCGTGTTCGGCCTCGGCTATCAGGACTACCGTCAGCCGTCGCACATCGACATCGCGACGGTCGGCGCGCACTACCTTCGCGCGGTGACAACGGCGGCCGGGACGTTCGACGTGCTCCTCTGGGGCGCCGGGCAGCGGGGATCCTGGCGCACGCTCGCCCACCACGGCGGCGCGGTCGCCGTGGAAGGCGGCTGGCAGCCGAACGCGCCGCGGCTCCGCCCCTGGCTCCGCGCCGGCTACAACGGCACATCCGGCGACAGTGTGCCCGCCGACGACGGGCACGATACGTTCTTCCAGGTGCTGCCAACGCCGCGCATCTACGCGCGGTTCCCGTTCTTCAACATGATGAACATGCGCGATGCGTTCGGCACGCTGATCCTCCGCCCCACGGATCGCGTCAGCCTGCGCGCCGACGTTCATGCGCTGCGCCTCTGGTCGGCGGACGATTCCTGGTATCAGGGCGGCGGTGCCTTCCAGAACGGCACGTTCGGCTACGCGAGCCGGCCGTCGAACGGACGCACCGGCCTCGCGACGCTCGCAGACGCCAGCGCCGATGTGACGATCAACAGACGTCTGGCGGTGAACGTCTACTTCGGCCACGCCTCCGGCGGCGCCGTGCCGAACGCGATCTACGGCGCCGACAGCTCCGCACGATTCGGCTACGTCGAAGCCATCTTACGTTTTTGACGGCCTTCTCGGCAGTCGCGGCCCGACGCGAAAATCGTCTCTGCTCTCGCAGAACTGTGTGCGCCGCGGGGCCACTTTCTCCGTAACTTGCTGATTCGCCCGCAGGCAGCCGCTGGCGCGGTGTTCGCACGTTGCGACGCGCTCCCTCCGGGGGAAGTCCGCCATGACCCGGGCAATCCGCTTCGGCCTGCTGCTCGTCGCCGCTGCCATCGTGTTCTCGGATCGCGCCGGCGCGCGCGCCACTGCTTCCGCAGCCGCTGCTCCTCAGGAGCCGCGCGCGTCACAGGCGGCGCCCCGTGTCGTGACCCCGGGACGCCACGACGTATCGCCGGCGCTGCGCGACATCGCGCCGAAACCGCCACGCGCAGGCCGCGACACGCACGCGCCACTTCGCATCCGCAAGCCCGCAAAGGCGCCGCGTCAGTCTGACCCCGCGCTGCAGACGGCAGCGCCCTCTGCCGTCGCGCCCGCAACGATCCTCAACTTCGAAGGCGTCGACAACATCGACTCCGTGCTGCCGCCCGACACGAACGGCGACATCGGCCCGAATCATTACGTGCAGTGGGTGAACAAGAGCCTGGCTGTTTACAGCCGCTCGGGCTCGCTGCTGTACGGTCCGGCGGCGGGCAACACCGTGTGGGCGGGATTCGGCGGACCGTGCGAGGCGCAGAACGACGGCGACCCGATCGTCCTCTACGATCACCTCGCCGATCGCTGGCTGCTCAGCCAGTTCGCCCTTCCCAACAATTTCTTCGGACTGCTCCTCGCCCCCTTCTTTCAGTGCATCGCCGTCTCGCAGACTCCCGATCCGACGGGCCCGTACTACCGCTACCAGTACGAGTTCCAGAAGCTGAACGACTATCCGAAGTTCGGCGTCTGGCCCGACGGCTACTACATGGCGATCAACCAGTTCTCCGCCGTGAACCTGCAGTTTGCCGGGCAGGGCGTTGCCGCCTTCGAGCGCGCCGCGATGCTCGCCGGACAGTCCGCGCGGATGATCTACTTCGACCTGGCGAGCGTCGATCCGAATCTCGGCGGCATGCTGCCGTCGGATCTCGACGGCCCGCCACCGCCGGCCGGCTCGCCGAACTACTTCGCCCAGATGGATGACGATGCGCAGGGGTACTCGCCGGACCAGGTTCAGCTCTGGCGCTTCCGCGCGGACTGGAACGTGCCGTCGCAATCCACGTTCAGCGGGCGCGTCGCGCTGCCCGTCGCCGCATTCGACTCGAATCTCTGTGACTACGCGCGCGC
Source organism: Vicinamibacterales bacterium (assembly GCA_048594885.1). Lineage (GTDB taxonomy): Bacteria > Acidobacteriota > Vicinamibacteria > Vicinamibacterales > 2-12-FULL-66-21 > JBMDXB01. The sequence continues at coordinate 49,451 of JBMDXB010000059.1, forward strand.
GTGCATTCCGCAGCCCGGCACGACGCAGCGGATCGACGCGTTGTCCGATCGGCTGATGTACCGGCTGCAGTACCGCAACCTCGGCACGCACGAGTCGCTCGTCGTCAACCACACGGTGGACGTGGACGGAAACGATCACGCCGGCGTGCGCTGGTACGAGATCCGGCATCCCGGCGGGACGCCGGTCGTGTACCAGCAGGGCACGTTTGCGCCCGACCAGTTCCACCGCTGGATGGCCAGCGCCGCGATGGATGCCGCGGGCAATCTCGCGATTGCCTACAACACGGCCGGCGCCACACTCGCGCCCTCGATTCGATATGCCGCGCGACTCGCGAGCGATGCGCCTGGCGTGCTCGGCCTTGGCGAAAACGACTTGATCGCGGGAACGGGATCGCAGACGCACACGGCCGGGCGGTGGGGCGACTACAGCATGTTGAGCGTGGACCCCACGGACGGATGCACCTTCTGGGCGACGGCGGAATACATTGCCGTGACGGCGCAGGCCCAATGGCAGACGCGCATCGGGGCGTTCCGGCTGCCTGGCTGCGGCGAAGGCGGCGATCCGCCGCCTCCGCCGGCACCCCCGCCTACGGTGACGATCGCGGCGACGTCAGCGACGGCGAACGAAGCCGGAATCGTCAGCGGCGCGTTCACGATCGCGAGGGCCGAAGCGTCCGATGCCGCGCTCAGCGTGGCATTTGCGGTCAGCGGCACGGCCGTCCAGGGCACGGACTATCAGAGCCTCTACTCGACGGCCACGATCCCCGGCGGCGCCCTGTCGACCACCGTGGCGATCGTGCCGATCAACGATTCGACGATCGAGCCGGACGAGACCGTGGTGCTCTCGCTCGCCTCATCGCCCGCCTACGTCATCGGCACCCCGTCGTCCGCTACCGTCACGATCGTCAGCGACGATCGCGCCGTGGACTTCGTCGTCACGTCGGTGAAGGTCCCCTCGGCCGTCGCGCCCGGCGGCACGATGAACGTCACGGACGTCACGAAGAACCAGGGGACGGATCCGTCACCGGCATCGGTGACGTCGTTCTTTCTCTCGACGAACTGGACGCTCGATGCCGGGGACGAGTCACTGGGAAGCCGGCCGGTGCCCGAGCTCGCGCCGGGCGCCACGAGTTCGGCAACAACCGTCCTGCCGGTTCCAGGCACGCTCGCAGCCGGCTCGTACGTCCTCTTCGCGAAGGCAGATGGCGTGCTGCTGATCTCGGAGACGAACGAGACGAACAACGCGAGAGGTGTCCCGTTGAAGGTCGGTCCCGATCTCGTGGTGGCAACGCTCACCGCATCACCGTCCGCGGCTGCGGCCGGGGGCGCGCTTGCCGTCACCGATTCGACGAAGAACCAGGGTGCGAGCCTGGCCGGTGAGTCCGTGACGCGGTTCTACTGGTCGGTGAATGCCGCCCTGGACGCGAGCGACCCGCCGATGGGCGACCGGGCCGTGCCGGCGCTCGAGGCGGGACTGTCTTCGTCCGCCACGACGGCGGTGACGGTCCCGGCCGGCACTGCACCCGGGACGTACTATCTCGCGGCGAAGGCGGACGCCGGCGGCAGCGTCGCGGAACACACCGAGACGAACAATGTCAGATATGCGGTCGTCGCCGTCGGACCGGATCTGACCGTGTCCAGCGTGTCGATGCCGAGCTCGGCGACAGCCGGCAGTACCATTTCCGTTACCTCGAACGTCAAGAACAAGGGTGGAGATTCCGCAGGTCCGTCGGTGACGCGCTTCTACCTGTCGCTGAACGCCACGGTCGATTCCAGCGACATCCGGCTGGCGAGTGAGCAGGCGGTCGGCACGCTCGCGCCGGGCGCCGTCGGCAGCAGTACGGTGGGCGTCGCGATTCCAGCCGGCCTGTCGGGGAGGTACTACTTCATCGCCGTGGCCGATGGCGACGGCGCGGTCGCGGAATCGAACGAGAGGAACAACGTGCTAGCCCGCGCGATCACGATCGCGCAGTGACCCGCGCGTGGCCATCGCGCCGGTCGGACAGGCGAGCGCGCACGCGCGCGCCGCGTCGCGAAGGCCTTCGGCGAGCGACGCGTCGAACGGCACCGCGATCTTCGCATCGAAGCTGCGGCCGACGATGCCGAGCCCGAGCGGCTCTCCGGCGCGGCTGGCGATGCGCACGCAGGCGTCGCACATGATGCACTTCCCGGACTCGTAGACGATCTCCGGATGCGAGCCGTCGCGAGCGAAGCGGCGGCGTGCGCCACCGAAGCGGTCCAGATCCGCGTCGTAGGCGGTCGCCAGCCGCCGCAGATCACAGCAATCCGCCTTCATGCACCCGCACGTCAGGCATCGCAGCGCCTCGCGTCGCGCATCCCCCTCGCTCAACCCGGGCTGGATCTCGTCGAACGTCGCGCGCCGGCGTTCCATCGGGATCTCCGGCACACGCACACGTTCGCGCTGCTCGATCGCCCGCAAGATTGCGGCCCGCTCGAGATCGTCGATGGGACGGAGCTCGACGTTGCGCATCGACGGCTCTCCGATCGGCACCTCACCGCGCAGGAACTGATCGATCGATGCCGCGGCGATTCGTCCGGCTGCAACGGCTCGGACCGCCACGTCCGCGCCGAGCACGGCGTCGCCGCCGGCAAACACGCCGGGGATATTCGTCGCGAGCGTGCGCTGGTCCGCGGCGACGCCCCAGCCGCTGACGCGCAGTCCTTCCGCCTCGGCCAGCGACCGTTCCACCGTCTGGCCGATTGCGGCGATCACCGTCGAGCAGACGAGCGAGAACTCCGAGCCCGGGATTGGCACGGGCTCACGGCGGCCCGACGCGTCGGGCGCGCCGAGTGTCATCCGCTGGCAGGTGATGTCGATCCGGTGATCCTCGCAGCGTTCGAGACGGATCGGCGACGCCAGCAGCTCGATGCGCAGGCCTTCCGCTTCGCCCGCCTCGACCTCCTCCAGCAGGCATGGCATCTCCTGCCGCGTGCGGCGGTAGAGCACTGTCACGTTGCGCGAGCCCAGGCGCAAGGCGGATCGCGCGCAGTCGATCGCAGTGTCGCCGCCGCCGATGACGACTACGTCGCGGCCGACCGACGGCGGGTTGCCGCGGCCGACGAGCGCGAGGAATTCGACACCGGACAGCGCGAGCTCCTCCCCCTCGCAGCGCAGTGATTGCGCGAGCTGCGCGCCGATGGCGAGGAACACCGCATCGAAGCGCGCGCGGAGATCGGCGAGCGTGAAATCGCGTCCCCAGCGCTCGCCCATGCGGAACTCGGCACCGAGCGCGCGAATCGTCTCGATCTCGTCGTCGAGCGCGTCCTTCGGCAGCCGGTAGGCCGGGATGCCGTATCGCAGCATGCCGCCGGGTTTCGGCGCCGCGTCGAACAGCGTGCAGTGGTGGCCTTTCTGAAGCAGGAAGTACGCGGCTGCGAGCCCCGCTGGCCCGGCGCCGACGATCGCGACCTTCCAACCGGATACGGCACCGCGTGGTGGAACGTACGGAGCGGCCACGCCGCGGTCGCGATCGGCGGCGAATCGATGGAGCGCGCCGATGCTCAACGACTCGTCGTGATCGCATCGCCGGCACTGCTGCTCGCACAGCCTCGGGCAGATTCTCCCGAGCGAGCCGGGCAGCGCGAGGGTCTGCGCGATGACGGCGAGCGAGCGGCGATCGTCGCCGGACGCAATCTGGTGGACGAAGCCGGGAATGTCGAGCGACGCGGGGCAGGCGCCCACGCACGGCGCGATGCACTCACCCGCGTGGTCCGACAGGAGCAGCTCGAGCGCCGTCCGCCGCGCCTGCCGTACGTCGTCTGTCGCGGTGCTGACGACCATGCCGTCGGCAACCGGGACCGCGCATGACGGCGTCAACGTGCGCCGGCCTTCGATCTGCACCAGGCACATCGAGCACGCCGCCGGCGCCTCGAAGCCTTCGAGGTAGCAGAGCGTGGGGATCTCGATGCCCGCTGACCGCGCGGCCTGGAGGATCGTCGTGCCCGCCTCGACGCGAACCGCACGCCCGTCGATCGTGAGCGTCACGGCCGTCACCTACATCACCTCGATCGCATCGTCCTTGCACGCCTGGCGGCACATGTCGCAACGGGTGCAGAGGTCGTCGTTCACTTCGTGCTTCTCGTACGGGCGATAGGCGATCGCGCCGACCGGGCACGCCTGCGCGCAGAGCGTGCAGCCGTTGCAGCGGTCGTTGACGCGATAGCGGATGAGCGCAACGCACCGGCCTGCCGGGCAGCGCTTGTCGTGCAGGTGCGCTTCGTACTCCTCGCGGAAGTACTTCAGCGTCGTCGCCACCGGCGTCGGCGCGGTCTGACCGAGGCCGCAGAGGCTGCCGCGACTCACGTAGCTCACCAGGTGCTCGAGCAGCTCGAGGTCGCCGGCGCGGCCGTGCCCCTCGCAGAGGCGATCGAGGATCTCCAGCATCCGCTTGGTGCCGACGCGGCAGAAGGTGCACTTGCCGCACGACTCCGCCTGGGTGAAGCGCAGGAAGAACCGCGCGATGTCGACCATGCAGTCGCGGTCGTCGAGCACGACGAGGCCGCCGGAGCCCATGATGGCGCCGGTCGTGGCGAGCGCGTCGTAGTCGACGGGCGTGTCTGCGAGCCGCGCCGGGATGCAGCCGCCGGACGGTCCGCCGATCTGCACGGCCTTGAACGTGCGTCCCGCGGCGACGCCGCCGCCGATGCCGTCGACGATCTCACGGATCGTGATTCCCATCGGCACCTCGACGAGCCCGGTCCGCCGCGCCTTGCCCGCGAGCGCGAACACCTTCGTGCCCTTGCTGCCCGCGGTGCCGAACGCAGCGAACGCTTCCGCGCCGTGGCGCACGATCCACGGCACGCACGCCAGCGTCTCGACGTTGTTGATGAGCGTTGGCTGGCCGCGGAAGCCACGCTCGGCAGGGTAAGGCGGTCGGACCTTCGGCATCCCGCGCTGTCCTTCGAGCGACAGGATCAACGCCGTCTCCTCGCCGCAGACGAACGCGCCCGCGCCTTCGCGCACGTCCAGCCGGAGCGAGAAATCGGAGCCGAGGATCCGATCGCCGATGCAGCCGTGGGCCTCCGCCTGCGCAATCGCGCCACGGATTCGTTCGAGCGCGACGGGGTATTCGGCGCGCACGTAGAAGAACCCTTCCGACGCGCCGATCGCGTACGCGGCAATCGCCAGCCCTTCGATCACGCGATGCGGATCCGCCTCCAGGACGAGCCGGTCCATGAACGCGCCGGGATCGCCTTCATCGCCGTTGCAGATGACGTACTTCGTCGGCGACGGCTGCGCGCGCGCCACCGCCCACTTGCGGCCGGTCGGGAAGCCCGCGCCGCCGCGGCCGCGCAGGCCGGAGGCGGTGATCGTCGAGATGATGTTCTCGGGAGCGTTGCCGCGAAGACACGCTTCGAGCGCCGCGTAGCCGCCCCTCGCGCGGTACTCATCGATGTTCAGCGGATCGATCTCTCCGCAGTTCTCGAGGACGATCCGCTGCTGGCCGCGGAGGTAGGCGGCAGCGTCGCCTGATTCGCGATCGATGCGCAAATGGTCGGGCGCGGTCGCGTCGTCGTTCCTGGCGAAGGCGTCGCGAATCCTCGCGGCCCGCCACCGGGCGCGCGTGACGAACGTCGACGGACGCACGTGCCGGCGCGCGATCACCTGCGCCGCCCGCGGCGTGACGTGTCCGTACAACGCGGTCGTTCCGTCGGTGCCGACGACCTCGACCAGCGGCGAGTAGTGGCACATGCCGTTGCAGCCGACCGTCTTCACGACGTGTGGCAGACCTGCGTCGCGCGCCTCCCGCAGCAGCGCGTCGCGAACGGGCTCGGCGCCCGCGGCGACGCCGCACGTGCCGAGGCCGACGCGGATCTCGGCGACGGCGCTCATACGGGCTCCGCGCGCAGGGTGGCGTCGAGCGCGGCGACCGCGGATGACGGCGTCAGGCGGCCGGCGGTGTGCTCGTCGACCGTCAGGACGGGCGCCAGGCTGCAGCATCCGAGGCAGGCGACCTCGTCGATCGTGAACAGGCCCTGCGGATCGGTGTCGGCGCCGTCCGGAATCCGGAGCTGCCGCCGCAGCTGGTCGGTGATCTGCCGCGCGCCGGAGACGTGGCACGCCGTCCCGTGGCAGACGCGGACGACGTGCAGACCAACGGGCGAGCGGCGCATCCGCGCGTAGAACGAAGACGTGCCGGCAATCTGCGCCGGCGCGATGTCCGTCAGCTCGCAGACGCGCTTCAGCGCTTCGTCGGGCAGGTAGCGATAGTGCGCCTGGATGGCCTGGAGAATCGGAATCGCCGCTTCCTTGCTCGTGCCGTGCTGGCGCACGATTTCGTCGACCACGCGGAAATCGGGACGCCCGCCATTTTCCGGGAAATGGGGACCCCCCCCATTTTCGGCAGGCTGCAGACGAAAATGGGGAGTGTCCCCATTTCCGCGAATGGCCGCATTTCCGCCGAGACCGACGCGCACCAGCGGCGGCACCACCGGACGCCGGCCGCGCTGCGCAATGCGCCACTTGGCGCCGCCGACGAAGAGGACCGCCGCCGCAATCAGCGCGATCGACAGCGTGTTCGTTCGGGCATTGCGCGCGAGCCTGGCACGCGTGATTCGATCCTGCTCGGCGTGCAGCGCGCCGGACGCAGCTGCGTTCTCCCGCGCCTCCGCCTGCAGCTCCGCGATGCGCGCCGTGTCCCGCGCCAGTCGCGACCGCGCGATCGCGTAGTCGGCCGTCATCGCCGCGGCAATGACGACGACGAGGATGCCGGCGGTCGTAGTCAAGCCCTTCAGGGCTGCCGCGGTCATACCGCCGCTCCGACGCGCGTCTCGCACGGGCACGACGCGTAGCAGCGCGCGCAATAAAGGCAGTCCTTTCGCACCGCGCGGTTCTTCTCGATCGCGCCGTACGGGCACGCGTCGGCGCAGAGGGAGCAGTCGAGCTCGCGGTTCGGCGTGATGCTGACACCGCGTCCCGCCAGCCGCGAGCACCACGCCAGCAGGCCGCCATACGGGCAGAGATACCGGCAGTACGGACGGCCGACGAACATCCCGAGCACGAGGAAGCCGCTGCCGATCGCCATCATGTGCGCGAAGCCGTCTCGCCTGAAGAAGCCGACGAACGGATCGAACCGGCAGATCACGAAGTCCCGCGAGATCGCCGGCTGGATCGCGAGCACGATCGCGAGTCCGAGATACACGTACTTGAGCAGGCCGAGCGCGGAGTCGAGCCGTCGCGGCACCTGGACCGGCTTCAGCAGCACGATCTCCTGAATGGCGCCGAGCGGACACACGCCGCCGCAGAACGCGCGGCCGAAGAAGACGGCGACGACCAGCGGCAGGAAGAAGACCGCGGTGACGACGATCGGGATGGAGTAGCCGGGGTCGGTGAGTGCGACGGCCACGTTCTGGATCGAGCCGATGGGACAGATGCAGCCCTCGCGATAGAACCCGAAGTAGGCGAGCGAGCCCACCGACAGCGCCAACGCAAGCGGACGATTGCGCCGGCGGATGACGAGCCAGATGGCGAGCGCCATCGCTCCGCCGAGCAGCACCACATCCGCGATCTCGAGCCAGTAGCTGCGCGGCCGTGGTTTCTGCACCGCCGGCGTCGCATACCCGCCGCCGATCGCCTCCGGCTGCGGCGCGACGTCGACCTGTCGATCGTATGGCACGGTCTGCGCCGACGCAGGCTGCGGCGTCAGCGCCGCGAAAGACAGCACCAGCAGCAACACGCCGATCACCGGCCGGAGGCGGATCATGTCGTGGGATGCACCGGCCAGTCGACAGCAAGCGCCTGCGCGATCGGCTGCTGCACGAGCGCGTCCTTCGGGCAGGCGTTGGCGATCGCGCACCGGTTGCAGTCGGCGCAGAGGTCGTACCGGATCTTCAGCACGATCGATCCGAGGCCGAGCGGCTCCATGCACGCCTTCACGCAGATGCCGCAGCCGTCGCACTTCTGCTCGTCGATCGTGTACTCGTAGAAGTTGTTCGCCGGGTCCTCGGGATCGACGAGGCCGATCGGCGTGCGCGCGATGGCGTCGCGCGGGCACAGCTTCTCGCTCGGCAGGCCCTTCTCGTCGACCGCGCTCTTGATGTTGTAGTAGGCGGGACAGATGTAGCAGCGGCCGCACTTCTCGAAGTTGTTGACCGCGCGGACCGCCGAGTGCGCGACGACGCATTCGGTCGTGCAGAGGCTGCAGACCGAGGTGCCGGCCTCGCCGATCCGGCTGTTCACACAGCGCGACGCGTCGACCTGCCAGACCACCTGGCCGTCGGCCTTGCGGACGAGGAACCCGGCCGTGCTGCCGAGTGCGAGCAGCGCCGTGCCGCGGGCCACTCTGGCGATGGCGTCACGCCGCGTGATTCTCTCGTTCATGCGGCTCCCTCCGCCTCGAAGACCTGGATCTGCAGCCGCACGGTATCGACGACCGCGACCGCGCCGCGTGAATCGACCGCGAGGTCCATGTTCTTGCAGTTCGGATCGAACACGCCGGTGGCGACGATCGACAGCAGCGAGCCGCCGGCGTCGTACACCTTCGCGCGCGGCTCCCCCTTCTCCGTCACGAAGATGCGATCGCGTCCCGAGAGCGTCACGTTCGTCGGGTTGCAGCAGCCCGAGAAGCCGCTCGGATCCGGGCCGGTGAAGCGGCCGATGTGTCCGAGCAGCCGGCCGTCCGGCGTATAGCGCTCGATGCGATGCTTGCCGGGATTCGCCGCGTGAATCACTCCGTCGTCGTCCACGCTGAAATCGAGCACACCGTTCGGGATGACGAAGCCGCGCGTGCGATTGTCGTGGCCGATGTCGTTGAGAAACCGCCCGTCGCGATCGAAGCGGCGGATCGCGCGCCCGTGGCTGTCGGCCGCCAGCACGTCGCTGCCGCTGAAGCCGATCGCGCAGACGCGACTGAGGCGGACGGCGTCGCGCCACGTCTCGAGCAGACGTCCCGCCGTGTCGAAGATCTCGATCTGCCGCGACTCGCCGACGAACACGCGGCGGTCGGAAGAAACGGCGACCGTGAACGCCGGGCCCGCCGTCGTCCAGCGGCGCTGCAGCGATCCGGATGCATCGAAGACCTTCACCTCGGAGTCGCCGGCGGCATGGAGCTGATCGCCCGCGTCGAACGTGATGCCACGCAGAGACACGCGGAAGCGATCGGCCGCATCGCCGCGACCTGCGATCGTCCGCGCGTGCCTGTAGCGCACCGCCGTTTACCTGCCTCTCACGTCGAGCGCGATCATCTTCGTCAGATCGCGGACGATCAGCTTTCCGTCGGACAGCGCCATCGGCGCCCACACGTCCGGCCCGCTCAACACCTGCGCGCTCGCGAGTTCCCTGTAGCCGGTGGTGTTTGCCTCGATCAGACGAAGAACCCCCGTCTTCCCCTCGAGGACGAAGAACATGCCGTCGGCGAGCAGATAGCTGCCCAACTCGAACGCCGCCTTGCCGTCGCTCGTCCACACCTCTTTGCCGTCGAGCGACAGACAGGTGAAGAGCCCGCGCTTTTTCTTGCCGACGGCGAACAGGTGGCCCTTGTAGATGATTGGCGTGTGGACTTCGGAGTTCCACTCGTTCAGCTTCATGTCCCACACCGGCTCGGCGCGGAACCGCCCCCCTTCGTGCCGCACGCGCACCATCACGCTGCCGGCGTCGTAGCTCGCCGTCATGAAGACGCGCTCGCCGTCGATCGGTAGCACCGACGGCGCCACGGCGACGTTGAACTTGCGCGGAAACTCCCACAGCAGCGAGCCGTCCGCCGCGGACACGCCCAGCGGTCCGTTCAACGTGCCGAACACGTATTGCTTGACGCCCCCGAGCACCGCCGGCATCACCGACGCGTGCGTCAGCACGATCCTCTTCGGATTCGGCGTGCGCCACCGTTCCTTGCCGGTCGCCTTGTCGAGCGCGACGAGGATCGCGTCGCCGCCGGTGGCGATGACGATGCGGTCGGATTCGAGCAGCGGGTTCTGGCCGTTGTACCAGGGCGGAATCGTCGCCTTGAAGTCGGCGACGAGATTGCGCGCCCAGATCTGCTTGCCGGTCTTCGCGTCGAGGCAGTGCAGTCCGAGCTTCGGATCGAGCGAGAAGACGTAGCGTCCGTCAACCGCGGGAACGGTGCGCGTGATCGCGTGGTTCGGCCGGATGACGCGCGGTTCCTTGAAGTGCCAGAGTTCCTTGCCGTCGGCGAGCGTCCGCGCGTAGACGACCCACTCCTGCTTCTTCTCGTCGTAGTCGTGGTGATAGACGCGGCCGCCGACGATCGCCGCACCGGCATAGCCCTGGGCCACGGGGACGGTCCAAAGCACCTTGGGCCCGCCGGCCGGCCACTTCCGCAGCAGCCCCGTCTCCTTCGATGTCGCATCCCTGCCCGCGCCGCGGAACTGTGGCCAGTCCTCGCCGGTCGCCGGCGTCGCCAGGGTCAGCAGCAGACAGCAGACAAGGGTCAGCGCAGCGGGTGTGGAGGGCACGAGCCGGCGCCGTGCAAATTGCGGCCCTGACGCGGGATTCGGGGAAAATCGGCGATAGAGGCTGCATGTCCACGCGCCGCCGGATCGCCGTTTCTTCCAGATGCCGGAAATCCGTCAGTTATCCCTGCGGCCGGGACGGCCGCAACCGGTGCCGCGATGGATGCGAAGCCGCTCGAATTCGTCGGACGGGCGCTCTGCATCTGGGGGGTAGCCCACTCGCTCGAGGGAAACGCCGAGTTCGCCAAGGGGCAGAGGCACGCAGAGAGCACTCGACGACTTGGGTAACCGAAGCGGTCGCGCGCCGGCCCTCCGGGCCGGTGTCGTGGATCGAGAGGGACCTCAGAGACGCAAGCATGCCGGCCGAATGAACTGCTTGCGTCTCTGAGGTCCCACTCGATACACGACACCGGCCCGGAGGGCCCGCGCGCGACCGCATAGGTTACCCAAGTCGTCGAGTGCACTCGGCGTGCCTCAGCCCC
>JBMDXB010000006.1:0-68398 GCA_048594885.1 Vicinamibacterales bacterium
GCCGCGCGCGCAGCCGCAGCACCGCGTAGCGTTTCCGCGCGAGCAGGGTGTTGACGCCGACGCCGCTCGCCGCGGCCATGTCCTTGAAGCTGCGCCCTTCGAGCTCGTGGGCCACGAACACCTCGCGCTGCTCGGGCGGCAGATCCGCAATCGCGCGTTCGAGCTCCTCCAGCAGCAGGTGGCGAACGTAGAGCGCCTCGGGTCCGGCGTCAACCGACGGCAGGAGCTCTTCCCACGGCAGCGAATCCTCGCTGTCCGCCGCGATGTCATCGAGCCTCTCCGGCTTCTTCCTCCGGAACAGATCGGTGATGCGATTGCGCGCGACGCGGAACAGCCAGCCGGTCACGTGCTCGATCGGCATCAGCATCCGATTGGCCTCGACCAGCTCGGAGAAGACATCCTGCAGGATGTCCTCGGCGTCGCGCGGGTCGGGCACGCGCCTGCGGATGAAGCGGCGCAGGCGTGAATGCTCCCGATCGACGACGTCAGCGATCTGCCGGTCCTGGTCGGGCGTCATGCCGCTTTGTAGATGTAGACGGATGAAAGGGCGGCATATTGTAGACGGCTGCGAGCCCCGGCTCCCCGGCTCCCCGGCTCCCCGGCCCCCCGGCTCCCCTTCCTTGACAGCTTAGGAGAGTCGTGAGAGGCTTCTCTCCAATTCCGATTAGGAGAGCGCGATGACCGAACCCGCGGGCCTGTTGCCCGGCACCCTCGACCTGCTCATTCTCAAGGCCGTGTCGCTCGGCAAGCTGCACGGCTACGGCGTACTGTTGCGCATCCAGCAGATTACCGGCGGCGCGCTGCAGATCCAGCAAGGGGCGCTCTATCCCGCGCTCTATCGGCTCGAGCAGCAGGGCCTCATCGAGAGCGAGTGGGGCACGTCCGACAACAACCGGCGCGCCAAGTTCTATCGACTCACACCCGCGGGACGCGCGCGCCTGGGCGACGAGACGGCGACATGGAACCGCATGGCCGAGGCGATTGCGATGGCGCTGCGGACAACGAGGAAGGAAGTCTGATCATGTGGCGCCGGCTGTGGCGCTCGCGTCAGATCGACGCGGAGATGCAGGAGGAGGGACGCGACGTGCGCGGGCTGCGATGGCTCGACGCCATCACGCTCGATGCCAGGCTCGGCGCACGCATGCTGGTCAAGCACCGGTGGCTGACGGTCGTCGGCGGGTTTGCGATGGCCGTCGCGATCGCGAGCGGCGCGACGTTCTTCGAGGTCTTCGCGCAGATCCTCAATCCGGTTCTGCCCGTGGAGGACGGCGGCCGCGTGGTGTCGGTGCAGTTCGCCACCGAGACGCCCGGCAAGCGCCGAGCGCCGCGTGCTCGATGACTTCCTGACCTTGCGCGAGCAGCTCACGTCGATCGAACAGTTGAGCGCCTTCCGTACGGCGCGCCACAACCTCGTGGCCGGCGCTCCGCCGTACGAGCCGATCAGCGTCGCCGAGATGACCGCGTCAGGATTTGCCGTTGTGCGAACGCCTCCCCTGCTGGGCCGTTACCTCGTGCCGGAGGATGAGCGCGAGGGCGCCGCGCCGGTGTTGGTGGTTGGCTACGACGCCTGGCAGTCACGCTTCGCCGGCGATGCACAGATCGTCGGCCGAGTCGTCAATCTCGGGGGAACCCAGACCGTCGTTGTCGGCGTCATGCCGGAAGGCTTCAGGTTTCCGCTCGATCATCAGTACTGGATGCCGCTGCGGCTGGCTCGACTGCGGGCGGCATCGCAGCCGCCGAGGTTGTTTCTGTTCGGCCGGCTCGCGCAGGGTGTCTCGCCCCAACAGGCACAGGCGGAGCTGACGGCGGTCGGCCAGCGCGCCGCGCCGGCGGCGCCGGCCATGCCTCCGCCGCCACGGCCGGTGGTACTCGCCTACACGCACGAGCACTTCGACCTCACGGATCCGTTCAGGGTGTGGCTCGTGCGGATCGCGCAACTGCTCGTCAGCGCGCTCACGTTCGTCGTCGCCGTCAATCTCGCGATTCTGATCTACGCGCGGACGGTGACGCGGATCGGCGAGATCGCGGTGCGGACGGCACTCGGCGCCAGCCGGCGCCGTATCCTCGCGCAGTTGTTCATCGAGGCGTTCGCACTCACGCTGGTCGGTACCGTCGTCGGCCTGGTGCTCGCGCGCTCGGCGCTGGGGACAATGGAATCGATGGCGCACGCGAACGGTGCGGTCCCCTTCTGGATTCGTTTCGATCTCTCGCTCGGCACGGTGATCCACGCCGTGATGCTCGCCGGACTCGCGGCCGTCGTCATGGGCGTGTTGCCGGGCCTCAAAGCGACGGGCCGTGGCTTGAGCGCAAACCTGCACGAACTGCATGGCCGCGGCGGGACGCGCCTGGGACGCCTCTGGACGACGCTCGTCATCGGTCAGGTTGCCGTGGCCGTGGCCGTGCTGCCGGTGTCGATCTACACCGCGTGGCATGTCGTGCGGGTGGGGGCGGAACCGGACTTCCCCGCCGGCCAGTTCGCCGTTGGCATCATCGCGTTGGCCGACGACGCGTCGGCGATTGACAGGAACCGGGTACGAAGCCGGCAGCTCGAGCTGACGTCGCGCCTCGAGGCGGAGCCCGGCGTCACAGCCGTCGCGTTCTCGTCGAGCGTCCCCGGCTTCCTGCCCGGCCGGCTGCTGCGGTTCGAGGAGAGTCCCGCCGTGAAGTACGCCGGAGGGGAGCTGGGCGTCGATTCCGTCGATGTCGACGTCAATCTGTTCAGCGACTCCGTCGCGTCGTTCCGTTGTCGGACTACTACGATCGGGTGCGCTCGTTCTGGCGCTATCTCGCCTGGGGCACAGGCCTCGTGACGTTGAGCGTGATCCTGCTCTCGGCGGCCGGCATGTACGCGCTGATGTCGTTCACCGTGGCGCAGCGGACGAAGGAGATCGGCATCCGCGCCGCGCTGGGCGCGCATCCGCGGCGGCTGCTTCTGAGCATCTTCGCGCGCGCCGCATGGCAGCTCGGGCTCGGTTTGCTGACGGGCTCGCTGCTGTCGGGTGCGCTGATGTCAGCCGCGGAGCTCGACGCCGCCGGATCGGCGGCGCTGCTGCTCGTCGTGGCGGCCATCATGCTGCTCGTCGGCCTCGCCGCAGCCGTTGGTCCTGCCCGGCGCTGCGTGCTCATTGAGCCGTCGGACGTACTGCGGTCTGACGGCTAGTCACGTCGTCTCACTTTCGGCAAGCGTGTACCCCGCTCATAAGACATATGATTGCGGCGATTCCTGGTCCCGCAGGCCACCGGAAGCTTCCTTAGCGGAGGATGCACATGAAAGCTGCTGTCCGCAAGATGCTCGACGACGTGGCGCCGGTGTTGAATCGGCGCTCTTTCTTCAGGACGCTCGGCCTCGGAACCGCGGGCGCGCTGGCGCTGTCGGGTGAGACGGCCGCCGGCGCGGCCGCCGATTTCGTCCAATCCAACGTCAAGCGCGCCTCGGAACCGTCGGCGCTCAAGATCACCGACCTGCGCGTCGCCGTCGTCGCCGGCGCGCCCATGACCTGCCCGCTCGTCCGCGCCGACACGAACCAGGGACTGGTCGGATGGGGCGAAGTGCGCGACGGCGCCAGCGAAATCTACGCGCTGATGCTGAAGAGCCGTATCCTCGGCGAGAATCCCTGCAACGTCGACAAGATCTTCCGCAAGATCAAGCAGTTCGGCCATCACGCGCGGCAGGCCGGCGGCGTCTGCGCCATCGAGATGGCGATGATGGATCTCGCCGGCAAGGCGTGGGGCGTTCCCTGCTGGCAGATGCTCGGCGGCAAGTTCCGCGATCGCGTGCGTCTCTACGCCGACACCACCAGCCGCTCCGACCCGAAGGAACAGGGCGCGCTGCTGAAGGAGCGGATGAACCGCGGGATCACTTATCTCAAACAGGACTTCGGGATCGGCCTGCTGCGCGACGTGCCCGGCGCGCTGTCTCTGCCCGCGGGCACCAGCATCGGCCAGGGCGATCGCGTCATGCATCCGTTCACGGGCATCGAGATCACCGACAAGGGCATCGCGTGGCTGTCCAACTGGGTGGGGCAGATTCGCGAGGTGGTCGGCATGGAGATCCCGCTTTCCACCGATCATTACGGCCACATCAGCGTGAACAGTTGCATCAAGCTGGCGCGCGCCATGGAGCAGTGGAACCTCGCGTGGATGGAGGACATGGTCCCGTGGCAGCTCGGCGAGCAGATGAAGCAGATCCGCGACTCGACGACGATCCCAATCCTCACCGGCGAGGACATCTATCTGAAGGAGCCGTTCATCACGCTGATCGACATGGGTGCGGTGGACATGATCCATCCCGACCTCGCGAGCTCGGGCGGGCTGATCGAGACCAAGAAGATCGGCGACTACGCAATGGAGCACGGCGTCGCCATGGCGATGCACTTCGCCGGCACGCCGGTGTCGTTCGCCGCCAACGTCCACTGCGCCGCCGCGACCGAGAACTTCATCGCGCTGGAGCATCATTCGATGGACGTGCCGTGGTGGGAGAGCCTGGTGCGGACGACAGGCGGCAATGCGCTCGTCGAGAAGGGCTTCGCGGTCGTGCCGAATGCACCTGGTCTCGGCGTGGAAGTGAACGAGGAGGTCGTGAAACAGCATCTGCGGCCGAAGTCCGGCTTCTTCCTGCCGACGCCGGAGTGGGACACGTTCAGGAGCAACGATCGCTTGTGGAGTTAACTAGGAGTAACGAGATGAGGGCTGTCATCGTCGGCGTGTGGATGGCCACTGCGGTTGTCTCTGCGCAGCAGACCACGGTGCAGGTCAATCGCGCGTCGAAAGATACGTGGACGCCGGTCATGGAAGTGCTCAAGACGTCACGCAACGTCACGGTCACGGACGCGCAGCTCCAGCGCCTCCGCGAGCTGCCGCTCGAGGCGGTCTGGGGCGCGCTCCAGGGCAGGCGCTACGTGCGGACGTTCGAAGGCGGCTTCCAGCAGACGGTTCCCGGCGCCAAGGTCGTCGGACGCGCGGTGACGATGAGATATCTGCCCGTACGTCCCGATTTAATGGAAGCGGTGCAGACGCTCGCGAAGGAAGGCGACTGGGACTACCAGTACAACGTCAGGGCCGGCGAAGACCTCAAACGCGGCGACGTCGTCGTCGTCGAGCTCGGCGGGATGGTCGATCGGGCGACGTTCCTCGGTGACGTGACTGCGCTCGGCATGCAGGCAGCCGGTGCGGCGGGCGTCATCATCGACGGCGGCGTTCGCGATTTGAGCGAGCTGATGATGATGAAGGAGATCCCGATGTTCTATCGCGGCGCGCACGCGTCGGCGATGGCCGATCAGGTCGGCGTCCAGTGGAACGGGCCCATTCGTCTCGGCGGCATCACGGTCCTGCCCGGAGACATCATCGTCGCCGAGGCCGAAGGGGTGCAGGTGATACCGCCTCAGCTCGTCGCCGGCGTCATCAGCAGCGCGGAGGACACGGTCTACACGGAGAACTTCAAGCGCGAGATGATGCGCTCGAAGAAATACCGCGCGCGCGACATCTACCCGACGCTCAGTCCCGAGCTGCAGAAGATCTTCGAGGAGTGGAAGAAGACCCATAAGAAGGAGGGCGTCAAGCCGAACGTCGGCGGGTAGTCGCTGGGCGCGGGCCGCTGTCCGCGAACCGCTGTCCGCTGTCCGCTGTCCGCGCCTTCCCTTTGCCCATTCGAGGGTCAAAGCGGTTTGGACGGCTCATCCCGACCTGCGGTCCGATACCAGCGCCGCAGGGCGGCACTGACCAGGGCGCCCGCGCCCAGGCTGAACAACGTCGCGACGACGTCCAGCCAATCGAACCTGTATATCCTGCGCACAAGCGGTAACGTCTGGACGAATTCGAACCCGAGCGCGATAGTCCCAGCCAGCACCGTCGCGCGGGTGAGTGTAAGGTGCGCGAGTCGGTGCTCGCTGGAGAGGATGACGAGCAGCAACCCCGCCGGACCCAGAAGGCTGGGTGCAGGTCCGATGATTGCCGGGTTGATGCCGACGTCGAAATGGCGCGCCACCTTGGCCGGAAGGATCAGCGCCCAGCAGATGACGCCGAGCCACCCGTACAGCCGCTTCAGCCGGTGGGCCGCGCTCTGTGGCGCGTACATCTGACTGCCGACACTATGCGGCGCGCGCTATGAGCGGTGAACGTGGCTCACCGGCGCGGCGGCTCTTCATACAGACCGAATTCGTTGCCTGCGGGATCGGCAAACGCTGCGAATGCGCCCATGCCAGCGCCGATTTCGGTGCGTGGAGTGACAATCCGGCCCCCAGCAGCCTCAATCTTGGCCAGCGTCTCGCTGATGGCGTCTACCATGATGTAGACGCGCGTCTGCTCGTCGGGCGTGCGATCGCTCTCCTTGACCCAGGTGCCGCTCACGCCGGCAGGGTCGTCAAACGCCAGCTCGCCATCGCCACGCGTTCTCACTTTCCAGCCGAAGATGCTGCCATAGAACTGCGCCGAGGCCTCTGCGGTTTTGGCCGGGATTTCGAGATAGCAGATCTTGCCATGCGACATGACCAACCTCCGTCAATACAGGACAGCGCTGTGACGTCGCGCCACCCCGAAACTATCTCGGAATCCCCACCAGTTGCAGATCCTGTGGGTATCGTGCCGCTATCGACAGCCCGAATGGTTCGTCGGCCTGCTGGACTTCTTCCAGCTGGAACGGAATGTTCCCGCTCCCTATCTCACGAGCGACCAATCGAATTTCACCGCGCCCCGGTCCGGCGTCAGCCAGCGCTCATCTAGCCAGGCCCGTTGAACCGAATGTTCGAGACCTGCCGAGTGGCCGGATCGTACTCCGCGCCAAAGAACATCGATCCGCCGTCACAGACGTTGACGGCTCGGGTCCGCCAGCCATCGGCCAATTTCGGGTTCGTCGTGGCAAGGCGTTCGACGTAACTTCGGTGAAACCCATTGATGTACACGACCTGCCGGCGGCCGATTCGAATCCCGATGTACTGTCGATAGTACTCGCTCGCCGCCGGACGCCGGGATCGCGCCTTGTTGTGCTGCTCGAGTGCGCGTTCGAGCGCCGGCGCCAAACTCACCTCGAGCGCTGCGATCGTGTCGGCGTCCGGGGCCCAGTACCCCGATCGTCCTGGTGCCTCCCGGCTGCACCACCGGTACACGTTCGCTGGCCAATAGTCAGCCGGAAGAACCACGGCCCAATCACCTCTGAGTTGGACGGTGGTTGACTGCACAACAACCAGCGCGATCATCACGGTTGGGATGAACATCATGATGTGGCCCTCGTCTGGCTAGACTCGGCTTCAGCGGCGGGGGGCCGGCTGCAAATGTTCGTGAGCCGCCGTCCGGGATGCCCAACGCAAGGAGGAGCGGCTCGAACGCTGTGATGCCGACGTGTGGTCAGTTCGATCGTCGCGAATCCACGCCTGTCGCGTCCCCCGTCCGCATCTCTCGCCGCCCGAGTGCGCTGAGGACGATCGCGAGCGCCAGGAACCAGAGCCACGCGACGAGCATGACGGTGTATTCGGGCCAGAACACACTCCAGCCTCCGTCGCGTTTGTGTCCCAGCCCATCGGCCGCAACCCAGACGGCAGGGGCGACGGCGGCAACCGAGGCCGCACCAAGCCGGCGATACCCTCGCTTCAGCACGTCGTACGCGAGGAAGAGGCACCATGCGCCGCACGCGGCGAGCAGCAGGTATTCCGGCCTGAACCCGGTCGAGTTGTCGGTGGTGATGTCGTCCAGGGCGAGCCAGGCGAGCACGACCAGGCCGATCGTGACAGCCGCTTCTGCGGAGAAGGCCTGGGCCCGGCGAAAGGCCCGGTGACTCCGAGCGACGGCGTCCATAAACGCCTCCTTATGCGGCCGCCTGGGTGGGCAGCACCCAGCCGGGGAATACCAATACCCCCGGATGGCACTTGAGCGCTCGTGCGAGCGTCTTTGCCCGCTCGACCCCCAGGCGCACCCGGTCGTTCTCGATTCCCGAAATCGTGGCCTGAGAAATGCCCGCGCGCTTCGCGAGCTGGTTCTGGCTCAAACCTTGAAGTTCGCGGACGATGCGCACGGACTCACCAACGGAGACGGCGACACGCTTTCGTGCCGGACGATACCCCTTCATTCACGTCCTCCGATAGTCATGGGGCGTTATCAATTCGACGTAGTACGTGAGGCGGATCGGTACGATCCGATAGATGATCCGCCACTGATCGCCCAATCTCGACGAGCGATACCCTTGCCACTTTCCGGTCAGCGCCTCGTCGTGAAATCCCTTGATCAGACGAATGCCCGGCGGTCCAGACAGGCGAGCAATGTCCTTCCACTTCTCGTAGCGCTTCAGCACTTCGCGCGGCGCCTTGGCCACCTGCCGGTCGACTCGGCGATGCTCCAAGATCTCCCACACATGACCAGTGTGCCCATCTCATCTTTGGGATGTCAAGTCGCTATGACTTGGCGTTCGTCGGTGAGCGGCGTCGCCACCACACGACCGCGGGCGCCAGCCACACGAGGATCGTGGCGGCGCCGAGCGCCGCCGCGATCGGCCGCTCGACGAACGCCAGCGGATTGCCGCCCGCCTTGATCAGCGACGACACCACGTTCTGCTCCAGCATGCCGCCGAGCACGAGGCCGAGGATGGTCGGCGCGATCGGAAAACCGTTCGCCTCCATGATCCACGCGAGCAGGCCGAACACGACCATCACCCCCACATCGAACACGGAGTTGTTGATCGCGAAGGCCCCGACGACACAGAACAGCAGGATGACGGGCATGAGCACGTTGCGCGGGACGCGCAGAAGCCAGCCCGCGACTTTGATCAGCGCCCAGCCGAGCGGAAACAGCAGCAGGTTCGCGAGAAAGAAGATCATCAGCACCGCGTACATGGTCTGCGGCTGCTCGATGAAGATTGCCGGTCCGGGATTGATCCCCTTGAGGTAGAGCACGCCGATCACGATCGCGGTGATCGAATCTCCTGGGATCCCGAAGACGAGCGCGGGGATCCAGGCGCCGGACAGCGCCGCGTTGTTGGCCGCGCCGGCCTCGACGATGCCTTCGAGGTGGCCGGTGCCGAACTTCTCCGGCGTCTTCGAGAGCCGTTTCGAGATGCCGTATGCAATCCACGCGGCGATGTCCGCTCCGGCGCCGGGCAGCGCGCCGACCGCCGTTCCGACGGCGCTTCCGCGAAGCACTGCGGACGGATACGCGCGAAGCAGCCTCGCCTGGCCGCGAAAGATCGGGCCGACAGCCTGTGCCGAGATGGGAGTGGAACGATCGAACGACGTTGAATAGCGCACGACCTCCGACACGGCGAACATGCCGATCATCGCCGGAATGAGCTGGACGCCGCTCATCAACTCCACGGCGCCGAACGTGAAGCGCGGATAGGCCGCGGGATTCTCGAAGCCGATCGTCGCGACGAGCAGGCCGATGGCCAGGGAGATGAGCGCCTTCAGCGGGCGGCCAGGCGCGACGAACACGGCGGCCGAGAGCCCGAGGAGGACCAGCCAGAAGTACTCGAACGAGCTGAACTCGAGCGCAATCGCCGCAAGCGCCGGCGCCGCGGTCGCGAGGACGATCGTGCCGAACAATCCGCCCATCGCGGAGAACACCAGGCCGGCGCCGAGCGCCGCTTCGGCCTGCCCTTTCCGCGTCATCGCGTACGCTTCATCGCAGTAGGCGGCAGACGCAGGCGTGCCCGGGATTCTGAGCAGCGCGCCGGGCACGTCGCCGGCGAAGATGGCCATCGCCGTCGAGGCCACCATGCACGCAACGGCAGGCAACGGCGGCAGAAAGAACGTCACCGGCACGAGCAGCGCCACGGCTATCGTTGCGGTGAGCCCCGGGATGGCGCCGATGAACAGACCGAAGATGGCGGAGGCGAGGACGGCGCCGAGCACGAGCGGATCCAGCACCTGAACCAGCGCGGCGGAGAGGTGCGCTACCAGGCGATCCCCTCGAGCACGCCCCACGGCAGCGGGACCCGCAGCAGCGAGTAGAAGCCGAAGTGAATCGCGAAGGTGACGGCGACCGCGAGCGGCAGGATCCGCGCGCGGCGGACACCGAACGCGAGGAACAGCACGGTGAGGAACAGCGCAGCGGTGATCAGGAACCCGAGCCGATCGACCGCCAGCGCGTAGAACAGCAGGTCCGCGATCACGAGCACGAACGTCACGACGGTTCGCGGCCGCCGCGTCCACGCGCCACCCTCGACGACCGGCCGTTGTCCGCGACCGGAGTACATCAGGATCACGCCGAGCACGAACAGCGCAGTGCCGATGAGCGCCGGAAACAGCGCGGGACCGATCGGCTGCCCCGGCATGCCGGGAAAGGTGCGGGCCTGCAGGACGACCGCGACGCCAAGCGCCGCGGCGAGGAAGCCCGAGAGTCTATCGCTCACCTTCATCGCGCGAGGCCGACGGCTTTCATGGCCGCGCCCATCTGCCGGTCCGCGTCGGTCATGAGACTGGCGAACTCCGCCGGTCCGGCGCAGCGCACACCGAATCCGCGGCCGGTCATGAAATCGCGGTACTCGTGGCTGTCGCACGCGCGCTTCACCGCGTCCTGCAGGCGGCGTTCGATGGCCGAGGGGAGATTCTTCGGCGCGCCCATGCCGCGCCAGGTGGCGAGCGTCCACGTCGAGCCGATCGCCTGCCTGGCCGTGGGCACGTCAGCATAAAGACTCGACGGCTGGTCGTCGAGGATCGCCAGGCTCTTCACTTTCCGCGCGTCGATGAGCGAGCGCCCTTCCGGATGCGATCCCGCGACAACGTCGACACCGCCGGCGACGAGATCGAGCAGCGCCGCGGCGTTGCCACTGCTCGGCACCCACACGATCGATGACGGCGGGATCTTCTGTTCGTCGAGCAGGCCGGCGAGCGCGAGATGCCAGATGCCGCCCTGCGCCGTGCCGGATGCCTTCAGCCTGCCCGGATTGGCGCGGATGGCCGCCACCAGATCGCGGAGCGTTCCATACGGCGCATCGGCTCGCACCTGGATCGCCGCCGCATCGAGGTTCACGAGGCCGAGCGGCGTCAACGACTCTCCCGTCAGCGTCGTGAGCCCCTGGTGGCGCATCATCGCGATTTCCGCGGTGACGATGCCGATCGTGTAGCCGTCAGGCGGCGCCGTCGCGATCGCCTGGTGGCCGACGACCCCGCTGCCGCCCGTGCGATTGACGACGTTGACTGGCGTGCCGAGATCTTTTTCGAGCAGGGTGGCGATCACGCGCGCGACGGCATCCGTGCCGCCGCCGGCCGCCCACGGCACGATCATCGTCAATGGCCGGCTCGGATAGCCAGCACGGCCGCCACCGCATGCGACGCCGAACAGCAGCAACGCGACGACGGCGCGTCGCATCATGACGGCAACTGCCGCAGCGCCACCTTCGCCGGCAGCAGATCGGGACGGAGCTGCAGCGCGCGCTGCAGTTCCGCTCTGCCCTCCTGTCGCTGGCCGGCGCCGATGAGCGCCAGCCCCTTCAGATAGCGGGCGCGCGCTTCACGGCTCGCGTCGGGCTTCTGATCGAGCGTGCGGTTCGCGGCGTCGAGCAGCGACGACAGCCGCTCGCGTGCGGCCTCGTTCTGCCCCAGCTTCCGCAACGCGAGCGCCTCGTAGTAGCGCTGGTCAGAGCCAGCCGTCGCGTCGCGCCTGCCGCCCTGGGGAGCCGTGCCCTTCGCGATCGACTCCCACTCGCGACGCGCGCCTGGCTTGTCGCCCAGCGCCTCGCGCGCGATGCCGATCCAGTAGGACACCTCCGTCCGGCGGATGGCGGCGTCGAGCCGCTCGGAGGTGAGATTCTCGGGAAATGTCAGCGCGGCCTCGTAGGACGCGATCGCCTCTTTGTATCGGCGCGCGGAGCGATGCTCGTGCCCGCGCAGAAGATGCGCGTTCGTCCACGGATCCCGCACGTTGAGCGTGCCGCCTTCCCACACGCTGAATCGACGTCCGCTCAGCAGCTTGACCGCGTCGTCCAGCTTTCCCATCAGCACCTTGAGGGAGATGGCGCGCGCGAGCGCCTCGTCGCGCTGCGTGACGACTTCGTGGTTGGCCTCGAGCAGCGCCAACCTGTGTTCCGGTGCCTTGCCCGTCTCCTCGTAGAGGCGATCGAGCTCGCTGAAGTGCATCGCGTACTTGCGACCGGGCAGCGAGACGGCTTTCTCGAGGCTGTCGATTGCCTTCGCAGTCCCACCCGGCCCGCCCGCGTGCGCGTAAGCGACGGCGAGGTTGCGGTGAACGACTGCAAACGACGGGTCAAGCCGCGCGGAGGTTTCCCACGCCCTCGTCGCCTCCTCCGGCTGCCAGTCGTACAGGAGGTTGCCGAGGTAGTACGGCGCCCGCGCGTCCGACGGCATTGCCGTCATCGCTGCGCGAATCACGATCTCCGCTTCGTGCTGGAACGGAAACACATACTCGGGGCTCGCGCGAGCGGCGCGGTCGTAGTAGTCCACGGCGTGGCCGCGCCCGCGTTGCGCGTAGTACGCGAGGTAGTAGAGGACGATCGGCGACGCCTTTGCCTCACCGAGCACGTCGGTGCCGTCCTGCCACAGGCCGGCGTTCAGATATTCGGCGCCGAGCTCCTCGGCCAGCGCCGGATGATCTCCGAGTGTCACGCGGAGGCGGCGCGCATCCTCCTCGCCGCGCGTCAGCAGCCAGCGCTCTGCGATCGACCGCGCGTCCAGCGGATCGATCCGGCCTGCCTCGGCGAGTGCCGCCAGCGCGGCATCCGTACGGCCGGCGCGCCGCAACAGGCTGGCTTTCAGGTTCCACGCGCGCACGTTCAGCGTGTTGGCGTCGAGCGATCGGTTCGCCGCGTCGAGGGCGCGTGCGTAGTCACCGCGCGTCGTGGCGATCTCGGCAAGCTCGTAGTACGCCGGCGCGCGCCACGCCATCGCCCACGTCGCTCTGTGGAGCAGCGGCTCGGCCTCCGCGTGCTTCCGCTGCGCCTTCAGCGTGAGGCCCAGGTAGTACGCGGCCTCCGCATCCTTCGGCGCGGCGTACCTGACATCCAGCCGCGCGAGCGCGGCGCGCAGATGCTTTTCGGCGTCCGCGTAACGCGCGCGGCGCAAGCGGTTGATGCCGAACGCCGTGTGCACCTGCGTGTGTCCCGGATCGCGCCGGAGCGCTTCCTCCCAGTACGGATCCGGCTCGAGCGACGCGTTGTGGAACTGCTCGATCCAGAGACCCGTGAGATACAGCTCGTCGACGGACTTGATCTCCGCCGGTGCCGGCGGCGCTGTCACAAGCGCGGGAATCGCCTGCGGTTCGAGATGCACCGGTTCATACGAGACCAGCTCACGACCGCCGGCAACAAGGGACGCTCGCAGGCCACGTTCCGTGACGCCTTCAGGCAGCCTGACGTCGCGCACGAACGGGTGCGCAGGATCGATGGCGACCGTCTGCTCCAACAGAACCCGATCGCCGGCGAGGAGCCGCACGGTGCCTTTTGGGTGCGCAGCGGTCGTATGGAAGCCAACGGTTGCCACGCCGCCTCGGACGTCGAGATTCACCGCCGCATCGACTGTCGCGTGTTTCGCTCCGCCAATCGCGCGGAATGGATACCAGTAGATCTCGAACGACTTCGTCTCGTACGGCTGCAGCCAGCTGTAATCAGGCTGGTTGTCGGAGTACCCGCCGACCATGATCTCCATGTACGGGCCGTCGTCATCCGTGAGGATCCGGTCCCACATGCGTCCGCGGGGACCGTGGCCCCACGTCCAGAACTTCTTGCCCGGCACGACGTGGTGATCGGCGATGGCCATCGTCCCCGCCTGCTTGCCGTGGTCGTAGCCGGCGACGAAGTCCTCCTCCGAATTCCAGGCGAACACCGAGTTCGCGGCGATGTGGTTCTTGTACCAACTGATGTCCACGCCGCTGCTGAAGTCCGCCGAGCCATACTGGGAGCTGGCGATCGGCCAGCGGGTGAACTGACGCTTGTGATGATGGGTGCCAAGCTGTGTCTTCGGCGGGAACACCACCTGGTACTGGTCGTTCACATGCACGGCGACATTGGCAAACGCCAGCATCGTGTTGACGATGGGCGTGCGATTGACGATCCGCACCTTCGCCTCGAGGTACGACCGGCCCGGCCGCAACGTGTAGCCGACGGCCCAGCGCATGCGATGCCGGATCTCCAGCTCGCCCACCCACACCGTCTTCGCGCCGTCCGGTTCCTCTTCGATCCGGTACTGCACCGGCAGGAACGTCGTCGCGCGATGGTGATGCGGGATGTTCCACTCGATGCCGCCGGAGATCCACGCGCCGATGAGGCCGATGAGCGCCGGCTTGATGACGTGCTGCCGGTAGAAGAAGTGGTAGTTGTTCGTCTTGTCGAACCCCTCGAAGATGCGGCCGCCGATCTCCGGCAGCACTCCGATGCGGACGTACTCGTTCTCGAGAGAGATCAGCCGGTACTTCTTGTCGGCCTCTTTGTGCGTGAGGGTGTCGTAGAGCGGATATGGATAGACGCGTCCCTCGGCGCCCTGCGATTCGCGGCCGAAGAAGAACATCGGGTTGGGCTCGGGGTCTCCGGCGAGATACGTCGGAATGACGACGTCTTGCTCGGTAACCGTAACGGCGGCTTGCGCCGCAGCCGCGCGCACGTCGAGCGCGAGCAGCATCGCACTGATGAACAGCATCACCTTCATGTGGGTCTCCGCGTGTAGCATTAGACTACCGCTTCATCGGCCGGAGCTGTCACACGGGGGCCAGATAGTTTGTGCCCGCACCAGGGGTTGCCGTGCCGCCGTCGACGGCGAAATCGAGGATCGGGAGGATGTTCGCGTGCGTGAGAGCCGACGCGGCTAGGCCGTCCGCACGAGTGTTTCGTTGTGGTTGGGCCGCTTGCCGCCTGCCTTGATGCGGGTCTTGGTCTTCAGGCCCGGCATCCGGACCAGCGTCTCGTTGTGATTGAATTTCCGCCCGCCTGCCTTGATACCGCTTTTGGTCTTCATCGCCAGCCTCCTTGTTGCCGTTCTGATCTCTAAGGCGGCTGGAGACGGCAAAAACTATCCTGCGCTAGGCGGATCAGAATGCTGCGGACGCGCGGCGCCGCCTGCTGCAGCGAGGCCCGCTACGTGGAATCCGAGAAGCACTAGCAGTGGAGCCGAATTCATCAATCACTGCGGTGAGCCGAACCTGACGTCGCGGATCGTCAAGGGACACATCTTGTACTTCAGCAAGCGGCCCGTCGCTGCGGGGGAAGAGCTGACGGTCGACTATTGGTTCCCGCGGACGATGAAGCGTATTCCCTGCCGCTGTGGGGCGGCGAGGTGCCGGGGAACGATCAACGCCGGTCGGGAACGAGGCCGGTTACACTAGCGCGGAATGAACGCAGTCCTGCTTCGCCGACGGCCGCTCGCGTGGATCGCCTTTTCCGTCGCGTTCTGGGGATCAGCGCCCGCAGCGCAACCGGACGCCGCGCGGCAGCGGCTCACGTCTCTCGTTCCCGCCATCGAAAAGAACCTCCGCGAGAACATCATCCCCTTCTGGTTCCCGCGCTCGGTCGATCGCGAGCACGGCGGCTACACCATTCATTACGGCCCGCGCGGCGAGCCGCTGGCCGGCGGCACGAAGGCAATCGTGACGCAGGCGCGGACGCTGTGGCTCGGGTCGCGCCTCCTTCGCAGCGAGTATGCGCAGCCCGGTTTCCGCGGAGCGGCCGACGCCGGCTTCCGTTTCCTGCGGGACAGGATGTGGGACGCCGAGCACGGCGGCTTCTTCTGGGAAGTCGATCCGGCGGGCACGAAAGTGCTCCGAGCCGACAAGCACCTGTACGGTCAGGCGTTCGGGCTGTATGCGCTTGCGGAGTACCATCTCGCAACCGGCAACCAGGAGGCGATGGCGCTGGCCACCCGCCTGTTCGACCTGCTCGAGACCCGCGCGCATGACGAGGTCTACGGCGGCTATCGCGAGTTCTTCGCGCGCGACTGGTCGGCCGCGCCCGCTGGCGCGAACGGCTACCTGGGCGCGCCGCCCGATCTCAAGTTGATGAACACGCACCTGCATTTGCTCGAAACGTTCACGACCTACGTGCGCGCCGGCGGGCCGCTGCGCGCGCGGGAGCGCCTCGCCGAACTGATCGCGATCGAGAGTCAGGCGGTCATCCGAAAGGGCTGGGTCGCGTCGACCGATCGCCACCGCCGCGATTGGACGCCTGTGCTCGACGAAGCGGCGTCGCGCGTGTCGTACGGACACGACCTCGAGAACATCTGGTTGATCGTCGATGCGCTGCGCGCGCTCGATCAGCCGACGGCGCCGTACCACGATCTGTTCCGTACGGTGTTCGACTACGCGCTGCGCTATGGGTACGACGAAAAGGCGGGAGGCTTCTTCGACAGCGGCGCGCCCGGCAAGCCAGCCGACCGCCGCGCCAAGACGTGGTGGGTGCAGGCCGAAGCGCTCGTCAGCGCCGTCACGATGTTCGAGCTGACCGGCGATGCGAAGTACGTGGACGTGTTCGCGCGCACCTGGGAGTTCGTCAACACGAAGCAGACCGACTGGTCGTCCGGCGAGTGGTACGACACCATCCTTCCCGACGGCAAGCCGCGGCCCGGCAACAAGGCGCATCCGTGGAAGGCGGGCTACCACAACGGCCGCGCATTAATCGAGGTGGTGGAGCGTATTCAGCGCTCGAGCGTGAAGCGATCGAAACGCGCCGACGCGCCTGGCGGCCCCGAGACGACGAGCGCGACGCGGACGGCGAGATCCCAGGGCGGCAGATAGCCGCCTTCGGCCTGCGCGCCGACCGCCTTCCACGCCTTGCCATCCGTGCTGGCGGCAAAGTCGAACCGCGATCGATCGGTCGCATCGAGACGCAGGTGCACGCGTCCGGCTGCCTCGAGACGCTCCGTCGCGAGCGTCGTCTGTTCCCTCTTGCGAATCTGCCACAGCGCAAGCGTCAGCTGCGGTCCCTCGCCGGCGCGTTCGATCGAAAGCACGATCGTGTTGTCGCGGTTGCCGAATACCGCGAGTCCCCCACGCGCGCCGGGAGCGAACGAGGCGGCGTCGACGGTCGTCGTCGCGCGGTAGCTGCCTGCGAGCGTCGGACGCGCCGCGATGACGAGAGCCGATGGCGCCTTGCTTGCGGGCGCGGTCAGCCGCAGCCATCCGCTGTCAGACGGATCGACGACCGGCCGCGCGGTCTGCTCCCAGGGCCACTGCCATGACGGATCGAGCTCGCGGCTGCGGAATTCGTCGACGGTCGATCGCGGCGCGGGCCGGGCAGCGCTTCCCGTGGGAGAAGGCGCCGTTCGCGAGGGCCCTCGCCCGCCGTTGATCGCCGGCCATCCCTGTGCATCCCACGTCACCTCGTCCAGCAATCCCTGACGGCCGACGTACTCGAAGTCGACCGGGTGATACGCGTGATACAGGAGGAACGTGCGGCCTTTCGCGTCCGAGACGATGCTGCCGTGGCCCGGGCACTTCCAGTCGTCATTTGCGGCGAGGATCGGGTTGCCCGGATGGCGCTCCCACGGGCCGAGCAGCCTTCGCGATCGCGCGACGCCAAGCTTGTAGTTGCAGCCGCGGCCGCAGCACGCATCCGCCGAGTAGAACAGATAGAACCAGCCGTTGCGGCGCAGAATGAACGGCCCCTCGATCAGATGCGCCTCCCACGGCGCTTCGTTGCGGAGGATCTCCTGCTTCTCGCCCTCGAGCGCAGTGCCGTCCTCCGAGAGCGGCTGCGCCCAGAGCGGTGTCGGCAGCTTGCGGCTGTTGCCGTCCTCCTTCCAGATCAGATGGCGGCGTCCGTTCTCGTCACGGATCGCGAACGCGTCGATCGAGCCAACCTCCTGGCAGACGAGCGGGCCGCGATCCGTGTACGGCCCCTGCGGCTTCGCGGCGGTGGCGACGGCGACGCACAACGGACCGTTCTTCTTCCGCGCGGTGTAGTAGACGTAGAAGCGGCCGCGATCCTCGGCGATCTCAGGCGCCCAGTAGCTGCCGGCCGACCACTCGGGTGGCGTCTGGAACACGCTCGCGGCGCGCGTCCAGTTCACGAGATCGGTGGAGCGTAGCAGCGGGAAGATCGGTGCCCAGGCGGACGTCGTTGCCGTCGCCCAGTACTCGCGGCCGACACGAATCACCGACGGATCCGGGTAGTCGCCGGGCAGTACGGGGTTGTCGTAAGACTGCCCGCCGGCTCCCTGACCGTCGGTCATCGTGAACTTGCGCTGGAACAACTGCCGGGCGCGCCGGATAGCGCGAAATCGATCGAACGGGATCACGTTCCAGGACGCATTCGGATCGCTGCCCGTACGACCGTGGCCAATCTCGCTTGGGTCCGCGCCGATCAACGGGCGGCTGATGCCTTCGCTGGCGGTGTTCGGCGCCTTGTTCCTGTCGATCAGCTGAGCGGCGAGCGGCACTGACGCGGAGATGCACGCCACGCCGATCCAGAGGAACACCCGGCCGCTGCGCACCGTGAGAGACATAGACCCTCCCGTCTCCTGCCGCGCGGTCCAGTCGCGCTCAACTAAGGCAACGATTTCGCGAAGGGGTCGGCGAGAGAGCACCTGTTGAGCTGTGAGTGCTCGCGCGCGAGCCCAGCCATTAGCTGAGGCGCCCACGAGCCGCCGGCTCTCCGTATAATGCCAGCGCCCCCGCCGCGCTCGCGAGTGATCCATGGACCGCAAAGCGATTGTCGTTTTCCGTGAGCTGGCCGATCGATCGGCGGCGGAACGCGACGCGTATTATGTGCGTCACGCAGTCCCGTCCGCCGTGCGCGCGGAGGTCGAATCGCTGCTGCGCTTCGACCATGGCGCGGTCGATTCGCTTCGCGGCTACGTCGAGGCGACGGCGCAGTCACTCGTGGCGCATCCGCTGGCGCGCGGTGCGCGCCTGGGTCCCTATGAGGTGCTCGCACCGCTCGGCGCCGGCGGCATGGGCGAGGTTTACAAAGCGCGCGACACGCGCCTCGAACGCACCGTCGCCATCAAGGTGCTGCCGCCCGAGGTCGCCGGCGATCCCGATCTGAATCAGCGCTTCGCGCGCGAGGCGCGGATGCTCGCCGCGCTGAGCCATCCCCACATCTGCCCCGTGTTCGACGTCGGGCATCAGGATGCCACCGCCTTCCTCGTCATGGAGTACCTGGAGGGGGAGACGCTCGCCGAACGGCTGGCGCGCGGCCCGCTGCCGCTCGATCAGACGCTGCGGTGCGCGATGCAGATCGCCGACGCGCTCGATAAAGCGCACACGGCCGGGATCGTCCACCGCGACCTCAAGCCGGGCAACATCATGCTCACGCCGGCGGGCGCCAAGCTGCTCGACTTCGGGCTGGCGAAACCGGCGCGCCCGACGCTCGGCGCGACCGTGGGCATGTTGCCAACGACGCCGCCGGTGACGGCGCGCGGCACGCTGCTCGGGACGTTTCAGTACATGTCGCCGGAGCAGCTGGAGGGCGGCGAGGCAGACGCTCGCAGCGACATCTTTGCCTTTGGCGCCGTCCTCTACGAGATGCTCACCGGCCGCAAGGCGTTCGACGGCAAGAGCCCCATCAGCGTGATCGCCGCCATCATGCAGGCCGAGCCGCCATCCGTCGCCGACCTCGAGCCGCTGACGCCGCCCCTGCTCGATCATCTCGTGAAGACCTGCCTCGCCAAGAACCCGCACGATCGCTGGCAGTCTGCGGCTGACGCGATGCGCGCACTGACGTGGATCGCGCACGGCTCTGTCGCCGCTGTCGCGGCGGCCGCGCCGGCACGCGGCGCGACGCTGCCGTGGATCGTCGCCGCCGCCAGTGTCGTCGCCGCCCTCGCCAGCGGCGCCGCATATCTCTTGCGGCCGTCAAACGAAGCACCCCCAGTTACATTTGCCATCTCCCCGCCCGAGACGACGACGTTTTCCAGCACGGCGGCAGTCTTTGCGATATCGCCCGATGGCCGATCGCTGGCGTTCGCCGCGGACAGTTCGGGCACGCGTTCACTGTGGGTCCGCGCACTCGACGCCGTAGACGCACGGCGCCTGCCTGGCACCGAAGGTGCCCGCGGTCTGTTCTGGTCGCCCGACAGCCGTTTCATCGGCTTCTATGCAGAAGACAAGCTGAAAGCACTCGATACGTTCGATGGGTCGGTGGACAGCATCTGCAGCGTCCCGGACACTCCGTACAGTCGCGGCGCGACCTGGAACGCGAACGGCGTGATCGTCTTTCAACTGGATGCGTACGGTCCGCTGTATCGTGTGTCCGCTTCTGGCGGAACGCCCTCGCAAGTGACGATGCTCGACGCGTCACGAAAGGGATGGATTCATGCGTGGCCGCACTTCCTGCCGGACGGCACGCATTTTCTCTATCTGGTGCGGGAGTCGCTCGGGCGGGGCTACGTCGCGATCGGATCGCTCGACTCGGAAGCGGCCACCCGGCTGGTCGACGCGGAGTCCAACGCGATATACGCCTCCGGGCATCTCCTGTGGGGCGTGCACGGCGCGCTGTTGGCCCAACGCTTCGACACGCGAACGCGGCGGCTCGTCGGCGATTCGGTGCCGGTCATTCCCAATGTGTTGTTCAATCCGAACAACGCGCACAACGCGTTCTCCGCCTCGGCTGCTGGCGTGCTCGCCTATCGCGACACTCGCGGACTCGGTCATCGCTTCGCGTTTTCATCACAGTTGACCTGGGTCGATCGTTCAGGGAAGCCGCTGGGGACGATCGGGGAGCGCGGCGAACATTTCAACATCAAGCTGTCGCACGATGGAACCAAGGTCGCGGTCGACCGGCTGGACCCGGACACCGGCAACCGCGACATCTGGCTGATTGACGTCGCACGCGGGACGACATCGCGGCTGACCACCCATCCCGATCCGGATACCTACCCGGTGTGGTCTCACGACGACCGCCGCATCCTCTTCGCGTCCTCACGGGACGACGCCCGCAAGGAGCTCGACAGCCTGTACTGGAAGGACTCGAACGGCTGGAGCGATGAGCGTCGGCTGTTCAACGCCGAGCAGGCCACCCTTCACCGACATCCCCTCGACTGGTCGGCGGATGGCCGCTACGTCGTGCTCGAACAGTACGCCCCGAACACGTCCCAGGATCTGTGGATACTGCCGATGAGCGGCGACCAGAAGCCGTTCCCGCTCGTACAATCCGAATTCAAGGAAATCGGCGCACGTTTCTCGCCCGACGGGCAGTTCGTCACGTACGCGTCCGACGAGACGGGGCGATTCGAAGTCTACGTCCGCTCTCTCAGCGGGTCGGCCGGGAAATGGCAGCTGTCCATCAACGGTGGCGCCCATCCGCAATGGAGACGGAGCGGACGGGAGGTCTTCTACGTCAGCCCGCAAGGTACCTTGATGGCGGTGCCGGTGAAGACCACAGGTCAGTTCACCGCGGGAACTCCGACGAGACTGTTCGACGTCCGGCTGCGGTTCTTCGCGCCGGAAGGTCCCGAGCCCTACGTCGCTGCGCTCGATGGCGAACGGTTTCTGATCGCGGCCACCGGCGACGTCCTCAACACGCCGATCACGATCGCCGTCAACCCGCCCGCCCTGCGGGTCGATCAGTGATGACACGTTGACGTCAGTGCGCCGGAGGGAGGGGGCCAGTGGTGGCACGCATTCCATTGTTCGTCGTTCTTCTGCTTGTTCCCACTTTCAACCAGGCGACTCAGTTTCAACGCTGTGAGCGCCTGACCGACGCCAGGTTTCCGCACACGACCATCACGCTCGCCGAGGTGGTCGCGGGGGGCGACTTCACGCCGCCCGCGCCGGGTCGTGGTGGCACCGGGCCTCCATCCAACGCAGCGATCCGCGATCTGCCGGAATTCTGCCGCGTGGCCGCAACGCTGAAGCCGTCGACCGACTCGGACATCAAGGTAGAGATCTGGATGCCGTTGTCCCGTTGGAACGGGAAGTTCATCGGTGTGGGCAATGGCGGGTGGGCGGGCTCCATCTCGTACGGGCAACTTCGGGACCCGTTACGCCGCGGCTACGCGGTCGCGTCAACTGACACGGGACATTCGGGCAGCGGGCTCGACGGCCGATTCGCGCTCGAACATCCGGAGAAGCTCATCGACTTCGGCTACCGTGCGGTTCACGAGATGACCGTTACCGGGAAAGCGCTCGTCCGCGCGTTCTACGGCACCGGCCCGCGATGGTCCTACTGGATCGGCGGCTCGACGGGCGGAAAACAGGGCTTGACCGAAGCGCAGCGCTTTCCGGATGACTACGACGGCATCATCGCCGGCGCTCCGGTGAATTACTGGACGCGCGTCATGTCGCATCTAATATGGATCGCGCGTGCCACCCTCGAGGATCCGGCGGGCTTCGTGCCTCCGAGCAAATATCCCGCGATTCACAAAGCCGTTCTCGAGGCCTGTGACGAACGGGACGGATTGCGCGACAGCCTGATGTCCGATCCAGCGCGCTGCACCTTCGATCCGCGCGTGCTGTCGTGCAGCGCGGGAGACGCGCCCACGTGCCTGACAGCGCCACAAATCGAAGCGGTGAAGAGAATCTATGGCCCCGCGA
Organism: Vicinamibacterales bacterium; assembly: GCA_048594885.1. Classification (GTDB taxonomy): domain Bacteria; phylum Acidobacteriota; class Vicinamibacteria; order Vicinamibacterales; family 2-12-FULL-66-21; genus JBMDXB01. The sequence continues at coordinate 22,393 of JBMDXB010000006.1, forward strand.
CGAATCCTCGGACCGGCGCGGTGATCTCCCCCGGATTGCTTCCGGGCAGCGAAATCGGATGGGCGCCCGCCGCCGGCGGCCCGCGGCCCTTCCGAATCCCCGACGATTTCTTCAAATACGCCGTATTCAGGAATCCGGAGTGGGATTTCCGCACGCTGGATTTCGACCGTGACGTCGCGCTGGCAGAACAGATGAACGGCGGCGTCCTCAACGCGACCGATCCCGACCTGCGGAGGTTCGAGCGAGCCGACGGCAAGCTGTTGGTGTTTCACGGCTGGAGCGATCAACTCATCTCGCCGCTCAACACTGTCGAGTACTACCAGAGCGTTGTGAAAGTGATGGGGGCGAGGAAGACCGACGAATTCCTGCGTCTGTTCATGGTGCCTGGCATGGGCCACGCGCCTCCCTCGGACTCGGGTCCGATCGCATTCGACATGACGGCTGCCCTGGAGCAGTGGGTCGAGCACGGCGTCGCGCCGACCCGTATCGTCGCCTCGCACATCAGTGACGGGAAGATCGATCGGACCCTTCTTGTGTGCCGGTATCCGCAAATCGCCGTCTACAAGGGAGGAGACATGATGGATGCGGCGAACTTCACGTGCGCCGCCCGGTGAGATACGTCGGGCGCATGAGGGCGCATGTCCGCGCCGTCGTCGCGACTGGTGGCTCAGTTATCTTTAGGCGCGCGTCGACGGCGGCGATCACGGTCCGGTTCGATACGATAAGGAGGTCAACCGCGTGATGACGATGCGCATACTCGCCATCGTTGCCGCCTCGACTGCCGTGATCGCCGGCGCCGTTGGTGGGCAGCGCGGAGACGTGAGCCGCCCGCCAATCATCGACATGCACATGCACGCCGTGTCAGCGGATTACTTCGGCAAGCCTCCCACCAGAATGTGCAGTTCGGGCATGACGTTCCCATGGGTCGACCCGAAGGACCTCAAGGCGCCAGTCAGCGGGTGCAACGGACCAGAGTTCGAGTCCGCCGCGTCCGAGGACGAAATCATCCGCCGCACCGTTGCCGTGATGGAGCAGTACAACATCACGGGCGTGGTGAGTGCCTCGGCGGCGGGTGTTTCGTCTCCCCTCGAGAGGCTGGAGCGCTGGCACACGGCTGCAACCACTCGCGTCATTCCGGCGATCCTTTCAAACGGGCAGGTTCCCCTCGATTCGATCCGCGCCTGGGCGCAGGAGAGAAAGATCCGCGTCATCGGCGAACTCACGTTTCAGTACACCGGGTATGAGTTCTCCGATCCGCTGCCTGAGCGGCATTTCGCCCTGGCGGAAGAACTCGACCTGCCGATAGGGATTCACGTGGGTCCGGGCGCGCCGGGTCACGCGTACTTCTTCGGCGCGCCACGCTACCGCGCTCGACTCGGCAACCCACTGCTGCTCGAAGAACCGCTGCTGCGTCATCCGAAGCTGCGTCTTTACGTGATGCACGCCGGATGGCCAATGCTCGATGAGATGCTCGCGCTTCTGTATTCGCATCCCCAGGTGAACGTAGACGTCGGTTTCATTTCGTGGGCACTGCCGCGCGCGGAGTTCCATGCGTATCTGCGACGTCTCGTCGAGGCGGGGTTTGGGCGACGGGTGATGTTCGGATCGGATCAGATGATTTGGCCGGAGACTCTGCGCGTCGCCATCGAGGCGATCGAGTCGGCGACCTTTCTGTCGGCCGAGCAGAAGCGCGATATCTTGCACGATAACGCCGCGCGCTTTTTGCGACTGACGCCTGGCGCTTCGAGCCCGGTGAAACGTCACGAGTAGAACATCAGCTTCGAGAGCGTTGCCCGCGCGCGCGAGGACAGGTCGAAAGCGATTTATGCAGAGCTGAATAAACACGGCAGCAAAGGAGGCGGCATGTCCAGGACCCTCGTCAGCCTCGTCATTCTCCTGTCCCTTGTCTCCATCCACAGCGCGCAGGGCACGTGGTCGTTTCGGAATCCCGCCGCCATCCTCTCGATGGATGCGTGCGGCGACAGCATTGCCAAGGGGTTCAACGCACAATCGCGCTTTCCGTGCCCGAACACCGATCAGGAGCATTACAACTACGCCACCAGCGACACGAACGGCGTTGACGCCTGCGCGCCGGGGCCCGAAGGCGTGTTCAGCCACGCCGAGCGCATCAAGTGCCTCCGCGGCGGAGTCAGCATCGCCGCCGCCTCGCCGAACAGCGCCGAGTCCGGCGCGCGGATGCTCGACGACTTCGTTGCCCAGGCGCACGCCGTCTACGCGCGGCTGAGCGCGCAACCCGCGCCACGCTACGTGCCGGTGTTCCTCGGACACAACGACGTGTGCGGCGGACTGATCGTCAAGTTCAACTTTTCCTGTCCGCGCGGCAGCGATCAGGATCGCAGCAACTACTGCCGGACGACGCCGGCCGCGTTCGAGCGGGAGCTCCGCCGCGGCCTCGACGTGCTGATGTCGATTCCCGACACGCATGTCGGCGTCGCGTCGCTGGTGCGCGTCTCGCAGCTGTGCAATCACGCCGGTAAGCGGAACTGCCAGACGTTCACCACCTGCGGCGACTTCTGGAGGACGGCCGCGTTCGCGGGCCTCTTCTTCGGCCAGGGCAACGGCATCTGCGGGTCGGTGACCTCCTCGTGCAGCGACAGCCGGATCGCCGACGGCTACCGCTCGGCGAAAATCTACCGGGACATCCTGATGCGCGTGACGCACGAGTACGCGGCCATTGCTCCTGGTGACGGGTCCCCCATTGTCGTCATTGGAGGGCAGACCGTCGGCGGCGGCTTCAAGGCCGACGGCGTGACGATGGCGTACAGCGACGCGTCGTGGCGTTATCGGTTCTCGAGCAGCGAACTGAGCTGCTGCGACTGCTTCCATCCGTCCGCAGCCGGACAGAACTCTGCGTCTGCCGCGTTGTTCGACGGGCTGCGGTGCACGCCCGAGCGTCCGTGCTGCGCCGACACCGGCGACCCGGTCGCGAGCGGCAAGTGCACCGCGACGATCACGGACGGCCGATATGTTCCCGGACTGTTTCCGCCGGTGACGATGAACTAACGCGGGCTCGCGTCGCAACGCACGGCTCACGAGCCAGCGACAGCGGCAGCGAACGTGCGCTGCCCGCCGGCAACGGCAATCGCTGCGGCAGGTCTCGAAGCGCCGGAGCCGATCGGGGTCGCCGCTGAAGGCGGCGCGACCTCGCGAGCCAGCCGTGCGTCATGGGCGCGATAGACCTCGCTCATACCTCCTGCGCGCCCAACAGTCCGACGATCTCATAGGAGCCGAAACGTGTACCCGGGCGCAGCGTCGGCATCGGCGGGCCCTCCGGGGAGGCCCTCACGGTAGCACACGCAGGTACTCGGCCAGCGTGCTGACGTTCTCGACGAACGTGCGTGTCCTGATGATGCGCTGCCTCGGCGGATCGGCACCAGTGAACACCTCCAGCGTCTCGTTCTCCTTCAGCGGCATCGGCTTGCCGCCGAGCATGACGACGAGGTCCTTTCCGGCGAATACCGTGACGAGGCGGTTCGCTTTGCCGATGCTGCCCTCCTCGAGCCACGCGCCGCGCGAATCCATCGCGTCGATGATGGCGCGCACGCGGGTTTCGAGCGCCGCGCCCGACGGTCGTTGGTTCGGCTCCCGTTCCCGCGTGCTCCACGGCGACAGGCCGTGGAGCCGTCCGGGGCGCTTCAACGTCGCGGGATCCGCCGTCTGCAGCTCGCGGTACTCCCGCTCGATATCCGCAACCCACCCGCCCGACACCAGCACACTGTAATGGGTAATCACCGATGCGTCGCTGTAGCTCAACTCGTAGCCGTCCACGGTCGTCGTGCTCGATCCGATCGCGGTCACGCGCGTGCCTTTGGTCACGTAGAGCGGGCGGTTGGTTTTCAGCTCGGCGAAGCGCGCGAGGCACGGCGTCCGGCCAGGGCACGCCCGCCGGCGCACCTCGGAGGGGTTTTCCACGTCGGGCAGCAGCGACCGGCGATAGTACGGAAGCGCGCGGGCGAGCGGCTCGAGGTACTTCCGCTTGCCGGTCTCCCGAAACAGCAGCAGCAGCCCGCGCATGACGCTCCGCGCCTCGCCGCCGGTCACCGAAGGCGGCTCGAAGCGGCGCGCCCACGCGGGGTGCATGTCGCGGTCGTACTGCTGCGCCCAACCCGGCTGCGGATCCGGCATCTGCGCGAGGATGATGAAATCCCCGCCCTTCTCGGCGGACGCGAGGTACCGCGGCTCCTTATAGATGCGCGCGGCCTCGAGCATCGCGTCGATCGCATCGACGATCGAGTCGTCATTGAACGTGTAGTGCGATTGATAGTCGGTGCCCGGCCATGTCCACGGCCACGACACGGGGTAGCTGGCGGGCTTGACCGGGTAGTCGTCCGGATTCGGAAAGCGCGAGTATCGTTGCGGCCACGCGCCGTTGGGGTACTGCGCCTTGACCAGGCTGTCGAGCGCGAACAGCGACGCGCCGTGGATCTGCTCGTCCTTGAATTCGAGATCGCGATCCACCCGCATGAGAAGCCGCGCAGCCGCCTGCGTGACGTTGTCGTCGAGCGTCGACGGCCGCTCCGAACGTGTCGACGCACGCTGACCGCACGGCGTGTCGGCACGGTACGGAAACTGCGCCCGCTTCTGCGGATCGAATTCGATGTAGTAGTCCCAGCCGCCGGAACAGTACTGGCCCTTGACCAGCGCGTGCGCGACCTCCCGTGCAGCCTCGAGGTAGTACCGATCGCCGGTCGCGTCGTACAGATCCAGGAACGCCATGCCGACAATCGGCGTGCCGTCGCGCTGGACCTCGATCCGTGTGGGGCCTTCGCTGATCTCCGAACGGCCGTAGCTCAGATCCTCGGCGTACTCGAAGTGGTAGCCTCCGTGCGTGGCAACCTTCGTGCGGTAGAACTCGACCGCCTTCCGCAGCGCCGCATTCGCCCGCTCGCGGAGATCCTGCTCGACGCGCGTCTGGCCGCCTACGGCCGCAACGGTGGCAACCGCCACAACCAGTGCTGGAATTCGTCTCATCACAGCCATATCTTCCTTCAGCCGCGGCCGATGAACGGCATCTTGGTCGCCATCACGGTCATAAACTGCACGTTCGCATCGAGCGGCAGGCTGGCCATGTAGACGACGGCGCGCACGACGTGCGCGACGTCCAGCAGCGGCTCGGCGGCGACCTCGCCGTTTGCCTGGACCACACCCTCGGCATACGCCGCTGTCATGTCGGTGTAGGCGTTGCCGATGTCGATCTGCCCGCACGCGATGTCGAAACGCCGTCCGTCGAGCGCGGTGGACTTCGTCAGGCCGGTGATCGCGTGCTTCGTCGCCGTGTAGGGCGCTGAGTGCGGGCGCGGCGAGTGCGCAGAAATCGACCCGTTGTTGATGATGCGGCCGCCTCTGGGTCGCTGGTCTTTCATCAGCAGGAACGCCTGCTGCGTGCAGAGGAACGTCCCCGTCAAGTTGACGTCGACGACCGCCTTCCACTGCTCGGGTGTGAGCTCCTCGATCGGCACGCCGCGCGTGGTGATGCCGGCGTTGTTGAACAGCAAATCGAGCCGCCCGAACCGCTCGCGCGCAGCGGCGAACAACGCGCGCACGGATGCGGGATCCGTCACGTCGGTAGGCACGGCAATCGCCTCGTGGCTTGTCGGCTCCGCCGCCCGGTGGCGCAACTGAAGTTGCGCCCTACGGGTGCAATCGATGGTCTCCTCCAACGCTGCGGCCCGCCGCCCCGCCAGGACGACCGAATAGCCCTCGTGCAGCAGCCCGATCGCAACGGCCCTTCCGATGCCGCTCCCGGCACCCGTGACAATCGCAATTTTGGATGATGCAGTCACGCGCGCAACGTAACATGAGTCTTGCCGGCGCGCGAAGCGGCGCCGCCGAGCGAGCGCGCGTGGGGGTGGGGTCCCACGCGCCCTGAGACAAGCAGACGATGAACGCGCTCGTTACCGGAACCTCCGGCTTCTTGGGAGCCCGCCTCTGCGAGGCGCTGCTCGCCTCGCCCGAGCCTCCGTCCACCATCGTCGCGCTCGACATCGCAGCCTGCCCCGTGAACGATCCGCGGATCGACGACCGTATCGGCTCGATTGCGGACGAAGAGTTCGTCCGCTCCGCCTTCGCCAGGGACGTTGATGTCGTCTTTCATCTCGCCGCCGTGCTGAGCGGGCAGTCGGAGGCGGAGTTCGACGCCGGCATGAAGGTGAACGTCGATGGGACGAGAATCCTCCTCGAGGGGTGCCGCCGGCTGTCGCGGCCGCCGCGCTTCGTCTTCACGAGCACGATCGCCGTGTTCGGCGGGCGCCTGCCCGACGTCGTGCCGGAAGACGTGCCGCTGATGCCGGAGACCTCCTACGGCGCGGCAAAGGTGATTGCCGAGACGTTCGTGAGCGAGTACTCGCGCCGCGGATTCATCGACGGCATCTCCTGCCGGCTGCCGACGATCGCCGTGCGTCCGGGTGCGCCGAACTCGGCGGTCTCCTCGTTCGTCAGCGGCATCATCCGCGAGCCGATGGCGGGGATCGATACGGTCTGCCCGGTGCCGCTCGACACGCGCCTGTGGATCTGCTCGCCTGACGTGGTCACGCAGAACCTGCTGCACGCGGCGCGGATGGATGCGCCGATGCTGGAGGGGCGCAGAACCGTGAACATGCCCGGCATCTCCGTAACGCCGGCTGAAATGCTCGACAGCCTCGAGCGGCTCGCCGGCGCCGCGGCCCGCGCACGCGTCCGCCACGAACCTGACGCTCGCATCATCCGCATGGTATCGACGTGGCCGGGCGCCTTCGACGTCAGCCGAGCGTTGCAACTCGGGTTCGCCGTCGATCGCGACGTCGATTCCGTCGTGCGGCAGTTCATCGCGTCACGGTCCGCTCGTTCACCTCAATGACACTGTCATGGCACAAAACGCATTCATCGGACGCACGAAGGCACCCAACGACGCGGATCTCGCCGCGGCGCTCGGGCCTGCCAAGCCGATCTGGGATCACGTCCTCGAAGATCTCGCCACCGAGCTGGATCTCGTCGATCTCGAGTGGAAGTCGTACTCGCCGAAGCACGGATGGTCGGCCAGGTTGAAGCGGGGCAAGCGCAACATCCTGCACCTCGCCCCGTGCGAAGGCAGCTTCCTTGTCCTGTTCATCCTCGGCCAGAAGGCCGTGCTGGCCGCGCGCGCCGGGGCGCCGAGCCGCCGCTTGACGAAGCTGCTGGACGAAGCTCCGCGCTATCCGGAGGGAACCGGCGTCCGCATCGAACCGGTGACTGCGAGAGACGTCCCGTTGATCCGGAAGCTCGCCAGGATCAAACTGGAGAACTGAGGGATGGCGAAGGCGCCGATGTCGATGGATCCCGTCGAAATCGCGGCGCTGTTCGACGCTCGAGCCCCGCGCTACGTCGACGACGAATGGCATCGCCGCTACGCGGAGCAGTTCGTCGCGGTCATACCAATACGCGAGGGCGACCGCGCGCTGGACGCCGGAACCGGGACGGGCTTCGCCGCCTGCGCGATCGCCCGGCGCGTGGGCCCCGCAGGCTGCGTCGTCGCCGTCGATGTCTCTCCCGGCATGCTCCAACAGGCGCGAACGGTTATCGCGGAAGCCGGTCTGGCGAACATCGAGTTGCTGCAAGCTGACGCCACGGAGCTCCGAGAGATAGCGCCGCGCACGTTCGACGTCGTTGCGTGCTCGGCTGGTCTTTTGTACATGCCCGCCTCGAAGGCACTCCACGAATGGCACCGTCTCCTGAAGCCGGATGGCGTTGTCGCGTTTTCCACGATGAGAGCGGGATCGCCGTCTGCGGGGCGCACGTTCAGACACTGTGCGAGAGAGTTCGGCGTGACGCTGGACGATGCGAGCGAACCTTTGGGCACGGAGGAACGATGCCGGGCCGCCCTCGAGGACGCCGGCTTCCAGCCACTCGACGTGATCGCCGGTCACGTGGATTTTGCGGTGTGCGATCCCGAAGCTGCGTGGAACGCGAACTTCTGCGCCGCCGGACACGCCACACACCAACTCGGTCTCGACGTGCAACGGGCGTTACACGATCGCTATGTCGCTGCACTGCGGCAGGCCATCGAGACGGACCCGCGGGAGTCGCGCCGTGCGGACGTTCTGTTCGCAGTCGGCCGGCGCGTCCCGGCCCTCTCACTCTGAAGAACCGGGAGCTTCTTTCCGCAGCACCATGAACGCCAGCACGATCGCGAAGACGCCGATGAGCGCCGAGTACATGAAGAAGATCACGTAGCCGGTGCCGAGCGCCGCCGGCGTCACGCCGGAACGCTCGAACGCCTTCGCGAAGTTGCCAGGCGCCTCGCTCGCGATCCACGCGTTCAGGCCGGCGAAGATTCCGCCGGCATCCGCCATTCGCGCGGCCCCTTCGACGATGCGCCCTGACTGGGAGGCGAGGAGGCGCCCTGGAACCGAGTAGAGCGAGGAGAAGAGCGCGTACTGCGTCGCCGTGAAGCCAATCGACGTCAGGCTCGACATGTAGGCAATCAGACACGTGCCCGCGAAACCGCTGGCGACGTTGTCGAGACCGATCGCGGCGAACAGCGCCCACAGGTTGTGCTCCTGGAACGCCAGCCAGATGAACAGCAGGTTGCTGACCGGGCCGGCCAAGGCGCCGACCACCATCGCGCGCATCAGCCCGTAGCGCGCCACCGCCACGCCGCCGGCAAACACGCCGATCATCGTCATCCACACGCCGAAGACCTTCCGGATCTCGGCGATCTCGAGCAGGCTGTAGCCGAGATCGAGATAGAACGGATTCATGATGTTGATGACGAAGTCGGGCAGGCGATAGAGGCAGATCAACGCGAGGATCAGGCCGCCCGACGTCTGATGGCGGGCGAAGAAGTCGCGCAGCGGATCGCCGAGGGCTGAATAGAGATACGCGCCGGGACGGGTGCGCGCGCCCGGCAATGGCAGCGTCGCCAGCACGATGACGGTGAGCCCGGCGAGGATCGCGGCAAGCTGCACCCACACTTTGGCGTCGGACTCCCACGCGGCGAGGACCGCGTCACGCAGGTCCGGCGCGCCGATGCCGGCAAGCACGCGGCCGAGCACGCCCGCATTCGCGGCCAGCCCCGAACCGAGGATCAGCGCGCCCGTTCCAAGCACGACGAGGCGCAGCAGCCATTCGACGGTGTCGCGCGCCGGCGCGCGTTCCGTGCCTTCGGTGCGAATCGGCCGGATCGCGTGCTGCGCCTCGCGCGGAGCGGCGAACACCGCGGCGATGCCGATCAGCATCATGGCGGACATGACCGCGTAGGAGACATTCCATCCGTACGGCGCCGCGAGCAGCAGCGGTACGGCCCCGGCGACGATCATCCCGATGCGATAGCCCCACTGGTAGGCGGCCGCCATCACGCCCTGCTTGAAGGTCCCCGCCGTCTCGATGCGCCAGGCGTCGATGGCGATGTCCTGCGTGGCGGCGCAAAAGCCGACGAGCACGGCGAGCATCGCGATCCGTCCGAGGGTGACGGTCGGATCGGATCCGGCGATCAACCAGAGGCCGAGCATGATGACCAACTGGCAGACGAGCATCCAGGAGCGGCGATGCCCCAGCCAGTTGGTGAGCAGCGGCACGCTGGTGCGATCGATGAACGGCGCCCAGAGGAACTTGAACGTCGAGACCAGAGTGACGAGGCTGAAGAAGCCGATGACCTCGAGCGCGAGGCCGGCGGCGCGAAACCACGCCGAGAGCGTATCGAAGACCAGGAAGTAGGGGAGGCTGCTCGAGAATCCGAGCGCGATCATCACCAGCGACGCACGCTCCGTGTAAACGGCGAGCGACGACAGGAACGTGCGTCTCGGCGCCGCGGGCGCCAACTCTTCCTCGTTCATCCGGTCCTGCACGCGAGTGTACCTCGCCTACGTCGATCGACGTACGACCAGCGACTTACGACTTCGTTCACGAAGAGGTAGGCCGTTTGGCTAATTGCGTACGGTTGAGCATGCAGTGGATCATCCTCCGCCTCTCCTTCGAACGACAGCCTTCGAGTACGGCCGCGTGTCGCAGGGAAACGGAGTCCAGTGATGAGAACTGCATTTCGCTCGGCCGGCGTGGGCGCCGGATTGTGTCTGATGCTGCTGGCGTCAGGGTTCGACGGACTCGCCGAGCAGAAGAGTCCCGTGACCATGACCAACGTCGGCAGTCCGAGTCCCGTCGTCTCGGGCGCGGAACTGACCTACACCATCACGATGTTCAACGGCGGCGGCGCGAAGATCAGCGACGTCGTCCTGAACGACCAGTTCAACGGACTCGGCGGCATCGGCGTGCCGCCGCAGCTGCAGCTGGCCACGACGCGCGGGACCTGCTCGCAGACGATCAACGGCGTGACCTGCAACGCGGGCGAGATCGAGGGCTTTGGCACGTGGGTGGTGACGATACGCGGCCAGGTGCTCGCTGCTGCCGGCGCCACGCTCAACAACACCGCGACCGTGACCGGCACGAAGTCGGCCCAGAACTTCACGACCACAACGACGACGAACGTTCTCGTCGGCGGTGGCGGCGGCAACCTGCCGGACCTGACGATGACGAAGATCGGACCGACGTCGGTCGTCGTGAGCACGCCGGCGGATCCCTCGCCCGTGACCTACACGCTGACGGTGGCCAATCAGGGCGGGATCAACGCCACCGACGTCGTCGTCATGGATACGGTGCCGGCGGAGCTGACGAACATCACGGCGACAGGCACCAGCCTCTTCCAGTGCGCGATCGTCGACCACACGGTCACGTGCTCGGGCGGCGCGGTCAACGCCGGCGCCAATGCCACGATCACGATCAACGCCATCGCGCCGATGGTGGAGACGACGTTGACGAACACGTCGGTCGTGGATCCGGAGAACGCCATCGCCGAAGCAAGCGAACTGAACAACACCTCGGCGCTCGTCAACACCGTGGTGATCCCGGTTCCCCCTCCGGCGCCGCTCAGCGTCAACATCACCGACGACTCTGCGGTCATTACCGGGGCGGGACCCGACCCGGTGGTTCCCGGCGCCAACGTCACCTTCAAGATACTGGCGAGCAACAACGCGAGCACGCGTGCCGACGACGTCATGATCGTGCTCGGCACGCAGAGCCTCGAGGCGGCGAGCGTGCTGGTCTCGGATCCTCCGCTGGTCACCGACGGCACCATCGGACAGCAGGGTGGCTGCACGGTGTCCGCGAGTGAGACGTCGTGCCTGGTGCGCACCCTCAATCCCGGCGGCACGGTGCTGATGACGGTCACGGGAAAGGTGATCGGCCCGTCCGGATCGAGCTTCATCAGCACGGCGTCGGTCACGGGCAACATCAAGAACCAGGGGTACAGCAACACCGATACCGAGCTGACCACCATCAAGCCGTACATCGACCTGACGATTACGAAGGATGACTCGCCGGATCCGGTCTGCGCGCGGTCGTGGCCCGGCGCGCCGCTCTGCGGCGGCGGCCTGACCTACGTGCTCACCATCGGCAACAGCGGCATGAACTTCGCCACGGGCGTGGTCGTCCGCGATCCGCTGCCGGCAGGCACGATTCTCCACAGCTTCAACGCCCCCGACTTCGCCGGCGGCTGCAGCGTCGATCCGGCGACGAACGTGGTGACCTGCAGCGGCGGCCTGATTCCGCCGGAATCCATCAAGACGATCACGCTGGTGCTGGTCGCGCCGCCGTACATCGGCAGCATCTCGAACACGGCAACCGTCGATCCCTTCAACAGCGTGTTCGAATCGGACGAGACCAACAACACGTCGACGGAGGCGACGGTCGTCCAGACCGGCATCGACCTGTCGGTCGTGAAGACGGATTTGTTCGACCCGATCGCTCCCAGCGGCACGCAGACGTACACGATCGTCGTCGAGAACAACGGTCCGCAGGACGCGACGAACATCCGGCTGCGCGACACGTTGCCGTCCGGCACGATCTTCCGCGACATCGTCCAGGCGACCAACGGATTCACCTGTTCGCACTCGGCCGGGACGCTCGAGTGCGTCGGCGGTTCGATCCGCGGCACCGAGAGCGAGTCGTACGCCGGCCCGAACGCGCCAGCGCCGCTCGGTCCCGATGCCGCGACGATCAAGTTCCGCATCTTCGCGCAGTCGTTCGAAGGGTCGATGCACAACGAGGTGCGCGTCGATCCGGACGGCGCCATCGCGGAGATCAACGAGGACAACAACTTCGCCGTCCAGGACACGGCCGTGCAGCGCGGCGGCGCGTCGACGAGCGCGTTCAACGAGCTGACGATCGTCAAGACGCGGGTGTCGCCGGCCGATCCGGTCGCCCGCAACGCGGTCGTCACCTGGAAGATTGAAATCAGGAACGATGGCACCGATCCGGTCAGCGGCATCATCGTCCGCGACTACCTGCCGGCCGGCTCGCGCTACATCGAGGCGACGGGCGACCACCAGTTCAACTGCAGCCAGGTTGGCGGCTACATCGAGTGCCGCGGCGGCGAGCTGCCCGGTGCGACGCTCGGGCCGCCGGTCGTGGCGGCCGGACCCGCGACGATCATGATCAAGAGCTTCGCGCCCGACACGCCTGGCACGTACACCAACCAGGCGATCGTGGACCCCGAGGACCTGATTCGCGAGGGCAACGAGTTCAACAACCAGTCGTCGGCCCAGATCGTGGTCGAGGACGACGGCAACGGCGCCTTCAACGACCTGCGGGTGTCGAAGAGCGTGTCGCCCTCGCCGGCGGTCACGCCGGGCGGGACGATCGACTACACGATCAAGGTCTGGAACACCGGCTCGGATGCGGCATCGAACGTCGCCGTCCGTGACGTGTTGCCGGCCGGCGTCACGTTCGTCTCCGCGACCGACGGCGGCGGCCCGGGCGCGGCCTTCACGTGCAGCCAGGGCGAGGGCGTCGTCGACTGCATCGGCGCCACCATCAACGGCGGCACGACGGAGGCAACGGCGAGGATCATCAACATCCGCGTCACCGCGCCGAACCAGAACGTCGGCCTCACCAACGAGGTCGTGGTCGATCCGGACAACACGATCCCGGAGGGCAGCGAGCAGAACAACACGGCGACCGCCTTCGTACTGGTGCAGTCGGTGATCAACCTGAGCATCGAGAAGACAGGCCCGACCACGTCGAGCCAGAGCCAGCCGGGCGAGTACGTGATCACGATCAAGAACAACAAGTCGGGCGACGGCCAGCGGGCGGAAGACGTCGTGATGAGGGACCCGCTCCCGGTCGGCCTGATTCCGCTCGCCGCGGAGATCGACCCGGGCCAGGAGAACAACTGGGCGTGCCAGATCTCGCAGAACCCGATCAACCTCGTCGAGTGCGTCGGTGACCTCGATCCGGATCAAACCGTCACAATCAGGATCGCGGTGTTCATGACGGCCGAGTCGGGCAAGTCGCTCGACAACGAGGCGTGCGTCGATCCGGACGATCTGATCGAGGAGTTCGGGCCGGGCGAGACCGACAACTGCTCGACGCACACGACGCTGATCGTGCCGAAGTCGCCGAACCTGTACCTGAACAAGAGCGCGTCGCCGAGCGCCGTGACGCCGGGCGCCGAGCTCGTCTACACGCTGCTGCTGCAGAACAACGGCGACGCGAGCGCGGCCAGTCCGCTGACCGTCACGGATTCGCTGCCGAGCAGCCTCGCGTTCGTCGACGCCAACGGGACGGACGGGTGGACCTGCAGCTACTCGGCGCCGACCGTCACCTGCCAGGATGCAGGCGGCGGGCTCGCGCCCGGTGCGGCGGTCACGATCACGATCCGCACGACCGTCAACGCGGGGGTCACGCTGCCGATCAGCAACGCCGCCAACGCCACCTCGCCGGCGCTCACGACCGATATGGGCGCGGTGAGCGAGACGGCGGATCACCTGTCCGACAACACGTCCTCGGTGACGACGTCGGTGAGCGGTTCAGGATTCGATCTCATCCTGTCCGTGCTCAACGACAACCCGGATCCGGTGGCGCCAGGTCAGGTGCTGAAGTACACGGCCGTGGCCGTCAACGCCGGCACCGAAGCGGCCAACGGGGTGAAGATTGCGATCAACCTCCCGTCCGCCGGCGTGCTCTTCCTGAACGCGGAAGGCACGAACGGGTTCAACTGCGCCGCGCCGGTGTCGAACGTGGTCACGTGCACGGGCGACCTGCCGGGAGGCGGCGACACGACGATCACGCTCGGCCTGGCGGTTCTCCTCTCGCTGATCCCGCCAGCGGATCTGAGCGTGACAGCGACGGTGGACCCGCCGGACATGGCCAATCCGAGCGGCCTGTTCGCGGAGTCGAACGAGGGCAACAACGCCAAGACGGAGGTCACGACGGTCACGGGCAGCGGCTGCGTCGCCTGCGCGGACCTCGTGGCGACGCAGCTCGTCGCCAGCCCCGGCTACACGGGCCTTGGCGTGACGACGCAGACGTTCACCGCACAGATTGTGAACGTCGGCGATACCGCGACGGCGCTGAATCCGGCGACCGACACGCTGGTGGACTTCGTCGTCTACGCGAACACGGGCACCTTCAACGTCGGCACGCCGACGGTGTCCGATCCCGCCTTCGCGGCGCTGTGCACGACGACGAAGGTGCCGGCGGCCGGGCCGTATACCTACGTCAGGTTCAGCTGCAAGGGCAACCTCGGACCCTCGCAGGGTCTGACCATGACGATCCCCGTGAGCAGCGTGACCGGAGAGCTGGTGTCGTTCGTCAGCGCTGATCCGTCGAACCTCGTCAACGCGACGAGCACGCCGCCGGAGTTCCGCGAGGACAACAACATCCTCATCGTCACGGTGATCAAGTTCTGAGTCGCGATGGAGGGCCGCCACCCGGCGGCCCTCCATCGTTTTCAGTCACAAGCCGCTCGCATCCGCGAGCACGTGAAGGAGTGCCGATGAAACGGTTAGTCGTTGGCGTGTTGGTCGCGGCGGGCCTGTCGCTGTTCGGCGCCGGCGGCGACGGTCTGCGCCCGCTTGTGGCCCAGACGGCCTGCGGTCTCCGATACGTCGCGGCGGGAGACGACATCCCGGCGGGCCACGACGTCTCGGAGACCGAGCGATACTCGCGACACCTGTGGGAAGACCACCTGAAGAAATGGGGCCAATGGTGTGAGTTCAACATTGCGAAGAACGGGACGACGTCCGCAACGGAGATCACCGGCGGGCAGCTCGCGCAGACCTGGAACTATCGCCCCGATCTGATCACGCTGACCGTCGGCGAGCAGAACCCGACCATCGTCGATCTCGTGTCGTCGTGCTTCGACAAGGTCAAGGACCACGACTTCACGGGCGCCACGTCGTGCGCGTCGGTGATCCTGGGCAACCAGTCGCTCTACACGAACCTGACCTACAACCTGACGACCATCCTGCAGCAGTACCGGATGATCCAGGCAGGCCGGCCGTGGCTGGTCGTGGCCGTCACCGGCTATCCCAATCCCTACCCGAAATCGATCGACGCGACTGCAAAAATCACCGAGCTGTGCACGCCCCTGATCGACACGATCCCGACGTGCACGATTCGCTGGGCCCAGTTGCCCCCCGCGCTCGAGATCATCGACCAGGTCTTCAAGAAGCTGAACTCGACCATCGAGGCCGCGGTCAAGCCGTTCACCATCGGGTCGGGCGGCCGCATCATCTTCGTGAACACGTACGACAAGCTGCGCGACCACTGCATGAAGATGGAGGTCGAGATCAAGACGACCGTGGAGCACCCGGAACAGAACGGCGCCGTTCACGATCACAACTCGCCGAAGGTGAACTTCGGCTGCTCGAATCCGTGGTTCGTGGCCGGCGACGACGGCACGGCGATGCCGCTCTATCTGTATCCGGCGTCGATTGGCGTGCTCGTCAAGGCGAGCCAGACGACGTCCGGCATGGGCGTGTATCCGAACGACTCGGGCCACAAGTGCATCTCGGATCTGATCTGGGAGGCGGACACGCCCGAGCCCGGCACCACGCCGCTCAAGTGGAAGCTGCGGGTTCCCGAAGCGCCCAATTCGAGCATCTGCCAGTAGGTGCGGGCAGCTTCATCGCCCGCGCAGTCGCAGTTCGAGCGTCTGACCGGCGCCGAGGGCGAGCGGCGGATCGAAGCGAATCGTGCCGCGATCGTCGCGCGCCCTCGCCGGACGCCCGTCGACGGCGCCCGACACATCGGTGACCGATGGAAGGCGGCTCTCGAGCCGAAGCGCGCCGAGCGTGAGCGTCCCGTGTGTCAGGGCGAGCGTCGCCATCGCGTTCTGGCGGCCGAGCGTCTGCCGGTAGGTGCCCCAGCTCGCGCCGGTGGTGAAGAAGCAGCGGAAATCGTTCGCGTTCACGCGCGGCGCAAACGCGAGCGACGCCTCCGGCGCGGAGTAGCGGAACCCTGACAGCGCGGTGAGCAGCGACCAGCTCGCGAGCGCCCGCGCGTAGTGGTTGCCGCATTCGACCTCGTTCCAGGGATTGCGCCGCTGTCCGTCGTAGCGGTCGCGAACCGCCTGCGTGATCGCGAGACCCTCGCTGACCATGCCCTCGTAGATGAGATGTGCCGCGACCTGGTACTCGATCCCGGTCCACACCTCGTCCGAGTAGACGAACGGCAGTTTGGGCCTGTTGCCGTTCGGCCACGAGCAGAGGAGCAACCCCTTCTCGTCGTTGATGGCGAAAATGCGCTGCGTGTTCGGCACGTTGAAGAAGTCGGTCTTGAAGTTGTGCCGGTAAATCGAGCGCAGCGTCTCGCGCACGTGTTCCGCCGGCAGCAGATGGCCGAGACCGACCACTTCGGCGAACCACTGCCCGAGCAGTTGGTCCGAGAGGCACCCGTCGCCGTACTGGTACTTGATGGCGCCCTGGTCGATCGCCGGCGCGTACCAGGTCTCGCGGTGCTCCACCTGCTCCGCACGGATCGTCTTCGGGTCGGGCACGCGCTGCACGTAGTAGCCGTTTGCCCAGAGCAGCGCGTCCAGCCTGGCGCGTCCGCTCTCGAAGATGCGTTTGTAGGAGTCGGCGGCCGCGCCGTCGCCGAGATGACGCGCCATCCGCTCCGCCGCCACCAGCGCACCGAGATAGAGCGTGCCGACCATCGTGTTCGGGCCGTAGAACTCGATGTCGTAGGTGTTGTGCTGCTCCCCGTCGATCACACCGTCGCGGTCCGCATCCCAGTACTTCCACGCATACTCCAGCGCCCGCTTCGCCGACGGCCACAACGTCCGCAGCCACGCATCGTCGCCCGAGAACTGCCATTCCCGATACAGCTTGAGGATGCACCCCAGTTGCCCATCGGCGGCCGGCTTGAACTTCCACCGCGCGCGTCCGAGCGGTATCAGCGTCCGGAACGCCATCGCGCCGTCGTCCTGCAGGTTTGCCGTGAAGTCGGTGACCCGCATCGACCGCTCGAGATCCGGAAAGAGGTGTGCGAGTGCCTGCTCGTAGTTCCAGACGTGCGTGCAGTTCATCGGGCAGCAGCCGGACTCGTCGTTGCTGCCCTCGAACGCGAAGAACTGCCGCCCTTCGAGCAGCAGGCACGTGTTGGTGCGCAGGATCGACATCTGGCTCGACACGGCGTCGAGCGCCACCGCGGGAATCGTGCTGGACATCAACGCCTGCTGAAACGCCCGCGTGCCGCGCTCGAGCCGATCGAGATGGGCGATGGTGTGAGCCGCGACGTGCCAGGCGTCGCGGAACCGCGTGCCGTAATCGTTGCGCAGCTTGCGGCCCCTGACCTCGGGCTCGCGGTTCCAGTAGTTCTCACGCAGCGGGAAGTACCAGGCGACAGCGAAGCGGACGTCGCGCGTTTCGCCGGGCTTCAGCGTGAGACGCGGAGCCAGCGTCGCGTAGTTGGAGCGCCCGTCCGGAGTCGGTTCCGGATCCTGCGGGTCCTTCACCGTTCCGGTGGCGGCGTATTCGTCGAACCATTTCTGGAACGGATCCCACCACTGGCCGCCCTCCCACGCGGTGCGGGCGCTGATTTCCTGGTGAGTCGTCACGAGCGCCATCGATCCGGAGCGGATGTTGTCGGCTTCGTACTTGTCGGAGGTGAAATCGAGGCCGACAATTCCGCCGTCCCGGCGCACGCGCGTCAGGTTCCGGCCAAACCCTTCGAACGCGTTGCTCTCGAGCGGCGCGCGCCCGTCGTAGCCGATCGCGTTGAGCATCGAGAACGCGAGCGCCGCGTCCACAGCCGCATCGGTGCGATTCGTCAGCCGGTAGCGCACGATCGCGACCGGCAGCGACGAATCGTCCACCGAGAGCGGGATGAAGGGGTTGAACGCCTCGAGTGACACGGCGATCGGCAGCGACTCGTCTTCGAACGCGATCTCGGCGAAGGGATACGACCCGGTGAAGCGGGCGCCAGCGAAACGAGGAAGTCCCTGGGCGCGGCTGCGCGGGACGCCGTCGCGGCCGCGGAACGGCGGCTGGAGCGGCGCCTCGACAACCTTCACGACCGCCGATGCCGTTGCTCCCGCGCGGCGGACCCAGAGCGCGACGAACGTGAACGGCAGCGCCTTGCCCTTGTTCGGCCGGTTGAAGATCTCCCAGTCGCGAAAGTCGCCGCGGCCCCCGAGCGAGAACGTGCCGGTGCCGATGCCGCCGAGCGGGAACGCGATCTCGCCCAACTGAGCGCCGGTGAAAGACCTCGGGGCGCCGGACGCGAAGAGCGTCTCCTGCGGGAACGGGATCGCCGAGCCTGCCGGCGAGACGAAGCTGACCCGTGCCGGCGGCCGGGGCTTCTGCGCCTGCCCGCCCTTTCCTGTCGCAGCGGCTCCAACGGCCGCCGCCGACCCCTGTTCGAGGAACTTGCGCCGGGTAATCCTGTCGTCGGCTGCCATGGCACGCCCCCTCGTTGCGCGCAGAAAGATAGCACCTCGTCACCGCGCTACGGTTCGTAGAGGCCAATCAGCCGCAGGCGATTGAGGCGGGTGAACGCGTCGTCCATCGACCAGACGAGCGCCCCCGCCTCATGCGCCAGCGCGGCAATCAGCAGGTCGCCTACGCCGAACGCGGTGCCAGCCTTCGACGCGCGATCCGTCCACCTGTCCATGAGGCGCCACGTATCGTCCGTCGGGTAGGTGAGCGGCAAGGCCGACAGCGCGGAACGCAGCGCGGCACGTTGACGCTGCGAGGTGCCGGACAGCACCTCGATCCTCACCGGCACCGGAAGCAGCACTTCGTCGGCATCCAGCAACTGCCGGAGGATGTCCGCCTCCCGCCCGTGCCGGCGCAGTGCCGCCACCCAGACGGACGTATCGACGACGATCATCGAGGCCGGCGACGGCTGCGCGGAATGTCGACGTCGAGCTCCACCTTTCCGAGCAGCTCCTTCAGCCGGTCGACACGCTGTCTCCGGACGAGCTCCCGCAACGCCACGATGATCGTGTCGGTCTTCGACTTGAATCCGAGCGCCCGCTGGGCATCGTCGAGGAGTTCCGCCGGGAGGTCCAGGGTTGTCCGCATATGACCAAGTGTCAATCGTATGCTTTAAAGTGTCAAGACGAGCGCGATGTCAGTGAACCGTACGGGGCCCGGCCAGCGTCGCGACGGCGTCGATCAGGCGTGCGCTGTCGACCGGTTTCGGCAGGTGCATCTGGAATCCCGCGGCGCGAGCGTCGTCGGCATCCTCCCGGCGGGCGTACGCGGTGAGCGCGATGGCAGGCGTGGCGATGCCGGCGCCGCGCAGCGAACGGATCAAGGAGTAGCCGTCCTCCTCGGGCATCCGGATATCCGAGATCAACACGTCCGGCGCACTCCCCAGCATGTCGCGGCGAGCTTCGCCTGCCGTTGCGACGGCGGCGACCGACGCGCCGCAACTTTCCAGTGTCAGGCGCACGGCTTCCCTCGTGTCGTCGTCGTCTTCGACGAGGAGCACGCGGATGGCATCGAGGCGGCGCACGGCCGGCGGCGGCGCTGCCGCCTCGGACGCGGAAAGAAGCGGGGCGGTCGGCTCGAACGCCGGCAACATCACGGTGAACGTCGCGCCCCGGCCTTCGCCGCGGCTCTCCGCCCGGACGCTGCCGCCATGCAGTTGGACGAGATGGCGAACGATGCCGAGTCCGAGGCCAAGACCGGCCTGGCTGCGCGCCTTTGCGTCAGACTGCCGGAACCAGTCGAAGACGTAGGGCAGGAACGCGGACGAGATGCCCACGCCATCGTCGGCGACCTTCAGGATCACCTGGCGTTCGACGCGCGTCAGCTCGATCCTGACGTGGCCCGATGGATGGGTGAACTTCACGGCGTTCCAGGCGAGGTTCCAGACGATCTGTTCGAGCCGCCGGGGATCACCGAGCACGAGCGCGTCATTGGAAAGGTGCGTGTCGATCGCGACCTGCTTCTCGGCGGCCTGCGGCCGGACGGCGTCGAGCGCCGCGTCGATAACCTCATTGAGGCGCACCGGCTCGCGCGTGATGCGCAGCCGGTCCGATACGATGCGCGACACGTCCAGCAGGTCGTCGATCAACTGCCGCTGCACGCGCGCGCTTCGCTCGATGACCTGAATCGCGTGCCGCATCCGCTCGGGCGCCAGCCGCTCCGACCGCAGCATTTGCGCCCACCCGAAGATGGCGGTCAACGGCGTGCGCAGCTCGTGCGAGACGGTCGCCAGGAATTCGTCTTTCGATCGGCTCGCATCCTCCGCTTCGCGCCGGGCGGCCTGTTCTCTGGCGACGAGCTCCGCGAGATCGTTGCCCATCGCGTTGAACGCCGTCCCGAGCGCGCGTACCTCCGAGGGTCCGGCCAGCGGAATGGGTCGATCGAACTGTCCTGTCTGAAGCCGGCGCGCCGATGCGGCGAGCTGCCTCACCGGACGGGAGATCCACTGAGCGGCAACCAACGACAAGACGACGCCGACCAGGACGAACCACGCGGCGCGGACCATCAGGTCCGCTCGAAGCCGCTGCGCCGGCGCGAGCGCTTCTTCGTAGCCGATGCGCGCCCCGACACACGCGCCGCCGAGGGCCTCGACCGGGCGGAAACTCTGGATCGCGGTGATGCCGCGGTAGTCGACGTCCACAAAGGCCGGCGCACCCCGGCGGCAATCCTCCAGGAAGACAGCGGATCGATCGGCGGGCACCGGCGGCTCGTGCTGCGCCGGAAACAGGAACCGCCCCGTGTGATCGGCAAGAAACACCTCGGGGCCGCGCGCGAACACGGACTGCCCCTGAAACAGCGTGGCGACCTCGTCATCGGTGTACTGCACCGTGAGGGCGACCTTTCCGAGCGTGGCGGTCATCACATGCTGGATGCGGCCATCGGCGCCCGGGACCATTCGCGCAAGCGCTCCCGCCGGAGGCGCGCCGGCAGTGACCGGACTGCCGGAACGGCGGATCCGTCGCGCACTGTATGCCAACAAGACACCCGTCGCGCGCTCGCTGGTACGGAAGTCGTCGAGCATCGTGTGAACGCAGTCATCGACCCAGGCGAGGCGCCCTCCACCCAGCGGTTCGCTGCAGAACGACTCGAGGCTCTTGAGAAAGCCTTCGGCGCGCGCCTGTCGAAGCTCGAACAACTGCGTGACGGTGTGCCGGCGCGTGTCGGTGGCAAGATCGACGCTGCGTCGCGCCTCCTCCTCGAGGATGTCGCGCGACGATGTGTAGGCAGCGCTCGTGAGTACAGCCGTCATCGCCAGGAGAAGGCCGACGAACGTAAGCAGCAACTGAACGGAAAAGGGCAACGCCCTGCGCATGTGGACCTGCGGCTGAGCTGGAGACGCGTGCTTGGGAGCGGTACGCGTCATTATCGCTGCTCCCACCCATCGTCCGCGAGCTCAGCCGCGTGTTTTGCGGCGCTGATTTCTTACTGAACCGCCAGGTCCTCGAGATAGCCGGAGAACGTGACCTGCGCCTGGACGAACGGGGTGCCGACGAGCGCAGCGTTCATGCGCGCCTGCACCACGACCTGCGGGTTCTGAGTGCCGACAGTGCCGTCGGCGAAGACCAGCACTTTGTGATTTGCGGACGCGATGGCGGTGTCGCCGAACGTGCCCTGATCGGTCAGCGCGATCCGATGGAACGTGATGTCGGCGATGTCTGCCACACCGTCGCCGTTGCCGTCGATGTAGCTGAAGAAGTTGATCTCCATCCGGTAGCCGACGGGACTGCGCGAGATGGCGGACACATTCTCGATCACCAGCCGCTTGCCGGCCGGAACGGTCAAGGACGAACTCGAGAACCCGGTGCCGAGTGGTGTGACGATGACGCGCGCCTGGAACGGCGTGCGTTCCTTTTTCTCGGACTGTGCCGACGCCGGCGCCGCCGTGGTGGCGCACATCATGGCGACGCCGAGCGCCGCGCCAACGAACTTCCCATGTAAACGTGTCATTCCTGAACCTCCTCGACTTGAGATATCGAAAGAGGCGAGGGAAAGCCGACACGGCGACCCGCTCCGCGTTAGAATCCTCGCGCAGGGGGACCACATGAGCATGAGGAACAGCCGTCGCGAGTTCTTCGGCCTCGCCGCCGGCACGTTGGCGACCGTGAGCCTGTTTCCGAAGAAGGTCTTCGGACGCTCGGCGACGGACAAACCGGCACTGCTCGGCGGCACGCCGGTGCACAAGGGGAGCTGGCCCCGCTGGCCGGAGTGGCGAGAGACATGGGAGCCCTCGATTCTCCGCGTGCTGCGCAGCGGCCAGTGGTACCGCGGCTCCGGTGAGCAGGTGCAGCAGTTCGAGACCGCCTACGCGCAACTGCTCGGCGCGAAACGCTGCCTCGCCACCGCCAGCGGCACGACCGCACTCATCGTCGGGATGCACGTGCTCGACGTGGACGCCGGCGACGAGGTCATCGTCTCGCCGTTCACGTTCATCGCGAGCTACAACGCCATCCTGACGCACAAGGCGCTGCCGGTCTTCGCCGACACCGATCCCGCGACGCTGACCATGGACCCGGCGTCGATCGAGAGCCGGATCACGGAACGCACGAAAGCCCTCATGCCGGTGCACATCTACGGCATGCCGTGCGACATGGAGCCGATCATGGCCGTCGCGAAGAAGCGGCAGCTCGGCGTGATCGAGGATGCCTGCCAGGCCTGGCTCGCTGAGTACAAAGGCAAGAAGTGCGGAACGATCGGCGATCTCGGCGCCTTCAGCTTCCAGAACTCGAAGCACCTGCCGTCGGGTGAAGGCGGCGCCGTGACGGGCAACAGCGACGACCTGATCGATCGCGCCAGCTCGTATCACGACTGCGGACGGCCGTACGGCGGCAACAAGGGGACGGGCAGCTTCACCCGCGGCGGCAACTTCCGCATGCAACACGTCCAGGCCGCCATGCTGCTGCAGCAGCTCGACAAGCTGCGCGACGACACCGCGCGACGCCGCGAAAACGCGGCGCGCCTGACGGCGGCGCTGCAGCAAATCCCCGGCATCCGACCGGCGCGGCTGCCGGAGAACAGCCGGGCCGTCTGGCATCTCTACCCGTTCCGATACGAGGCGGACAAGTTCCAGGGGCTGACGCGCGACAAATTCATCAGGGCCATGCGAGCCGAAGGGATTCCCTGTTCGACCGGCTACCGCGAGCAGTACAACGACGGCCTTCTGGACGAAGCCATCGCGTCGCGCGGCTTCAAGCGGCTGTTCAGCGCGCAGCATCTGAAGGCGTATCGCGACAGCTTCAACGACCTGAAAGGGAACCGCGAGGTGTGCGCGACGACTGTCGCCGTCACGCAGAACCTCCTCCTTGCCGCGCCGTCCGACATCGATCGGATCGCCGAAGCGGTTCGGAAGATCCAGGCATACGGGGCGGAGCTGGCCAGGACGTAACCCCGGCCAGCTCGGCCATTTCGTTGGCGTGACGTCTTTCTCTCACGGTTTCCGATCTTGTCTGATGTGAACAACACCGTCGCCGTGACGCCAGACGCCGGAAGTGAAGAAGGCTTCGCCAACGCACTGTTCGACAAGCTCTACTCGGAGCTTCACCGCCTGGCGAGGCGCGAAGTCCACAGGCAGGGAGGCCGTGGCAGCCTCGGCGCGACCACGCTGCTGCACGAGGCCTACCTGACGATTTCCGGCCGCGAAGGGACGGTGTTCGTCGATCACGCGCGCTTCATGGGCTATGCCGCCCGTGTGATGCGTGGACTGATCATCGACGAGATCCGCCGCCGCCGCGCGCACAAGCGCGGCGGCCTGTTTCACGTCACCACGCTCGACACGCACATCGATGCGGCTGCCGACCCGCAGACACTGGTGGAGATCGGCGACGCGCTCGACCAGTTGGCCAAGATCGAACCGAATCTCGCCGAGATCATCGACCTGAAGTTCTTCTGCGGGTTCTCGTTTGCCGAGATCGCCGCGATGCGCGGCGTCTCCGAACGAACCATTCAGCGCAGTTGGGAGAAGGGCCGCCTCTACCTGCACCACGCCATCGCCGGACGCACGGTCGCCTGACGTCCATGCCTCCTTTCAGCACAGAGCGCTGGCGCCGCCTCAGTCCGTACCTCGATGAAGCGCTGGAGATGACCGTCGCAGAACGAGCCGCTTGGCTCGCGTCCCTCTTCGAGCGCGATGCGTCGCTCGCAGCCGACCTGCAGACGCTGCTCGCAGAGCACGACACGGTCAGCGCGTCGCGTTTCCTCGAAAGACCCCTCCGGAACGATCTCGACATCTAGCGGCAGGCGCTGTCGCTTTCCGCGCGCCGATTCCGATTACCAGACAGGACGTCGGATTCACTCACGCAAGGAGAACCTCACATGCTTCGAAAGACCTGTCTGCTCACCGTCACCGCGTTGCTGTTCACTCCCGTCGCGATCGAGCTCGCGCACGCAGGCGCAGCGAACGATATCCCGCGACCAACTGTGCCTGCGAACCTGGAGGTGCCCGCGGGTCACGAGCCGTTCCTGATCGGCCACGCGTCTGGAACGCAGAACTACATCTGTCTGCCAACGTCCACAGGTGCAACGTGGTCGTTCCTCGGGCCGCAGGCCACACTGTTCGACGTCGGCGGCGAGCAGTTGACGACGCATTTCCTCAGCCCCAACCCGTTCGAGAACGGCGTGCCGCGCGCCACCTGGCAGCACTCCCGCGACTCGAGCACGGTGTGGGCGGTCGCAATCGCCAGCTCCACCGACGCCGCCTTCGTCGCACCCGGCGCCAGTCCCTGGCTCCTGCTTCGGATCACCGGCGCCGAGCAGGGCCCGGTTGGCGACAAGCTGTGGAAGACGACCTACATCCAGCGGGTGAACACGGCGGGCGGCGTGGCTCCGTCCACCGGATGCAGCTCCTGGGGCGATGCCGGCAAGAGAGCGCTGGTGCCGTACACGACCGACTACGTGTTCTACCGGAACTGACAGCGCCTGAAGGAGAAGTCCGATGAAGAGAATCGTGTTCTTCGCGTACGGCACCCTGGCCTATCTCGTGTTCCTGGGCACGTTCCTGTATGCGATCGCATTCGTCGCCGGCATCGCGGTGCCGACGCGCCTGGACGGTCTGCCGGTCGCAGGACTCGGCGTGTCGCTCGCCGTTGATGCCGGCCTGCTCGCGCTGTTCGCGCTGCAGCACAGCGTGATGGCGCGCCGCTGGTTCAAGCAGCGCTGGACCCGGATCGTGCCGGCGGAGATCGAGCGATCCACGTACGTCCTGTGCGCGAGCGCCGCGTTGCTGCTGCTGTTCTGGCAATGGCGTCCGCTCGGCGGCGAGATTTGGTCGGTGGACGGCCCGGCCGCCGTAGTGCTGTGGACGCTGTCGGGAGCGGGCTGGGCGCTGGTGCTGATCGTGACGTTCCTCATCAACCACTTCGATCTGTTCGGGCTCCGCCAGGTGTGGATTGCGCTGCTCGGCCGACCGTATTCGAAGGTGGGCTTCACGATGCCCGGGCCGTACCGCGTCGTGCGGCATCCGCTCTACGCAGGATTCCTGCTGGCGTTCTGGATGACGCCGACGATGACGGCCGCCCACCTCGTGTTCGCGGTGGCGACGACGGGTTACATCCTCATCGCGATTCAGTTCGAGGAGCGGGACCTCGTCGCGGAACATGGAGTCGCGTACGAGTCGTACCGCCGGCGCGTGCCGATGCTGCTGCCAGTGGGCGGCGTGCGCACGCCAAAAGGCGCACGCGAGGTGGCGCTGAACGAGTAGACAGGGCACCGGCAGCTCAGCCGGCGGTTTTTTTCATGCTGAGCCGCCCGCAACCATGGCAGGATCGGCAGCGCCCCCGGCAGCAGGGAGCGCGCTGCCGCAATGCCCCAGATCGATCCGGAACGCTGGCGTGCCATGAGCCAGCGCCTCGACGAGGCGCTGGATCTGAGCGAAGAGGACCGCGCGCCATGGCTGGCGGCACTCCGCCAGCAGGATCCAGCGCTCGCGGACGCCGTCGGCGATCTCCTGCGGGAGCACGAGGTCGTTCGGCAGAAACACTTCCTCGAACAGGCTGTCGTCCTTGGTGCCGACAGCCCGGCCGCCGGGACGGCGGCCGACGTCGCCGGGTTCGCGGGCCGCGTCTTCGGCACCTTCCGGCTGCTATCCCCCATCGGACACGGCGGCATGGGGGTCGTCTGGCTCGCCGAGCGGTGTGACGGCCAGTTCGAACAGCGCGCGGCGGTCAAGCTTCTCGACATCGTGCGCTTCAAGCGTTCCGAGACGCGGTTTCGCCGCGAAGCGAACATCCTCGCCCGCGTCACCCACCCGAATATCGCGCACCTGATCGACGCCGGTGTCTCGCCCGAGGGGCAGCCGTACCTCGTGCTCGAGCTCGTCGAGGGACAGCCGATCGACGAATATTGCGACGAGCGCGCGCTCGACGTGCCGTCCCGCCTGCAACTGTTCCTCGACGTGCTGGGCGCGATATCGCACGCGCACGGCCACAGGATCGTGCACCGCGACATCAAACCGTCGAACGTTCTCGTGCGTACCGATGGCCACGTGAAGCTGCTGGACTTCGGGATTGCGAAGCTGATCGAGCACGATCACGTGATGACGGCGTCGACGGTGACGCTCGAGCACGGCATGGCGCTCACGCCGGCGTATGCCGCGCCCGAGCAGATGACCGGCGCGCGCATCACGACGGCCACGGACGTGTACGCGCTCGGCGTGCTGCTGTACGTCCTGCTCACAGGCCGGCATCCATACGATGACGCGAGCTCTCCCGCCGATCTCATGAAGACAATCGTCGAGACCGACACGCGGCCGCCGTCAGCCGCGGTCGTCGCGGGGAACGTGCCGGGAGAACGCGCGGCGCTGGCAGCCAGCCGGGCCACCACGCCGGAAGGGTTGCAGCGACTCCTGAAAGGCGATCTCGACACCATCGTCACGAAGGCGATGAAGAAGGACCCGCGCGAACGGTATGCCTCGGTCGCCGAACTGGCTGCCGATGTCCGGCGGTACCTCGCATCCGAGCCGATCCGCGCACGTCGCGATTCGATGGCGAGCCGCACGATCCGGTTCGCGCGCAGGCACGCGGGATTGACCGCCGCCGCGGCCATCGGCAGTGCCCTCCTCGCAACGGCGGCAGGGTTCTATGCGACCAGGCCTGTCGCCGAACGCGATCGTTCGCTGGACGGGTCGCCGCAGGCGCCCGTTCCGGTGACGAGCCAGCCCGGTGACGAGGGATGGCCAAGCCTTTCGCCCGACCATACGCGCCTTGCGTTTTCATGGCTGCCGCGGAACGCAACCAACGCGCGCATCGCGGTGAAGACGCTCGGGGCGGACGCCGTCACCGTGCTGACGGAGGGCGCTGGCTACGACATCGCGCCGGTCTGGTCTCCCGACGGGCAGCATCTGGCGTTCCTCAGATCGATTCGCGAGCCGGAGCATCGATCGGAAATCCACCTGGTGCCGGTGAGCGGGGGGCCATCGCGAGTGCTGCTGCGGAGGGATGGGCTCAGCCTGGCGGGTCTCGCCTGGTGGGACGCCGGCAATGCACTCGTGTTCTCGACGCGCGGCGCCTCGAGCGAGGCGTACCACCTCGCGGCGCTGGATCTCGCGACGCTCGATGTGCGGCCGCTGACCCGTCAGCCGGCGGCGCCGGGGCTGGCGAGCCAGGGCGACTCGTTGCCCGCGGTGTCCCCCGACGGACGTACGGTCGCGTTCGCCCGCGAGACCGAGGAGGGCCGGGACCTCTTCCTGCTCGATCTTCAGAGCGGAGTCGAACGTCAGCTGACCCGGGATCGGTCGCGGATCTTCGGCATCACCTGGGCGCCTGACGGGAAGACGGTGATTATGTCCTCGCTCCGCACCGGAGCGCCGATCCTGTATCGCGTCGGCATCGCCGACGGCACGATCGCACGCCTGGCCAACGCCGGTGAAGGCGCGGCGGATCCAATGGCCACTCGTGGCGGGCTCGTCTTCAGCCAGACGCAAATCGATTCGAACATCTACCGTCTCGATCTACGCGACGGACGCCCGATTGGCACTCCCCGTCTCATCGTCGCGTCGTCGCGCTCGGATGATGCGCCGCACATTTCGCCGGATGGACGGCGCATTGCGTTCCTGTCGCGGCGCGCGGGCGGGCAGGACATCTGGGTGGCGGCGGCCGACGGCACGAATCCACGGCGGTTGACGTTCCTGCCGATCGCGAGCGGACCGCGATGGTCGCCGGACGGACGGTCGATCGCGTTCGGCGCGGTACCGCCCGGGCAAATGCGGCCCGACGTCTGGGTCATCGATGCCAACGGCGGCACGCCGCGGCAGATCACGGCCGATCCGTCGTACGAGACGGTCCTCGCGTGGACCGCCGACAGCGCGTCGGTGTATTTCATGTCCGACCGCACCGGTGGTTTCGAGATCTGGAAAGTCTCTGCCGGTGGCGGAACCGCGACGCGGGTGACGCCAGGCGGCGGGCTGCGTGTGCAGGAATCTCGCGACGGCCGCTTCGTGTACTACGCGAACGACGTGCCCGAAGTGTGGCGCCGCACGGTTGGCCAGCCGGCGGAGACGCTGATCACGACGTTCCCCGAGGGAACGCACTGGGGCGGTGATTGGGTGGTGGGCGCGCGCGGACTCTACTTTCTCAACGAAGACGGAGTCGGCCCGGCGGCCATCGACTTCCTGCCGTTCGGATCGGCCAGCCGCTCACGAGCCATCCGGGTGACGACGCTGACAGCGCCGCCGGCGCATCATGTCACGGTGTTCGCGGTCGCGCCGGACGAGTCCTGGCTGGCATGGGCGCAGGACGACTACCGCAACAGCGACATCATGATGCTCGAGCCCACTGAGTCGCGGCGTCGCTGATCGCGGCTCCGTCAGTCCGCGTCGGCGCTCGGGCCGTAGATGTTGGGGACTTTCGATCCCATCGCGCGCAGGTAGGCGGCCAGCTGCCCGCGATGATGGATGCTGTGGTTGTTGGCGAACCCGATCCAGGCCGCGCGCGAGCGGTTCATGATGTTGAAGAAGTCGATCGACTCTGTCATGACCTCGGCCGGCATCGACACCAGCGCGCGCAGCTTCTCCGGGAAGTTCTTCTTGTAGAACTCGACGACGTCGTTGACGCTCGAGAAGCTCGCTTCCAGCTTCTTGGCCCGCTCCGGATCGAACTGGAACCTGCCGCTGGCAATGCTGTCGATAAACCACAGGTCCGCTGTCGCGATGTGCGTGGCGAGCTGCCAGGCCGTCCGCGACTTCGGATCCGGGCGGTAATCGCGGTTGTCGTCCTTCACCGCGGCAAGCACCTGACATGTCGCGGGAAACTCCCCTTCCCACAGCTCTACGAACATCTCGGCAGCGGCTTTTGCCTGATCGGGTGTCATCGGCGTTCCTCCGTCCTGATCATAGCTTGTGCCCGCGAACGGTGATATGCTGCGGCGCTCTAGACCAATCGGTCTAGCGGTTCGGGAGGAGGCTGCATGCGCATCGCGAAAGACGACGTGGACGTCAGGATGGAGATTCCTGGTGCGGTGATCCGCCAACGGACGGAGTTCGGTGACGTCAGAGGATTCGACACCATCAGCGGCGAGTATTTCTCCCTCGCCGCGGGCGTGGACACGACGCCGCTGTTCGTCGGGCTCGAAGGCGACCGCTGCCAGTGCCCCCACTGGGGGTTCGTGCTGCGCGGCCGGATCACGACGACGGACGGGAATGGCGTACGGGAGACGGTCGAGGCGAACGACCTGTTCTACTGGCCGCCCGGCCACAATGTGAAGGTCGAGGCTGACGCGGACGTCATCATGTTCAGTCCGCAGCGCGAACACAGCGTCGTGATCGATCACATGATTGAAGCGGTCAACGGTCAGGGGCCGGCGCGCGACTGATGCATCAGACCAAGCAGCGCCTGATCGACGCAGGCCTGGCCATGCTGCTGGAGCACGGCTACAACGACCTCGGCATTCAGGCGCTGCTTGCGGCAACGAACACCCCGAAGGGTTCCTTCTACCATCACTTCAGGGACAAGGAGGACTTCGCGCTCCAGGTCATCGATCGCTACATGGCACACGTTCATGCGGGACTGGACGCGTGCCTCGACGACCGCAGCCGTCCGCCACTCGAGCGCGTGCGCGGCTTCTTCCAGTTGACGCAACAGAGCTACCGGAAGGAAGGCTACATGGGCTGCCTGCTGGGCGGCCTGGGGCAGGAGCTGTCGGGCATCAGCGACGTCTTCCGGCGAAAGATCGAGGCCTGCTTCGCGGAGATCGGCGCGCGAATCGCGATGTGCCTCGAAGAGGCGCGGCGACACGGCGACATCCCGGCCGACTCCGACACGAGGCGCATGGCGAGCTTACTCGTGGACTGCTGGGAGGGGGCCGCGCTTCGCAGCCGCCTCCGCGGGGATGCGGCGCCGTTGAAAGCGATGCTCGATTTCTATTTCAAAGCGGCAGTCCGCAGCCGACGACGCTAACGCGGCGCTCCGCGAGCGCCAACCGGCTCACGGCATCGCCAGTACGGCGAGGCGCTCGCAGTGAACGGTGCCGGTCACAGAGACGATGTGGGCACCCTCGGTGGTGTAGACATCCGTCACGAACGGCCCGTCGAGAAACGCGCCGTCGGCGGAAAGGTCGAGCAAGCCTCGAACGACGATGCGGACCCGCTGACTGCCGATGACGTCGAAGCCTGTCTCCGTCGTCGCGTAGGATCTCGGGCCGACCTTCTTCCAGGTTCCTATCGCCGTCGCACCGGTCCCGTTCGAGTTGATGATGATCCCGTCGGCGGTGAACGCGGCGAAGTTCAGATCCGGCGGGATGGGGCTGCCGGGGTCCGGGTCGATCGCGACTGACCAGGAGCCGGTCGGGAGGCCGGCCGAGCCTTCCGAAGCCTGAAGGAAGCGAACTCCGGACAACGCACCCAGAACCACGGCAGCACTCACGATCATCACCGACGTCTGATTGGGCGACATGGGCACCTCCTCGCGTCATTCCAACCGAGTTGGCGCCTGCGGGCCAGTCGCGGCCCATACGACGACCGATACTGCCACACATACTGTTCGCGCCGGCGCCTCCCACCCAACGGCGTTCGCACGTGTGGTACAAATGCTGCTCTCACGCGCTCCCCCGCCGACCACGTCCCAAGGGAGGCACCCGCGTGCCGGAACGCGACGCGACGACCTTCGGTCTATGGCTGCACCGCCGCCGCAAAGGCCTCGGCCTGACGCAGGCTGAACTCGCGCGCAAGGTTGGCTGCGCGACGATCACCATCCAGAAAATCGAAGCGGATGAGCGCAGGCCCTCGCGCGACATGGCGTCGTGGCTCGCGGATGCCTTGGAGATTGGCTTGCCGGAGCGCAAGCGGTTTCTCCGCTTGGCGCGTGCCGGCCGTACTCTGACGGGGCGCGATCAGGCTGCCCTCGATCGCCGCCCGACGAACCTGCCGCTGGCGCTTCCGCCGCTCATCGGACGGGAACGCGATCTGGAGATCGCGCGAAAACACCTTCTCCGGGATGGCGTGCGTGTGTTGAGCATCACGGGGCCTCCGGGTGTTGGCAAGACCACGCTCGGCATCCATCTCGGCGTCGAAGCGCTGGCCGCCTTCGAAGACGGCGCGTTCTTCGTCTCCCTGGCCGAGGCGAGCGATGCTCCGGCGGTGGCGGACGCGATTGCGCGGGTGCTCGACGTGAACGTGGCTGGAGCCGCGGTCGCCCGCCGTCTGGAGGAGTACCTGTCCGGTAGGCAGCTGCTCCTCCTGCTCGACAACTTCGAACAGGCATTGAACGGCGCCGTGACCGTCGCCGCACTGCTTCGCGCGTGTCCCTGGCTGAGCGTCGTGATCACGAGCCGCGCACCGGTGGGGATACGCCTCGAACGGCGGTTGCTTCTCGAGCCCCTGGCGGTGCCCGAGGAGGCAGCGGGGTACGCGTATGAGGAGGTCTCGCGTTCGCCGGCCGTTGCTCTCTTCGTCGAGCGCGCGCAGGCGGCACGATCCGACTTCGCGCTGACGGTGACGAATGCGGACACGGTCGCCCGTATGTGCGAACGGCTGGGAGGGTTGCCGCTCGCGATCGAACTCGTGGCGGCCCGGACGGCGATCGTCGATCCGGAAGCCCTGCTCGAGCGGCTCGGCGGACGCGACCTGCTCGACAGCGGCGGACTGCGCGACGTTCCTGGCCGTCACCGCACGATGCGGGCGGCTATCCAGTGGAGCTACGAACTCCTGTCGCCCTCCGAGCAGGCGTTGTTCTCACGGCTGGCCGTGTGCTCCGGCGAGTTCGGCCTGGGCGTCGGCGAGGCGCTCGCGGTGACGGCGGCTGCCGCCGCGACCGGTTCGGATCAGCAGAGTCCGCTCGACGATCTCGCCTCGCTTGTCGAGAAGAGCCTCGTCATCCGGCGCGATCGCGATGGCGAAGCGCGGTTTCAACTGCTCGAACCGATTCGCGAGTACGCACTGGAATCACTCCAGCGCACCGGCGCAGTCACCGACGCGCGGCGCCGCCACGCCGACTATTACCTCTCGCTCGCGCTCCAAGCCGACTCCCGGCTGCGTGAACGCGGGCAGCTCATGTGGCTCGCGAGGCTGGAGAGGGAGCGCGGAAATCTCCAGGCGGCGCTCAGTTTCTTCCTCGGCCCCGCCGACGATCCCGAAGCCGCGCTCCGCTTGGCGACGGCGCTGTTCTGGTTCTGGAACATTCGAGGCCATCTGAGTGAAGGGCGATCGTGGCTCGTCCGAGCGCTCGAGCGTGCCGATCCGGTTCGCACCGGCGCACTTCAGAAGGTAAGCGCGCTGTCAGCGCTCGCCACCTTCGAATGGGAGGAGGGCAACCTGCCCGCCGCACGCGCGCACATCGACGAAGGGCTCGCCCTTCTCCGGACACTGGACCGCCGCCCGACGCGGGAGCATGCGATAGCGCTTTGCGTCGAGGCGATGGTCGCGCTGTTCCAGGGAGAGGAAGCGACGGCAATCGCCGCCGCCGAACAGTCGGTTCGCATGTTCAGCGACATCGGCGATCTCTCGGGAGTGGCGCTCGCCCTGAATCCAATCGGCAAGATAAAGCTGCAGCAGGAGGATCTGACAGGTTCGCGGGCCGCGTTCGAGCGGAGCCTCGCCCTGTTCCGGGAGCTCGGTGACAACTGGGGGGCGGGCATTCCCCTCATGAACCTGGGGATCCTCGAGAACGTCGGCGGCAGCCGCGCGGCAGCGCGCGCGAGGTTCGAGGAGAGCGTCCGTCTTTTCGAGACCGTCGGAGAACGGTGGATGCGGGCCCTCGTTCTCGACGCGTTGGCAAGCGTGCTCGAGGGGGACGGTGAGACCGCGCGCGCGACAGCGACTCGCCGAGAGAGTCTCGACATCCTGACACAGATGGGACTCACGGTGAGCCTTGCGACCGTGCTGTTCAACTTCGCTCGCGTGCTCGCGTCACATCAGGATCACGAACAGGCGCTGGCGCTGTTCGAGCAGAGCGCCGCACTGCTGTCGGCACGGCACCTTCCGCTCGAAACAGCCCGCTGCCTGATTGGGCTGGCGGCCGCAGCCGCCGGATGCGGGGACCTGCGCCGCGCGGCGCGAGCCCTTGGGACGGCGGATGGCGTGGTCGAGGCGAACGGGATCGCGCTCGCGGCAGCGGACATCGCAGAACGCGAGCGGACGACGCTCGCGATTCGCGCCCGCCTCGATGAGGCCCTGGCGCACGCACAGTGGCTGGAGGGACGGAAGATCGCCCTCGCGCCGGCAACTGTGCTCGGTTTGTGACATCGTTCTGACAGGCGCTGTTCGCCCCACACGCTGTCCTGGCCTCCTTCCATCCCCATTTGCGCGTTATGGATCAGTCCGATCCTGCGCCGATGATTCGACGGGGTCGGACCTCGTCCATCGAACATCGATACAGGAGGCCCTCATGGAGCGGCAGAAATCAGGAAGACGTGTGTCTCGCGGGGGAACGCGCCGGCTCCCACCGCACTGCCGGGCGGCGATCGCGGCGATCTTCAGCGTAGTTGCGGCTCCCGCGAGGGCGCAGACCGCGATGACCCCGGCCAGTGTGGTAACGCCGTCCAAGACGGTGACAACGGTGAACGACGGCCCCGGCCACCAGACCGATCCCCATATCAGCGGCACTCTCGTCAGCTATACGAGCTCGGTCTCGGACACGACGCAGATCCGCTACTTCGACCTCGCGAGCTCAGTGGATCTAGGCATTCCGACCACGGCATTCGACTTTCTCTCGGGCGTGAGCGGCACACGCATCGTCTTCACGCGCGTCACTTCGGCCACGCTGGCGATTTACGTCTTCGACGTCACAACCTCAGGCCCAGCCATCGAACTCGCGCCCGTCTTGAACAGCAATCGGCGGGCGGCGTCGATCGGCGCCGACACCGTAGCATGGCAGGATTTGGGCTTCTCGACTGGCGGGATTCTCACTGCTGAGATCGTCGCGTACGACCTGGTTTCGACGGTGGCAAGCCGGTTGACGGTTGACGGCGTCGTCGATCGCAACCCCGCGGTCGCGCCCGATGGCAACGTCATCGTGTGGGAAAAGTGCCCGACGTCGATCACGCCGTGTGACCTGTGGCAGGCCGTGAAGGGCAGCGGCGGGTGGAGCGTGTCGCAGCTGACGGCGACGGTGGATTCCGAGTCTTTCCCCGACACCAACGGCACCATCGTCGTCTACGGATCGAACCGCGTCGGCAATCCGACCGGGGCTGACATCTACTGGACGTCCGTCGGCGGCGGAACGGAGAGTCAGCTTGCGCTCGCCGGAGAGCAGCGCAACCCGAACGTCTCGGGTAACCTGATCGTGTTCGAGTCGCGTGATCTGACCGATTACACCCCCAACTGGGACATCTACGCCTACGATCTTTCCACTGCGATCCTCTACCGGGTGACGCACACCCCCACACTGGACGAGACATTGAACGGGGGGGCCGTAGATGGCAGCGAAGCGCGGGTCGTCTATTCCGTCTTTGAGCTCGATCAGAATGTTTACGCCCAGACGTTCACGCTGCTCCCGGCCGCTGGGCAGTACGACTTTACCGGCACCGGCGGATTCCAGGCGCCTGTCAGCAATCCACCGGCGGTGAACGTGGTAAACGCCGGACGCGTCGTGCCCATCAAGTGGCAACTGCGGGATGGCACGGGTGCCTACGTGGCGGATGTCGGCGTCGTCACCGGTCTTCTCGTGCAACCGATTGCGTGCGACAGCCTGCCCTCGACGTTTGACAGCACCGTCACAGCCGACACGGCAGGCAGTTCAGGCCTCGTCTACGACAGCTCGGCCAACCAGTTCGTCTTCAGGTGGGCCACCACGAAGGACATGGCGGGCGGATGCTATGCGTTCGTTCTCGGACTGAACGACGGCAGCCAGTACCCCGTGTATTTCCGGCTGCAGTAACGCAAGCGACAGGGTCGGGGCCGCTACCGCGCGGCCCTCGACTGCGCAGCTGCAGCATCGCAGCGGGCGAGTTCGGCTGCGATGCGTTGCGGCTCACCGGCGTCGCGTGTGGCCAGGGGCCCACCCGTGCGCACCTCCTGCCACATCTCGAGGCTGCGCTCGAACCACTCGCGGGCCCGCCGACACCGCGCCATACGTGCCGACCGGGAACCGAGTTTGCCGTAGAGACGCGCAACGAGCGGCTTCAGCTCAGGATTCCCACGTTGCGCCGGCGGCATATGGTTCCAGACGCCAAGGGCGCGATCGTAGCTTCGCAGCGCGCCTTCAGAGTCGCCTCGCGTTTCCAGCAGCTCGCCGATCCGATAGTGTGGAATGAGCGAAGCGAGTCGTGCCTCGGCGTCGGATGGACCCGCCGCCAGCACGGCATCGAACGCGGCGATGGCATCGCGGTGTCGGGCCAGTGCCTCATTGATTCTGCCGGATCTCGCCAACGCCTCGCCGAGCCTCGTGAAGGCCAGCGCCAGGTCTCCGCGAGCCTGCACGTTCGTTGGATCGGCCGCGGAGAGCTCTTCGAGCACGGCGGCCGATCGCGTCTGGGCGTCGACGGCGCCGGGGACGTCGCCGCTGTCCAGCAGGGCGTCCCCGAGCTGCGACGATATCAAGGCGACGAGGCGTTTCGCATGAGCGCTCGTCGGCTCCAGCGCCGCCAGTGCCTCCGAGCCCTCGAGCGCTTTGCGGAACACCTCGATGGCGGACGTCAGCTCGCCCAGCATCTGCTGCGACGCGGCGATCTTGTAGTCCGTTGTCACGAGAGTGCGACGCACCAGGCGATTCGCCGCGTCCGTGGCCAGTGCGGGAAGAAGGGAGCGTGCCCTCCGGTACATCTCAATCGCACCGACCAAGTCACCCGTCTTTCGCAGCACGTCCCCGACGCCGACGCAGCTGTCCGCGAGCTCCGCCTGGATCTCATCGTCAGCCGGCGCGGCGGCCGCCAGTCGCTCCCGGATGGCCAGCGCCCGACGGCCCGTATCGAGCGCCTCCGTCCAGTCGCCGATTCCCCACAGCACCTGACTGAGCGCCCGGTACGTGTCGGCCTCGGTGCGCAGCGTCCGAGTGTCATCGCGACTCGCGGTAAGAATCGTCTGCTCGATTGCCAGCGCCTTGCGGTAGCTGGCTAGCGCACCGGCGGTATCCCCCAGATTCGGCCAGAAGACGTTTCCCTGCACGTGCCCGATCCGAAGGTAGGCCTCTGCCAGCTCGCGCTGCAGCGTCAAGTCGCCGGCCGCCTCCCGAGAAAGGCTCTCGAGATACGCCAGCGCTGTCTTGACGACCAGCGTGCGCGCCGGCGTAGATCCCGGAAGATTCACGATCGCATCGTGGAACTCGAACACGAACGAGTTGGCAAGCGCTCGCACGTCGTTGAACCGCCGCTCGGCTCTCGCCCGCTCGGCACGCGCGATCCGCGCCTCCGTGAGCGTGGCGCTCAACCCGGCGATCAGAGAGACGGCGACCATGACCGTCGCGGCGACGACCGCGCGATGTCTCCTGACGAACTTGCCGGTTCGATACCACAGCGTGTCGTTGCGAGCAACGACCGGGAAGCCGGCGAGGTGGCGGTTGATGTCGCCAACCAGTTGCTCCACGGACGCGTAACGCCGCTCCGGCTCTTTTCGAATCGCTTTGAGGACGATGGTGTCGAGGTCGCCGGCCAGGCGCCGACGCAGCTTCTCGAGCGAGGGTGTTGCTGCCGACGACGCGTGCTCGGCGGTCGCCGCCTTGCTCGGCAGTGCAGGTTCACGTTCGCAGATTGCGTGCGCAAGGTCCTCCGGGCGCCCGGTTGTCGCCCGATAGGGCCGGCTTCCGGTGAGAAGCTGGAACAAGAGGACGCCCAGCGCGTAAACGTCGGTCGCGGTCGTCGCTGATTCGCCGCGCACCTGTTCAGGACTGGCGTAATCCGGAGTCAACATCCGTACGCCCGTTGCCGTATAGGCGCCATCCCGATCGGCTGCCTGGTCCAGCACTTTGGCGATTCCGAAATCGAGCAGTTTCGGTGCGCCGTCGCGGGTAACCAGGACGTTCGCCGGCTTCAAGTCCCGGTGCACGACGAGGTGTTGATGGGCGTACTCTACGGCAGCGCAGACCGTTGCGAACAGCGCCAATCGTGCAGGTATCGGGAGCTTCCGTTCGGCGCAATAGACGTCGATGGGCACGCCTTCGACAAATTCCATGAGAAGGTAGGGACGACCCTCGTCGGTCGTGCCGGCATCGATCAGGCGTGCGATGTGCGGATGATCCAGACGCGCGAGGATTTGTCGCTCCCGCCGGAAGCGGGCGATGAAGAAATCGGTGTCCATGCCCCGCTTGAGCAGCTTGAGGGCGACGTGCTTCTGATAGGCGTCATCACTGCGCGTCGCGAGATACACCGCGCCCATGCCGCCGCGCCCAATCTCGCGCACCACCCGATACGCGCCGATTTGCCGGCCGCAGACGGCGTCGACGTCGAAATCCTGCGGAGACATGAGCGCCACCGCCGGCTGCTCGATGAAGTCACCCGCCCGTCCATCGGCGGCCAGCAGCGATTCGACCTCGCACTGCAGCGCAACGTCGCCCGCGCAGGCTTCTGTCAGAAACGCGGCGCGTTTGCACGGCTCCAGATCGAGCACCTCGTGAAACAGCGCCTGTATGCGTGGCCACCGCGCCGCCGTGGTCATCCGGCCGCCTCCGGCTGCAGCTCGCGATACAGCCATGCCCGGGCGGCGCGCCAGCTCCGCTTCACTGTCGTGGGTGAAACCCCGAGCACTTCGGCGGATTCCTCGACCGTCAGGCCGCCAAAAAACCGGAGTTCGACGATGCGGCCCTGCTGCGCGTCGAGCGCGGCCAGCCGGTCGAGTGCCTGATCCAACTGAAGGACGTCAACGGCCTCGGCCGGCGCGCGATCTCCGGCCTCGACGACCGGGATCGTTCGAGTGCCATCGCCACGCTTCACGGCGCCACGACGGCGCGCGTAGTCCACGAGAATCCGCCGCATCAGTTGCGCGGAAATCCCGAAGAACTGCGCCCGGTTCTGCCATCGACATGATCGCTGGTCGACGAGCCGAAGATAGGCCTCGTGAACCAGAGCGGTCGGTGCCAGCGTGTGGTCCGGGCGCTCGCGTGACAGGTACCGCTTGGCCAGACGGTGCAGCTCGTCGTACACCAGTGGCATCAATTGGTCGAGCGCCGCTTTGTCGCCTCGCGACCAATCCGCGAGCAGGTCCGTGACGCAACCCCGCGCCGGAGCGTCCATGGCGTTGCTCCCGTAGGGAGCGTTTGTTCCTGGGGAGGGACCAGCATAGGGGTGCTTGGCGCAAAAGGCAATGGGCTACTCCCCTCTTGGTTGCCCCGCTGTTTGGGGGAGTTGTGCGGTCCGGGTCCTGCCGTCGGACGCTAGCTGTTCGCCAGCTCCTTGCGCAGCCACGCGCGCGCCTTGTTCCACTCGCGCATCACCGTGATCGGCGCGACGCCGATCACTTCGGCGGTTTCCTCGACGCTCAGGCCGCCGAAATAACGCAGCTCCACGATTCGTGCCTTGCGCGGATCCAGCCCCGCCAGCGCGGTCAACGCATCGTCGAGGGCGACCAGATCCTGACCGCGATCGATGCTCACGTCGGGCGCTTCGTCGAGCGGTACCTTGCGAACGTCGCCGAGTTCCTTGACGTGCGGGCGGCGCCGCGCGAAGTCCACGAGGATGCGCCGCATGATCTGCGCCGACACGCCGAAGAAGTGCGCGCGGTTCTGCCAGTCCGCGTTCTTCCAGTCGATGAGGCGAAGGTACGCCTCGTTGACGAGCGCCGTGGGCTGCAGGGTGTGGCCGGCGCGCTCGCGGTTCATGTAGTGCCGGGCGAGCCGCCGCAGCTCCGCTTCGACGAGCGGCGCCAGTTCGCCGAGGACGTCGCGGTCGCCTCCGCTCCAGGCCTTCAGCAGCATGGTGATTCGGTGCGGGGATGTGTCGGCCACGACCGTGTCTCCTGTTCTCCGATGCGCGAGGGCGTAAGCGTAGCACCGCCCTGTGCGCTGCGCGATCAGGGATGGGCGATCACCATCAGCGTCGGCGCGCGCTTCTGCACGCACCGCATCGCCTGTTGCAGCGTTCCCGGATCGAGCGCCGCGAAGCTCTCATCGAGCACGATGAAGTCGGCACGCTGAAGCAGCGCCCGCGCGATGAACAGCCGGCTGCGCTCGCCGTGCGACAGCCGCCAGCCCGACTCGCCGACCATTTGCAGCAGGCCGGATGGCATGCGATCGAGCAGCGGGCCGAGGCCGAGCTCCCTGCAGACGGCGTCGGCTTCGTCGAGATCGGCGGCCTCCGCCGGCCACCGCCGTCCCATGAGCAGGTTGAACGCGAAGCTCGCCGTGAGCACATGATTTTCGTGGAACTGCGGAGCGGAGACAGCGCGCCGGCGCCAGCCGGCCGCGCCAAGCGTCTGCCGATCCAGTCCGCCGGACAGCAGCAGGCCGGACGAGGGCGCGCGAAGACCGGCGAGCACCGACGCCAGCGTCGACTTGCCGCCGCCGGAGGGACCCTCCAGCAGCACACGCTCGCCAGCCTGTATTCGAAGGCCCGCGCCGGCGAGCGCCGGCTCCGCGCGTCCTTGATACCGAAGCACGAGACCGTCGGCCTCGACGACCGGCGTCCGGTTGAACGAACCCAGGCCGCGAACCGGCGCTGCAACAACGGCGGGTGACCCGGGCGGCGACGACCGGGCGGCCGCATGAAAGAGCAACGAGATCTGGTTCCACGCGAGACGGGCCGCCGCGAGTTGTGAGAAGCCCTCCGCGAGCTTTTCGAATGCCCGCCATGCGGCGAGCGTACCGCCAAGCCCGATCGCGAGCCCGGCGGTCGAAGCCCGTCCCGCGACGAATGCCGGCACGAGCGCCAGCACGCCGGCAATCAGCCAGCCGCGCGCGACGACGGCGTGGAGTGCCGCGTGCGCTCGATCGAGCGCCTTCGATTGCGCGCTGTACTCCTGGAGCAGCCGCTCCTCGCCGTCGTGCCAATGATCCGGCGACTCCTGGACGAGCCGCGTGCGATGACCGACGATGCGCTCCACGAGATCGTCGGTCATCTCGAGTCTCGTGGCCGTCCACGCGCGGCGCCGCGCGAAGGACCACCGTCCCATGGCGGCGGCGATCGCGATCCAGAGGAGCAGCGCGACAACATGAACCACCCCGCCAGCTCCAAACGCGAGCACGGCGAGCGCGACGGCCAGTTCGACGACGGAGACGAGCGCGAGCAGACCACCGCCCAGCGCGAGCGACTCGACGGCTTCGGATTCCAGCACCGAGGCCAGAAACTGTCCCGCCCCTTTCTCGCGGATTTCATCCGGCTCGAGGGCGAGCGCGCCCGCCAGAAGACGGCGGCGCAACAAACCGCCGATGCCAATCGCGACGGTGCCGCTCGTCCAGGTTTCGAAGAGCCTGATCGGGACGATCGTCGCGAGCAGCAGCGTCCACGCGAGGAGCCAGCCACGGTCGAAGCGGCCCTCGAGCGCGGCGCGGCCGATCATCGCCCACGAGGCCACGAGCAAGCCGTATTGAACGGCGTGCGCCCCAATCACGGCGGCAAGGCGTGCGCCACAGCCGGTGTCACGCAACTGGCGGGCGAACGAACTGCCGGCGCGCGGGCGGATCTGGAGGCACCGCGCCACGCGCGTCTCTCCACGCAGTTCGCGATCGATCGCCGCGCGCGCGCGATGGCGCCTCCCGCCGGCTACGCCGGCAGCGTCGAGCAGCTTCTCCGTGGTGGACGCCGTCGTATTCGCCTCGCGGCACAGCCAGCCGCGCACCCGGCGAACGGCCACCGTGTGATGTCGAAGGTCGGACGCGAGGATCTTCAAGTGCCGGCGGCTCGAACCGAGCACCGCGAGATATCGCGTGTTCCCATCGGCCTGCAGCTCGATGAGCGCTACCGACACGCTGGCCAGCAGCGCATCGACGCCGGCATACGTAACGTCTTCCGATTCGAGATCGAGACCCATGGCCGCGACGGCCGTCTCGATCCAGAGTTGGCGCGCGTCCCCGTGATTGGCGAGCACCGTTGCGGATGGCGCCTGTCCGCCGAGCGGGCGTCGCGACAGGCCCGCCCGCTGGGTCAAGTGTTCGACTGCCGACGCCAGTTCGGCAGCCGGCCACGTCGCCTGCGCGAGCGTCACGATCATGCGGCTCCGGCCGCGGCGACGCGACCCCTCTCCACACGCAGGCGCCGCCAGTCTCGCGCGCCCCACAGACCGGCACGGACGTCCTGCTCTGCACTCAGCATCGCGTGATAACGGGTCGAGCGATCCGCGGCAAGCGCGCGCGGCGCTCCGTCCTCGATCAGCCGGCCGTCCTCGACGACGAGCACGCGGTCGAAGGCGAGTGTCTCGCCGACATCGTGAGTAATGCAGAGGAGCGTCGCATCGGCCCATACACGACGAGCGGCCGCGAGCAGCGCGCTTCGATGCTCGCGATCGAGTCCGCGGAACGGCTCGTCGAGAATCACGAGTCGGGCCTCCGATCGTGACAGCGCACGTCCGAAGCGGACACGCTGCCCTTCCCCGCCCGACACCAGCGCCCCACCTTCGCCCAATCGCGTCTGCAGACCATCGGGCAGACGTTCGAGCACCGAACGCAATCGCGCGACGTCCACCGCGAACGGGACAGCGGACGCGCCGTCATCGTGCTCGCCGTACAGCAGATTGTCGACGAGCGTCCGGTTCCAGAGGCGCGCCTCAGGATCCACCCAGACGGTTGCGCGGCGGAGCGCCGCAAGGCCGGCGCCGTCGAGCGGGCGGCCATCCACGAGGATCCGGCCGGACGACGGCGGAGCGAATCCGAGCAGCAGCCCCGCGAGACTCGACTTGCCCGCGCCCGACGCGCCAATGATGGCGACGTGCGCGCCCGCCGGAACGCCGGTCGAGACGTGCTCGAGGATGGTGCGACCCGAGGCCGTCAGACCGGCGTCCTCGAACGCGATACGGACGCCTTGCTCCGAGGCGTTTCCCTGAGTGCCGGCACGCTCCGGCGTCCCGGCGCGCGCCGGCGCCGGCACCTTCGGTCCATCGTCGGGAGCGCCCAAGGGTTCGAGAGCACGCAACATGACGTTGCGTTCGGCGGGATATTGGCGAATCGCGAGAGCCAGGTCGCTGCCGAGGGCAGGAAGATTGAGCGCCCAGTACGCGAGCAGCAGGACGTTGGCGGCGTCGCCGGCGCGACCCCAATGCGCGATCACCAGCAGCGCCGCGCATCCAAATCCCAGAACGAGCTCCCCGAGTTCGGCGGCGACTGCCGTCCGCTGCAGCCGCATCCCCGCGCGTCCCCATTCGACGAGGAGCGATTCGTGCTCACGCTGGACGGCGCGCTCGCCACCGTGCGCGCGGATGGCCACGAGCCCGAGGAGGCCGTCGAGATAGTACCGGCTGAGCGATCCGGCGTGCGATCGCAGGCGGAGATCGCGTTCGATCAGTTGTGGCTGGAACGCGAAGGGCACGATCACGGCCCCGGCCGCGGCCAATGCGGCGAGCCACGCGCTGCGGGGATCGAGCCATACGATCGCGGCCGCTGTCAGCGCGAGCTGCACGCACGCACGAACGACCTGCCGGCCCAGTT
The DNA here is from genome assembly GCA_048594885.1 of Vicinamibacterales bacterium. GTDB lineage: Bacteria > Acidobacteriota > Vicinamibacteria > Vicinamibacterales > 2-12-FULL-66-21 > JBMDXB01. The sequence goes on from JBMDXB010000006.1 coordinate 65,564, forward strand.
CCGGCACGGTGCGAACGCGTTCGAGTCTGTGACTGCGCTCCGCCATGTCGGAATCGAGGCGGCTGCGCAGGAAGCGATCGCCGAGGCGCGGCAGCCTTTCGAGGAACGCCAGCCGGAGCCGCATCTCGAGCTTCCGTCCAACGCGCAATCCGATGGTGGCGATGCTCCATTCGATCCAGAGCATCGCGCCGACGAGCGTCAGCAGCACGGCAGCGGCGATCCAGCGCTGTCCCGACAGTCCGAGCTCGCGTCCGAGATCGAGGACTCCGCGAAAGAGCAGCGCTTCGACAATGAGCCCGGCGGAAGCCACGAGGATCGCCCCGCCTAGCGCGACCGGCGCCAGTACCCCGTCCGCCTTCAGCATTGCCAGCAACTGCCGTCCCGGGCTGGTGGTGTCCTGCTGAATCGACATCGCCAGCAGCGGAGAGAGCGGCATCTGCGCTGCGCTGACTGGTTGTGTTCGCTGCCGTCCGCGCACCGTCACCAGCACGGCGCCGCGGAGGATCAGCGCTCCTGGCGCGTCGGCTGGGGTGGAAGACCTGCGCACCGTCCAGCACGAATCGGGGATGCGAGGATCCGCTGCCGCGCTCGAGGCGCGATCGGCGAGCCGCTCGAGCACCGCGGCAACCTGCCCTCGACGCATCGCGCCCGATTCGACGAGCCGGGCCGTCAATCGCGTCGCGGCGTCAAGCGCCGCCAGCGGCTGCCAGCCGGGTCGCCGCGCTGTGGTGTCCAGAATGCGCGCAGCGTCGCGATCGCGAAGACCGATGGCCGTCATGCGGCGCAGCAGCACCGTCTGAAATGCGCCGGAACGTGCCCACTCGATCCAGCGCGATTCTTCGATCGGCATCTCGTGGACGTAGAGTTCCTCGGCGAGCCGCCGCGACGTCGTCCAGCGGCGGCCCGTCGCCGGGTCCATCACTTGAATCAGCGAGCCGTGGCGCCGCCACAGGACCACGAAGTGCGCGATGCCGTTCGGCAGGCGCGTGACGGCGAGCGCCGGCAGCAGCCCCGCGGCCGGCATCAGCACGTGATCGACCGGCACCATCACCTGCTCGGCATCCAGGCCCAGCGCGACCGCAACGGTCTCGATCGTGTCGATCGACGTGCCGTCCACCTCCGTCTCGCACGCTTCGCGCATCCGTCCGTAGTTCACGGGGATGCCATGCCCGTCGAGAAGACATTTGAGCGCCGCCGGTCCGCAGTCCATATCGGACGACTGGATCACTTCGGGCGCGAACAGCCGGCGGCGCGTCGCGAAGCGCCAGGTCATCGGACGCCCCCGGCGTTCGTGGTGTCCGGAGAACCGCTGGACGGACCGCCCGTCGCGGCGGGACGCATGAACATTCGTCCGGCCGCGCGCAGGACCAGCGTCACGGGAGCCACGCGTTCGATCTCGATCTCGATGGTTCCTGGCAGGCCATGCTGCACGGCGATCGAAGAGGAGCGCAGCGGCTCGACGGCCAGCTCGACGCGCACGGTGCCGTTCCGCACTTCGCCGGCGACGGCCGACACGAGAACCGGAAGACTGCCGTACTGCGCCCACGGAAACCCATCGAGCCGCAGGCGGCCGCGAAGCCCAGGGTGGAGCCGCCCCAGGGCCCGGCCGGGCGCGAACTCGGCGATCGCCCGCACCGTGTCGGCCGGCACGATGGCAGCGAGGACGTCGCGCTCGTTCACCACCGCGCCCGGTCGCAGGACCGAGGCTTCGCCGATCGTCCCGGAGATCGGCGCGAGGATTTGACGCCGCGTGATCTCGTGCTGCCACCGCGCGGCCGTGGCCGACGATGTCGCCCGTGTCCCCTCGAGCGCCGCAATCTCGTTGGAGAGTCGCTCGAGGCGGACCTGCCGGTCCTGCTCTCGCAGATGCTGGTCGCGCTCGGCGCGCGTCACGGCCACGCGGCGCTGCTCGGCGGCGGCGCGCCGTTGGCCGGCGGAGGATCTGGCTCGCAGGAAGTCCACTTCCGGCACGAGGCCGGCCTCGCGCAGGCGTCCGACCCGTTCGAGCTCGATGTCGGCCAGGCGTTCGGCAGTCTCGGCTTCCTCGAGTTCCGCCCGGAGCTCGGCCTGCGCGGCACGGGCAGCGTCGCGAGACGCCGCGATCGCCGTCGCTTCGGCGGAAACCTCGGCTCGCAGCGCGTCGAGTTGCGGACCCACCGCGCCGATCCTTGCCTGCTCTTCCTTGTACTGAAGACGCTCGGACTCGGCGTCGATTTCGACGAGGACGTCGCCGACCCGGACCGTCCGCCCGACCGTCAGACCCGCCCGCAGGACGCGGCCCGTGACCGGCGCCTGAACGACATGCGCCGCGCGGTCCGCCTCCAGCCGCGCACGGTCGCTGACTTCGTAAACGGACACCCGCGCCATCACCAGCCACGCGGCCCACGCCGCCAGGAGCCCGGCGGCGGCGGCGAGCCCGAGCAGCGATGGCCGGTGCGAATCCGCGTCCAGCGTCTTCAGGAATCGGTCGAATGTCATGCGGTAGCCGGCTCGAGGCGGCCCCTTTGATTCCTAAAGCGCCACACCGCTGCGGAAACTATCACTGGGCCGGAGAGATAGTTTTTGCGGCCCCGCTGCGCCTTGGTGATCAGGACGGCAGCAAAGGAGACGGACATGAAGACCAAGACCAACATCAAGGCGGGCGGCCGGATTTGGAATCACAACCAGACGCTGGTCGGAGCGGCGCTCAAGACGCGGACCCACCTCAAGGCGGGTGGACGCGTCTGGAATCACAACCAGACGCTCGTTGGATCGGGCCTCGAGACGAAGACACACCTGAAGGCGGGCGGGAGGGTTTTCAATCACAACCAGACGCTGGTGGGGTCGGGTCTCAAG
>JBMDXB010000060.1:0-2551 GCA_048594885.1 Vicinamibacterales bacterium
GCGCCGGGGAGCGCCGCGGCAGTCTATCGCTACGTTAACGATCGGACAAATTCCAGGGCTATCTGCGGAGCGCCTCTTCCAATCGCTGTAGCCGCGCTTTCAGATCGTCGTTTTCCGCCTTGAGATCTTTGATGGCCTGCAGCAGGTAGAACGGCAGCTGCTGGTACTTGACCGCTTTGTAGCCCTCGGCGTCCGTCGTCACGAGCTCCGGCAGGACCGCTTCCACGTCCTGCGCGATCAGACCGAACGACCGCGCGTGGCCAAAATGGCGACTGGGAAACTCGTCGGCGCGCCATGCGAAGGATACGGGCTGCAGGCGCGCGACCGTCTCGAGGCTGCGGTTAAACGGTGTGATGCCTTGCTTCTACCGCCGATCCGAGGAACACGTGCCGGCAATCACGCTGCCGTTCGCATCCTTCACGCAGCCCACGAGGCCCGTGCCGACGCGGATGTCGCCCGCGACGTGGAGCTTGTCCAGCGGATTGTCGGTACTGATTCCCACATAACCAGGCCCCAGGAAATACGCGATGTTATCGCCGCCCGAGGTGGCCATTAAAGCCGGGCCCGTGTTCGAGCTTGCCCACACTCCGTAACCGCTGGTTTCCTGTCCAATGACGCCAATCCCGCCCTCCGACACACCTCGCACGCCCCAGCCATTCGTTGCGGACGCTTCACCAACAATGCCATCGAAGGCGACGCCTGGCGATGTCACGACCCGCAGCCTGGCAACGGACGGGATGTCGGTGCCGATGAGGATACGTCCGTCGTGCCGAATCCGCATGCGCTCCGCAAACGTGGTAGACCCATTCGGGGTCGTCATGAACTGCAGCAACGTCCCGTTGGCCGTGTCCGTCCAGTTCTCCGCTGCCCGGAACATGATCTGCCCCTTGCCGCCCGTGAACCCCGACGGTGCGTAGCCGCGCACCGCCAGCCCGCCCAGGATGTCGTTCGTCTGCACCGGCAAGGGCGCGAAGACCGTGCCGCGGGCCGCGCGACACCAGCGGCAGCGCGCCCAACGCGTTGCTGTAGACATCGATGAACGCCCCCGGCGTCTCGGACGCGACGACATGGAACGGCGCCGCCGGCGCGCCCGTCCCGACGCCGATGTCCGTTCCCGTCTGGAACACGACCGAGTCCCCCAGGTCCGTCGCCGTGGTGAACACCGCCAGCCGGCCCGGCGTGCCGGCCGTGACCAGCGGGTCGATGGTCGACGATGCCGCGCTGAGGGTCCCTTTCGCTCCCGCCGTCGGCTCGCTGGCGAGCACGAACGCCGAGGCCGGCTTGCCGCCCACCGTCTCCGCATCGGCCGCCTTCAGCGCATACGGCACCGCCACCAGCATCACGCGCGGCAGGTCGCGCCCCGCGACGGAGACTTGCAGCCACCGCGCCTGTTCGGCGCGGAAGATCTCCAGCGGCGCCCGACACTGGCATGAGACGCGTGGTGAGCGAGGCCGCCGGCGTGTCCTGCGCGACGACGACCGACGCAGTGCCGATCAGCCCGATGACGGACGCGAACGATAGGTACTTGACGATCCGCATGAGAACCTCCCGATGGCTGATACACGGGGAGGCCCCGCCGGCATCCTATACCTGGCCAACGACGAGCAACGCGGGGCGCGTCGGAGACGCCGGCGCAAGTTATCGGCGTGGCGCCTGTTCCAACCGCCGCAGCCGCTCCTCCTGCGTCTCGAGTTGCCGCTTCAAGAGGTCCGTTTCCGCCTTCAAACGATCGTTTTCCGCCTTGAGATCCTTGATGGCCTGCAGCATGTAGAACGGCAGGTGCTGGTACTTGACGGCCTTGTAGCCTTCGCCATCCGTGGTCACGAGCTCCGGCAGGACCGCTTCGACGTCCTGCGCGATCAAACCGAACGAGCGCGCCGAACCGAAGGGGCGGCCGGGAAACTCGCCGGCGCGCCACGTGAACGACACCGGCTGCAGGCGCGCGACCGTTTCGAGACTCCGGGCAAACGGTGTCACGCCCTGTTTCAATCGCCGGTCCGAGGAGCACGCGCCGGCAATCACGCTGCCGTCCTCGTCCTTCACGCAGCCCAGGCCGCCCGTGCCGACGCGGATGTCCCCGGCGACGTGGAGCTTGTCAGCCGGAGAAGTCGTTCCGATGCCGACTTTACCAGACCCAGTGAACGATGCGATGACGGGGCCGTTCGAGGTGGCGTGGAGAGCCCTGCCCGAGCTCGAGCTTGCATACACCCCATAACTGCTGGTTCCCTGGCCGAGGACGCCAATCCCGTTCTCCGCGAAACCCCGCACGCCCCAACCACCCGTCACGGACGATTCACCGTGAATACCATCGAAGGGGCCGCCGGGCGATGTCACGACCCGCAGCCTGGCGCTGGACGAAATGTCGGCGCCCATGACGATACGTCCGTCGGATGTAATCCGCATGCGCTCGGCAAACGTGGTCGATCCGGTCGGCGTCGTCATGAATTGCAGGTACGTCCCGTTGGCCGTGTCCGTCCAGTTCTCCGCCGCCCGAAACATGATCTGCCCCTTGCCGCCGGTAAACCCCGACGGCGCGTAGCCCCGCACCGCC
>JBMDXB010000061.1:0-2413 GCA_048594885.1 Vicinamibacterales bacterium
CGGCGTCGGGACGGGGGCGCCGGCGGCGCCGTTCCACGTGGCGGCGTCGCAATCGCCAGCGGCGTTGATCGATGTCTACAGCAACGCGTTGGGCGCGCTGCCGCTGGTGTCGCGCGCGGCGCGCGGCACGGTCTTCGCGCCCTTGCCGGTGCAGACCAACGACATCCTGGGCGGGCTGGCGGTGCGCGGCTATGCGCCGTCGGGGTTTACCGGGGGCAAGGGGCAGATCATGTTCCGGGCGGCGGAGAACTGGACGGACACCGCGAACGGCACGTATCTACAGTTCACGACCACGCCGATCGGCTCGACCACGTTTACGGAGCGCGTGCGGGTTACTCCCGAGGGGCAAGTCCTCATCGGCACAGCGTTCCCGTCCAATGCCAGGCTGCGGGTCATGACCGCGCCTGGTGGCCCCGAGGATGGTATCTACGGTGAAACCTCCCAACCGAATGGCTTCGGCGTGTATGGAAGTGCGAACATGTCGACCGGGATTGGGGTCGTCGCATTCTCGCTCTTTGGCATGGCTCTAAGCGCCGTCTCGAATAGCGGCGATGTCATCGCGAGATTCCTCGGGCCTGGCAACGTGGGCATCGGTACGAGCGCCCCGCTTGACAAGCTCGACGTGCGCGGCAGCATCCGCGTCGGGACCGGCAGCGATGGCTGCATCAAAGACGGCGACGGCAGCGTGATTGCCGGTACGTGTTTCTCGGACCGCCGGTTCAAGCAAGGCGTGACGCCGTTTGCGCGCAGCCTCGAAGCGGTCGCGCGCCTGCAGCCGGTGTCGTTCACCTGGCGAGCCGAGGAGTTTCCCGAGCGCCACTTCGGTGCAGCCCGCTCGTTCGGCCTGATCGCGCAGGACGTGGAGGCGGTCCTGCCGGATCTCGTGACGACCGATGCCGAGGGCTATAAAGCGGTCAAGTACAACCAACTGCCGTTCTACATGCTGCAGGCGATCAAGGACCTGAAGGGGGAAAACGATCTGCTGAAGTCGGAAGCCGACCTCTTGAAGCAGCAACTGCAGATGCAGGAGGAGCGGCTGCGGCAATTGGAGCACGCTCTCCGTCGATAGGAGCTTACGCCGGCATCTCCGAAGAACGCTGCGTTGCTCCTCGTGTGGCGCAGGCATAGAATGCCGGCCGGGCCTCCCCGTGTATCAGCCATCGGGAGGTTCTATGCGGATCGTCAAGTACGTAGCGATCGCGTCCGTCGTCGGCCTGATCGGCACGACGTCGGTCGTCGTCGCGCAGGACAGGCCGGCGGCCACACCAACCACGCGCCTCATTCCAGTGTCGGGCACTTTGGCGGATGCGGCGGGCACGGCGCTCGCCGGTCCGCAGACGGTCACGTTCGCGTTGTTCGACGAGGCCGAAGGCGGCACGCTGCTGTGGAGCGAGGCGCAGACCGTCACGGCCGACGACCGGGGGCGGTATGTGGCGTATCTCGGAGCGGCGGTCGCGTTGCCGCTGGAGATGTTCCGGAACGAACAGGCGCGCTGGCTGCAGGTGTCTATCGCGGGCCGCGATCTGCCGCGCGTGATGCTGGTCGCGGTGCCCTATGCGCTGAAGGCGGCCGATGCCGAGACGGTGGGGGGCAAGCCGGCCTCGGCGTTCGTGCTCGCCAGCGAGCCGACGGCGGCAGCGAAAGGGACCCTCAGCGCGGCATCGTCCGTCATCGATCCGCTGGTCACGGCCGGCACGCCTGGGCGCCTCGCGGTGTTCACCACGGCGACGGACCTGGGGGACTCGGTCGTGTTCCAGACGGGGACGGACATCGGCGTCGGGACGGGCGCGCCGGCGGCGCCGTTCCATGTCGTCGCATCCGAGACGCCGGGGGCGTTCATCGACGTCTACAGCGACGCGCTGGGGGCGCTGCCCCTCGTGTCCCGCGCGGCCCGCGGCACGATCTTCGCGCCGCTGCCGGTGCAGACCAACGACATCCTCGGCGGGCTGGCGGTGCGCGGCTACGCGCCGTCGGGGTTCACGGGGGGCAAGGGGCAGATCATGTTCCGGGCGGCGGAGAACTGGACGGACACCGCCAACGGGACGTTGCTGCAGTTCTCGACGACCCCGATCGGGTCGACGACCTTTGCGGAGCGCATGCGGATCGATCCCGCCGGCCGTGTCTTGATTGGTACCGACTCCGCCCAGGCGATCACTGGGATTGCCAGACTGCGAGTCGTGGCGTCTGCGGGTACGGCTTCGGATGGGATTTATGGTGAAACGTCCGTGGGGGGAGGCTGGGGCGTGCGAGGGTTCGCGGAGAATGGGATCGGCGTCTACGCGCAGGCCACCGAGGGTTATGGAGTTTATGCCACCTCGCCGACGGGCACGGCTCTATACGCTGTGTCGAGCTCCGGCGCTACTATCGCGGCTTTCATAGGGCCTGGTAATGTCGGGATCGGTACCGGCGGTCC
>JBMDXB010000062.1:0-84608 GCA_048594885.1 Vicinamibacterales bacterium
ACTTCCGCCGGCGGCGCACGGTGGACCCGCGGCGGGTGCGGGGGGGCCAGCGTGGCCGCCTAAGCACAACGCGCGATGGCGGCGGGGCCGGGGAGCCAGGGGCTTTCGGGATTCCGCTCCGTCGTCGCGCCGGTGCCTGGCGCGCCGCGCGCGTGGATCGCGATCGGACCGTCGGGCGCGGACATCTCGACGGATGACGGTCATTCGTGGAGGAAGCTCGAGGGACCCGGCTTCCACACGTTCAGTTTCGCGCGGCGACGGGCGGTGGGTTGGGGCGCCGGGGAGCGCGGCGCGATCGCGAAGCTGGCGTGGCCGCTGACGTTCGCGCTGAACCTCGGGTTTGCCGGCAGGCGGCCGTGGACGACGTAACCGCCCGCATGGGAAGATGTCGGCGCTCTCTCGCCGGAAGGAACATCCATGCTGAAGTCGCGCCTCATGCTGATCGCCTGCCTCGCCGCCGCCGGGTGCGGCGGCTCCTCGGATTCGCCGCCGGCGGCATCGGGCGGGCCGGCCGCCGCGCCCGCCGCTGGCAGCAGGAACGTCGACGCCTGCCGGCTGCTGACCCAAGAGGAAATCGCCGCGGCACTCGGAAACACCGTCACGGCCGGCCGTCCCGAAGCCGGCCTCGAGGTCTGCGACTGGGATTCGGAGTCACCGACTGATGCAGATCTGCTGTTGATGGTGCGGCCGAAGGGAAGTCAGCGCGAACAGGTGTTGTGCGCCGACGTCCGCAACGCCGCTGCGGCGGGGAAGGGACTCGCTGGCATCGGCGAAGCCGCCACCTGGAAGTTCTCGAGCATGGGGATGTTCAATTCCGGGGAGCTCGAAGTATGCGACGCCCGCGCCTACTGGTCGTTGAGCGTCAACGGCAAGGGGGATTCCGATACGCTGCAGCGCGCCGCCTTGACGCTGGCGCGCGCCGCTATGGGACGGCTCTGAGCCCGCAGCCGCCGTCGCCGTACCTGCTTTCACGGAGTGCACGACCATGCTCAAGAAACTGCTCATCGCCGGAGTCGTCGTCGTCCTGCTGTTCATCGTCGCGGCCGCGGGCGCCACTTACTATGTTTATCGCCGGGTCGCGCCCACCATCGCGCAATTTTCGGAGCTTGCGAAGGTGTCCGACCTGGAACGCGGCATCCGCAACCGCGTCCGGTTCGATCCGCCGGCGTCGCTGGAGCTGACCGAGGCGCAGGTCCAGAAGCTGGTGCAGGTTCAGGGGGCAGTGCGCCAGCGACTTGGCGCGCGTGTCGCCGAGCTCGAGACGAAATACAAGTCGCTCCTCGAGAAAGCCGATACCGACCTGGCCGACGCGCCGTCGCTGCTGAGGGCCTACGGCGATCTCGCCTCGACGTGGATGGATGCCAAGCGCGCGCAGATCGATGCGCTGAACGACGCGGGCCTCTCGCTGGAGGAGTACAAGTGGATCCGCGACGAGTCCTATCGCGCGCTGGGGATGGCGTTTGTCGACCTGGACTTGGCCAGGCTCGCGGACGCCGCGCGCCAGGCAACGCCGGCCGACGTGGAAAGGACGCTGCGCGGCGCGCTGGAACCGGACGGGCCGTTGTCGAACCGCGAACTGGTCGCGAAGTTCAAGAAGCTGCTCGAGAGCAACATCGCGTTGGCGTCGTTCGGGCTCTGATCCCGCGGCCGTAGCGGCGGCCATCGCCAACGCGCGATCTGACGAATCCCAGCGTTGTCCGCGCATCGGACTTCTCGTTGCGATACTTGACGATGACACGCGTGGCGGCCGCGCCTGGGCGCGCGTTCTGCACGATCGGCTCATCGCCGACACTATTGATGAGCTGCGGGCGCCCGGATGCGCCACGGCCGCCCTCTCGCCCAGCAGGAACTGCTCACGATTAGCAGGAACCGGCGCGCCTATTCGATTGATCTGTCGAGAACCGGGCGTCAGAGTGCGGGGCTGCGCTGCATCCAACTGCGCAAGGAGCTCGACATGGCAGCCCCAAAGACGAAGGCATCAAAGGAATCAGCACCCAAGCAGCAGCGGATCGAGGTCGAACGAACCCGCTTCAAGAGCTTCCTCCTGCAGAACCCGAATTACTTCGGCAACCTCGAGGTCAGCGACTTCAAGCCGATCAAGATCATCAAAGGCAACACGACCTTCGAGCAGATGATCTGTGTCGGCCTCAATCCGGCCTACGACCGCCTCGAGGCGGTCGTGCAGATCAAACGCGATAACGGTTACGGCGGTGACATCTGCAGCCCGGGAACCTCCGAGTACGTCCGTTTCTACGTGGACCTGTTCGACAACGGCGTCTGGCACGACGTCGGCGTCTCGAGCGTGCGCGTCTACGATATTCCCGGAGACAAACCGGTCTGCTACGCCGTTCGGCGCGACTTCGATCCCTTCAAGAAGTTCTGTCTGTTCGAGAACATCGTCAAAGTGCGGGCCATCCTGCAGTGGAACGTTCCACCGCCCGCCAACACACCGAACTACGCGCCGGTATGGGGCAACGTCATCGACGGGCAGATCCAGATACGACCGCTCAAGTTCTTCCCGTGGGGCGATCTCCTCAAGGAATTCGAGAAGATCCCCATCAAGTTCCCCGATCCGATCGGCCCTGTCGTCAAGGGGCTCGATCCGGCCGTCAAGCTCACCGCGATCGAGACACCGCCGCTGACGGTGGCGCAGAAGCAGGAGCTCTATCGCAACAAGAACGTGCCCGTGCACCGCTTCGCGTTCCAGGAGGTGCAACACGTCCTGAAGATGTCCAATCCCATGACGCTCGCGGCTCCAGGCAAATCGCCGCTCGTCGCGCTCGGCTTGAAGGCGGACATCATCGAGGGCATCATCGGCAAGCTCTTTCCAACCGATGGCGACACGAGCTTCGAAGAGTTGCGGTGTGTAGGCCTCTACCCTGAAGCCGATCTCATCGAAGCCGTCTTGACGGTCAAGAAGTCCTCGGGTTACAGCGGCGGTCTGTGTACCAACGGGTCCACCGAATACGTCGCCTTCTGGATCGACTTCGAGGATGGGAGCGGCTTCCAGTACATGGGAACCGCCACCGTCAACGTCTTCGATCTGCAGACGATTCCCGACGAGGACGTGCAGTATGCCGCCTTCCTCAAGACCGACCTCTCGAAGTTCCGCGTGCCATGCCAGGGCGGTGCCCGCATCGTTCGGCTGCGCGGCATCCTGTCATGGGAGACCGCTCCCCCGCCGGGGAACCCGAACTACGTGCCGGTCTGGGGCAACCGCGAAGAGTGCCGCGTTCAACTCCACCCCGGAACGCTGGAAGGACACATCCCGCTCATCGAGACCGTCGGAGACATCCTGGTGCCCGACATCAACCCCGCTACCGGACTGGCGACCGGCGACGGCCAGATCGGCGCCTTCTCGGTCGTTGACAGTCCGTTCGGCGCCGAGGTGCGCATCACCGGACGCATTGGAAACCCGCCCAACAGCTTCGGCGGCGGCGCGCAGCCGTTCAAGTACCGAGTCGAGGTATTCGGTCCGCCGCCGTTCAACGTCTGGACGCCGCTGACAAACCCGATTGTCGTCGGCGTATCGGAGTGGATCAACGGCGTTCCGGTCATGTGCGCTCCCGGCGACTTCGTCTGCGAGGTGACGCTGACGCCGACCGACGACGGCGACGGGTTCGGCCCGGGCTGGTACACGTATCTCGAGGACATTCAGGGACCGAACCAGCGCTTCCTGGTCGTCGACAAGCTGGCCAGCTGGTTCACGAATGTCGCGATGGAAGGCATGTGGCAGATCCGGATCACCGCGAAGGATCCGTCGGGACCGGTGCTCTTCCCCGGCTTCCAGATCGTCCACCTGCGCGTCGACAACACGCGGCCATCCGGGCCGGCCGGTCCGGGGGCGACGCAGGCGCAGATCGAGGCCAACCCGCCGCTCACGATTACCAGCGCGACGTTCAACGGTAATCCGCTCCCGGCGGTCGCCTGCGGGCGGTTCCCCGTCGGCACGATCATCAGCGGCACGTACGAGGTGCACGATCCAGGGCTGACGTCGCCGAACCAGCACTTCAACAGTCTGTCGCTGACCGTCATCCCCGCGGGACCGGCCAACGGCGTCACGCCGAATCCGTCGAGCCGCGCGTACCCGATCGTGCCGACCATCGGAGAGGCGGGCACGTGGACGCTGAACACCGGCGCACACGACGGTGTGGGTCCGATGGATCCGTGCGGGTACGTCCTCCGGCTCTACGCGACGGATCGGACGAACGTCAACAGCCGGGGGATCGCGTTCGACATGCACTACGACGTCGGCTTCTGTCTGGAGGCCGCGCCCAAGAAGTGAACGCGCTGGTGATCGGCGTGCTGGTCGTGTGGCGTGTCACGCACCTGCTCGTCGCGGAGGACGGCCCGTGGGATGTCGTCATCCGGCTGCGCCGGCGGGCAGGCGATGGGTTCTGGGGAGCGCTGCTCGACTGCTTCTATTGTCTGAGTCTCTGGGTCGCCGTCCCGTTCGCGCTGCTGCTTGGAGAAGCCTGGACCGAGCGGCTTCTCCTCTGGCCGGCGCTGTCGGCGGGCGCCATCCTGCTCGAGAGAGTGACGTCGAGTGGCAAGACGCCGTGACGATCGAAGACTCGAGTGCTGAGAGGAGCACTGATGTCATGTTGTGGCGGGCGGCGTGAACACCTGCGGACCGAGTTGTCCGCGCGGGGTGCGCGGACTCCGTTACCCACCGACGGCCGCGTGCTCTTCGAATACACCGGCCCGGCGAGCCTTGTCGTGAGGGGAGCGATCACCGGCCGCGGGTACGCATTCGCGGGCTACGGCGCGAGAGCCGCGGTAGACGCGCGGGACGCGGCGCAGTTCTTGCGGGTGGCGTATCTGCAACGCGTGCTGCGATAGCGGCGTCACTGGACGAGCTGTCGTGCGAGAAGCTCTCCGATGATTCCCGCGATCGTCGCGGGAAGGTCGTCATCGTCCGCACTATCACCGCTGCCGCTCACGTCGCCGACCGAACGCGAGCCGTCGAGTCGCTCGAGGACACACAAGGCGAGCGGTGAGAGCTCCACCGCACGATCGCTGTCGTAGTCGTAGAGCAGAATCCGATCCGACCCGTTGTGCCGCGCCGGCGTCGTCTCCGCCGTGACGGCGGAGAGCACGCGGATTGTCTGGTTCGCCTTGCGACGGACAACGAGCCCCGGCGAAAGCGTCGGCGATCCGGCTTCGATCGTCGTGCTCCGGCCGTAGTACTGCCTCGCCATTGCGGAGACACCCGCGTAGTGCAGGAACAACAGGGTGTGGGCGTCGAGCGACAACGGGACGTCCGCAAACCGCATTCGCGCCAGCAGCTCGCGCTCGACGAGCTGCGTCATCGCCACGCCGTCAGTGGAGTGCGGCGTGTACTTGAGCCTTATCGAAAGACTCGGCTGCGGTTCGACGTGCAGACCGAAGGCCTGCGGCCGGCTCGCCATGCGGCTGCCGCGCTGCAGCTCGAACGTGCCGGCCGAGACCGTAGCGGCACCGTGCATCTGCTCGACGACGAAGGCGACGGTCGCCCGGGCATCGCTCTCCGTCTCGCCTGGAAAGCCGAAGAACAACTGGAGGTTGAACGCGATTCCGGCACGCCGGCAATCGTCGAGGATCCGGGCAATCTCCGCGTGCCGAACGCCTTTGTTCATCGACGAGAGGACCCGTGGCGAATACGATTCGAGGCCGAACGCCAGATTCCGGCACCCGGCCGCCTGCAGGTCGTGCAGCAACGCCGCCGTGAGTGCGGACTCGAATCGGACCTGGCACTCCCACGACATTGCCGGCAGCACGCGGAAGACGCCGGCGAGCTGTTTCAGCGTGCCGGGCGCCACGCAATCGTCACCGAACATGACGCAGCGGGCACCGTGCCTGGCCCGCAGGGCCGTGATGTCGCGGCGGAGCGCGGCGATCGAGCGCCGCCGGTAACGGCCGCGCATCGACGGCGATACGGAGCAGAACTCGCACGCGGACCAGTAGCAGCCTCTGCTGGTGCTCAGGAGGAACACGGGTTCAGGCGCCAGGTACCGGTCGAGCGGAAGGCCGCCATAGTCCGGCGTGGGCAGCGCGTCGACGTTCTCCACACGCGTCGGGGTGCGCACGACCCGCCCTCGCTCGCGATAGAGGAGATTCGGTACTGCCTCCAGACCGTCTCCGCACTCCAGTGCCGACAGGAGCGTGTCAAGCGCCGTCTCACCTTCGAAGCACACGAGGTAATCGCACCATCGAAACACGTCGTCGACGTTCGGGAGGACCGACCACCGGCTGGCGATCTGCCCGCCGAACACGAGCGTCACATCCGGCAGCCGCTCGCGCGCGAGCACCGCCAGTGTCACGGCCGGCAGTATCTGGCTGGGATACGTGATCGACAGGCCAATGGCGGCGGCGTTGTCGCGTTCGATCGCCGGCAGAAGGACGTCTGCAAAGAAACCGCGGAACGGATTGTCGGTATCCCGGGCCCGTCGGTCGAGATCGGCCGCGGTGCCGATCTCGTCGGAGAGATACGCGATCGCAAGGCTCGCGGGATGGCAGCTTTCGCTGTGGATCTCGAACGCATCGCGCACGACTCGCCTCGCATGCTGGAGACGGCCGAGGTCCCTGTAGGTGTCGGGCCGTCGCAGGTCCTCGACAGCCCGCTCGATCAGGTCGCACACGATTGGCGCCTTCAACGATGCCGTGAGGAGACGCCGGAGCCCGTCGTCATCCGATCGACTCGCGCCGTTCGTAGGCATCGCCTCGAGCCGCTCGTCGACGCGCCCGGCCGCGCGGCGCAGCTCCGCCGGCGAGAGCAGGTGAACGACGAAATCGAGGTTTGCGTCCCGCTGGACGATCTGGTGACGGCCGCGGCTGCGGACGAACGCCGTCAAGGCCGGCAGGCTCGAGTACGGCTGCGACGCGCCGACCAGCGGCGGAAACACCAGCACGGCCCTCACGTCGCGTGCCTCCATTCGATGAAATCGCGTGCCTCCAGCTCCGCCAGGAACTGCACGGTGGCGTCGCGGTTGGCCGGTCCAACCGCCGTGAGGATCTCGTCCACGGTGAACGTGCCGTTGCAGGCGCGAAGGATCTCGGCGCCGTCCTCGCCGACTTCGATCAGCCGCTCGCGTTCGCTACTGAACACGTAGTGCGTTGGCCGCTGCTCGAGCGGAGCCGTCGTTCCCTCGTCGAGCCGCGCGTTGACGTCGTCGAGATTGAACGCCAGCACGCCGGGAACCAACCCCGGACGCCGGACCGGCATCGTCCGGTCGTAGCGGAGCGCCTCGAGCGCCTCGAACGAATCTTCGGACAGTCCGCTCGCGCGTCGAACAGGCAGAAACGCAAGATGGCTTCGCGAGATCAGGTACGGCCGATCGGGTGGACGGATGTGCGGATGCCGCCGGATGTCGGCGACGAGCGTCCCGGCTTCCGTGGCCGTCATCCCTTCGTTCACCCGGTACTGCCACCAGGTTTTCAGATCCTCGTCCGGAAACGGCAGCACTTCGTCGACGCCGTAGCGAGCCGGATTGCCGAACACCGGCGCATGGCGGTCCAGCACGAACTGCGTGAACGCCGCGTGCGCGATCTTGTCGTGCAGCCCATCGAGGAAGGCGACGGTCTGCTCTGCTTCGTCGCGCGTCTCCGTGGGAAAGCCGACGAAGAACATCACGAAGGATCGAATGCCTGCATCCGCGCAGTCTCCGAGGATTCGAGCCGCGATGTCCGGTTCGATGCCCTTCTCCATGTGGTCGAGCACGCGCGGAACGCTCGACTCGAGACCGAACATGAGCATGCGGCACCCGCCGGCCGCCATCTCCGCCAGCCGGTTCCGGTCGAAACTCGACTCGAAGCGCGTCTCGGTGAACCAGGTGAACGGCAGCCGCCCGCCGGCGATGCGCTGGGCCAGCCGCGAGGCGAGCGGCGGAGGCATCGCTTCGTCCACGAAGTAGAAGCAGCGTGCATCGTATGTGTGCGACAGATCCTCGAGCCACGCCAGCACGTCGGACGCGCGCAGGCTCCGGAAGCGTCCGCGATAGAGCTGGCCATGCGAGCAGAACCCGCAACGCCCCCAGTAGCAGCCTCGTGACGCCAGGATCGGCAGGATCGGCTCCGGCGCGAGGTAGTCCTGCAGCCGAAGGCCCTCGAAGCTCGGCGGCGTCAGATTCGACAGCGCCGGAGGCGCCGGAGGCGGGCGGTAAAGCGGACTCTGGCCGTGGAACCGCAGGACTCCATCGAGCGCGGCGACCTCGGGCGCCTCCATCTTTTCCTGCGCGCGGGACCCTGCGGCGCCCTGCAGCGCCTGCGTCAGCCGATGCAGCGGAATCTCTCCCTCGAACGGAATCCAGGCGTCCACCAGTCCGCGGAACGGCGCGAGCACGTGCCAGTCCGGCGAGAAGAAGCCGATCAGTCCGCCGCCGATGACGATCGGTATGCCTGGCAGGGCCTTCCTGACCACGGCGGCAAGCGTCATCGCAGGAATCATCTGGCAGTGGTAGTTGAGGGAGATGCCGACGAGCCCGGCATGAGTGTCGCAAATGTGCGGCAGGCACTCTTCGAAGAATGAGAGGAACGGGTTCTCGCGGCGATCGCGCGTGGCAGCAAGGACGTCCGCGCTTCGCGTCTCCCGATAACGCATCGAGAAGCCGCCCGGGCACCACTCCGACGGGAAGTGCGCGGCCGAGACGAACTGCAGCGCGCGCCTGACGGTGGACGTGACTTGGCCATAGGCGCGGTGACTTGCATAGGTGTCAGGATCGCGCAGCCGCTGCAGCGCGTCGTCCGCGCGAGCGACGAGGAAGTCCCTCGACAGCAGGTTCTCGACGACGGTGCGGTACTCGTTGAAGTCGGCGGGTTGCAGGCGGGGTTGAGACTCGAGACGCTGGAGGCGCTTCTCGAGATCCTCGGCGAATCGCGCAATGCCACGCGATGACAACAGCTCGGTGTACGCGCGGAGGTTGAGGTCGAGCAGCGAGACCTCCTCGCCGCGCTGTCGAAGGTACGCCGCAAGCGACGGAAGGCCGGCCGGCGGATGCGCCGGATCGGATGCCGGCGGGAAGATCAACAGGGTTCGCATGCGCGCCCCCGGGAGGGCTCCCGCATCGAGCGTTCGACACGATAGAGGCAGTACGGATTGTTGTGCGGCGAGCCGGTCGCGCCAACGGCCATGAAGGTGCAGCCGCCGCGGCAGATCTCGCCGTACTCGCAATCCTGGCAGTAGCCGTGCAGGTTCGCGATCTGGAACTGCCGCGTGTAGGCGAACGCGCCAGGCTTCTCCCAGATGTCGCGCAGCGACTGCTCGCGCAGGTTGCCTTCGACGAAACGCTCCGACTGCAGCGACAGACACCCCTTGACGTTGCCGTTCGATTCGATGCCCACCGTGAGACAGCCGGCCGAGCAGCCACACCAGAAGTTGAAGAGGCGAGGCACACGGTCGCGCCGGAGCTCCGTCTCGTGCCGCGAGAAGTAACCGATGTTGTCGCACACGTCTATCGGAATGCTGCCGCGCCTTCTGGCGGCAAGGATGAAATCGGCGATGGCGGGAATCTCCTCCGGCACGAGCTGCAGCTCGGGATGCCGCGCGAGACGCCCGAGCGGCGAAGCGAGCTGAAGCCGCCAGATGTCAGCGCCGAGCCTGCACACAAGCCGCTCCACGTCGGGCAACTCGGGAAGATTGCGATGATTGACGTGCGTCACGATGTTCACCTGCAGGCCGAGAGCTTTGAGCCAGCCACACGCTTCGCAGACACGCTCGTAGGCGCGCGGATGGCGTCGAATGGTGTTGTGCGTCGACTCGAGG
Organism: Vicinamibacterales bacterium; assembly: GCA_048594885.1. Taxonomy (GTDB): domain Bacteria; phylum Acidobacteriota; class Vicinamibacteria; order Vicinamibacterales; family 2-12-FULL-66-21; genus JBMDXB01. The sequence goes on from JBMDXB010000062.1 coordinate 9,740, forward strand.
CCGTCGAGGCTCAGCGCGACGCGGCACATGCCGGAGTGCTGAATCCGCTCGGCAATGTCGCGGGTGATCGCCAGGCCGTTGCTGATGAGCGATACGCCGACCTGGAGACGCACGAGTTCCTGCGCGATCGAGTCCCAGTCCGGCCGGAGCAGCGCCTCGCCGCCCGAAAGCACGACGTGTTCGCAGCCGAGGTCCGCGAGCTCGCGACACACGCGGCGCGATTCCTCGAGCGTCAACTCCGCGCCCCGCGTGCGGCCGCCGCCCAGGTTCGAGGCGCAGTGCAGGCAGCGCATGTTGCACCGCGAGGTCACCTCCCAGACGCAGTACTTGGGCCTCAGCTCGATGGCGTCGATGATGTCGCGCACGAAGACCTCCGCCGCGCCGCGCGTGTCAGCGCGGCAGCGTCACTGCAGATCGCTTCGGGAGGCCTGCCGCCGCTGGCGGCAGGTGCGATCCTGGGACCGGGTGTGGCGCGTCGGGACCGGCGATCAGGAGACGGCGACGTTGCCGCCGCCACCGTCGCCGTAGGCGACCTTGTCGCCAAGGGCCTGTTCGAGTTTCCTCGCCAATTGCACGTCCTTCACGTGCGCGCGGATCTCCTGCTTGATCAGGTTCTTGAGATCCTTGCACTTCCACAGATCGGCGCGGGTAACAGGTGCCCGCGCGGCCTTCGGTTTCTTACTCGGACTCATATCGAATCTCCGTGGTGGCGGGTCTGAGGGCGGCCCCTGGTGCAAGTGCCGCACCACGGCGAGTACGCGCGTCTGCGGCGCCGCATGGTCGCCACGGGATCACCGTTGACGGTGCGGCGGCGGCAGCGCCGGCGGCATTCCGGCGGACGCTGCTACGTCGTGTCCGCGTCGCCAGCGAAGTAGCGCCGCCAGAGCCCGGGGGACACGCCGGCGGCGTGCTTGAAATGCCGGTCGAGGCGACTCGCGGACCCGTAGCCGACAGTTGCGGCTATCTCTTTCACACTCAGGTTGGTCGCACGGAGAAGGTGTTGCGCATGCGCCACTCGCAGGCGCTGCAGGTGCTGCCGGAAGCAGAATCCCGTCCGCTCTTTCATCAGGTGCCCGCACCGGGACTCGGACACGCCCAGCCAGCGCGCAAGCGTTCGCAGGCGAATGTCGGGATCGCTGGAGCGTTGCCGCAGGATGTCCATCGCACGGATGATGACGGGCGAGGAGGTCGCCGCGTTTCCCTGGGCCATGGCATCGCGGCGAAGGCGGTCACGGAGCCCCGCCTCCAACACCTGCAGCAACTGCGTCACCCGTCCGAAATCTTCTGACCTCCGGGCCGCCGCTACCTGCGCGAGCGCCATCGACGAAAGGGCGGGACGAATCGCGTACGTGTCGTGCACGCGCAGGACGACCTCGCTCACGAGGCCGGCGATGATCGCTCGCGCGGCGGCAGTACGCGGTCCTGGCAGCGAGCCGCGGAGACTGCTGACGAGACGCAGTCCCTCGACCAGCGGCACGACGGGGAGCTTGCCGGCCAGAACTTGACAGCGATTCGCGAAGCGGAGAACGGCCTTGCGATCACGCCGGACCGCCGCGGGATCCCTGCACATGCTCTCTGCCATGGCGCACTGCCGACGAACGGAACGGAACCATACCGCGGCTCGACCGCCGCTTCAAGCGCGAGAATCGTAAACGCATCGAGACCTTCTTTCCCGCCGACAAGGCGTCGGATCGCATCCTGCGCTCGGTGTGATCGGCGGTCCACGGAGTCGTTCAGTGCTGTCAGCGACGCGGCAATCGTCGCGCGAGCCCGCTCTACAAGAACATCGGGATTAAGGCGATAGCAGCGGGATCACCGGCTGATTTTGTCAGATCGGTCAACGGCCGCTGGTGCTACAATGCCCGCCCCCCCGGCCGCGGCCCCGATCCCCGGGCTCGTCACCTACGGGTTACGCGCCGCCAAGTGAAAAGCGCCCTGCCAAAACAGGATGCGCTCGCACATCGTATCGACAGTCGCATCAGCCTTTGGGCGCAACCGTATGAGCGAGAAGGGCTCGAGTAGCCAACACGCGACCACCGTAGAGCTGGCTCGCCTTGCGAGGGGCGGCAACCGGCATGCGCTCAACGCGCTGTTCGAACGGCACTTCCCTCCGCTTCGCCGCTGGGCGCATGGGCGTCTGCCGCGGTGGATTCGCAGCGCCGCGGAAACGGCCGATCTGGTTCAGGACGCCATGCTCAATGCTTTCCGGCGCCTCGACGCGGTCGAGCTGAAACGAAAAGGGGCGCTTCAGGCGTACCTGCGCCAGTCTATCCAGAACCGGATTCGCGACGAGCTGCGGAGTTTCGAGCGGCGGGGCACTCCGAATCCGCTGGACAGCAACTCCGCCGATTCCGGCCCCTCTCCGCTGGAACGTGCGCTCGACGGCGAGATGCGAGGACGGTATCTGGCCGCGCTTCATCGATTGCGTTCGAGCGAACAGGAGCTGATCGTCGGCCGCCTCGAGCTCGGCTACAGCTACGAGCAGCTGGCGATCGTGACCGGCAGGCCGGGCGCCGAGTCGGCACGCGTTGCGGTTCGCCGCGCCTTGCTGAAGCTCGCGGAGCAGATGGGCGATGCGTCAACGTAAGGCGGCATCGGACCTGGCGGGCGCCGTGCTCGACGGCGAAACCGTCGATTGGGCGGGCGTCGCCGCCGGCCGCGATCGCGACGTACTGCCACTCGTCACGCCATTCCGCGTACTCGCCGCAATCGCGCAACGGTGCGACACAGCCGAACCTCCTTCGACCCCGCGTGAATCCACCCGGGGCGCCCCAGTGTGGAGCGGAGCGATCGTGCTCACGGCAGCCGTACACTGTACGGTCGGCGCAGCGGGTTACCTCGCCGGCCACGGTGGAGGCACACCGGTTCCTGCCGCAGGCTCGGCGCTGATTGTCGGGGTCTTCGCGGCGACGGCGGCGTGGCTCTTTGCGGGGGGCAGCCGCGACCCGCGCGCTTGGAGCCTGGGGGCGTTCTTTCTCATCGTGTCGGCGTCGTTCGCCCGCCGGTTCACCGGCGTGGCGAGCGCAACCCCGTTGGACGTACTCCTCGCCGGCATCTATCCCGATGCGTTCCTGCCCGCGTTTCTCTGGAGCTTCGCCAGCCGCTTTCCGCGCGTGCGGCGCTTCTCGGCTGCGGACCGGTTCTGCCGCGCCGGATTGCGCATCAGTGTGGCCAGTGGGGCCGTTCTCTTCGCAACGAATCTCGCGTTGACGTACCTCGTTGACACGCCGGCGGAACACGCGCTCCATCGCGCTCATCACGGAGGCCTTTATTGGGCCACGGTCCTCGTCCTGTGCGGGGCGGCGCTGCCGATGCTGGCGTGGCGCGCGCGCCTGGCCGCTTCCGACGAGCGGCATCGCGTCGCGTTCTTCTGCGCCGCGCTCGTGGCAAGCCTGTCGCCGGTGGTGCTCGAAACGCTCGCCGAGATCGTCATCCCGAGTTTTACCCGGACGATGTCCGACCCGGGCGTCAGGCGCGCGGGCTCGTGGGGTGTCGTCGCCGTCCTGGTCGTGCTGCCAATCTCCACCGCGTACGCGGTCGTCGTCGAACGCGTTCTCGAGGTCAGAGTCGTCGTGGGCCGCGCGCTGCACTACCTGCTCGCTCGCGCCACGCTCATCGCGCTCGGGGCGGCACCGTTCGCGCTGCTGATGGCGTACGCCATTCGACACCGGGCGGTTCCGGTCGGCGAGCTGTTCGGCGGCGCTCGGGCAGCGGTCGTCGCCGCACTCGCCGTTGCGGGCGTTCTCCTGCTGTGGGCGCGTCGGCCGCTGCTGCGGAAGATCGACCGCGTCTTCTTCCGGGAATCGGTCGATCTGGCGCGTGAATTGTCGCAGCTCACGGCGAGCCTCCGGAGCGCGCGGAGCACCGGCGAGGCCATCGAACACCTGGAGGCCGCGCTCGAGCGTGCGGCCGGCGTAACGCTCGCCCGCACCTACCTCAGCGACGCCACGCGGCGCGTCTTCGCTCCGGCCCGCGGATCCGCGCCGACGTTCCCGTTGCACGGCGCGTGCGCCGCACTGATGCGAGCGGACCCTTCGGCGTTGGTCGTCGGCCGGGATCACGCACGTTCCATGTTCGCCATGCTCCCTGCTGACGAGCGGCAGTGGATTGCCGACTCGAAGTGCGCGGTGATGGTGCCGTTGACGGGCCGCGACGATCTCCTCGGCTTCGTGGGGGTTGGGCCCAAGCGCAGCGGGCTGTCATTCGTGGCGACCGAGCTGTCGTTTCTCAACGCAGCAGCCACCGCGGCGATGTTCGTGCTCGAGGCGCGGCGCACCGCGGCGTCGCCCGCGGCGATGGCAGACGTCGAACCGGCCGCCGAGTGTGCCGTCTGCGGCTTGGTGTTTCTCTCCGCGCGCGACGCTTGCGCCTGCGGCGCCACGCTGAGGACGGCGGCGCTTCCCGGCGTGCTGAACGGAAAGTTCCGCGTCGAGTCACGGCTCGGGGCTGGAGGAATGGGCATCGTGTATCGTGGGCGCGACGATACGTTGGGCCGGCAGGTGGCGCTCAAGACGCTGTCACGCCTGTCGCGGTCTGCGGCCGATCGACTCGCCCACGAAGCCCGCGTCATGGCGTCGGTCGCGCATCCGAATCTGGCGACGATCTACGCCATCGAGCGGTGGCGCGACACGCCGATTCTCGTCGTGGAGTTTCTCGAAGGGGGCACGCTCGGCGCGCGGCTGGCTCGCGGGCCCCTTCCCGTCGATCACGTCCTCCGCATCGGCCTGCTGCTCGCTCCCGCGCTCGAGCAACTGCACCAGGCGGGCGTGCTGCATCGGGACATCAAGCCGACGAACATCGCGTTCACGGGCGCGGATGTCCCCAAGCTGCTGGACTTCGGTCTCGCCAGCTTCATGGCGGACGCCCCGGCGCCCGACGACGACGCCGCCGGGCTGGACGACACTCGACAGACCCGGACCTTTCAAATCGCCGGAGGCGAACTCGCCGGCACGCCGTTGTACGTGTCGCCCGAAGCGCTGCAGGGCGCGGAGCCCGATCCGACGTTCGACCTGTGGGCGCTGGCGCTCGTCATGTACGAAGCGATCGCCGGCCGTCATCCGTTCGCCGCGCCCACCGTGCCCGACGTGCTTGCCCACGTCCGCAAGATGCGCATTCCGGACGTCCGGCGCTTCCGTCCCGACTGTCCGGCGGACGTCGCGGACGCCCTGAGCCGATGGCTCTCCGCGGACGCTGCGCAGCGTCCGACGTCGGCGACGCGACTCCGCGAGCACATCTCGGCCATCGTGGCGATCGGCCGGTGATGTACGAAATGGCCGGCGTCGTCGTTTCCAGTACCAGACATGTCCGGCAAGGAGGAGAACGATGGCGATGGAACAGACGAACACCCAGGTGAAAATCACTCCGGACGAGGCGCTGGAGCGGTGCCTGGACGCCATGGAAGGGGCGTCGAAGCTGCCGTTCCAAGCCGGACTGCGCCAGAAGATTCGCGACAGGGCGTACAGGCCGTTCGTGGAGAATCACGACCACTGGGATCGGTTCAAAGGCACGGTGCTCCGCTCGTCGAGCCAGATCGGGACGTTTGCCGAGGCATTCGCGCGATTCGAGGGGGAGATCAACGAGCGTCCGGCGACCGAGGTCAGGGAGCACCACGCCGACGAGGCCATTCGTGTCGTCAGGAGGATATGCCCCGCGGGCCTCGCCGTGGGCCCGAGATTCAGGTGGTGCCCGGACCCCGAAGCGTAACGCGTACGGAATTGGGACGCCGGTCGTTTACTCCAGAGAAGCGGCGCATCGGCGCCGCCGGGAGGACTGCAATGGCCGGCCCCCAGCCGGTGCTCGAACTGTGCGCTGGCACGTATCGTGTGCAGCAGACGGCGGGCACCCTCGTCGTCTTCGCCGAAGGGATTCACCCGACGAGCGGTTTCAGCCCATTCCTCTGCTGCGAGACCGCGAACGCTGATCCTCCTGTCTTCGCACTCTGGCACGTCCTGCCGTCGGGTCCGGTGCTGCAGGTCGCGACGCCGTTCAGCGTGTGGTCCGCATTTCAGACGCTGCGGACCGTCTCGTGCGCGCTGATCAAAGACGCCAACGGCACTCACGAGATCCTGGTGGACCAGGCCCACCCGTCGTTCAGTTAATCGAGAGGGTACGAGAGAGGGACACATGGCCAAACGTCAACGTTCGCAACGGCGCACGCGAGCAGCGGCCGCACCCGCTGATACGTTTCCGGCAGCGTGCAAGCTGCGCAGCATCCCGGTTTCCATCGACTTCGCGGCGAAGGCCGGCGAGAGCATCGAGCTGTTCACCCACGATCACGTGGGCGCCGTCCTGGTCGCGAAAGCGGAATATGCCGGCCAACAGCTCGTGCCAGCGGGGCGGGCCGTTTCGCGATTCAAGTTCGACGCCCTGGCGGGGCGCAACACGCTGAAGATGGTGTTCGTCTTCAGCGCATCCGTTGCGGGCCGGGGAGAGCTGCGCGAACAGTGCGGCCCCGACGACTCGCAGTTCCTGCGGGCGCTCGCTGGCGATGAACCGCTGCAACTGCTCAGGATCATAGGGAGTTGAGTCATGCCACGGATATCTGTGTTCCTGATGGCGATGGTGTTGGCCGCGGTTCCGTGCGCCGCGCAAATCGAAGAATGCCCCGCCTACAAGAGACTCATCGACGAAGTGGTCGCGGGAAAGGACCCGAACGCGGCCCAGAACCTGGTCGACGTCACGAGGGCGCCGAGGTGTTTCGCGCTGTTCGTCGCCGGGCTGGATCGCATGGATCGCTCCGCCTTCATCGATTTCGTGCGGCGGTTCGAGGGCCTGCGTGCAGACAAGCAGACGGGTGCCGGCGCGGGCGGTGAGGGGTCGACCTCCGTCGTCGCGCAAGGGCCGGTCGCAAAGATCCTGTCGGTCGCCGCGGAATACGGCGCCCTGACCCAGACGGTCGCCGGGCAGATCGTCACTGTGCGCGGCAACCTGGCCGGAGTGCCCTCGCTGCTCGTGAACAGGGACGTGTTTCCGTATTGCGTCGGCCGTGAATCATCGAGCGGGTACTGCGTCGACAAGTCGCTCATCGGCGTGCTCAAGCGATTCTCGGTCGCGGTCTCCTTCGACGCTTCCCGCACGCAGGTCCTGACCGCCGAGACGGGCGCGACGCCCACGGCCGCTGCGCCGCAGACCATCGCCTTCACGGGCAAGAGCCGCGAGATCGCGAGGATCTCGGCTCGCGCCGAGCTCTGGAATCGTCGCGACGCGACCTCTCCGGAATTCGTGCAGGCATGGCGCGACAAGGTCGGCGCCGCCATGGACGATGCCTCCGCGGACCTGCTGCGCGCGGGCGAATTCGCCCAACAGGTCATCGACCTCCCCGAGCACGACAGCTGGTTCAAGACCAGCGTCGCCGCGGTGCAAGCTGCCGGGCGCGATCGCGCAACGATCGCCGCCGCGTTGACGAGCGCGCTGAATCTTCTCGTCGGCCACGCCAAGACGATCGCTGGATTCGAGGAGCGCGTCGCCGACGCGCTCGCGGCCTACAGCAGGTTCTTTCTCGCGCAGGATGAACTGATTGAATCTCTCGCCACCAAGAACGTGCTCGCGTTCGAGTACACGAACACGCGTCCGGCGCTCCAGCCGGCGATGTCGAACTACCGCTTCATTCTCGACCATCCGATCTCGAAGGGAACGAAGGTCGTGGCCAACGCCGCGGTGACCTTCTATGACTCGCTGCCGGCGGACCGGACGATCGTGAAGCGATACCGTGACGCACAGGTCGGCGTCCAGCTCGATCAGGGGCTCGGCGACGTCTCGATTCTCGGCCCGGCGGTGTTCACGTTCGCGGCGTACTTCCAATATCAGCATTCACCGGCGCTCCTGCATGTCGATCCCATGGTCCCTTTGAGCGGCGTCACCTTTGTCGGTCTTCCCCCAGGTGCGACGCAGGTGGTCGCGACGACGGGCAACATCTGGCTGGTGCAGGGCAAGCTATCGCTCGTCCCGTCTGACAAGGGCATCAAGATCCCGCTGTCGGTGACGTGGTCGAACCGGACTGAACTGATCGACAAGCCGGCGTGGCGCGGCCAGATCGGTATCAGCTACGACCTCGACAGCCTGTTCGGCGCCTTGAACGCCAGATAGCGGAGTCCTCCCATGGCTCGCACGAAGAAACGTCGTTCCATATCGAGGCGGCGGGCCGCAACGCGACGCGCCGGCGGCGCCGCTCGCGTGATGGCCGAACCCATGCCGCGCGAGACCGCGCCACCCGGCGCTCGTAGCGCGGAACCCGACGCGCGTACGTCCGATCGCGCCACCACGCTCGTGCCCGTCCGCGGCATCGAGAACACGTCACAGGTGTTCCTCGAGAAGGTCCTGCAAATCGCCGCCCGGCTCGAGACGAATCCGAACTTCTTGATGGCGGTCATGAGCTTCGAGACAGGCGGCACCTTCAGTCCGTCTGTGAAGAACCAGGCCGGAAGCGGAGCGGTCGGACTCATCCAGTTCATGCCCAGGACGGCGCAGGGGCTCGGGACGACGACCGCAGAACTGGCGCAGATGAGCGCGGAGGCGCAGCTCGATTTCGTCGAGAAACACTACCGGCCGTTCAAGGGCCGCCTGAACACGCTCGAAGATGCCTACATGGCCGTGCTCTTTCCGAGGGCGGTCGGCAAAGGGAGCGACTTCGTCCTGTTCGAGCGTCCGAGCGTGGCCTTTACGCAGAACAAAGGGCTCGACATCGATGACGACGGCCGCATCACCGTGTTCGACGCGGCGTCCAAGGTCCGCAAGGTACTGACGTCGGCGGGCGCGGGCACTGGTGAGCGACTCCGGAGAGGATCGTCCGGACCAGAGGTCGACTCGCTTCAAGACGAGTTGATCAGCCTCGGTCATCTGCGTCCGGAGGAAAAAGCCGCCGGGCCCGGCACGTTCGGACCTCGTACGGAGCGCGCACTCAAGGAACTGCAGGCGGTGAATGAGTTGCCGGCGACCGGGGAACTCGACGGCGCTACTCGCGAGGCCATCAGGCAAATCAACGAGGGCGTCCGCGTCGGCAGCAGCGGCATCGTCGTCATTAGTCTGCAGCACCGGCTCGTCAGGCTTGGCAACATGACGAATGCGCAAGTGGCGGCCGCCGCCGGCGCATTCGACGCCGTCACCGATGCCGCGCTCGAGCAGTTCCAGATGCAGCACGGTCTGGAGCCCAACGGCGTGTTGGCGGTCGCCACGTATCGATCGCTCTTGAGCGCCGTCCCGATCGGCGCACCGCTCGTGTCGACGAGCGGGTCGGCTGTCGACACCGTGCTGCCGGAGGCCGGCAGAGGGTTCGCGACGTTCAATCGTGAGGCCGGCGGAGCCGATCAGTTCGGCCTGGCGTCGACGATTCTCGCAATCCAGACGATCGGCGCGGCCTGGGCCGAAACTCACGCCTTTCCGATCTTCGTCGGCGACATCAGCCGCAAGGGGGGAGGCGCATTTTCGCCCCACTCAGCGCACAAGGACGGCCGCGACGTCGATCTCCGTCCGTTCCGGCACAACGGGCAGCCAGGCGCGACGAACATCAATCACGTGTCGTACGACCATGCGTTGACGCGGGAGCTCGTGCTCTTGATCCGGCAGAAGTTTCCGCAGGTCACCATTCTGTTCAACGATCCGCTGCTCGTGGGCGACGGCCTGACGAAGCGGTTCCCCCAGCACGACAATCATCTGCACGTGCGCTTCGCGTGACAGCAGCGCCGGCAGGACGAGAAGGCGCTGATTGTGTTCCTGATGACGCTCTGAGATGGAATTACACTTGTCCCGATGCGCTGGCTTCCGATCCTGCCGGTCGCCTTCTGCACCCTCATGTTGTCAACGGCGGGCGGTGCTCGAGACGTCGTCACGCCCGCTGGAGATGCGCAGGCCGGGGCCGTGGTCTTTCCTCCGGCCGACGCGCGCGGCGGCTGGCGCACCGCGCACACGCCAGAGGACGTCCGTCGCGCGGGCGGAATGGACCGCGCCGCGCTGGACGCCGCGTTCGAGTACACCAAGGGCAGCTCGAAGAACGGCGGCCTTCTCGTCGTCCGCCGCGGCTGGCTGGTCTACGAGCGGTACTTCGGGCTCGGCCATCGCGAGGCCACTCCCAACCTGGCCTCTTGCGGCAAGAGCATCACCAGCATCGCGATCGGCATCCTTCTCGCGGCGCGCCCGGACCTGTTTCCTGACGGATTGGAGCAGAAGGTCTTCACGCCCGCGTATCTTCCGCCAGCAGCGTTTCCGTTGACCGACCCGCGCAAGGCGAACATCAAGCTGGGCCAACTGCTCGCCATGACGGCGTGCATCCGCGGCAACAATCCCGTTTACGTGCGGGGTAAGCCGTCGACGATCGATCCGCCCGGGCCCGACGGGTGGCAGGCCGGGCTCGATGCGGTGGCGCTCGGGCGAACGGACGCCGTCAGCGGCACGATCCGCACGACGACGTCGGCGCTCTGGTGCGAGCCGGGCGAGGGATATTCGTACGCGACATCGTCAATCCATCTTGCGGGGATGGTGCTGCGGCACGTCACCGGCCGGGACCTGCACGAGTACGTCGACGAACATCTTGCCAGGCCTCTGGGGTGGGGCCGGTGGGGCTTCGGGTACCGTGGGCCGGGTCGCCTCGAGCGCATGACCGGAGGCGGCGGCATCGCGGTGCGCGCCACCGACATGCTGCGATTCGGCTTCCTGCTTCTCCACGAGGGACGATGGGGCGATCGTCAGCTCGTGCGCGCGGCCTACGTTCGGCACGCCTCGCGACGTTCTCCCTACAATCCGCATTATCCGTACAGCCTCCAGTTCAACGTGAACACGGGCGGCGAGATTCCCAGCCTGCCGCGCGACGCGTTCTGGAAGCTCGGTTCCGGCGGACACGCGCTCTACGTGGTTCCGTCGCTCGACCTGGTGGTCTGGAAGCTGGGCGGGCGCGATGAGCAATACTCACCCGCCAACACGCAGATGGAGCGCCACCCGGACGCGCCGCGTACGTCTGCCGATCGCGAAGGCTGGAAGCCAGCGGTCGACGCCGACGCGGCGGCGATCCGAACGCTGCAGCTCGTGATTGCGGCGGTGAAGGACTAGAAGAGGGGATTGACGACAATCCGCTGCGGCGCCCGTCGTGGAGAACGCCGCAGACGCATGCACCAACTCATAATGGCGCTCCTGCTGCTGGCGTTCTGGGCGAACCTGTCTGCGCCGGCCGCAGCGCTCTCATCCGGCACGACCTGCCGCAGTCAGGCGCGCGCACCTGGACGAAGCTGTCGACGATGGCGCCGTCGATGCAGGCCGCGGCGAAAAAGAAACAATTGGCGGCGCTCACAATGGTTCTCCGACACGGGGCTGCCGTGGATGAACCCGTCGCCGAACCTGCGCTCGCCCGCCGCGCTGAACCACTGTCCGGGAATGGTGTACTTCGAAGGCACGAATCTCTCCGAAGGCAGAGGAACCGAGCGGCCGTTCGAGCAGTTCGGCGCCTCCTGGCTCAACGCGGCGGCGGTCGCGCATGTGATGAACGAGAACAGCGTGCCGGGGATCCGCTTCGAAGCCATCACGATGACCGTGTCAACCACCGCAGACAAGTTCAAAGGGCAGACGATTCCGGTGATCCGTTTCACGATCACCGATCGCGAGACGTACCGGCCGGTGCGGACGGCGCTGCTGCTCCTCGACGAGATCCGCAGGCAGCATCCGCGCGAGTTCGCGGGGGGACGTCGATCGATCGGCTCACCGGGACGGACAAGGTAAGACGCGCGATTGACGGTGGGCGTCTTCCTGAGCTGCTGGATCGGTGGGAACGCGAAGCGGCGGCTTTTCTCGAGAGCCGGGGACCATACGTTCTCTATCAGTGACTGCTCAGACCCTCTGATACACTCCGCGCATTCTATGGAGGGGTGGACTATGGAACGTCGCGACGCGCTGCAGACACTCGCCGGCGGCACGATCGCCGCCGGACTGCTCTCCCGCCGGTCACCGATCGCGCAAGCGTGGACTCAGGAAAAGGCCGCGTCGCTGCGCGGCCTGCCGGTCCCGAAGATTACCGACGTCCAGACCATCCTCACCGCACCGAACCGCATCCGGCTCGTGGTCGTGAAGGTGCTGACGAGCGAGCCCGGGCTGTACGGATGGGGGTGTGCGACCTTCACCCAGCGCGCGCTCGTCGTCAAGACCGCCATCGACGAGTACCTCCGCCCGTTTCTGATCGGCAGACGCGTCGACGAAATCGAGGATATCTACCAGTCGTCGTACGTGAGCTCCTACTGGCGCAACGGGCCCGTGCTCTTCAACGCGATGGGCGGCGTGGACATCGCGCTCTGGGACATTCTCGGCAAGCGCGCCAACCTGCCCTTGTATCAGCTCCTCGGCGGCAAGGTGCGGCACGGCGCCGACTGTTACTACCACGCGAGCGGGCGGGACTTCCAGGAGGTCGAGGACAACGTCCGCAAAGGCATGTCGCTTGGCTTCCGCCACGTCCGCATCCAGGGCGGCGTTCCCGGGCTCTCGACGTATGGCGCGCGCAGTGCTGATGCTCCGGCCGCCGCCAGCGGTCAGCCGGAGGCGATCGGTCCGACGAATCCACGCTCGGTCTGGGAGTCGGCGCCGTACGTGCGGATGCTGCCGAAGCTGTTCGAGCACGTTCGCACGAAGGTGGGCGACGAGGTGGAGCTGCTCCACGACGTGCACGAGCGCGTCCGGTTGAACGAGGCCATCAACCTGTGCAAGGCGCTCGAGCCGTACCGGCTGTTCTTCCTCGAGGATCCGTTCCCGCCCGAAGACAACGGATGGTTCCGCCAGCTCCGGCAGCAGACGAGCATCCCGATCGCGATGGGCGAGCTGTTCAACACCGTCCAGGAATATCTGCCGCTCATTTCCGAGCGGCTGATCGACTTCATTCGCATCCACATCTCGCAGATCGGCGGGCTCTCGCCCGCCCGCAAGGTCGCAGCGCTCTCGGAATTCTTCGGCGTCCGCACCGCGTGGCACGGTCCCGGCGACGCATCTCCGATCGCACACGCCGCGCAGCTCGCCCTCGAGCTCTCGACGCACAACTTCGGCATCCACGAGGGAGGCAACTTCCCGCCCGAAACACGCGAAGTGTTCCGCGGCGCTCCGGTGCAGAAGGACGGCTACATGCTGGCGAGCGATGCGCCGGGTCACGGCGTCGACGTCGACGAGAAGCTCGCCGCGAAGTTCCCGTTTCCGCCGGGCCCGCCCAACTTCGATCACTCGTGGGGGACGACGCGCCGGAGGGACGGTACTGTCATACGACCGTAAGTGCGTCCGAGGGCTCGAACCGGTCGTCGCTCGACCGCGATCATCGCCTTCAGCATCAAGTGCGCTCCGGGCCTCCCGCGTTCGGGCTGCCTCTTACCAGTGCGTCAGTGATCCATCCGGCCGGCGAAACACGTTGCGCCGTCCGGGCTGCGTCACCTCGCCGATCATCGTCAACTGCTTCATGTCGACGGTGACGCCGAGGCCCGGCCGCTGGTTTGGGTACATCTTGCCGTTCTTGAAATCGAAGCTCTGGGGGAGATGCTCGGGCGCTCGTCCGCCGAAGTTGTACTCGAGCATCACGGGACCGGAGAACGTCGACAGGCAGTTGACGAGCGCGGCGGTGGAGATCGGCCCGGTGAAGTGCGGAATGATCCCGACCGCGTGCGTCTCGCAGATGCCGGCGATCTTCATCATCTCGGTGATGCCGCCGGCGTTCGGCAGCGTCGTGCGGATGAAGTCGACGTCGTGGTTCTCGACGAGCTTCCCGAAATCCCACCGCAGCCCCCACTCTTCGCCGTGCGTCAACGGAACGCTGGTCATCGGCCGCAGCTTCGGGATGTCGCGCAGCGCGTGTTCGTCGCGCACGGGATCTTCGACGAAGAACGGGTCGTACTCCTCCATCGCCTTGCAGCAGCGCAGGGCATCGTTGAAGTCGAACCGCTGGTGCAGGTCGATGCACCAGTTGCCGTCGGGGCCGACGCCTTCACGCGCGTCCCGAGCATCCTGCGCGATCCGCTTCACGACCGACCTCGTGTCGTACACGTCGCCAATCGGCACGTCGCCCGCACCCATCCGGAACGCGCGGAAGCCAGCTTCCATCGTCGCGCGCGCGCGTTCCTTCACGCTCAACCGCGTGCCGGCCGGCACGGTCGCCGGACGGACGGAGCTCGTGGCATAGCACTCGCAGTAGTTGCGCGCCGTGCCGCCGAGCAGCTCGTGTACGGGAACCTCGAGCGCCTTGCCCTTGATGTCCCACAACGCAAGGTCGAGCGCGCCCAGCGCGTGTGTCTTCTCGCGTCCTGGCGGGTAGAACCAGGCGATGTACATCTCCTGCCAGATCGCCTCGATCTTGAACGGGTTCTTACCGATCAGCGTCCCGGCGCACTGCTCGAGCGTGTCCTTCGATCCGCCTTCGCCGATGCCCGTAATCCCGAGGTCGGTTTCCACCGTCACGACCATGTTGCTCTGGTTGAACAGCGGATTCAGATTGGGCGGGCGGTAGATCCGCACGCGAGTGATCTTGCCCTTCGGCAGCTCGGCGGCCGCCGGCCGCGGTTTCAGGAGTCCGGCGGCGGGTGCCGTGGCGAACGCTGTCAGGAACGTTCTTCGATTCATGCCGCCTCCCTGCCGCGTCGAGGTTCAGTCGTTCGACGGCCGCGCCGATACGCGGTATGCCGCGAGCCGGGCACGGAGATCCTTCACGGTATCGGCGTGCCGCGGGTGGCTCGCCAGATTCGTCGTCTCGCCGGGATCCGCGTTCATGTCGTAGAGCTGCGCACCCTGCTGCCCTTCCGCCCACTCGATGTATCGCCACCGATCCGTCCTGATTGAGTAGCCATTCCGCACCTGCGTAAAGGCCGCGTCCTTCACCGTCGCCGACGGATCGCGGAGGATCGGCGCGAGGCTGACGCCGTCGAGGGCACCCGCCGGCGTGAGGCCGGCCAGGTCGGCGAGCGTCGGGTAGAGATCGACGAGCTCGGCGAGGCCGCGCGCCGCAGCGCCGCGCGCCGTTGCGTTCGGCACGGCAATGATGAGCGGCACGCGCGCGCTACGCTCGAACACGCTCATCTTCTGCCACAGCCCGTGATCGCCGAGGTGGTAGCCGTGGTCGCTCGTGAACACGACGATGGTGTTGCGAGGCGCCACGTACGGTGTATGCGGACGGTAGAAACCGACGGCAAGAAAGAACGGTTGCTTGGTGCGCTTGAAGCGCTCGAGCAGCTTGACCGCTTCGGCGGCGGCAATTCCGTCCGTGTGCGCGGCATCCGCTCCTTCGTCTGCGAGCCAGCTCACCGTGCCGCCGAACTGCCCGGGCCTCAGTGAAAAGATGCGGTCGTGCACCTCGCGATCGCGGCCGCGTGGGTTGATCGTGAAATCCCATGACGGATAGTCGTCCAGTCCGCCGGTGCCGATCGAGAGCGGAACACCGTAGTGGTACAGCTTGCCGACGCGTGCGGCGAACCATCCGTTCGCGCGAAAGAGCTGCGGGAGAGTGACGGCCGCGGGCAGTTTCTCGCGGAAGTGCGGCGAGTTCGGGTTCTTCGCCGGGTTCGGGTTCGTCAGCACTCCGGTGACGTTCGGCCGCCGTCCCGTCAGGAATGACGACCGGCTCGGGCTGCACAGCGGGTACTGGTTGTACGCGCGGTCGAACCTGACGCCGCGCGCCGCGAGCTTGTCGATGTTCAGCGACCGCACGGGCGCGCCGTAGACGCCGAGGTCGTTGTTCAGGTCGTCGGCGATGAGGAAGAGCACGTTGAGCCGCGGTTCCTGCGGCGGTGCGCTCCATGCGACGGCCGAAATCACCACGGCAGCCAGGCAGGCGACAGCTTTCAGCAGCAATCACACCTCGCAGATGACCGGCCGAAGGTGCGTAGAATACACGGATCCTGAAAGGAAACAGCAGTGCGGTGGAAAGCGCGCGCCCGGACCTGTGTCCTCCGGCCCTATGCGGCGCGCCCTTCGGGAATCGACGACAGCCGAGGCTTGTAGGCGACAGACGCGGTGAGCGCGCCGTAAAGACCAAGACCGGCGATGAGCAGCACCGCGACCAATCCTGTCGAGAAGTGCGGCACGTCCGGATTCCCCGTCACCGGGAAGTTGGTCCAGACGCCGATGCAGAACCAGGAGACGAGGATCGTAACGAGACCGTAACGAAGCGACCACAGGAAGAGCGTCCCGCCGACGATCGAGAGCGCGATCGCAATCGGGGTCATCCCGGAGAACGCCGTCGGCCACCCGCCGAGAGTTGCGATCAGGAGGACTGCGGCCGCGACGATCCACGTGCGCCTCAACAGCATCTTCAAACCGAGGACGAGCATCACGACCATGGCCATGATCCCGAGGGCGCCCAGCGCGTGTGCTGCGATGGTTTCGATCACGTGTCGCCCGCCGAGGATCGCGCGTGAGAATGGTACGTCCAGCACGTACAGATACGGCGGCCCGCCCATCGGGTACGGGTGTGGCGGCGGCGGTGCGCTCAGGCCCAACGCATGCGGGATGACGACATAGAGCTGCGCCCACAACAGGATGGCCAACTGCCCCGCGACGACGCCGTACAGGACGTCGCGTCCGACGAGCGGGTCGCGCCATTTGCCTCGGATGACGCGTGTCCACGACACGAGAAGCCGCGGATCGATGCGCCGCGCGTACGGCTCGAGCGCCACGTACGCGCACCAGATGGCGGCGGCGTCGGTCAGCGCCTTCCCCAGCAGGAGTACCCACTCCCTCGCCGACGGCACGGCGTTGGCGCCGAAGATCGACACGGCCCAGCGAAGGCAGAAGACCACGGCGGCCACGCGAAAGGCGCCGCGCCGGTCCCCACGTCCGTTCAGCCAGTTCCGAGTGACGAGGACGACCGCGACCGCCAACGCGAAGGCGATCAAGAATCCCATCACGGCATCCAACGTACGGGTCGCGGGTGGCGCCGGCGCCGACGGATCCCAATATGAATCCCACGGCACCACCTTCTCGAAGAACACAGGCTTCCCGCCGAGCGCCGCCGCCTCGATGCGGACCGGATAGTCGCCGAAGTCGTCGAGCGTCCCGGTCCACGCCGCACGCTCGTCCGCTGTCACGCGTGGCAGCCGGGTCGGCGCCGCCGGCTGAAAACGCGAGAAATCCAGTCCCGCTTCGGCGAACAGCAACGGCCAATCCGGGACGATACGGGACTCGGCCGGCATCGCCGCGTCGGGCGGTGGGACGAGCAGATACATCAGGCGGCCGCGCAGATCGGTCACCATTCTCCGGTCCGCCTGTTCGTAAACGAAGATTGCGTCGAACTGACCGGGCTCGCGCAACGCGTTCCACCGCCCGGCCGACCGATCGTGCGCGCGGACGTAATGACGGTAAGGCTCATTCGCCGCGACGATTAACCGTCTCCGGCCGGCCGATGCGCGCTCGTAGCCGAGGCGCTGGAGAATGCCTCGCGCGTGGTCCTCGAGCGCGTCAGGGCTTCGCGGCCATGCGACCCATCCCACCGTCGACGCGCGGTCGGACAGCATCACGAGCGCGAGGAGCATGATGAGCGCGCCGGCCAGGACGCTGAATGCCACCGCGGGGCTCAACGCGCCCTCGGGCCCTGACGCCGCGACGAGCTCGGGCGACGGCGTCTCGCCGGCGGCAAGCGCGGCGGCCAGCGGATCGCCGCCGGGCAGCGCCGCCGCCACTTCCCGCGTCGATGCCGGACGCAGTGCGGGATCTTTTTCGAGGCAGCGCAGGATCGCGCGCTCGATCGCCGGATCGAATCCCTCTACGAGCTCGGACGGATTCGTCGGAGAGGATTCCTCCTGAAGCCGGCGCAGCTCGTCGATCGTCCCCGCCTGGAACGCGCGACGTCCGGTGAACAGCTCGTACAGCACGAGGCCGAGCGCGTACACGTCGCTGCGCACCGTCGCCTCGCGGCCGTCGAGCTGCTCGGGCGCCATGTAGGCGGGCGTGCCGGCGCGCGCCTCTCCGCCCACGAGCTGCGCGGCCGCCACCGCGAGACCGAAGTCGGTGACGCGCACGCGGCCGTTGCCGTCGAGCATCACGTTCGACGGCTTGAGATCGCGGTGCAGAATTCCGAGCTGGTGCGCCGCGTCGACACCCGCGCACAGCTGCCGCGCGATGTCGAGCGCCTTCTGCCGCGGCAGATGTCCGATCCTCCTGATGAGCGACGCGAGATCTTCCCCGTCGATGTACTCCATTGAGAGGAAGTGCCGCTCCTTCCATTCGCCGATGTCGTAGACGCGGCACACGTTCGGATGCGAGACCTGACGCGCGAGCTTCGTCTCCGTGAGCATGCGGTCGATATGCGGCGTGCCTCGCTCGACCGACACGGGCAGGAATTTCAGCGCAACCGGCTGTCCAAGCTTCAGATCGTCGGCCCGGTAGACTTCCCCCATGCCGCCGCGTCCGAGCAGGCCGACGATGCGATAGCGGCCGGCGACGCGAGCGCCGGGAAGCAGACGTCCTTCGTGACGCTGCTCGCGGTCGAGCTCGGCGAGCGCGCTCTCCACCAACGCGTCGCTTGGATTGTCGAGGAGTCCGGTCTCGGCGTCGGCGCGCAGCAGCGCCAGAAGTTCGGCCCGAAGCGACGGATCGTGCGCGCACACCGCATCGATCCGGCTGCGCCGCTCGTCGGGCGGAAGGTCGAGCACCTCGTCGAGGATCGGATGGAGCCGCTGCCATCGCTCGCGATCGACTGGCGTCATGGCGGGCCTCCTGCGCAGTGCAGAGGATAACTCAGCGCATGCGGACCGATCGCGCGGCGTTCACCCGCCCGTGTCCGTAGAACTCATCCACGCCTGGCTGGCCGAGATCGTCGGCCGACGACTGGAGGATGGTCTTGACCTCACTTGGAGGCATCCGGCTGCCGTGCCTGCCAATGACGAGCGCAGCAACTCCCGAAACGTGCGGCGTGGCCGCGCTCGTGCCCACGCCCACGCTCCAGCCGCCTGACGTCGGTCCCGCCACCATGTCGAACGCGAAGCAGGGGCCCGTGACCACAATCGTACAGAACGTCCAGGTCGACGGTGGCGACATCAACGCGTTCAGATCGAGGTAGCCGCCTGGTGCAGCCAAATCGATCACCGATCGCCCGTAATTGGTGTACGGCGCCGGCACGTCAAGGCTCGTCGCCGGATTGACCGCCCATCCCTGCGGCGACGTTGCCGCCACGCTCACCGTATGTGGAAGCTGCGCGGCCCATTGGAACATGTCTGCGTCGAGATCGAGGTTTCTCCCGTCATTGCCCGCCGCGACGACGACCATCGATCCGAGTCGGCCGGCGAACTGGAGGGCGCGCGTCGACGCCACCGCCAGCTCCGCCACGTCGCGCGCCGTGAACACGGTACCGGCCGAACCGACAAATCCGCGCCTCGGGAACGTCCCGCCGAGGCTCATGTTGATGACGTCCGCGCCGATGGTGGCGGCATGGACGAGTCCCGCGAGGATCGCCGACATGTCGCACACGCCATCGTCGGTGCACACCCGGACAGCCACGATCTCGGCCTGTGGCGCGACGCCGATCGTGCCGATGCCGTTGTCCGCCGCGGCAATGATGCCGGCGACCCACGTGCCGTGGTGGGCTGGAGCGGTGAACGAGGGCGGACCCGGAGGCGTATCGAGCGCGACGCCGGGGATGAAGGACGTGCTCAGCGACAGATTCAGGTTGGGCGCGAGATCGGGATGATCGACGTCGATTCCGGTATCGAGCACGGCGACGCGCACGCCGGCGCCTCGCGCGCCCGCGGCCCACGCCTCCGGCGCGTCGATCGCATCGAGGGCCCACTGCATCGGGAACAGAAAATCATCCTCGACAGCAGCGGCCGAAAGGCCCGCTGGACCGGGGTCGATGACAGGCGCGAGTCGCAGTCTCGCATCCCTCACGATGGAGCGCACGCCAGGTATCGTTGCCGCGTCGGACGCGAACGACGGACTTCCCGAATCGGCCACCGCGATGCCGATGTCCGGCAGCAGGAACCTGATCGTTCCACCGATCGCGGCAATCTCCTCCTGAAGTCCGGCCGGGAGCGAGGTGTCGTCGGCGATCACGATGTATGCAGCCGTACCCGCCGGAGCCCCTCGCATGGCGGCGGGCGTGGCGAGGCCGAATGCACAAGCGACGAAAAGCGCGAGCGTCGAGACATTCCGGCTCAGCAGTGACGGTCGGTTCATGGGGCACCTCTCGATCTGGAGAACGCAGAGAGGCGGTGCGAGGGGCCAGATGCGATAATGAGCCGCCGTGGCGGACGTCACAGAACTGCTGGCCGCGTGGCGCGAAGGGGATCGGGACGCGATTCGCGAACTGATGCCGCTCGTCTACGACGATTTGCGGGCGCTGGCGCGGCGGCAGACTGCCGGCGGAAGCGAGACCTTGCGCACGACCGCGCTCGTCCACGAGGCCTACATGAAGCTGGCGCGGCACTCACATCTTGCCGTGCAGGACCGCCGCCACTTCTTTGCGCTCGCGGCGAAAGCGATGCGTCAGCTCGTCGTCGATCACGCGCGCCGCCGGGCCGCGGCGAAACGCGGCGGCGCGGGCGGCGCGCTCTCGCTCGACGAAGCGCAGATTCCGCTCCAGGCGCGCGCCGCAGAGATCGTCGCGCTCGACGAAGCGCTCGATCGCCTCGCTGCTCTCGACGAGTCGCTGAGCCGCGTCGTCGAACTGCGGTTCTTTGCCGGCCTGTCCGTGGAGGAAACGGCGGACGTGCTCGGCTGCTCTCCGCGCACCGTCAAGCGCGAGTGGCGCAAGGCACGCGCGCTGCTTCACGCAGACCTCGCACGAAGCGGATCGGGATGAGCCCATCTTCCCGCGCGTTGCGCATATCGCTGCATGGAGGAACAACGGAACCTATGCGCCCGAATGCGAAATCCAGCCGGCTGAAGCAGGCCGCCCTCATCACACTGTTCTCGATCTCCATTACATCCACTGCCTCCGCGCAAACGACGCCGATATCGGCGCCGGATCGAGCAGTCCGCCTGGCGCTGAAGGATACCGTCTGGCTCGTCGACGCGACAGAGCGCGAGGGGATGAACGTGCAAGGCGGTCGTGCCGATGCGGTGTGGAATGGGGCGCTCATAGGCGCCGGCGTCGGCCTGGCTGCAGGGATCGCGCTGTGCCGCGCGACCGAGCCGTGGGAGAACTGCCGGGACGACGTGGGCCCGATGCTCGGGTTTGCGGCGATTGGCGCGGGCGCCGGCATCGCGATCGATGCGCTCCTCAACAGGCGATCGATAGTCTACGACGCCAGCCCAGGGTCGAAGCGGCTGCACGCCGGTCCAATCTTCGGCGGCGGTACGCGCGGGGTACGAGTGTCGCTCCGCTTCTGATCCAGGGTGGCGGTCGAGCGCGTCGGCGCGGCTGCCGCCCGAAAAACAAGTGAAGGGGCCATGCCATTGAGGATCCGCGAGAGCTGCCTGCTTCTCGCAATGGCTTGCGCAACTGCTCTCGCGGCCGCCGGCGTGCGTGCGGTCGGTCCGAGCGGCGGAGCCACGCGGCAGACGGCGTCCTCCGCTGACGCCCCGTCGCCAGAGTTGCTGGCCCGGGCGCGGGCACTTCACACGCGGATTGTCACCATCGACAGTCACAGCGGCTTCAAGGGCGATCCGGCGCGGCCGTGCGGAGCGACTGACACGCAGGTCGACTTTCCGAAGATGCGTCAGGGCGGTCTCGACGCGGTCTTCTTTGCCGTCTGGGTCCCACAGCGCAGGCGAACAGAGCAGACATATGCCGAGGCGAGACGTCTGGCTGAGTTGAGGTTCCAGCGCCTTCACGACGTTGTCCGCCGGTGCGCCGACGCCGTCGGGCTGGCCCGTACACCGGACGACGTGGAGCGGATCATCCGCGCCGGCAAGCTTGCGGTCGCGATCGGTATGGAAAACGGTTTCATGGTCGGCCGCGACCTGTCGCTCTTACGCACTTATCGCGATCTGGGTGCCGCTTATCTGGGCCTCGTTCACGACGGGCACAACGACTTGGCCGACTCGGCCGCCCCTAGCGAGCAACTCGGAGACGCACCCGCCAAACACGGCGGCGTCAGCGTCCTCGGTCAGCAGGTGATTGCCGAGATGAATCGCCTGGGCATCGTGGTCGACGTTTCGCACATGTCCAAGGCCGCCAGAGTCGAAGCGATTCGCCTCTCGCGTGTCCCCGTGATCGACTCGCACTCCAGCATGCGCGCGCTCGTCGATGACCCTCGGAATGTCGATGACGAGACGCTCGCCAACCTCGCGCGCAGAGGGGGCGTCGTGCAGGTGACCGCGGTGCCGTTCTTCATCAAGCACGAGCCGCCCGAGGTCGCCGCCGAAGGCATCGCGCTGTTCCGAGAATTCGGCGTCGAGACGATCACCGACGCGAATCGGCTGCCTCGTGATCGCCGTGCCGAATTTCAGCGGCGATACGCACGGCTGCGGGCGCGCTGGCCGCTGCCAGGCGTCGCGACGC
Source organism: Vicinamibacterales bacterium (assembly GCA_048594885.1). Classification (GTDB taxonomy): domain Bacteria; phylum Acidobacteriota; class Vicinamibacteria; order Vicinamibacterales; family 2-12-FULL-66-21; genus JBMDXB01. The sequence goes on from JBMDXB010000062.1 coordinate 32,112, forward strand.
TCGTCGACCATATCGATCACGCCGTAAAAGTGGCCGGGATCGATCACGTCGGCATCGGCTCCGACTTCGAGGGCGGCGGTCAGCTCGCCGACTGGGCCGACGCGAGCCAAACGATGAATATCACGGTGGAACTGTTGCGGAGAGGCTACAGCGACACCGCGATCGAAAAGATCTGGGGCGGGAATCTCCTGCGCGTCTGGCGTGAGGCCCACCGGTTCTCACAGGGATAGTGAGTTTGCCCCTCCACGTTCGGGGTGTATCCCTCCAGCGCTCTCCTCCGTCTGCACATTCGAGGAGGTGATGACCATGTGCGGACCACTCCTGTTCGGGTCGGTCTGGTGGGCGTTTCCGCTGGTAGGCATGTTGATCTGTCTGGGCCTCATGATCTTCTTCGCTCGCTTCGCGAGCAAGGGAGCAGGCTTCGGGTGCATGGGCGGACATCACGCCGAGCGGAGACGCGAAGCCGCAGAAACGCGGCAGTAGGCGCTGCGCGCAGGAGATCGAGGCGGCGTTTCAAAGATCGCCGGGGAGCCTGAGGCGGCTGGGGTCTGTCTCGAGCAGCTCGCGCGCGTCGTCGATCTCCTGCGTCATCCGTGTCAGCTCCGGCTGAATGGCCGTAGTCATTCGCTGCGCCGGAATTCCGTCAGCACCCGCTGTGCACGTCCGTTCAGCAGCGGTCGTACCAGGCACACAGCCACGCTTCCATCTGCTGAATCTCCGCCGTCTGCACGGTGATGATGTTCTGGCACATCTCGATGAGCGCCTCGTGATACGCGCGGCGTACGCACTGCTGTCCTTCCTGTACGGCCGCCCGGTGATGGCGGATCATCATCTCCATGAACGCGATCTCGAAGTCCTCGCCGGACAGCGCCGCGAGCTTCTCCATCTGCCTCATCATCCCGGCCTTCATCATGGGCTCGTAGGTGACACCGTACCAGTCGCTCAGCCAGGACTGCATCTGCTGAATCTCGGCGCTCTGCGTCGCGATGATGTTCTCGCACATCGAGCGCAGCTCGGGATGGACGGCCTCCTCGAGGCACATTTCCGCCATGTCGATCGCCATCTGGTGATGGTCGATCATGCCCATCATGAAGTCCTGTTCGTACTTTGCGGTAGCCTTCTCCGGCGCCGCGGTGCTTGCCACGCGTGGTGCCGCCGGCCCGTCCGTCGTCGCGACGAGCGCCGGCGCGGCCGAGGGGGATATGGGGCTGCCGGGGCCGTCGCTACACGCGACGGCGACGGATGCCAGGACGATAACACTCGCGAAACGGACGACTCGGCTCATCATCATCTCCTCATCTCCTCGCAGGGCATGCCGGATCCAGCAACGTGCATGCCGCGCGGAGATGCGCCCCGCCGGGATCGACCGCCGCGCGTTGGTGCGAGACCGCGGCTGCGGCCGCTGCCGCGACGTGTCACTCTGTAGGGCGGGCCGTCCCGGCGCCTTCGTTCAGCAGCGCTTTCATCTGTGCGATCTCGGACCGCTGGCTGGCGATGATCGTCTCGCAGAGTTCTCGAATACGCGGGTCGCCGATCGAGGCTTCTTCGCACATCAGGATGGCTCCGGCGTGATGCGGGATCATCGATCGGAGGAACTGCCGGTCCGAAATCACGGTCTGCTGCCGGATGAACGTGAAACAGACCGCCGCGACCGCGACCGCGCCGGTCATGAACAGGGCGTTCATCCGTCTGTTGGGGTACATGTTTCTCATCACCCACAGCTCGATGAGGACCATCGGTGCGGCCATGAGTCCCGCCATGTACGCCTGGTTGAAGTTGTTGTAGACGCTACCGAAGGAATCGACCATCGCGTACATGAGAATGTACATCGCGACGAAGGAGAGCGCCGTCATTACGATCAGGCGAGGGTAGTGGTTGTGCTTCATTGCTGACTCCGCGACAGACCTCAGCAAACACTTACACACCTCATGCCAGACGCGTGCTGGCGCGCTGCCACGGTCACGGCCGCTGCACGGTCTGATGCTTCACTCGGTCGCGGTTTTCGGCGCCCAGAGCACGCCGATGGCGACGTAGACCATCAGCCCGTCGCCTCCACTGAAGGCGGCCTCGCCCGTGACGCGCATCCCGTTGGAGAACCACTGGCGCCAGCCGCGGCCGATCGTCATCGCGGCGTGATGCTTCCGGCGGCCGTCCGGCTCACGCTCGGGCAGGTGCTGGATGCCCGCCAGCCAGTAGCTGCGAACCACAGATGTCGCCGTCGTCTCGCGATCGAACCGCACCTGCGCCGAATGGTAGCGGCGGATGCTGCCGTACTTGTTGGTCCCCCCGAACACCCGTCCGAGGTCGACATCGAGGCCGTGGCGCGATCCGAGCGGGACGCTCACGCGCAGTCCTGGCATGAACCACGGTCCGCTGCCCTCCAGCGCCGGCGTCACCAGTCCGCCGACGGCGATGCGGTCACGCACACCCGACGACGGGGAAGATTCCTGCGCCTGACACGGCGCGAAAAGGCCCAGGATCGCAGCGGCGACGATGAAGGTGCGCATGGGGCAGCGTACGAACCCCCACTCCGCATTGTCGTGACGGAACCCTGAGGAATCGCTGAAATCGCGAGCCGTGCGACGTTACAGGAGCGCGCGCGCGAGGCGGACGTAGGCGCCCACCGACGCCTCGAATTCGTCGAGCGCGAGATGTTCCTGATCCGTGTGCGCGAGCAGGAACGAGCCCGGGCCGAACAGCAGCGGCGTCCCCCAGCGATCGAGAAACGGGATGTCGGTCGTGAAGGGAAACACGGCCGTGTCGAAGCCCGCGACCGTGTGCAGGCGCACTGTCGGCACGCGGAGCACTTCCTCGATCGAGACCAGCGATTTCAGCACGCCGATCTCCCTGAGGACCTCGTCGGCGGATCCGATCGTGCGGAACATCACTTCGGCCGAGGCGTGCGGGGGAACCACGTTGGGCGCGACGCCGCCTTCGATCAGGCCCACCGTGTAGTACGTGCGTCCCAGCTCGGGATCGGCTGGCAGGTCGAGCGTCCGCAAGTAGACGAGCGCGTCGATCAGCTTGTCGATCGCCGACTCGCCGTGCTCCGGCGCCGCGGAGTGGCACGCGCGGCCGGATGCGCGCAGCCGCACACGCAGGTTGCCGCGCGTGGCGAGTCCCAGCGTGCTGTCCGTCGGCTCGCCGTTGACGAGAAACCTGGTTCCGATCGGAAGACGATTGGCTGCCGCAGCGCCGTCGCTTCCCCGCTCTTCACCCACGACGAACAGCAGCGCGATGCGCTGCTCGCCTTCCTCGCGCAGGCGCTCGGCCGCCGCAACCTGCGCGGCGAGGATCCCCTTCGCGTCGCAGGCGCCACGGCCGTAGAGCCGGCCGTCGCGGACGTCGCTCGGAAAGAACGGCGGCACGCAGTCGAAGTGCGTCGAAAAGACGACGGCGGGTTCTCCGAGCGTCGCCAGCACGTTTGCGCAGCCGCGCTCGACCGGCTGCTCCGCCACCGTGTAGCCGAGATCGCGCAGCCGCACCGCCAGCCACGCGCTCGCCTCATGCTCGCGTCCCGTCGTCGAGTCGATGTCGATCAGATCACGCGCGAATTGAAGATGGTCGAACATCGAAGATCTCGTATTCACAGGAGTCACCATGAGCTCCGCTCACCCCGCAGCATGAAAGTCCGCGGCCACGCCAGCCTGCGGCTCCCACGAAGACACGAAGGCGCGAAGGCACGAAGCCCTGTTGTTTTCGTGTCTTCGTGGCTTCGTGCCTTCCTGATCGCGCAGCCGGCCGTCTGCCCGTCCAGCGGCTCTCATTTTCCGAGCAGCACGGGAGAAAGAGAGCAGTTGTTGTCTTCCATAAGAGAACAGTTTCTCCCGTTCTCTCCTGCTCGTGTGACCGCGCGATCTAACGGATCCATTGTTCCAGCGCTGTCCTCGCATCGGTCTTCTCGTCGCGATACTTGACGATGACGGGCGTGGCAACGCAGAGTCCCCAGTCGCGTCCTTTGCCCGACGTCACCGGCCGCGAGCCCGGCACGACGACGGCGCCTTCCGGGATCACGAGCGGCTGGCCGGGCACCGGCTCGATGATGCGGCCGTTCGGCAGGTCGTACACAGGCGTCGAACGCGTGAGGATGATTCCAGCCGCGAGGACGGCGCGCCGTTTCACGACCGCTCCTTCGTACACGCCGCAGTTCCCTCCCACCAGCACGTCGTCCTCGACGATGACCGGCAGCGCGCCGACCGGCTCGAGGACGCCGCCGATCTGCGCGGCCGCGCTGAGGTGCACGCGGCTGCCAATCTGCGCGCACGATCCGACCAGCGCGTGCGAGTCGACGAGCGAGTCGTCGCCGACATAGGCGCCGATGTTGATGTACATCGGCGGCATGGCGATGACGCCGCGTCCGAGGTACGCGCCGTCACGCACGCTGGATCCTCCTGGCACGATGCGCACGCCTGACGCGACGGTCAGCCGCTTCAGCGGCAGCGTGTCCTTGTCGAAGAACGGCCACTTGCCATGGTCGGCGGACACGTCGGCGACGAGGCCGAAGCGGAAGCCGAGCAGGATGCCCTGCTTGACCCAGGTGTTGACGCGCCACCCGGTTGGCGTCGAGGCGTCCGGTTCCGCCGCGCGTACCGAGCCGTCGGACAGCGCGGCACGCAGGCGCGCGAACGCGTCACGCGCGGCGTTGCGATCCGCGCCGGCGCCCGCGGCGGCGAGCGATTCGATCTCGGGAGCGAGCGAGGTCATGACCGGGAGCCCGCTGCGGCGCGCAAGCCCAACCCGTCGAGCACCTGCTGGATGCGCTCGCGCGAGGCCGGCTTCGGCGGGACGAGCGGCAGCCGGTAGATCTCCTCGATCAATCCCATGGCAGCCATCGCGCTCTTCACCGGGATCGGGCTCGACTCGACGAAGTTCACCTGCATCAGCGGCAGCAGCCGGCTGTGCACAGCGCGCGCCGCGGAGAAATCTCCGCTCTCGGCGAGTTCCACCATCCGCGACATCTCTGCGGGCACTTCATTCGACGCCACTGAAATAATGCCGCGACCGCCCACTGCCATGATCGGCAGCGTCAGCGCATCGTCACCCGAGAGCACGATGAACTCGTCGGGCACGGCGCGGCAGATCTCGCAGATCTGCGTCATGTTGCCGGAGGCCTCCTTGACCGCGACGATGTTGGGGAGGCCCGCGAGCCGCACGACCGTGGCGACGTCGATGTTGCAGCCGGTGCGGCCAGGCACGTTGTAGACGACGATCGGCAGCGGCACGGCCTCGGCAATCGCGCGATAGTGCTGATAGAGCCCTTCGGGCGTCGGCTTGTTGTAGTACGGCGTCACCGACAAGATGCCGTCCGCGCCGGCCTGCTGCATGCGCTTCGCCGCGTGGATGACTTCACGCGTGTCGTACCCGCCGGCGCCGGCCAGCACCGGTACGCGGCCGCGCGCCTCCTCGACGACGATTTCGACGACGCGGACGCGCTCTTCCTCCGAGAGCGTCGGACTCTCGCCTGTCGTCCCGCACGGCACGAGGAAGTGGATCCCCTCGTCGATCTGCCGCCGCGCGAGCCGCCGCACGCCCGCTTCGTCGACCGCGCCGTCGCGCGTGAATGGGGTGACGAGCGCCGTTCCGCAGCCAGTCCATCGCTGTCGCATCACATGCTCCATTCCACATCACACCCAGCGTTTCAACACGGAGACCACGGAGAACACGGAGCAACGAGAAGTCCTCCGTGTCCTCCGCGCCCTCCGTGTTCGAACGCTGTGTGCCAACCTACAACCCAAGCACATCCCGCATCGTGAACCACCCGCGCCTGCCCTCGACCCAGCGCGCCGCTTCGAGCGCGCCACGCGCGAAGATGGTCCGATCGCGCGCCGTGTGCGTCAGCGTGATCGTCTCGCCGAGCGCGTCGAAGCCGACGGTGTGCGTGCCGGGAATCGAGCCGGCGCGCGTCGACGACACGTCGATCGGCAGATCGTAGCCTGCCGCACGCATGGCGTTCTCGATGGTGATCGCCGTGCCCGACGGCGCGTCGCGCTTCGTCGCGTGATGCAGCTCGTGCAGCCAGGCGCCGAAGTCCTGCTGGCGCCCAAACAGTTCGGCTGCGCGCTCCGCCAGCGCGACGAACAGGTTGACACCGAGCGCGAAGTTCGATGCCGCGACGACACCAATTGGATACTTTGCCGCCTCGGTCTGTATTGCCTCGCGATGCACCTGCCAGCCCGTCGTGCCGATGACGACGTCCATGCCGCGCGCGGCAAGCCGCGGCAGGTTCGACGGCACAGCGTCGGCGACGGAGAAATCGATCGCGACGTCCGCGTCCGGCCAGCTCGCCGGTTCGCCGGCGTTGTGTTCGTCAACGGTTCCGGCGAGGTTCATGCCGTACTCGCCGCACAGCGATTCGATCGTGCGGCCCATGCGGCCGTAGCCCACGATCAGGACACGACGCCGAGTGCTCATCGCGAGCTTCTCCCACTTGTGGCGTCACGCGAGACACGGACTGCCTGCGGCATGCACGAAGACACGAAGGCACGAAGGCGCGAAACCGTTTTGTTTTTCGTGTTCTTCGTGTCTTCGCGCCTTCGTGGATGCGCAAGCATGATTCGTTGGCTCGTTCAGCGTCTCAGCGTACCAACTGCGGCTGATGTACCAGCCTCGAAGAACGTCTCGTGCAGCCGTGCCATCGCCGCAGGCACATCAGCGTCGCTCAGGACGACGGTCACGTTCCGCCGCGAGGCGGCCTGCGAGACCATGCGGAACGGAAACTGATCGATCGCGTCGAGCACGTGCGAGGCGATGCGCGGATCGGCGCGGAGCGTGTCGCCGACGGCGCAGAGGATCGCCATGTCCCGCTCGACCCGCACATCCGAGAATTCGAGCAGACCAGCCACCAGCGCCTCGAGCCGGCTGTCATCGTCCACCGTCACCGAGACGCTGACCTCCGATGTCGTGACGACGTCGACCGCGGTCTGATAACGGTCGAACACCTCGAAGACGCGTCTGAGGAAGCCATGCGCCATCAGCATGCGTGTCGAGGTGATGTCGATCACCGTGACACGGCGCTTGCAGGCGAGTGCCGTGAGGAGATTGTCGTGCGGCACCGGATGAGCGGTGATGACGGTGCCCAGCACGTCGGGACGACGGCTGTTCAGGATGCGGACGGGAATATCGTTGTTGACGGCCGGCAGAATCGTGCTCGGGTGCAGCACTTTGGCGCCGAAGTACGCCAGCTCGGATGCTTCCGCGAACGACAACTGCGGGACGACGCGCGGATGCTCGATGATGCGTGGGTCCGCCGTGAGCATGCCGTCGACGTCGGTCCAGATTTGAATCTCCGCCGAGTCGAGCACGGCGCCGACGATCGCGGCTGAATAGTCCGACCCGCCTCGCCCGAGCGTCGTCGTCACGCCAGCGGGTGTGGCGCCGACGAAGCCGCCGAGGACGGGGACGCGGCGCGCCGCCACCGCCGGTGCGATCTCGCGTGCCGCAGCGGCGCGAGTCTCCTCCATCAGCGGAGCGGCTGCCATGTGGCTTTCGTCGGTGACGACGACTCGGCGCGCGTCGATCCAGACGGACCCAACGCCTGATGCCTCGAACGCGGCGGCGACGATCCGGCTGTTGAGCAGCTCGCCGGTCGACGCGATCGCATCGCGCATCGCCGGGGTCGCAGAGCGGAGAATCGACGCCGCACGCAGCAGCGCCCGCAGCTCGTCGACGTGCGAGCGCAGCTCCGCGTTCAGCGACTCACGCTGTTCGGCCCTGACGAGTGCCTCGGACGCTTCGAAATGGCGCCCTTCGAGCTGCTCCAGCCCGAGCCGCACGGCGTCCTCATCGCGCCGCTCGGCGGCGGACGCGAGCGCGAGGAGACGATCCGTCACTCCCGACATCGCGGATACGACGACGACCGGAATCCGGTCGCCACTCCCGCCGGTAACGATATCGATGACGCGGCGGATGGCGTTCGCGTCCGCGACGGACGTGCCGCCGAACTTCATGACAATCGTCTGCATCTTGTCGTCCCTGGTCCCTGGTCCCTCGTCACGGGTCCCTCGTCACGGGTCCCTCGTCACGGGTCCCTCGTCACGGGTCCCGGGTCCTGGTCCCGCGTCGAGTCCCGGGACCGTGACCAGGGACCAGGGACCAGTGACCAGGGACGAGGGACCAGGGACCAGGACCTAGTCGAGCCATCCATCGCGGTGCATCAGTTCGGCGTTGAGGACAGCGGCACCGGCGGCGCCGCGGATCGTGTTGTGACCGAGCGCCACCATCTTCAGCCCGAGCAGGTTGCACGGCCGCAGACGGCCGACGGTCACGGTCATGCCGCCGTCGCGCTCGGCGTCGAAGCGCGGCTGCGGGCGATCCGGCGCGTCGTGATAGACGATCGGCGCCGGCGGCGCGCTCGGCAGCTCGAGCTCCTGAGGCCGGCCGTGGAACGACACGAGCGCCTGGCGAACATCCTCAATCGATGGCTTCGTGTCGAGCGCCATCGAGATCATCGCCGTGTGGCCGTCGACGACCGGCACACGCGTCGTGTGCGCGCTGATGACCACCGGATGCGGCATCACGGCGCCGTTCGAGATTGCGCCGAGAATCTTCTGCGGCTCGCTCTCGATCTTTTCCTCCTCGCCGCCGATCGCCGGAATGACGTTGCCGAGGATGTCGAGTGAGGCGACGCCGGGATATCCCGCGCCCGACACCGCCTGCAGCGTCGTCACGTTCACCGATCGCAGTCCGAACGGCCGCAGCGGCGCGAGCGCCATCGCGATCACCACCGTCGAGCAGTTTGGGTTCGTAACGATCGCGCCGGACCAGCTGCGCTCGCGGCGCTGCCGCGTCAGCAGCTCGAGATGATCCGCGTTGATTTCAGGAATGAGGAGCGGGACGGTCGGATCCATCCGGAACGTGCGGGTGTTGCTGACGATGAGATGGCCTGCGGCGGCAAACGCGGGCTCGATGTCCTTTGCCGCGGCGGCGTCGAGCGCCGAGAACACCAGCTTCGGGCCCTTGCCAGGCGTGCACGACTCCACCTCGAGCCGCTCAGTCTCGGGCGGCGGCGGCGACGACAGCCGCCACGTCGTCGCCTCGCGGTAAAGGCGCCCTTCCGATCGCTCGCTCGCCGCGAGCCAGGTGGGACGGAACCACGGATGATTCGACAGCAGCCTCAAGAACTGCTGCCCGACTGTGCCCGTGGCCCCAAGAATGCCGACTTCGATTCGTTCCATCACCTTCTCCGCGTGCCTGCTCTCCATCTTCTCACGGCGCTCGGGGCCGCCGCGGCGCGGCGGTTCCCTCCGGCCCCTCGCTTGAGCTCACTCCATTGCGCTCGCGCTTCGCCGCTCGCTCCATTCCGTTCGCCGCACGGCCCAAAAAAAAACCCGCCGACCGTGTGCCTGGGTCGGCGGGTTTCGTCTGATCCGTTTCGCTGTTCTAGATCATGCACGCATCCACACCACCGACCTGCCGGCCCGCTTGGCCCGCTTTCGATTCGCGATGTGGCGCTTCATCCGCTGCATGATGCGCTGGGGAGTATAAGCGACACATCGCGAACACGTCAACGTCGTGCTACTCGGCTGTCGTGCTACTCGGCTACTCGGCCCGCAACGCAATCACCGGATCGACGCGCATCGCGCGGCGCGCGGGCAGCCAGCACGCGACGATGCCCGCTACGGCGAGTACCAGCGCCGCTGCGCCGAACGCAATCGGATCGCGCGCCTCGATCTCGAAGAGGAAGGCCTGGACGGTGCGGGCCAGCAGCCATGCGGCAGCAAGCCCGCCGGCGACGCCGAGCGCCACGACCATCGCCCCCTGCCGCAGCAGCATCATCGCGACATCGCGCGCCCGTGCGCCGAGCGCCATACGGACACCAATCTCCTGCGTCCGCTGGCGGACGGTGTACGCCATGAGGCTGTAGGTGCCGGTCGCTGCAATCCCGAGCGCCACCACACCGAAGATCGTCAGCAGCAGCATGTTGAATCGGCGCGGCGCCGCCGATCGTCTCGCCGTCTCGTCGACGGATTCGACGCTCATGACCGGCCGGCCAGGCGACATCTCCAGCACCCGCCGTTTGACGGCGGCAATCGTGCGATCGTCGCGGCCGGTGAGCCGCACCGTCAGCGTAACGCCCGCCCACAGCTTGTGCTGTGCCGCAGGAACGTACAGTTCCGGTTCGGGCAGGCGTTCGCGGCCGAGGCCGCGAGCGTCGGCGACCACACCGACGACTGTCGGTGAGAGGTCGCGGAGGATGAGGCGTCTGCCGAGCGGGTTCGCGTCAGGGAACAGCCGTCGCGCCGCCGACTCGTTGATCACCGCGACAGCAGGTGCCGACGCCGTGTCGCCGTCATTGAGGGCACGCCCGATCCGCAACGGCACACGCAGGACGGAGAGATATTCCGGCGTCACCCGGCGAAAGATGATGTTGCCGCGGTTGGTTCCCGGAGCGTCACCTTCGACGGCGACGGGGGCTTTCATCGAGCTCACGCTGAAGGGCCTCGCGTCGCCCGCGGCTGCGCCGGCGACGCCGGGTACGCTGGCAACCGCGCGAACGAGGTCCGCGGCCGCGTCGGGACGGGACGCTTCGGGTAGCGCGGTGGGAAACTGCACGTCCATCGCGTACAGGTTCGACGTGTCGAAGCCGGGGTGGAGCGTCATCACGCGCGCGAAGCTGCGGATGAAGAGCCCGGCGCCGACGACGAGCACCAGCGCCGCGGCAATTTCGGCGAACGCGAGGAGCTGTCCCAATCGGCGGCGCCATCTGCCTGGCGTCGTCGAGCGGGATCCGTCCCGCAATCCATCCGCGACATCGATGCGGGTACAGCTCAGCGCGGGAACAAGGCCACAGATCAGCGCCGTGACGAGCGTCGTCATGACGGTGAAAGCCAGCACACGAACGTCGATGCCCACGGCACCCGCGCGCGGCACCGTCGATGGGATCGCGGATCGGAGCACCTCGATGCTCCACCAGGCCGTCGCCAGCCCCAGCACGGCGCCGCAGGCGGCGACGAGCAGCGTTTCGACGAACATCTGCCGCGCGAGCCGCCACGGCGCAGCTCCGAGCGCCGAGCGCAGCGTCAGCTCGCGGAGGCGGTCGGCGCCGTGCGCCAGGAACAAGCCGGCGACGTTGATGCATGCGATCAGCAGCACGAACGCGACGCTGCCGAGCAGCATGAGCATCCACGATCGCGCGGCGCCCGTCACGGTCTGGTGCAGCGGTAGCAGTACGATGCGCGAGCCCTTGTTGAAGTCGGCCCGCCGATCCTCGAATCGGGAGCTCAGCACGTTCATGTGCGCCGCCGCCTGCTCGATCGTGACGCCCGCCTCGAGACGGCCGACGACATCGAGAAACGCGCTCTGCACGACACCATGCTGCCGGTCCTTGTCGGTGAAGGCCAACGGCACGAACAGCTCCGTCCGGCCGAACACGAAGTCCTTGGGGAGAACCCCCACGATCTCGTAGTTCCCCCGGTCGGTGACCAGCATCCGTCCGACGACGTTCGGGTCACGACCGAAGCGACGCTCCCAGAACCTGTGCCCGAGCAGGACGACGCGATCGCGCCCGGGTTGCTCTGCGTCGAATCCGAACACCTTCCCGAGGACCGGCTGCACGCGGTACGTCGCAAAGAAATCCGCCGTGACCCTGGCAGGGCGCAGTTGCTCCGGCTCGCCGCCGCTGGTGACGACGAGCGCGAATCCGGCCGCCGCGCAGAGCGAATCGAAGGCCTCCTGGTGTTCCCGCCAATCGAGAAACGCGCGCGCGGCGGCGCCATCGGAGCGGCCGCGGGGGGTATCGAAGCGAAACGCGACGAGTCGATCCGGATCCGCGTGAGGCAGCGGCCGCAGCACAGCAGCATCGACAATGGAGAAGATCGCAGTGGTGGCGCCGATGCCCAGCGCGAGCATCGTCACGACGCCGAGCGCAAACCCGCGACAGCGGGTGAAGCGACGGATGGCGTGGCGCAGATCGGTCAGCATGAGGGGCGCCTCCCGAAGCTGCGCGATTGTAGCGCGCCTCGCGCTTATTTGCCGGCCACTGCTCCGACGATCGCGCCCGCGGCAGCGCCGATGCCGCCGATCACGAGCCCGTTGAACGAGGCCTCGAAATCATCGAACACCGCGTCGTCTCCCGGCAGAAAACCAATCGCGAACCCGATGACGAAGCCGACGAGCGAGCCGAAGCAGGCCGGATGACGGCGGATCCAGCTGCCGGCACGCTCGCGCGGGGCCGCAGCCACCTGCCGGGAGGCTTCAACCTGCCGGCGCGCGTCAGCCTGGAGGCGCACCGCCGTCGTGTCACGGCCCAGCGCGTCGCGCAACGGCGTCGCCCTCGCCGCGGCGCGGGTGAGCCGGGTCTGAGCCGGCATCGTCGGGCGCCCTTCCTCTGCGAACGCAGCGGTGGGACTTGCGAGGGCGAGAAGGAGCATCACAGCTATACAGCGCATCGCGACCTCCGATGCCCCGTATAGGCGCGACGCGGACATCAATCGGCTCACACGCGCCTCAACAGCGCGATGCCGCACCCGCTCACTTCGCGATCGCCAGCAGCTCGCGATCCGTGCGCCAGTACCAGACGCCGTCCACCAGCGCCGGCGAGGCGAGCACCTGCGCCTTCAGCTCGTTCACGCGCAGCAGCTTGAACGTCCGCCCCGCCTGCACGACGAACGTCTGCCCCTGATCGTTGGTGAAGAACAGCTTGTCGCCCACGGCGACGGGCGACGACGAGAAGCCCTCCTTCACCGCCTGTCCGAGCCGATCCTGGTACACGACGGTGCCCGTCTTCGCCTCGAACACCGTCAGGATGCTCTGGATGTCGTTGACCATGTAGAGCAGATCGCCGTGGACGATCGGCGAGGGCACGAACGGAGATCCCTTCGGCGACGACCACACGACGTGCGTCTCGGTGACGTCGCCCGTGCCGCCCGGCCGGATGGCGAGCGTCGGTCCCTGTCGGCCCGACGAGCAGAACACCAGTCCGTGGCCGACGACGGGGGTGGGAATCACCTCCATCATCGTCCCGCGCGCCGTCCAGAGCTCGGCGCCGGTCATCGGATCGTAGGCATCGACCTTGTACTGGCTATTGACGATCAGCTCGTCGCGATTGCCGGCGTCGATGACGACGGGCGTCCCCCACCCCACCATTGCGGTCCGGTCCCTTTTCCAGATCACCGATCCGGTCTTCGCGTCGAACGCAGCGACGAACGAGCGGAGGCTGGCCGTGCCGCTGTGATCCTGATAGATGAAGATTCGGTCCTTGTAGAGAACGGGCGAGCCCGCGCTGCCGTGATAGTTGCGCAGATCGCCGAGCTTCTGCTGCCAGAGCAGCTTGCCGTTGAAATCGAACGCCGCCAGCCCGTGTGTCCCGAACGACGCGTAGATCCGCTGCCCGTCCGTCGTCGGAGTGGCCGACGCGCGGCTGTTCTTGCGATACACGTGCTCGACGGCGCCGGTTGTGGGAAGCGAAGACTGCCAGAGCAGTTTGCCGTCGGCGCGGCTGAACGCGAGCAGCGAGAGCTTCGCGCCGCCTTCTTCCTCAGTCGTCAGGAAGATGTGATTGCGCCACACGATCGGCGACGAATGTCCGCGGCCCGGCACCGGCACGCGCCACGTGACGTTCGTCGTGTCGCTCCACTCGTCGACGTAGTTCGTCCCGGCGACATGCCCCTGCCCTGACGGCCCCCGCCATCGAGGCCAGTACTTCGCGCCTTCGCCGGTCACGGGAATCAGCGAAACGTCCGCCTGCCCAATCGTAACGGCAGTGAACAGCGCCACAAGGATCGCTGTGCGCATCATGGTGAAGAGCGTATCACCCGACCCGGGACCCGGGACCAGGGACGAGGGACCCGGGACGAGGGACCAGGGACCAGGGACTTAATGCGACATCGCGTAGATGAGCACGTTGAGACCGAGCGCGTAGCCGTCAGGCGAGAACTGGTAGAAGAACGCGGGGTCCTCCCCCTCGCGCTCCCAGGAATCGGCGACGTCGTTGTTGTGCGTCATGAGCACCATGATGCGGCCATGCGCGTCGCGAATCGCGCGGAGCTGCACATCCTCGCTGTCCCACCCGCGCTCCGACGTCGTCGTTCCGCCCGACCGCCGCCAGAACTGGATGTTCGTGATCTGCGGCAGCTTTGCGATCTGAAAGAGGCTGCTGAAGATCGGATCCGTCATCGGCAACTCCTGGATCGGGTACTCGAGCGGATCGAGGACGCGGCCGATCTGCTCCCGCCAGTGCGCCCACGCCGCCGAGCCCCAGAAGTCGTCCACCCAGAGGAAGCCGCCCTTGAGCAGGTAGTCGCGAAGACGCGGCAGCTCGAGGTCGCTGAAGCCAATCGTCCCGGCATCCGACGCCATCACGAAGGGACAGCCGAACAACTGATCGTCGGCGATGCGAACGACGTAATGGGTCGGCTGTTTGTTGCCCTCGAAGCTGACGGCGGCGCGGGTCAGCTCCGACATGCGGGTCATGAAGTTGATTTCGGCGTAGGGATAATCGGTCCGCCAGCCCATGCCCATCGGCTCGCTGCGGACCTGCGTGTACATCAGGCGGCAGAAGGTGAAGTTCGGCGCGCGGAAATCGGCCGGGGCGAAGCGCGGCGCGAAACTCCCTTCGCGAAACCTCCCCCACTGCTCGAACTGCGCGGAGGCGAGCCCCGCCGAGGCGACAAGCGCCAGCACGACCGCGGGGATACGCGTCCGCATGGATCGAAGATAGCGTACGTGGGGTCAGGTCTTGAATTGTCACTTTTTCGATGATTCAAGACCTGACCCCTTTGCACTTTCTTCACTGAACCCGGCGCGAAAGCGTGCCGTCTGGCTTAGAGGAACGCGATGAATGAGCTGGCCAGCCGGTATCCTCAGGTCGTGAGCGCCGACGACCTGCTCGAACGGGAGTTCGGGGAGCGGCTGCGGGAGACGTCCTCGCTGGCATTCCGCGTCGCCTACGGCGTCCTGCGAAACCGCGAGGACGCCGAGGATGTGGCCCAGGAGGCGTTCGTCCGCGCGCATGACCGCATCGCGCAGTTGCGGGACCGCGAGCGGTTCAAGGCCTGGCTGGTGCGGATGTCGTGGCGGCTCGCGATCGATCGCTACCGCTCGAACAAGCGGCGCGTGGCGCGCGAACAAGCGGTTGACGCCGGCGACGGCGCCTCGGTCGAACAGCTCGCGGTCGCGCGCGAGCGATCGAAACGGCTGTGGGCAGCGATCGACGAGCTGCCCGAAAAGCTGCGGATCGTCGTCGTCCTCGGCGCCATGGAAGGGCACGACGTCGCCGACGTGGCGCGGCTGCTCGAGATTCCGGAAGGCACGGTGAAATCGAGGCTGTTTCTCGCCCGAAAGAGCCTCGCGGAGAAGCTGCAATGTCTCGCGAAATGAACGATCCACTCGCCGAATTCGATCGCCGTTTGCGCGCCGACCTCTCGATCACTCCATCGCCGGAGTTCGAGGCGCGCGTGCGGCAGCGGATCGACGAGCGACCGGCACGCCGGTGGACGTGGATGCGATCGTATGCGTGGCTCTCGGCTGCCGCCGCCGTCGTTGTCGTCGCGGGCGCGCTGGCGTTGCTCAATCGCGACACTCCGGCAAACCCGCTGCACCCGGAGATACCCGCACCGGCGCCGGCCGTGAATCCGCCCGCACCGGTTCGGCAGGTCGCCTCGGCGGCGCCGCGGCGTGCACTGCCCGTGCGCGTTCCCGCGGTCCGCAGAGAGCCTGAGGTCCTCGTGCCGCCGCAGCTCGAAGCAATCCGCCGGCTGGCGCAGGAAGGTATCCAGGTGCAGGCGGAGCCGGTGCAGAAGATGGCCGGTGTTCCCGATCCGCTCGAGGTCCAGCCGCTCGTCGTCGAACCAATTCCCGTTCCGGGTACTCCGTCCTCGAGTGGCGGAATGAATCCCGTCGAACGAGGCCGCTAATCGAAGGAGCAGAACGTGAAGAGAATCCTGACAGTCATCAGCACTGCCGCAGTCCTCGCGATCGCCGCGGCGCCGCGCTCGATCGCCGCCGCCCAGGAGAAAGCCGGCCCGACACTCGTGCCGTTGAAGCTGCAGCTGGTCATCACGCGTCAGGCTGGTGAGAAGAAGATCAGCAGCCTGCCCTACACGCTCTGGGTCACCGCGAATGAACGCAAACCCACCAACCTCCGCATGGGCGTCGAGGTGGCGGTACCGACAACGTTCATCCCGAAGGATGGAGTCCCCCAGACGAGCTATTCCTATCGGCCCGTCGGCACCGACATCGATTGCACCGCCGCCACGGCACCCGACGGGATGTTCAACGTCAACATTGTCCTCAGCGATTCCTCGGTGATGTTCTTCAGCGCCAAGGACGCGCCCAAGGGCGAAGGCGATCGGCCCACGTTCCGCAACTTCCGATCGAACTTCAGCATCCTGCTGAAAGACGGCCAGACGGCGCAGTACACGTCGGCGACCGACCCGGTCAGCGGCGAAGTGCTGAAGGTCGACGTCACTCTCAACGTCCTCAAATAAATGGAACAATAGGAACCGGAGGCAGGGGTTGGCCGTCTAAGCCTGCGCCACCCTGCCCCTCCCTCCGGAGGTTGCGTTGCTTCCACTGATCTCGCTGTTCTTCCTCCTTTTCCCTGCATTCGCGGCTCAAGATCCGCATCCTCCGTCCGACCTGGATGCGTTTATGAAGAAGGTGCTCGCGCGGCGGGAAGTGAACCGTGCGCACCTGAAGCAGTACGTGCTGGACGAGACCGAGGCCTTCGAGATCCTCGGCCCCGGACGGCTTCGCCTGCATGGCAGCAGGCGCGAGTTCACCTGGTACGTGCGCGACGGCCAACACGTGCGCAGCCCCGTGAAGTTCAACGGCGTCGCCGTCGGAACCGAGGATCGCGACAAGTACGAGCAGAGCTGGATCCGCCGCGAGAAGTCGCGCCAGGAGCGGCGCGCCAAGAAGGAGCAGGAGGGCAAGAAGGAGGGCGGCGAGATCGCGATCGGTCCGGGAGGCGTCACCGTCGACACGGGCGGCACGCCGCTGCCGACCGAGCCTCGCTTCGTGTCCGAGGCCTACTTCATGGACTTCAAGTTCGAGCCGGGCAACTACTACCTGGCGGGACGCGAGCAGCTCGAAGGCGTCGACGTCCTGAAGATCGAGTACTACCCGACGAAGCTGTTCGACGACGACGACAAGAAGACGCCGCGGGAGGTGCGGCAGAAGACGAAGAACCGCGGCCAGCAGTACGAGCAGGACATCGATCGGCGGATGAACAAGACGGCCCTGATCACGCTGTGGGTCGATCCGAAGGAGCACCAGATCGTCAAGTACACGTTCGAGAACGTCTGGCTCGACTTCCTCCCCGCGGCGTGGCTGGTGCGCGTCGACGAGCTGCGCGCCTCGATGACGATGGGCCAGCCGTTCGCCGGGATCTGGCTGCCGCGCGACATCGACATCAGCGGCGGCATCACGCTCGCCGTCGGCTCGTTCGACGTGGCCTACGGACGCAAGTTCGACAAGTACCGCGAAGCGGAGACGTCCTACAAGATCCGCATTCCGAAGGGGGACAGATGATCGGCGCCTTCCTCGGCATCGCGCTCGGCGCGCTCGCGCTGCAGGGACCCGAGGTGATCCGCGAGGTCCGCGTCCATGGCAACGCGTATCTCACCGATGCTGAGGTGCTCGCCGTCGCCGGCATCGCCGTGGGCGACACGCTGACCGCCGAGACGCTGGCCGCGGTCGAGAAGCGGTTGAAGGACAGCGGGCGCTTCGACACGATCGAGATCCGTAAACGCCAGCGATCGCTCACCGATCCCACCGACATCGCGCTCGTGCTCGTCGTCCATGAGAAGGCGGGCATCCGCTCCGCGAGCGATCCGACGGCCCCCGTGTTCACGCCGTGGCGGCGGTTTCGCAGCCGCATGATGTTCCTGCCGATCCTCGGGTACAGCGACGGCTACGGCTTCACCTACGGCGCGCGCTTCAGCGTCGTCGATCTGCTGGGCGCCGGCGAGCGCGTGTCGTTTCCGCTGACGTGGGGCGGCACGCGGCGCGCCGCCGTGGAAGTCGAGCGCGCGTTCAAGCGCGGCCCGCTGACGCGTGTCGAGTCGAGCTTCGGCATCTGGCAGCGCGAGAACCCGCGCTTCGAGATCGACGACCGCCGCGTCGAGGTGCACGGGCGCGCCGAACGCGAGTTCGGCGGCCTGTTCCGCGCCGGCGTCGAGGCGAGCCGGGCCGCTGTCGACTTCGGCACGCTCGACGATCGCCTCTGGACCATCGGCACGAACGTCGCGTTCGACACGCGCACGAGCCCCGCCTTTCCGCGCAACGCGGTGTATGCCGGAGTCGGCTGGACGCGGCTGAATTTCGACACCGTGCCGACGGCGAACCGCTACACCGCCGACCTGCGCGGCTACGCCGGCGTGGTCCGCCAGGCCGTGCTCGCCGGGCGGGTGCTGTACACGACCACCGACGCGCCCACACCGCCCTACGAGCGGCTGCTGCTCGGCGGCATGCCGACGCTGCGCGGCTATCGCGCCGGCGCGTTCGACGGCGACCGGATGCTCGTCGCCTCCGGCGAACTGCGCCTGCCGATCACGTCGGTCATCAGCGGCGGCCAGTTCGGCCTCACGGCGTTCATGGATGCCGGCAAGGTGATCGATCGCGGCGTGCGATTCGGGGATGTGAAATGGCGGCGCGGCGCCGGCGGAGGGATCTTCCTGATCGCGTCGATCTTCAAGCTCAATCTCGACGTCGCGCGCGGCATCGACGACGGCAGCACGCGCGTGCACCTGTCCACCGGCTTCGCGTTCTGAGCCGGCGGGTCCGCAGGGCTCGGACATTCTGTATACATCGTCGTCATTTTGCATGTTAAAATGACGACGTGGTTAGCAGTCGCGAATTCGACCGCATTCTGAAGGCGCCGGCAGGATCGTTCTTCCTGTTCGGCGTGCGCGGCGCCGGCAAGACCACATGGACCAGGCGGGCGTTCCCCCAGGCGCACGTCATCGATCTTCTGGACGAAGGACACTACCAGCACCTCGTACTGGATCCCAACGCGTTTCCGGCAGAACTCGCCACGATCCCGCCGCGCGTACCGATCATCATCGACGAAGTGCAGCGGTTCCCGCAGCTGCTCAACGAGGTGCATCGCGCCATCGAGCGCGATCGCCGCCGGTTCATCCTGCTCGGATCCAGCGCGCGGCGGCTCAAGACCGCAGGGACGAACATGCTCGGCGGCCGCGCGGTGCTGAAGACGATGTATCCACTGCTCCCGGCCGAACTCGGCGACACGTTCGATCCGATGACCGTGCTGAGATACGGCAGCATTCCGCTCGTGTGGACGGCGCCGGACCGCCGGTCCACGCTCGAGACCTACGTGCAGCTGTATCTCAAGGAGGAGATCCGCGGCGAGGCGATCGTGCGCAATCTGCCGGCGTTCGCGCGCTTTCTGCCGGTCGCGGCGCTGTTCCACGGCCAGGTCATCAACATCTCCGGGCTCGCGCGTGATGCGGCGACGTCACGCACAACCGTAGACGGATACCTGCAAATCCTGGAGGACACGCTCGTCGCTTTCCGGCTGCCGGCGTTCGAGGGCCGGTTGCGGGTGCGCGAGCGGAAGCACCCGAAGCTCTATTGGGTCGATCCCGGCATCGTCCGCGCGGCGAAGCGCCAGCTCGGCCCCGTGACGGCGGAGGAAAAGGGCCCGCTCCTGGAAGGCTATGTTCTGACGCTGCTGCGGGCGCACAACGAAGTGGACGACGTGTACGAGGACATCGCGTACTGGTCGCCCGCCCAAGCGATCGCCACGGAAGTGGATTTCGTGCTGCGGCGCGGCCAGGAGTATCTCGCCGTCGAAGTGAAGGCGCGGCCTCGCGTCGCGGCGCCCGAGCTGACGGGCCTGCGTGCGATCGTGGATCTGCCGCGCCTGGTCCGGCGCGTCGTCGTCTATCTCGGCCCGCGCGCGCTGCGGACCGCGGATGGCATCGACATCTGGCCGTTCGGCCGATTCGCTGACGCCGTGGCGAACGGCGCGCTGTGGCCGTGACGGCTACTCGATGATGTTCTTCACCACGAACCAGACGTTGGCCGGGCGCTCGGCGAGGCGGCGCATGTACCACGGGAACCAGTACTCGCCGTAGCTGATGAGGACGCGCAGCGGCTGGCGGGCGGCGGCGAGCTTCAACTGCACGTTGCGCTGGATGCCGTAGAGCATCGCGAACTCGTACGACTCGCGCGGCACGTTGTTCTGCGCGATGTACGCCTGCATGCGGTTGATGAGCGCCTCGTCGTGGGTGCCGATGTGCAGGCGGCATCCCGCCTGTCGCGCGTCGTCGGCCAGCACGCGCACGCACATGCGGTAGAAGTTCTCGTCCACGTCCGCCTTGTTCGGCATCGCGATCTCCGGCGGCTCGAGATACGCGCCCTTCACCATCCGGATCGTGATGCCCAGCGGGATCAGCGACTCGATGTCCTTCGCCGTGCGATGCAGATACGCCTGGATGGCGACGCCGATGCGAGTCGTCTTCTGCCGCGCCCGGCGCACCAGCTCGAGCGTCGGATCGACGTAGGGCGAGCCCTCCATGTCGATGGCCACGATGCTGTCGCCGCGCTCGGCGGCGCGATCGAGCAGCCGCTCCAAGTTGCGGTAGCAGAGGTCGGCGTCGAGATCGAGGCCGAGCTGCGTCGGTTTGATCGAGATCTGCGAGTCGAGTCCGGACGCGGCGATCCGGTCGATCACGTCGAGGTAGTGACGCGTCACCGCCTCGGCCTCGCCCGCGTTGGTGACGTTCTCTCCCAGTCGCGTGAGCGTCGTCGCGATGCCGAGCGGCTGCTGTTCGGCGGCCGCCCTGAGCGCGTCCTCGACATGCTCGCCGGGCATGAACCGCGAGACCGACCGCCGCACGAACGCGTATTTCGTCGCGCGCTCTCGCATCCACGTATTCGTTGACGCCGCGAGCAGCGCCTTGCGCATCAGACCCATCTACAGCACGCTCCGGATCAGACCGCCGTCCACCTGCACGGTCGCGCCGGTCATGTAGGAGGCCGCGTCAGACAGCAGGAACGCGCCGACCCGGCCGAACTCGTCCGGGTCGCCGTAGCGGGCGAGCGGAATCATCTTCTCCGATCGCGCCTTCGCCTCCTGCGGCGTGATCCCCTGCTTGCGCGCGTTGATCTCGTCGAGCTGGCGCACGCGGTCGGTGTCGATGCGGCCGGGAACGATCTGGTTGACGCGAATCTTCATCGGCGCCAGCTCGATGGCGAGCGTCTTGGCGAGCGCCGACACGGACGCGCGCAGCACGGTCGAGAGGCCGAGATTCGGAATCGGCTCCTTCACCGACGCCGACGTGGACACGAGGATCGCGCCGCCGCCGCGCGTCTCCATCTGCGGCACCGCCGCGCGCACCATGCGGAGCGCGCTGAACAGCAGCAGATCCGCGGCGTCCTGCCACGCGCGATCGTCGAACGAGATCGCCGCGCCGGCCTGCGGCCCGCCCGAGTTCGTCATCAGCGCGTCGATGCCGCCGAAGCGATCGGCCGAGGCCTTCACCCACGCGTTGATCCCGCCGGCGGACCGCACGTCGAGGGCCGTCGCCATCACCTGCGCGCCGGTCTCCTGCTCGATGCGCGACGCGGCGTCGCGAATCGACGCCTCATCGCGCGACGCGATGGAGACGAGCGCACCTTCGGCTGCAAGCGCGCGCGCGACGGCGTATCCCAATCCTTTGCTCGCGCCGGAGATCAGCGCGACTTTGCCGCTCAGTCCAAGATTCATGATGCTGTGCCGGTATCAAACCACGCCATGACACGATCGAGCGCCTCACGGGTCGCCTGGTCGAGCGCCGAGGCGGGCGCGCGCGTCGCCGGGCTCGCGAGCGCGCCGCGGCGGTGCAGCACTTCCTTGCGGATGGCCATGCCGATGCCTTCCTGGAACTCGAAGCGCATCAGCGGCACGGCACGATAGAACACATCCGCCGCCCCGTCCACGTTGCCCGCGCGGAAGAGCGTCACGATCTTCACGAGGATCTCGGGGAACGCGAACCCGGTCATCGCGCCGGTGGCGCCCGCGAGCAATTCCTCGAGCAGGAAAACGCCGCCGAGGCCGCCGAAAATCCTCACCGGGAATTCGCTCTGCTCCAGAATCCGCGACGTCTTGAATGGCGTCGGCGGATCTTCGAGCTTGATCGTCCTGGCGCGCGGAATCTCCTTGGCGATGCGGGCGAGCAGCCACGGCTCCATCGCGAAGCCGGAGATCGGCGGGTAGTCCTGCACGACGATCTCGAGGTCGACCGCGTCCGCCAGCGTCTTGAAGTGACGGACGACCGCCTCCGAATTCAGCTTCGCCATGCGCGGCGGGCTGACCATGACGGCGTTCGCCCCGGCGCGCAGCGCATGGCGACTGTGCTCGATGCACGTGCGCGTGCCTTCCGCCGTGGTTCCGGCGACGACGCCGATCCTGCCCGCCACGTGCTCGACGACAACGTCGAGGACACGCTGCCGCTCGGCGTCGGTCAGCCGCGCAACTTCCCCCGTGACGCCGAGCGCCGTGACGCCGTTGACGCCCGCCGCGACGAACAGATCGATGACGCGCCCGAGGCTCTCTTCGTCCAGGTCGCCGTTGGCCAGAAACGGCGTCGGCAGAACAGAATAGACCCCCTCGAGCGTCACGCTGCCTCCTCGTTCGAAGCCCTCATTGTTGATCGGAAGTCTGCCGCCGCCCTAAAGTCCGGCGCTGATGGGCCGATAGACGCGGACATGCGGCATCATCTCTCGACGTGGCTCGTCCTCGGCCTCGCCTGCTCCGCGGCGGCGGGCTGCGATCTGTTCAAGAAAGACACCGATTCGTCGACCCCGACGACGCCGACACCGTCCGGCAGCCTCGACGTGTTTGCCGGATCGTGGTCGTCGGCGACCGCCTCGACGCCGTCGACCGGCTGCGGCAACGTGACGTACACGGTGACGCCGGTCAACGCGACGACCGCGAACGTCACGTTCACGGCCACCTGCGCGGGCAGCATCCAGGTGACCGGCACGGGGAGCGGTACCGTCACCGGATCGACGCTCACCTGGAACGCTCAAGGGCTCGTCGGCCAGGGCGGCGTGAACTGCCCCTTCACGTTCAGCAACGGCCAGGCGGTGCAGGATCCCGGCGGGATCAAGGTCACCTACTCGGGAACCGTCTGCGGGATCCCGGTCAGCGGCACGGAAATCGTCAAGAAGTGAATGGGCAACGCTTTCGCTCGTTCCCCTGACCAAGGTCCAATTCGGTGAGGATCTCCAGCCAGTACTGGCTTTCGTCGGCCTCCTCGATCGCGATACCCAGCTTCGCTTTCTTCTCGGCCGGCGAGCGCCCACGACACGTGGCTCGATAATTGGCCCCGACGGAAGTGCCCGGCTGTTCGGGCCAGGTCATGCCAGTGGCGGATGCACAGCCGCGATCAGCAAGTCCAACCCTGCCGAATCAACGAGTTGCGGCGCCCAACGACGCCGACGCCGCAATTTCGCACAAATCCACGTTCCCGGAGATCTCGAATTCTCCACCATTCACCATTCACCATTCACCATTCACCATTCACCACTGACCACTCACGATTCTCAGGCCCGGAAGCAACGCGTCCGGGCCCCGGACCGTCTCATGCAGTATGCAGTCGCTGCGTGACGCCCTTCGCACGCTGACGGCGGCGCCCGTTGTTTCGCTGGTGGCGATCCTCTCGCTCGCGCTGGGCATCGGCGCGAACACGGCGATCTTTTCCATCCTCGACGGCCTCGTCCTGAAATCGCTGCCGGTCCGTGATCCGCAGCGGCTTGCCTTGCTCGTGCAGGGCCACGGCCGCCCGAGTTCGTGGACCAACCCGATTTGGGAGCAGATCCGCGACCGGCAGACGCTCGGGGACGGCGCGATCGCGTGGGGCCGGCCGCGGTTCAACCTCGCGCAGGCGGGCCAGACCGAGTTCGTCGACGGCCTCTACGTCAGCGGCCGGTTCTTCGACGTCCTCGGCGTCGGCGCTGTGCTCGGACGCCCTCTCAACGAACTCGACGACCGGCGGAACGGCGGAGACGACCCTGCGGTCGCCGTGATCGGGTATCGCTTCTGGCAGACGCGATTCGGAGGCGCCGGCGACATCCTCGGCAGAACGCTGACGTTGGACCGCGTGCCCTTCAGGATCGTCGGCGTCGCCCCACCCGGGTTCTTCGGGATCGATGTCGGGCGGGCGTTCGACGTCGCCGTGCCACTCGCCGCCGAGGCGCTTGTCGCCGGCCGCGACAGCCGGTTGGACCGGCGCTCGACGTGGTGGCTGAGCGTGTTGGTGCGCCTGCAGGAGGGCCAGACGATCGATCAGGCCGCCGCCGCGATTCGCGGTGTGCATCCACAGATCCGTGAAGCGACGATACCGGCAGATTCGCGGTCTCCGGAGCTGTACCTGCGGAACGCCTTCTCGTTCGTGCCGGCGGCAACGGGCGCGTCGAACTTGCGCAGCCGCTACCAACAGCCACTGCTTGCCATCATGGCAATCGTCGCGGTCGTGCTCCTCATCGCCTGCGCCAACGTCGCCAATCTGCTGCTGGCGCGCGCCGCCGCACGGCGGCACGAGCTGAGCGTGCGGCTCGCGCTCGGCGCATCGCGCCTGCAGCTCGCGCGGCAGCTGCTGGTGGAGAGCCTGGCGCTCGCCGGGACCGGCGCCGCTGCGGGACTCCTGTTCGCGAGATGGGGCAGCCAACTGCTGGTCCACCAGCTCTCGACATCGACGAGCCTCGTCGTCCTGGATCTCTCGCTCGATTGGCGCGTGCTGGGCTTCACGGCGGCCGTGGCGATCGCGACGGCGATTGTGTTCGGCACGGCGCCTGCGTTCCGTGCCGCGCGCGTCGCGCCGATCGAGGCGATGAAGGAGCGGGGCCGCGGTCCGGCAGGCGCTGGCAAGTTCCACGCGGGCAACGCGCTGGTCGTCGCGCAGGTTGCGCTGTCGCTGATCCTGCTCGTCGCTGCCGGACTGTTCATCCGGACGTTCTGGTCGCTCGCCAGGCTCGACCTCGGATTCACGCCCGGCAGCGTGCTCATCGTAAACGTGGACGCACGCCGCAGTACCGTGAACCCGGCGGATCGCGCGACGCACTACGAACGGCTGCGCCGCGCCATCGCCGCGGTGCCCGGCGTCGCGGATGCGGCAGCGTCCGCTGTCACACCTGTGAGCGGCAGCACGTGGCAGTACGACATTCAGGTCCCCGGCGCAGCGGCGCTGCCCGGCGACGATCGCAACGTTCACCTCAACATCGTGACGCCGCGGTGGTTTGCCACTTACGGCACGCCGATCCTCGCCGGCCGCGATTTCACGGACGCGGATCGCGGCCTCACACCGCGTGCGGCGGTGGTGAACGAGACGTTCGCCAGGAAGTTCCTGGCAGGGCGCAATCCGCTGGGACAGCCGCTCATCGAGCCGGGACGGCCGGGCCGCCAACCATGGCGCATGCAGATCGTAGGACTCGCTCGCGACGCCGTCTACCGCTCGCTGCGCGAGCCCGTTCCGCCGACGGTGTACGTGCCGCTCGCCGAGTTCGTGGACGAGATTCAGTTGCCTTGGATGTCCTCGATCAGTCTGAGCCTGCGCTCTGCCGGCGGCCGGCCCGAGGCGCTGACGCGCAGCGTTGCCGCCGCCATCCAGGACGTCGACCGCGATCTCGCGCTCACCTTCCGCCCGCTCGAAGAGCAGGTGAACGCGTCGTTGATCCAGGAACGACTCGTGGCGATGCTGTCGGGGTTCTTCGGCGCGCTGGCCGGACTGCTCGCCGCGATCGGCCTCTACGGCGTGACCTCGTACGGCGTAAGCCGCCGCCGCGCCGAAATCGGCATCCGCATGGCGCTCGGCGCCGCCCCGGCGGGTATCGTTCGGATGGTGTTGACGCGCGTTGCGGCGCTCGTCTTGGCCGGCATCGCGACTGGCGTGGCGGTCAGTGCGTGGGCCGCGAAGTTCGTCGCGACATTGCTCTTCGCACTGGAGCCCCGCGATCCGCAGACATTCGCGTTCGCCGCCGTCTTCCTCGTGGCGATCGGCCTGATCGCCGCCTGGCTGCCTGCCCGCCGCGCCGCACACGTTGACGCGGCGGAGGTCCTGCGCAGTTCGTGATTACGGGTGGTAGTCCGCCGCCGCTTCCGCCGTGCTGACTACGTCGCGAGCGCCGGTTTTCTCGAGGATCTCCCGCGCGCGACGCGCCCACTCGCGATCGTCGCAGTGCACGGAGCACAGATAGCCGCCTTCACGCAGCCGTCCGGCGTAGCGCTTGGCCTCGATCTCGGGAAGGCCGGCGCCGACGAGACCGCCAATCAGACCGCCGGTCGCGCCCACCGCTCCCGCACCCGCAAGCGCCGCCACGATCGGACCTGCGGCAACGAGCGGACCGATACCAGGAATCGCGAGCGCGCCGATGCCGACCAGCCATCCGAGCACGCCGCCGATCGCCGCGCCGGCGCCGGCGCCGGTTGCGGCGCCCTCCGGCGCTTTCGTGTTGATCACGTGCGCGAGGTCCTTCGTCGTCTTGTCGCGCTCGGGCAGCACGGCCGAGACGTCGCTCGCGCGGAAGCCGGCCGCCCGCAGCGCATCGAGACCCGCTTCGAGGGAGACGCGGTCGTTGTAGATACCAAACGCGGCAATATCTTTCGTCATCGGTGTCAAACCCCCGCTCTGATAGAGCATCATCTATGCCGTGTTTTTGGCTGAGATCGACGTCGCCGCGCTCGCCCGCCGCCTTCCTTCCAACCCCCTGACACGCTTCGCTCCCGCGCCCACCGGCTGGCTGCATCTCGGACATGCACTCAACGCGTTGTACGTATGGCGCGTCACCGAAGCCCTCGGCGGCCGCGTGCTGCTGCGAATCGAGGATCACGATCGGACGCGATGCCGACCGGAGTACGAACGCGGCATCCTCGAGGATCTCGAGTGGCTGGGATTTCGGGCGGATGCGCAGGCGCCGCGTCAGAGCGAGCGTGAAGCGGCTTACCGAAACGCGGTCGGCGTGTTACACGCGAAGGGACTTGTGTATGCCTGCGACTGCTCACGCCGCGAAATCGCCGCGAAAGCGGGAGACGCAACAGGCCAGTCCGAACGGCGGTATTCCGGACGCTGCCGCGATCGCGCGCTGCCGTTGGAGGATGGTTTCGGATGGCGCGTGCGCATCGATCCAGGGGAGGAGGTGTTCGACGATGCGCGGCTGGGTTGGCAGGCGCAGGAGCCGGCGGCACAGTGCGGCGACGTGCTCATCCGCGACCGGCACGGCAACTGGACATATCAGTTCGCCGTGACCGTCGACGACTGGACGCAGGCGATCGACCTCGTGATCCGCGGCGCCGATCTCCGTGCCTCGACCGGACGGCAACTCCGGCTCGCACGTCTGCTCGGCCGCGAGACACCGCCGGTGTTTCTGCACCACGCGCTGGTGATGAAGTCGCCGGCGCAAAAGCTGAGCAAGTCGGACCGCGATACCGGGATCCGCGATCTGCGCGCACGGGGATGGACCCGCGAACAGGTCTTGAACGGCGCGGCGTTCGGTAGCACGCTTGCATTCTGAGGCCTGCACACGAGGTGTGACATGTTCAGAATCAGCTCACCAGCCTTTGCGGACGGCGCGGCAATCCCTGTGCGGCACACCTGCGACGGCGACGATGTGTCGCGGCAACTGACGTGGTCGGACGCGCCCGAGGGCACGCGCTCCTTCGCGCTCGTCATGGACGATCCCGACGCCCCGCGCGGCACGTTCACGCATTGGGTCGTGTGGGACATCCCGCCCGACACGAACGAGCTCCCCGAACAGGTCGCGAACGGCACGATCGGCATCAGCGGCCGCAACAGCTTCGGTCGGACCGGCTACGGCGGTCCGTGCCCGCCGCCGGCACACGACGCGCATCGCTACCGCTTCAGGCTGCACGCGCTCGACGTGCCGTCGCTCGGTCTCGCCGCCGGCGCGACGCGTGAGGAACTGGACGCGAAGATGACGAATCACATCATCGCAACCGCGCAGATTGTCGGAAAGTACCGCCGTCAGCCGGTCGCCGCCCGATAACCGCAGGGCGGAACTTCAGTTCCGCCGTTCAGAGGCGAATGCGCCGCACCGCGAAGTCGCCGCCGGCGCCTTCGACGACGTAGTACAGCTCGCCGTCGACGATCGTCATGGCGGCGGTGCTTGGTACTCGAGCCGCGGCGTCGAGCACGTCGATGCGTGTCGCTGACCGGCCGTCACCGCTGAGACGAATGCGGAGCAGACGATGTGCGTCGTCGCCGGTGCTCTGCAGCGCGATGAGCGATCCGCGGTGCCATCGGATTCGTGCCACGCCGGAGAGCTCGACGTTCCGAGGCGGCTTGATGCGCCCTGCGCCGGCGCGATAGATCCCGCTGTCGGCTGCGACGTACACGGTGCCGTCGCCGGACATCGTGACGCTCGTTGCGCCGCTCTCGACGGCGCCGACCCGTTCGAATGACGGTGCCCCGGGCCGCAGCCGCACCAATTGGCCGCGTGAGCTGTCGACGGCAATCACTGTGCCGTCGCCGCGGACGGCGACGTCGGCGAAGCGGCCGCCCGCCGATCTCCGCGCGTACGCCTTCAGCACGCGGCCCGAGATCAACTGCAGCTTGTGCAGCATCGGCCGTTCCTCTCCGGACGAGGCGTCGACGCTCGCGACCCACAGGTTGCCGACGCTCGGCTCGATCTCCACAGCCGTGACGGTTCCGAATCCGGCAGAGGCTCCGCTCACGAGCGTGGCGACCTGGTGGGAGAACTCGTCGATGACGGCCAGGCGGCTCACATCGCGATCGCTCACAATGAATCGCCGCGACACGGCGTCGTAGGCGAGGGCCGAAGGCCGCAACGACGGCGAGGAGAAGGTGAACGCGTCGGGCACGCCGGCAGTCGGCGCTGGCGTCGGCACCGAGGCAATCCGGGCGGTGGCGGGTACGGGCGCCGCGGCTGGCGGGCCCGCCAGCGTCGCAGCCGCGGGAGTGTCACTCGCGCGCGAGACGATCGCCGCCTCCACATCCGGCCACTCGCGCAGTGTGCGCACGATCGCGAACTCGTCGCTGCCGATGGCTTCCGCGGCGACGCCGGCCGGCGCGACGCGGCGCAGCATCACGAGCGCGTCGTGCGGCCGGCCGCTCAGGCTCGGCGCGCGCGCGAGCAGGAACAGCAACGCCGGATCGTTGCGCGGCCCGAGCTGCACGGCGCGCCACGCGAGGTCGTGGAACGCCTCGAACTCCCTGCGTTCCGCGGCGTCGAGCGCAAGACGCCGGCACTCGGCGGCATCACCGCAATGCGCTCGCGGCGGCGCCGCGTCCTGAGCAGCCGCGATCGCCCCGAGCGCCACGGCCATGGTGACGAAAACGAATCCTCGCACGATCTACTTTCGGGGCAGCAGCGCGACAACGCGCACCGGGCCGCCGGAGCCGCCCTCGATCTTCATCGGCAACGCGATGACGGTCGCGCCGCGCGGCGGCAGACGATCGAGATTTGTCAGGTTCTCGAGACCAGGCACGTTCCTCGCGGCGGCGATGCGATGGACGGCGAAGTCCGTCGAGCGCCCGTAGTCGATTGACGCCGTGTCGATGCCGAGCGCCGCGACGTTCCGATCCTCGACGAGCAGCCGCGCCGCCGCCTCACCGTAGCTCGGAAACGACAATTTCGACGCGTCGCCAGGCGTGTCGTCGCCGAGGTAGGCCTTCGCGTTCGGCCAGTGACGGCTCCAGTCCGTGCGCAGCAGCACGATCGTACCGGCAGGAATCTGGCCGTGCCCCTTCTCGAAGGCCAGCACGTCCTCCGTCGTCAGGCAGTAGTCGCGATCCGTGCGCGTCTTCGCGGCAATGTTGATGACGACGGCCGGCCCGATCAACTGATCGAGCGGAATCTCGTCGGCGGTGCGGCCCTTCTCGGCAAAGTGACGCGGCGCGTCGAGATGGGTACCGCCATGCTCCGGCGTGGCGATGCTGTAGGCGGAGTAGAAGTAACCGCCCTCAGTCGTGCCGTAGGCCAGCTTCTCCATCGTGAACTTCGATGGAGAAGTCGGCCAGTAGACGGTCTCGCGGTTGTACGGATGGGTCAGGTCGACAATCTGAGCGGGCGCCGGGTCGAGTGGCAGCTGCGACGCCGCGACCACCAGCAGCGCAGCGATAACTAGCTTCATCCGGTCAATGCTAAATGCTAAATGCCGAATGCTGAATGAAAATCATCGAGCATTCAGCCTTCAGCATTCCATTCAGCATTCAGCATTCGGCATTCAGCATTGACCGAACACCTCAACTATCGCGCAGCGCGACCATGGGATCGATCCTCGTGGCGCGCCGCGCTGGAATGTAGCAGGCCAGCATCGCCACCGCGAACAGCACGATCGTGACGCCGGCGAAGACCGCCGCATCGCGCGGCGCGACGTTGAACAGCTGCGATTGCAGCAACTGGGAGAGCCATGCGGAGGCCAGCAGGCCCAGCGCGATGCCGATCCCCGCCGTTTTCGCGCCGTGCCTGAGCACCAGCGAAAGGATCGATCGACGGTCGGCGCCGAGCGCCTGCCGGATCCCGAACTCGCGCACGCGCTGCGCGACGGCGAACGACAGCACGCCGTAAATGCCAATCGCCGAGAGCACGAGCGCGACGGCGCCGAAGATCCCCAGCAGCAGCATCGGCGTGCGACGTCCCTCCAGCGACCGCGCAATCCATCCCTCCATCGTCCGCACGTCGGCAATCGGCTGCTCGGTGTCGATCGCCTGCACGACCGAGCGCACCTGTGGCACGAGATTCTGAGGATCGAGCGCGGTCTTCAGCACGAGCGCCATGCCCGCGCGTGCCTGCTGCGTGATGGGATAGTAGATGCGCTCCTTCTCCACCGGCTGACCGAGATCGATGCTGTTGATCGTGCCGACGACGCCGACGATGGTGAATGCAGGACTGGCTGGCCCGCCGCGGCGGATCTGCTGGCCGATCGGGCTGCGGTCCTTGAAATAGCGATTCACCAGCAGACGGTCGATCACGCAAACGGGCTGGTTCTCCGCCGTGTCGGTCTCGTTGAACAGCCGCCCCTCGATGAGCGGGATCTGCATCGCCTGGAAGTAGTCGCCGCCGACGACCTCCTGCCGAGCGTGCAACTGCGGCGCGTTCGGCGGCGGCGTGTATCCGACGATCGAGTACGACCCGGAGCTCACGCTGCCGTTGAACGGGACGTTCGACGTCAGGCCGGCACTCGTCACGCCGGGAATCGTTCGCGCCTGCTCGAGCAGCCGCTGCCAGAACGCGCGGCGTGCCGCGGCATCGGCGTAGCGCGCCGGCGGCAGCGAGAGCTGCGCTGTCAGCACGTTGTCCGGCGAGAAGCCCGGATTGACGTCGAGCAGCCGCGCGAAGCTCTTGATCAGCAGGCCTGAGCCGACGAGCAACATCAGCGCGAGCGCCGTCTCGGCGACGATGAGCGTCGAACGCGTCAGGCGCGTGCCGCGCGAGGCCGAACTGCTCCTGCTGTCGTCCTTCAGCAGCGCGTTGGTGTCGCCGCGTCCGGCCGCCATCGCCGGCACGATGCCGAACACCAGCCCGGTCGCGACCGCGAGCGCGAAGGTGAAGGCAAGCACGGCAGGCCGCAACGACGCGCCGGCAAGCGCCGGCACCTGCTGCGCCGTCGTGGCGACGAGCGCGCGCAGCCCGATGACGCCGAGGATCAGCCCGCCGGCGGCGCCGATGAGCGAGAGCACGATCCCCTCGGTCAGCACCTGCCGGGCGATGCGCCACTGACCGGCGCCGAGCGTCGCGCGGATGGCAATCTCGCGTCCGCGTCCCGTCGCCCGCATCAGCAGCAGGTTGGCGACGTTCGCGCAGGCGATGAGGAGCACGAGGATCACGCCGCCCTGCAGGATCAGGATTCCCCGCCGCACGTCGCCGGCCATCTGCTCACGGAGCGTGATGGCGTAGCCGCCGAATCCGCTGCTCGCGACAAACGGCTTGAACTGCGGCAGCCGCTCGAGGTTGCGGCCGAGGATCGTCTTCATCTCCGCGTTCACCTGGTCGATGGTGGCGCCCGGCCGCAGCCGCGCGATCATCGAGCTGAACTCGTTCCCGCGCCCCTGGTCCGACATCTGCTGCGGCGTGAACGCGAACGGCACGAGGATCGCGACGTCAGACATCGGCACCTCGAAGTCCTGCGGCATCACGCCGACCACCCGATACGCCTCGCCATTCAGGCGGATGTCGCGGCCGACGATGCCGCCGTCGCCGCCGAAGCGCGACGTCCAGATCGCGTGGGTGAGGACCGCGTACTTGTCCGCGTTCGGCTGCGCCTCCTGCTCCGTGAATCCGCGGCCGAGCGCCGGCCAGCGCTGGAGCGTGCTGAAGAAGGACGGCGTGACCGCGAGGCCGCGCACCTGTTCCGGCTGCCCCGCCTGCGCGAGGTTCAGGTTTCGTCCGGTGAACAGCGTCGCATCTTCGATCGACGGCGCCTGCGTCTTGCGGTCGATGTAATCGGGAATCGACACGCTCGCCTGCGGCAGCCCCATGAGCGGATAGGTGTTCCAGATGAACACCAGGCGGTCCGCACGCGGATACGGCAGCGGGCGCAGCAGCACCTGATACAGGACGCTGAAGATGGCGGTATTGGCGCCGATGCCGAGCGTCAGCGTCAGCACCGCCACGAGCGTGAAGATCGGCTGCTTGCGGAGCGTTCGGAAGGCGTAGCGCAGATCCTGCATAGTTGGATTCGACGGACGATCGGCTCCAGGAGTTGCGGGTGCCACGGCCTGCCGACGTCAACACGAAGACACGAAGACTCGAAGGCACGAAAACCTTAGATATTTCGTGTCTTCGTGCCGTCGTGCCTTCGTGTGAGCCGAAGGCCGCCACCGTAAACTCGGACTTTCGGACAACTCGGACCTTCGGACAACTCGGCCTAGAATCCCACATCATGAAGAAGACGCGACGCTACTTCCTCAAGTCAGGAATGACGGCTCCCTTGGTTGCGGCCATTCCAGGCGTCGTCGCGGAGGCGACGCAGACGCACTCTGGCTTCGATCCCTGGGTCGAAGTGAATGCGGCGCACCTGCGCGCGAACGCTCGCGCCGTGCACCGCCTCGCGCAGCGTCCGATTCTCGCCGTCATCAAGAACAACGGCTACGGCTCTGGAGGGGCCAATGTCGCGAAGATCCTCGAGCCGCTCGACGCCATCGCCGGCTTCGCCGTCGTCAAACTGCAGGAGGCGCATGAGCTGCGCGACGCCGGCGTGCGCAAGCCCGTGCTGCTGATGGGGACGTTCGAAGAGTCGCAGATCGCCGACAGCGCGAAGCGAGACATCACGCTTATGGTCTATACGTCGATCGCGGCAGCGCTCGAGCGTGCGGCTTCGCATGCGGGCCGCACCATCGACGTCCACGCCTGCGTCGACACGGGTCTCGGTCGCGTCGGCGTGCCGTACCGGCACGCGGCGGAGCTGATCCGCACACTGGCGCGGACGAAGGGCGTCCGCGTGCGCGGCGTGATGATGACGTTCAGCGAGGACGCTGAATTCGATCGCGAGCAGCTGCGGCGCTTCACCGCGCTGTCCGGCTCGTTGAAGCAGTCAGGCATCGACGCCGGCGCGCGCCACGCCGCGTCGTCGTACACGCTCTTTCAGCATCCCGATGCCATGCTCGACATGGTGCGGCCCGGCATGGTGCTGTACGGCATCTATCCTGACGCGAAGTTCCGGGAGGCCGGAACGCTCGACCTGCATCCAGCACTCGCCTTGAGAGCACGCGTGGCCTACGTCAAGCACCTGCAGGCCGGCGAGAGCGCCGGCTACGAGCGCGCCTACATCGCGAAGCGGCCGGTGTGGATCGCCACGCTGCCCGTCGGCCACGCCGACGGCCTGCCCCGCGCCGCCGCAAAGGGCGGACGGGTGCGCATCGGCACGTCGCTGTATCCAATCATCGCCAGCGTGTCCGCCAGCCACACGATCGTCGAGATCGGTCCCGTGCGCCGCGTCGAAATCGGCGACGTGGCGACAGTGTTCGACTGGACGGAGGGTTCGCGGCCCGAGGATCTATCCGCCGCCTGCGGCGCGTCGGTCTACGACCTGACAATGCACCTCAATCCGCTGCTGCCGCGGCGCGTGTTGGCGGAGGGAGGATGATGGCGAGGCTCGAGACCGGTCTTCGCAATTTCACGCTCGCGTTTCTGCTCGTCTACGCGCCGCTCGAGACCTGGGCCTCGTGGGGCGACGGGCTGACGGACCCGTTCTACCTCGTCGACTTCTTCGGCATGGTGCTGCTCGCGTGGGGCGCGATCCACTCGCGGCGCCGGCCGCAGAGCGGCGCCGGCGTGATGGTCGCCGGCTGGGCCTGGTCGAGCGCGAACTTCTGGCGCGCGCTGTTCGGCCGGATCAACGCCCTCGGCCGCGGCGAGTCGCTCGACTATGGATTCGAGGAACTGTGCGTCGTCGCCTGCGGCACCGCGATCGCACTCGTATGCCTGAGCGTAGCGCTGGTCCTCACCAGCCGCCCTGTGAGGGCGCAAAGAGCGGCGGCCGGCGGAGACTAACATGGCGAAACCCGAGATCTCCGGCATTGCGCCCCTCTTCATCGTCAGGAATGTCCCCGCCGCGCTGGCGTTCTATCGCGACCGTCTCGGGTTCGACATCACGTTTCAAGGGCCCGAGCCTGACGACATCTTCTTCGGCATCGTTCAGCGGGGCGCCGCCATGATCATGTTCAAGGACGTCGGCGTCGAGCCGGTGCCGAATTACACGCGCGATGTCAAACAAGGCATCGCGCGCTGGGATGCCTACCTCCATGTTCCCGATCCGGACGCGTTGGCGGCAGAATTCTCGTCGCGCAGCGTCGAGTTCTCCGAACCACTCAAAGATACCGACGATGGTTTGCGTGGATTCGAACTGAAAGACACGGATGGCTACGTGTTGTTTTTCGGCCGCCCTCGTTCCTGAGCGTCAATTCAAATCCGGGCGCGTGGCGCTGTTCATCAGGAACGCCGCTGCACGCGCGGGCGGGGTGCGCAGGCGCCGCGTCTCGGCCGGCGCGGTGCAGCGGTATTCGCCCGTGCGCCGCCGCTCGTCGAGCGACCACGGACAGACGCGATACTCGACCTGTTGCGGACCGACGAAGCGCAGCGCCCTGGCAAAGCGGAACGGCTCGCCCCAGGCGAGGCTGACGCGGCGCCAGTTCCAGTAGGACAGCGCAACGTCCGGTGGCTGCGCCAGTGCCCACGCGACGTCGACGAACCACGCTTCTGCAATCCGGCTGCTGAGAACGGCAATGGTACGCCCATCGGAAGACCACGTCAGCTCGTCACACGGGTAGCCGTCGCCGATCGTGTAGAGACGTCTGAGGAGCAATCCGTCCGGCCGTTCCAGGCGCACGTCGTACGACGGCCCGTCGAAGTCGGGAATTTCCTGGCAGATCGCCAGCATCGTTCCGTCGGGCGATGGCACGCGGTGCAGCACGCGATCCCGGTAGCCGAATCGCGCGCACGCGGCGAGCGTGGCGAGCGCGATCAGAATGGCGATCCGTTTCACTGGCAACTCCCGCGAAGTGCATCGAGCCTAGCAGAAACCGGTGACGCGTTCGGTGCGAATCGCTCGTTGCCGGATTCCCGGCGATGCGCGTCGGCTTCCCGCGAGCCGGGCCCGCGCCGGCGCGTGACAGTTCGGTGATCCGCTCGATTGCCTATCCTGCTCGCGGAATGAATCGTGAATTTCGCCGTCCTCATGATCCCAATCACACGGGCAGTGGTCCTGCTCGCCGCGGGAACGGCGGCGTGTGTGCTGGCGGCCTGCGCCGACACGACGGGCGAGCAACCGCCGCCCGCCGACACCGCGAAACGTCCGCCGATCGCGGTATCCGTCGCCACGGTATCGAGCGGCGACCTGACGAACGCGACCGAAGTCGTCGGCTCGCTCGCGCCGAAGTTCTCGGCTGAGGTCAAGTCGGAGGTCTCCGGCACGGTAGCCGCCGTCTTCGTGACGCAATGGGTCCCGGTCAGGCGCGGAACGCCGCTGGCGCGCCTCGACACGAGTGAGACCGACGCCGCGCTCGACGCGCTCAAAGCCGCCGAAGCGCAGGCCCGTGTCGCCGAGACGCGCGCGCGCCGCGAGCACGAGCGCGCGAAGCAATTGCGCGCCTACGGTCTCATCACGCAGCAGGGACTGGACGAGGCGGGATCCGCGCTCGAAGCGGCCGAGGCCGCCGTGAAGGCCGCGCAGGCGCAGGTCCGCACCGGCACGGCGCGCCTCGCCAAGTCCTCCATCAAATCCCCCATGGACGGCATCGTCGCCGAGCGCAACGTGAGCGTCGGCGATCGCGTGGAGAACGTCGGCAGCAGCGCGGCGATGTTCCGTATCGTCGACAACCGGCTGCTCGATCTCACGCTCGACGTGCCGTCGGGGGAGCTCGCCAGCGTGCGGCCTGGCCAGCGCGTCGAATTCACGACCGACGCGGTGCCGGGGCAGACGTTCTCCGGCAAAATCATGTTCATCAATCCGTACGTCGATCCGGCCTCGCGGTCGGCGAAGGTGATCGCCGAAGTCGCGAATCCCCGGGGGGCACTCAAGGGCGGTTTGTTCGTGCGGGCGCGCATTCTCACGCTCGCCCGGACCAGCGTGCTGCAGGCGCCGCGCGCGGCGCTCCTCAACTGGAACGTCGCCGGCCGCACGGCCGACGTGTTCATCGTTCGCGACGGCGTCGCGCACCGCCGCGCGATCCGGACCGCCGCCGGCACGCCTGCGGGCGCGTCGGTCGAGGTCGTCTCCGGACTTGCCGCCGGCGATCAGGTCGTCGTGCGCGGCGCCTTCGCCCTGCGCGACGGAGATGCCGTGGCGATTGCCCCGGTTTCCGGCTCCTAGCCCATGTTCCTCTCGAACCTCTCGATCAAGCGGCCGGTCTTCGCGACGGTGTTGATGTTCGCGCTCGTCACGCTCGGCATCGCCTCGTACCGGCGGCTCGCCGTCGACCTCTACCCTGACGTCGAGATCCCGGTCATCTCCATCGTCACCATCTTCCCAGGCGCGTCGCCTGAGACCGTCGAGCGCGAAGTGTCGAAGCGGATCGAGGAAGCGATCAACCCGATCGCCGGCGTGAAGCACATCACGTCGATCTCTCGCGAGGGCGTGTCGCAGATCTTCGCCGAGTTCGAGCTCGAGATTAGCACCGACCGCGCCATCCAGGACGCGCGCACGAAGATCGCCGGCATCCGCGGCGAGCTGCCGGCCGGCATCGAGGATCCGATTCTCGAGAAGCTCGACATCGGCGGCATCCCCATCGTCTCGCTGGCCGTGCGTTCGACGACGCTCTCGCCCAGAGAGCTGACGACGCTGGTGGACACGAAGGTGAAGCGGCGTCTCGAGAACGTACTGGGCGTCGGCAAGATCGATCTGATCGGACCGGTGACGCGCGAAGTCAGCGTCGAGGTCCTGCCCGATCGCCTCGAGGCGCTCGGCATGGGCATCGACGAGGTGATCGCGGGCCTTCGCGGCGAGAACATCGATACGCCACTCGGCCGGATGAACCGCGCTGGCAGTGAAGTCGCGCTGCGCGTTCAGGCCAAAGCCCAGACGGTCGACGATTTCAGCCGCATGGTCATCGCCACGAGAGGCGATCGGCCGATCACGCTGGGCGACGTCGCTATCGTCAGCGACAGCGTCGAGGAAGTGCGGTCGCTGGCCTACATCGACGGCGTGCAAGCGGTCGCGCTCGACGTGCTCAAGCAGACCGGCGCCAATGCCGTGGGCGTGGCCGACGCGATCAAGCGCGAGATCGCCGCGCTCGCTCAAGAGCTCCCGTCCGGCACCTCCATCGATCTCGTGCGTGACGGCTCGATCTTCATTCGCGAAGCGGTCGCGGACGTCAAGGAAACGCTCGTCATCGGCGGGCTGCTGACGATCCTCATCGTCTTCATCTTCCTCAACTCGTGGCGATCTACGGTCATCACGGGCCTGACGCTCCCGATCTCCGTCATCTCGTCGTTCATCGTCATGAACTTCGCCGGCATGACGCTGAACGTCATGACGCTGATGGCGCTCTCGCTCGCGATCGGCCTGCTCATCGACGACGCGATCGTCGTGCGCGAGAACATCGTCCGGCATCTGGAGCACGGCGAGGATCACTTCGAGGCGGCGCGCCACGGCACGAGCGAAATCGGACTGGCCGTGCTGGCGACGACCTGCTCGATCCTCGCGGTGTTCGTCCCCGTGGCGTTCATGAGCGGCATCGTCGGACGCTTCTTCTTCGCGTTCGGCATCACGGTGGCGTTCGCCGTCGCGGTGTCGCTGTTCGTGTCGTTCACGCTCGACCCGATGCTGTCGTCGCGCTGGATCGACCCGGACATCGCGCACACGGGCAGACGGCGGCGTGGGATCACGCGCGTGCTGGACGGGTTCAACCGCTGGTTCGATCGCACCGCGGACGGCTACAAGCGCGTGATCGGGTGGGCGCTCGGCCACCGGATCGCCATCGTAGCGCTTGCCTTCGTGGCGTTCGTCTCGGGCATCGGCGCGCTTGCGCTGCTCCAGACCGAGTTCTTCCCGCAGGTGGACGAGGGGGAATTCGTGGTGACGTTCACGACGGCGCCGGATGCGTCGATCGACGAGACGCGGGATCGGCTCGAGGCGGTGCTCGCGGCGCTGCGCGACGTGCCGGAGATCGAGCGCACCTATGCGAGCATCGGCGCCGGTGACGCGGGCACCGTCCGCCGGGCGCGCGTCTACCTGGATCTCACCGATCGCGCGACGCGCACGCGGCTGCAGCCGGAGATTCAGCGTGACGTACGCGAACGCCTCCGGCACATTCCAGGCATCATCGCGTCGCTCGGGCGAGCCCAGTCGCTCGACAATCGCAAGCCGTTGCTCGTCAACCTGCGCGGCGAGGAGCTGTCACGCCTGAAGGAGTACTCCCAGCGGATGAAGGAAGCGCTCCACGACGTGCCGGGCATCGTCGACCTCGAGGCGACGCTCGAGCACGACACGCCGGAGTACCGGCTGATCGTGGACCGGCAGCGCGCGATGGATGTCGGCCTGAGCACGTCCGCAATCGCCCGGCCGCTCTCGGCGCTCGTCGGCGGGCAGCCGGTGACGACGTTCGAAGACGAAGACGGGCAGGCACGGAACGTGCGGGTCAGGCTGCCGGCGTCGCTGCGCGAGCAGCCGGAACACGTCGAGGGCCTGCGCCTAGCCGTGCCGCGCTCCGGAGGCCCGATGCTGATCCCCGTCAGCAGCGTGGCGCGCTACGACCTGAGCACGACGCCGTCGGAGATCAACCGCAACGATCTGTCACGAGAGGTCGTCGTCAGCGCGAACCTGGACGGGCTGGCGCTCGGCACGGCAGTCGCCCACATTCGCTCCATCGCCACCAGCCTCGACCTGCCGCCCGGCTACCGCGTCGTGCTTTCGGGCGAGAACGAGGCCATGGAGGAGTCGTTCGCCACCATGGGCGAAGCGCTCATCCTCGCGGTGATCTTCGTCTACCTGATTCTCGCGGCGCAGTTCGAGTCGTTCATGGATCCGCTCGCCATCATGCTCTCACTGCCGCTGTCGATCGTCGGCCTGGCGGCGATGCTGCTCCTCACGGGTGACACGGTCAACGTGATGTCGCTCATCGGGCTCATCATGCTGATGGGGCTCGTGACGAAGAACGCCATCCTGCTCGTCGACTTCACGAAAGTGCTGCGATCGCGCGGCCTCGATCGGCGCGACGCGATCATCCAGGCCGGACGCACGCGGCTGCGGCCGATCATCATGACGACCGCGGCGATGGTGTTCGGCATGCTGCCGCTGGGACTCGGCATCGGCGCCGGCGGTGAGATGCGCGCGCCGATGGCGCGCGCGGTCATCGGCGGCCTCATCACCTCGACGCTGCTCACGCTCATCGTCGTGCCCGTCGTCTATTCGCTCCTCGACGATTTCGCCGGAGTCTTCCGGCGGCGCCGCAAGACCGTCGCAACGGCCGCGACCATTGGCGTCGCGCTCGGGTTCCTCGCGATGCCGTCGTCCGCTGCCGCGCAGCAGCCCGGCTCCGTGCGCGTGCTGACGCTGGACGAGGCGCTGGCGCTGGCGTCGAAGCAGAATCGCGACGTCGAGAAGGCGCGCGAGTACCGCGGGTGGGTCGACGGCAAGTACCTCGAGGAGCGCGCAGCGGCGCTGCCGAAGATCACCTTCAGCGGCGCAATGCTGCGGCAGTTCGACAACACGCAGAGCCGCCTGTTCAAGGGGTTCTCCGGGTTCGGCGATTCGTCGGCCGGAGCGAACATCGGGGAGATCTTCGGCGGCCGGCAGGATCTGGGGAGCGCCGAGATCCGCGCAACGCAGCCGATCTTCACGTGGGGCCAGGTCGGCGCCGGCATCCGCGCCGCGCGCATCGGCTACCGGTTCGCCGACGTCGGCCTGCGGCGCTCGCAGCAGGCCGCGGTGCGCGACGTGGCGATCGCCTACTACGACATCGTCGTCGCGAGAGAGCTCGTGGCGATTGCCGAGGCGGACGTCGAGCAGCGCGAGCGTCACCTCGACGAGACCCGCAAGAAGCTGCCAATCGGTGCGGCGACGGAGTACGACGTGCTCGCCGCGGAAGTCGCGGCCGACAACGCCAGGCCGGCGGTCATCCGCGCGCGCAACGGCGTCAATGCCGGCCGCGAACGGCTGCGTTTCCTGCTTGCGGAACAGGGGGAGGTCGATGTGGCGGCGGTGCCGCCCGTCACGATCGAGCCGGCGCCGCGTTACGAGGACGTGCTGGCACAGGCGCTGGCGAATCGCCCCGAACTCTCCGAGCTCGCGTTTCAACGCGGCATCTACCAGGAGCTCGTCACGATCGCCAAGGCGGCCGACAAGCCGCGCGTCGACTTCGCCGCCGGAGTCGGCCGGCGTACGCTGGGCCTGCCGTCGGTCTTCACGACGGGAACGACGTGGAACGCGACCATCTTCGCGACGATTCCGCTGTTCGACGGCATGCGAACGCGGGGACGCGTGGCGCAGGCGAAGACGGATCTGTCGCGCGCGCGCGTCGACGAGCTCAAGGCGCGCGACGCCGTCGCGTTCGAGGCGCGCACCGCGGTCGACGCCGTCCATGAGGCGTCGGCGATCGTGCGCGCGCTCGAAGGGACCGTCAGGCAGGCGGAGAAGCTCGTGTTCCTGGCGGAAAAGGGTTACGAGCTGGGCGTCAAGACCCGCCTCGACGTGCAGGACGCGCAGCTCAATCTGTCGGCGGCGCGCGGCAACCTGGCGCGCGCACAGCGCGACTATCGCGTCGCGCGCGTCACGCTGGAGTGGGTGCAGGGCACGCTGAAAACGCCGTAGGCTGCTGCGGCTATACTGCGCGCATGCGATCAGCGTGGCGCCTGCCGGCCGCAGCCGCGGTTTCTCTCATTGTCTCCGTTGCTGCGCTTGCCGCTCCGTCGGCACAATCGACCATCACGACGCCCAAGGCCTTCCTCGGCTTCGACTTTGGCGCCGACTACCAGCTCGCCAACTACAAGCAGATCGCCGGCTACTGGTACACGCTGGATGCGGAATCCGATCGGCTCGTCGTCGAGGAGATCGGCAAGACCGCCGAGGGACGGCCGCACCTCATGGCGATCGTCACGTCGCCGGAGAACCACAGGCAGCTCGCGAAATACAAGGCCATCTCACAGCGCCTCGCTTTCGCGGAAGGCCTCTCCGACGATGCGGCGCGCGCGCTGGCGAGCGAAGGCAAAGCGATCGTGTGGATCGACGGAGGACTGCACGCAACCGAGACGCTCGGCGCGCAGCAGCTCGCCGAGATGGTCTACCAGATGGTCAGCCGCACCGACGCGGAGACGATGCGCTTCCTCGACGACTGCATCGTCCTGTTCGTGCACGCGAATCCGGACGGCAACGATCTCGTCGCGGACTGGTACATGCGGAATCGCAATCCGGAAAAACGTACGCTCGCCGGACTGCCGCGGCTGTACCAGAAGTAC
Organism: Vicinamibacterales bacterium; assembly: GCA_048594885.1. Taxonomy (GTDB): domain Bacteria; phylum Acidobacteriota; class Vicinamibacteria; order Vicinamibacterales; family 2-12-FULL-66-21; genus JBMDXB01. The sequence goes on from JBMDXB010000062.1 coordinate 73,923, forward strand.
ATCGGGCACGACAACAACCGCGACTTCTTCGCGTCGACGCAGGCCGAGACGGAGAACATCAACCGCATCCTCTACCACGAGTGGCTGCCGCAAGTGCTCTACAACCATCACCAGAGCGGGCCGGCGGGCACGGTGGTGTGGTCGTCGCCGCAGCGCGATCCCTACAACTACAATCTCGATCCGCTCGTCATCCTCGGCCTCGAAGCGCTCGGGACGCACATGCACCAGCGGCTCGCGGCCGAGGGAAAACCGGGGGCCACGAAAGCCTCCGGCGGGCCCTACGACGGCTGGTGGAACGGCGGGATCCGCAACACGGGCAACTTCCACAACATCATCGCGATCCTGACCGAGACGATCGGCAGCCCGACGCCGATGCGGATTCCGTTCGTGGCGCAGCGGCAAATCCCGACGCGCGATCTGCCCTATCCGATCGAGCCGCAGGCCTGGCGCTTCCGGCAGTCGATCGACTACTCGATTTCCTTCAATCGCGCGGTGATCGACTACGCATCGCGCAACCGCGAGCATCTGCTCTTCAACATCTACAAGATGGGACAGCGGTCGATCGACCGCGGCAGCCGTGACTACTGGACGCCGACACACTCGAAGATAAACGCGTTCGGAGAGGTGGGGGGCCGGGGAGCCCAGCCTCGGACGCCGGAGCGTTGGCGCTGCTGCGCAAGCCGGAATTGCGCGATCCGCGTGCGTTCGTCATCCCCGCCGATCAGCCGGACTTCCTCACGGCGATCAAGTTCGTCAACGCGCTGCGCGAGGTCAATGTGACGGTGCACCGGGCCGTTGACCAGTTCGGCATCAACGGCAAGACGTATCCCGCGGGGTCGTTCGTCGTCTTCACCGCGCAGGCGTTCAGGCCGCACGTGATGGACATGTTCGAGCCGCAGGACCATCCGAATGTCATCCCGTATCCGGGCGCGCCGCCGACACCGCCGTACGACAACGCCGGCTGGACGCTCGCCTTCCAGATGGGCGTGCGGTTCGATCGCGTGCTCGATTCGTTCACCGGACCGTTCGAGAAAGTAAGGGAGTGGAACGTCAAGCCCTCCCCTGGCAGGATTCCTGCCGGAAAGCCGCGTGCGTACCTCGCAAAAAAGACGACGAACGATGCGTTCAAGGCGGTGAATCGGCTGCTGAAGTCCGGCGACGCGGTGTTCGTGAGCAACGACAGGTCGAGCATCGTGGCGGCAGCCATTTCGGAGGCAAAGGTCAAGCAGATCGCGGCGGAAACCGGCGTCGACTTCGCTGCGTTTCCCGGCACGCCGCGATCGGGCTTTGTGCGCCTCCGGATGCCGCGGATCGGGCTGTGGGATCAGTACGGCGGCTCGATGCCCTCAGGCTGGACGCGCTGGATTCTCGAGCAGTTCGAGTTTCCCTTCCAGCGCGTCTTCGCGCCGGAGCTCGACGCCGGCGGGCTGAACGCAAAGTACGACGTGCTGATCTTCGTCACCGGCGCGATTCCCGCCTCGGGAGGCGACGGCGGGGGACGTGGTGGTCGCGGCGGCGCACAAGCGATCGATCCCACGGACGTCCCTACGGAATACCGACCGCAGCTTGGCCGCGTCTCGGTGGAGCGCACGATTCCGCAACTCCGCACGTTCCTGGACAACGGCGGCACGATCGTCGCGATTGGCAGCTCCGCAGCGAACCTTGCCGCGCATCTGAGGCTGCCGATCGAGAACCACCTGACGGAAAACGGCGCGGCGCTGCCGCGGTCGAAGTACTTCGTGCCCGGTTCGGTGCTGAGCGGACGCATCGAGACGACCCATCCAGTGGCCGCGGGCATGAGCGAACGCGCCGACTTCTTCTTCGACAACAGCCCCGTGTTCCGGTTCGGTACGGACGCGCAAAAGGCAGGCGTGAAGGTGATCGCGCGCTTCGACAGCCCGGCGCCGCTGCGAAGCGGCTGGGCGTGGGGTCAGAAGTATCTCGACGGCGGCGTCATCGCGCTCGAGGCGCCGGCCGGCAAGGGACGCGTCGTGCTCTTCGGGCCGGAAATCCTGCACCGCGCGCAGCCGCACGGCACCTTCAAGCTGCTGTTCAACGCGCTCTACTGAAACCGCAAGGGACGGACGGGCGCCTCTAAATCCTGAACAGCACGCCGTACGCGCGCCTGCGCGTCACCGCCGTGACGGCACTGACGTATTGCTGCAACTGCGCGCGATACCGTGCTTCGCCGGCCGAGAGCTCATGGTCCGTCTTGAAGTCGACGACGACGGTGTCGTCGCCTTCATCGAACGCGAGGTCCAGCACGCCTTCGACCAGCGTGCCATCCGCCTGAATCCACGAGAGCGGCGTCTCCCGCCGGACCGCGACAGTGGCGCGCGCACGCGCCATCAGATCGTGGCCGAGCACGGCTTGAACGACGGCTGCAGCCGCGGATACCTCGTCCGCCTTCGCATCGAGGATGCGACCCTGGGTTTCCGCCGTGCGGCGGATGATGTCGGCCCCGGCGTCGAGCGGCACGGTGGCGAGCACGGCGTGGACGAGCGTGCCGAACCGCGCGCCTCGCGGACGTCCGGCCTTGGGCGCTGAAGCCTCGGCGAAGGCGGCACCGCCGGCGATCTCGACGATCCGGATGTCCGCCGCGCCGGCAATCTCCATGTCGACGCCGGATTCTGCCGCAGCCGCCGCCCACGCCGTGGCTGTGTCAACGCGGATGCTGGGCGTTCGCGCGTCCTCGACGGTACGCCTGCGGTTCTCGCGCCAGCGCTCGTATTCCGTCATGCGATCGTCGACGGCGAACATGTCTCCGTCTTTCACGATCAGGTCGTCGCGCCGCAGCCCGAACGACGAGACGGCGCCGAGGTGAAGACCGTGTGGATCCCACCACACGACGGAATAGCCGTCGAAGGCGTGCAGCCCGGGTGCGACGGTGTGAGGCCGCGCGGGATCGCCTTCGGGCCGGTTCATCACCGTGTCCTTCGACGTGAACGTGCCGCAGCCTGACGGGCGACGGCTTTCTCGGCGCGTCTTCTCCGGCGGGTAGATCGCCGGCATCAGCGGATCGAGCCAGCCGCCATCGTAGGGTCCGTCGCCGATGGCCGGCACGACGAGCACGTCGCGCGCGCGCGTGGCCGCGACGTAGGCGAGCCGCTTCGCCTCCGCCTCGTCGCGGGCCGCCTCTTCCCCGCCGCGCAGCACGAGGTCGATCGGCGACCATCCGCCGAGCCGCAGCGCGCAGAGTCCACGCTCGCGATCGATCCAGCGATTGGCGTCCGGCCGCGACATCCGGCAGGTGAGGTCCGCGAGGATTACGATTGGGAACTCGAGCCCCTTGGCTTTGTGCACGGTCATGAGCCGCACGCCGTCGCTGCCCTCTTCGAGGATCGGCGCTTCGCCGGCCTGCGCGCTGTCAGCGGCGGCACGCAGCTCGTCGACGAATCCACGAAACGAGATGCCGCCGCCGGCTTCGTACTGCCGCGCGAGCTCGGCAATGTGCAGCACGTTGGCCAGCGCCTGTTCGCCTGCCGGCCGCAGCACGAGGCCGACGTGCGCGCGCGTCTCGTTGAGCAGCTGCTGGATCGTGTCGGCCACGGGCACGTAGTTGCGCCGCTGGTGCAGCCGCTTCAGCAGGCGAAGCGCTTCGACGATCGGCCCGTGCTCTCCGGGCGGCACGCGGAACGGATGGAATGCGCCAACGCGATAGCGCCAGTCGAGCAGCTCCTCGTCTCCAATTGCGCACAACGCGCCGCGCAGCGTCGCGAAGATCGACAGCTCGTCATCCGGCCACTCGATCGCCGCGAGCGCCGCCCGCATGGTCTCCACTTCTTCGCGGTCGTGGAACGTCTTGCCGCCCACGAGCACGTGCCGGACGCCGCGTGCCTCGAGCGCGCGCACGTACGGCTCGGTCATGTCGTCGCCGAAGCTGAGAAAGCGACGGAACAGGATGCAGACGTGGCGTGACTGTACGGCGACGGGCGCGTCGCCGGCGCGCTCGGTCACCTTCCACTTGCTCTCGCTCAGGATCCAGTCGACGAACGCGCCGATTGCGTCGGGCAGCGACCGCTCGATCGCGATGGTCGACACGTTGCGCGATCCATACGGCTCGGGTACCGGCAGCGCCACGATCGACGGCTGATTCCGGATTTCGGCGCGGGACGCCAGCAGCGGCACGTAGTCTGCCTGCAGCGTGAACGCATCCCCCGTCATCACCGGCGCGAACGCCGCGTTGATGCACGCCTGGATCTGTGGCACGCTCCGGAAGCTCGTCTCGAGCTTCACCGGCCGGGCGCCGCACGCCCGCAGCCGCTCGCAAACCTCACGGTAGATGCCGACGTCGGCGCGGCGGAACCGGTAAATCGATTGTTTCGGATCGCCGACGATGAAGAGGCGGCCGGGGATGGGCGTGACGGCGCGCCAGTCGGTCGACTCCGGGTCCGACGCTGCGAGGAGCAGCAGGATCTCGGCCTGCAGCGGATCCGTGTCCTGGAACTCGTCGACGAAGATGTGCGTGAACCGCTGCTGGAATCCGCGGCGCACGACAGCCGCGCTCTTCAGCAGGTCGCGCGCTTTGAGCAGCAGATCGAGGAAATCGAGCGCGCCGCTGCGGCGTTTCAGGTCCTCGTAGCGCGCGACGGCGCCCGCCAACTCCTGCTGCAGCAGCGCCGCGAGATCCGCGTCGGCGTCGAGCCTGAACTGATCGAGGTGCGCGCGAAGCGCGTCGAGCGCCTCGATGACGCGCGCGCGCGTCACGCCGCTTCGGTACCCGGGGCCGCGGCCGTGGCGCGCCTTCGAAAAGTTACGGTCGCGGGAGAGATCGATCAACCGCGCCTCCCACCCGTCGTAGTCGGCGTCTTCCGCGACCGTGATTTCCTGGCTCAGATGCCGCGCCGGTGCGGTGTCCAGGAACAGATAGTCCTTCGCGTACGACGGGCCTTCGGTCAACGCCGCGAACGCGTGCAGCGCCTCCACGAGACGATCGATCGCCGCCTCGCGGTCAAAAGGCGGCCGCGTCCACTGCGCGGTGAAGTCGCGCCACTCGGAGAGATCCCACGCAGCGCGGCGCAGCCGGTCGATCGGGCCGTCCTCCCGCTGCGCGGGACTGCGGTTGTAGCCGGCGAACACCGAGCGCCGCAGCGCGCGGCGAACGCCTTCACCGGGCGCGGCGAGCTGCTGCTGAATCCAGCCGCTGAACGCCTCCGCGAACAGCCGCTCCGCCTGCCCTTCGGTCAACACGCGGAACAGCGGATCGACGCCCGCTTCGACCGGCCGCTCGCGCAGCAGCTCCGCGCAAAATCCGTGGATGGTGTTGACGTGCGCTTCTTCGAGCCGGGTCAATGCCAGATCCAGCCGCGCCCGCACGTCGCCATCGGCCTGCACCCGCTCGCGCTCGAGCGCCTGGCGCAGCCGCAGCTTCAGCTCGCCGGCAGCTTTCTCGGTGAACGTCACGGCCACCATCCGCTGCACCTCGGCGCGTCCGGTCGCCAGGATCCGCAGGATCCGCTTTACCAGCTCCGTCGTCTTGCCCGTGCCGGCGGCCGCCTCGACGACGAGGGTGGTGTCGAGGTCGTTGGCGATGGCGTCACGGGCGGGCTGATCGATGAGGTGCGGCATCAGTCGCTGCCCGCGTCCACGCATTGCTGCCGCACGCACGACGGCACGAAGGCTCGAAGACACGAAGACAAATTGTTCTTCGTGCCTTCGCGTCGTCGTGTCTTCGTGCACGCCCTGGGCGCTACCGTTGCTCGCGTCGTCGTATCGTCGCGTCGTCGTGCTGACCCCGTCGGGCCGTTCGCCGTCACGGCATGCTCCTCAGCGCTTCGAGATCCCCGAGCTTCTCGCGCGGCTTGACTTTGATCCGCTCCTGCTCGTGCGGGCCGCACACCGCGCGGAAATCGCACCAGGCGCACGCGCGATCGGCGGGCGCGGCCGGCAGAAACGCCAGCTCGATCGCGCGGTCGACGATCTCCAGCGCCTCCAGACCCATACGGCGGTTCGCATCGTTGATCGGGATCTCGTGATCGGTGAATCCGCCGGCAGCCGTGCAGTAGAACAGGCGCCCCGATTCGACCGGCGCGGCAAGCGCGCGCTCGACGGCGAGGCTGTAGAGCACCGGCTGCAGGATCGCGCCGCCGCCGACCACTGTCTTCCAGGTCGTCCGGTTCTTTCCCGTCTTGTGATCCGTCACGCGCAGCGCTCCGTTCGTGCGCTTGCGCTCGACGACATCGACCGACCCGCGCAGCTTGAAGCGCTCGCCGACGATCACTGGGTCCGGAAGGCTTGCCGGATCGCGACCCTCGTCGTGCAGCCCGAAGCTGAACTCGAAGTATTCGGGCACCCACTCCGTCGAGGCCGGCAGCCGCCGCGCCCACACGCGCAGGTCCTTCGCGATGGACGCGATCTCGTCCCTCCACACGCGCTCGATCGCCGGCGCGAGCTGCTCGCGGTACTTCGCCGCGACGCGCGCGACGATGCGGTCCAGCGTCTCGAGGACGACGGGCATCGCGGCGTCCGTGACCGGCAGACGGCCGGTCGCCTTCAGCTCGCGGAACAGCTCCGCCTGCACCTCGTGAAACAGCGCGCCACGCGTGAGCGGATCCAGCTTCTGCAGTGGCTCCGGTTCTTCCGCCGGCTCGAGCCGGTACACCGCCGCGAGGAGGAACTGGTACGGGCAGCTCGAGAACTTCTGCAGTGCGGAGAGCGAATAGGGCCGGCCCGTCAGCCGCTGCGACGCAAGCATGCTCCGCGTCAGGCTTGTCAGACGTGTGACGCCGTCGAACGGCGTCCACAGCGACCGGCCGCGCGCCCAGCGCGCCGTGACCGATCGCTTGAGACACTCGTTCAGCCGCAGCAGGTAGTGCGCGTGGCCGCGAACGCGGGCGCGATCCGCCTGGAGCAGACTGCGGAGGACGGCGAGATCGTGCTCGAGATCGTCGATCGCGCGGGCGGGATTGTCAGGCGACGGCCATGCCAGCCCGGCGCCTCCTTCCATCGCCGCGGCCGCCTCGAGCTCCTCGTGATTGGGAATCCGCCCCGTGATCGCGCGCATGATGTCGAGGGCGTAGAACGAGGGCACGCGCGGCCGCGACTCTGCGATCTCGATGCGCGGGTAGGACAGCCACAGCCGCTCCGTCGCGCTGCCGACCGCGAGCCGCAGCAGTAGACGCTCGGCCCGCGCGCGATCGTCTTGCACCGCCAGCCCCGCCGCCAGCGGCACGCGCATCTCGTCGTCGAGCAGCATCGGATCTTCGTGCGGCTTCTGCGGGAACATGCGCTCGGCGAGCCCTGGCACGAAGACGACGCGGAACGCGCGGCCGCGCGCCTGGTGCGGGCTGCCGACGAAGACGCGGCCGTAGCGATGACGCGGAGGATCGATCTCGATCGAGAGCAGGCGCGTCGCCAGCACGTCGCGCGCCTCTTCGAGCGTGACTGGCCCGATCGCGCTCATCGGGCGCAGCTCCGCGATGACGCGCAGGACGCGCTCGGGCTTGCGCAGCACCAGCGGCGCGAGCTCCGCGAAGCGATCGAGCCAGTCACCCCACGTGGCTGACTGCGGCCACGCGGCGAGCCTGTCGATAATCGGCAGCGCGAAGGCGCGCAGGTGGCGCAGATTGCGCAGGTCGCGCTCGAGCGCCCGCACGCGTGGCGAATCGGGATCGTCCTTCGCTTCTTCGCCGATCTTCAGCCGGTATTCGTTCGCCAGCCCATCGAGCCGCCGATGCCAGCGCTGCGGGTCACCGCCGATGACCGCCGACTCGACGATCAGCGTCTCCCAGCGCCAGGGGGCACGCAGCGCTCCGTCGACGACGGCGGACTCCGCGCTGGGTCCCTGGTCCCTGGGTCCCTGGTCCTGGGGTCCCTGGTCCTCGGGTCCCTCGTCCCGCGGTCCCTGGTCCAGTCCCGCAAACACTTCATCGTCTGGAATGATGAAATCGAACCCGTAGTTGGTCTGCGGCGGACGCGGTCCGCCGGTTTGCGGATCGAGCTGCGGGACTTGCGCGAGCGAGAGATACTCGGCAAACCGCCTCGCCGACAGGCGTTCGCACGCGCAGGCGAGGATCGCGAGGAACGCACGGCCGGCAGGATGCGGACGGCGGGTGCCGCGGTCGAACCAGGCGGGAATGCCGCGGGGCAGGAAGCGCGACTCGTCCGGCTCTTCGTGCGCCGCGCGCGTGAACGCGTGCTCGAGCAGGCCGACGTAGCGCTCGGGCGAGCGGAGGAAGACCGCCATCTCGTCGAACGGCACGCCGCGCGCAGCTTCCTCGAGAATCCGCCGGGCGATCTCGACGCATTCGCGGGCCTCGCCCGGCGCGGAGAAGAAGCGCACGTCGCCGGCGCGCTCGCGCACGGGCGGCTGCCGGCTGGCGAACAGGTTCCGCCGCAGCGCGACGAGGTCACCGTCCGCCTGCTGCTCGAGCACCTCCGGCTCGAGGCCAAGCGCTTCGATCGCGTCAAGCGTCTGGATGTCGCCGAACGGCACCGTGATCAGGACGTCGCGCGCAGAGGCCATGAGCGCGCGAACGAAATCGAGTGTCGCGGGCGAGTCGAACGGAACGTCGAGCAGGACGATCGACCGATACGGCGCCTGTGCCGCGTCGCGTAATTCAGCGGTCGCCGCCTCGAACAGCGTCGCGCGATCGATGGCCGACGCGGCCGCAAACTGCTCGTGGAAGCGATCGAGCAGCGCCGCGAGATCGCGTCCGCCCAGCGGCAGCGCCGCCACAGCTTCCGCCGCCACGCCCGCGAGTCTCAGTTCCTGGATAGTGCGCGTCAGCGCGCGCGGAAATCCCGGCGTCTTCGCGACCGGCGCGAAGTAGGCCAGCGCCCCCTCCTGTTCGGCGTCGAAGACGGCGCGAGCGGCCACTGCCTCCGTGCCGAGCGCGCTCGAGGGCGCCAGGCCCTGCCCGGCCAGCCGCGGCGCCGCGAGCCGCGCGGCGAGCTGCGTCACGCTGAAGCGGTGGAGCCCCAGCGTCGCGCCCGACTGCCGCGCGATCGATCGCGCCAGATCGTCGACCGCTCCCCGCGACGCGCCGGCGAGGAGGACGTCTTCGCCCGGCGTCCTCGACGCGACGAAGGCGCGCGCCTCCGCGAGCCGCTGTTCGGTGGCGGAGGATTCGACGACGCGGATGGTCGTGGAGGTGAGTGAAATCTGAGCTCCTTTCCGGGCGTCGTGCCCGGATGCCTCGCAACAGCCGCGCATCGCGGCTGTGAACACGTTGGTCCCTGGTCCCTGGTCCTTGGTCCTTGGTCCCTAGTCCTTGGTCGTCCCTTGGTCCTTGGCCTTTGGTCCTTGGCCTTTGCAGGCCGCCGCCGGCCAGCGGCCTGCTAGGAGTGCGCGGCCTGCCGGTCCTTCGGATCGATGGCCATCAACTCGGGATGCGCCTCGACATGGGCCTTGACGATCTCCTCCGCCTTCGCCATCGCGTCGCCGTCGCCGTTGCGATAGATGTCATTGGCCGGGATCAGGTCCTTCTGGCTCGAGGGCGTCGAATCGTGCGAGTCGTAGATGGCCGCCACGGGACACGCCGGCACGCAGGCGCCGCAGTCGATGCACTCCTCCGGGTGGATGTAGAGCATCGTCATCGATTCGAACTCGGGCTCGTCCTTGCGCGGATGGATGCAGTCCACGGGGCAGACGTCGACGCAGGCGGTATCTTTCGTCCCTATGCAGGGGTCCGTGATCACGAACGGCATGCAGCAACTCCTCCGGTATGCGTAATCCTACCGTTTACGCGACGACCGCGTCCACCTCGTCGAGCCCCCAGTTCACGAGCACCACGGTGATGCCGTTGGCGGTGCCGCTGCCGGTGGCGATCGCCAGCTTGCGCCGGCGGACGTTCTCCTGCCATTTCGGCTTCGAGTGATCGGCCACGGCGTGCGCGACGGCCTCGCGCAGCGGCCGCTCGGGCGCGCGGGCGCCGCGCTGCGGCAGCAGCGCGCGGACGGCCGGCTTGAACCCGCCATTCTGCACGTGGACGTCGAAGGCCAGCGCGATCCCGAGCTCCGTCGTCAGCCCGAGCTCCGTTGCGCTCGCGAGCGCCGGGTCGAAGTACGCGGTGCTCGCCACAGCGCGCTGCTGTTCCTGCACCTCGGGGAACTCGCCGAAGCGCGCGAAGTTCGTCCGCCACGGCTCGACGAGCTGCCGTCCGTCGTCATCGCTGATGCTGTTTGCCCACACCTCTTGCCGGTGCGGCGAGGCGGACATCATCTCGAGGAAGAGCGACGCGTCGGCCCCGAAGGCCTCGACGATCCGCTGCGGCGCGCGCTCGCGGACGCCGCGGATCACGCGCTGCAGGTTCCCGTGCCGCAGCGTGAAGCCGACGATGCCCCAGGTGATTAGCGCGTCGTCGAAATTGCCAGCCGCGTGCGTGTAGTGATGCCCCTCGAATGCGGCGGTGAGCTGGAGGCACCGTGAAAAGAGGTCCGGCACCGGACGTCCGGTGACCGCCGTCCAGTCGTCGTGGCTGACGACAGCGGTGATGCGCGATCCGTTTGCCCGCTGGAAGGCGCGGACGGCCGCTTCGGTGTCGCCGAAGTAGAGACCGTCGATACCTTTCGGGTCGAAGCCTTTCGCTGTGAGAGCCGCCTGCAGATCGGCGATGAGCGGTCCGCGCGCGCCGCGACCGAAAAGCACCCGTGACATGGTTCGCCCCTTTTCCGGGCTCGCAGCGGAGGCGCGCATTATACCTGGGGTCAGATCTCGATTTTCGTACTCGTTCGAAAATCGAGATC
>JBMDXB010000063.1:0-117267 GCA_048594885.1 Vicinamibacterales bacterium
CCCTTGTTCGCGCAGGTGCCGCAGGTCGCCGGACCGTGGATCAGCCGGGCTCCCATCGTGGTCTCGGAGATCACGACTGGAGACCACTCGGAATGCACCAACGGTCGCGAGCGTCCGGGATTCGGAGCCGCGCAAGGTGTATTCGCGATCGCGGTCGTGAACGAGCTCGCGCTCCGGTCCACGAGGCAGATGAACGTGGCATGTGAATGCATCCGGGACGTCGCGATCGCGTTCTCGATCGTCGCGATCGCGCTCGGCCCAACGGGGATCATGATCGCGATCCCGGGGATGCCCGTCTGACCCTTGCCGGTCGTTTCCAGGACCGCGTCCGACCGACCGTGCATCATCGTTATCGCGGTCGCGCGTGCGCGCCCCAGGCTGGCTCCAGTCGTCATCACGATCGCGATCGCTGGAGCCGCTACGGCTTCCACGACTCGGTGTGTGGGAGTGCCGCTCGTCGTCTCTCGAATCGAAGTCTCGGTGATCGAAATCCATAACCGTGCTAGCGTGACCGCGCGACGATCACGACACTCGTCGCTACGTCATGGACAATCCATGGACAATCGGTGGTGGATGGGGTGGGTCCGAGTTGCCTCGGGTGTGCGAGATCCCTAATAAAATCGGGGGCAGCGGTTTCCCGCTGCCCCCGGTTGCCCCATACCCACGGCCTTCTAAGCCGAGGGTCGCAGGTTCGAGTCCTGCCGGGCGCGCCAGTTTTCGCCGACTGACACAGTTCCCGGAGTACGAGAGCGCGGTGGCTCCGGCGCCCGACCCGGATGGCTGGTTTCACGCGCGGATCGTTGTCGCGGCGCCGAAGGTCTCCGTGTTCGTCGACGGCGCCGCCGAGCCGTGCCTCGTGGTCACTCAGCTGAGCGGCCGGAAGCGCGGGTGGGTCGCGCTGTGGACGTCAGCGGCGGCGATTTCGCACACCTCACAATCTCACATCGCCGCCGATGATCGAGGACATCGGCTTTGCCGGCCGCCGGCTCGGCGCAGCGCGGCGCTTCACGGCCGTCGCCGTCACCACGCTCGCCATCGGCAACGCAGCGACCTCCTCGACGTTCACGGTCGGGAAGGGCCTGCTCCTCGATCCGCTCCCCTATCGCGATCCCGACCGGCTGGCGCAGGTCTGGTCGAAGGACATGGATGCGCTGCGCTGATTGGATGGCTGTTCGTCCTGCCGGATTACCGTCAACGAAAGCGCCCGAGCAGCCGAACAGTCGTCGGAGGTCAAGGAACTACGGGCCGGTCCCGAAAGGCAGGGATTTTGCCGACCCCGGCACATGCGCCGCCACTTTCGTCGGAGAACCGGAGACGGGACCCTCGCGGTTCTCTGGTCCACGAACCGGACAATTTGCACCTGGGCGATCGGCGTTGCGGCGCTGGCATTGACAGCGGCAGGCTCCGTCGGCTGCGCGAGATCGGAGCCGACGATCGTACGCCTGTCATTCGACCGGTCCGATTCAGGCGACAACGCGGATGAGCGAACGCTACGGAGCATCCGCAGGGTCGGGGACCTTTACACAATCAACTACCAGGGCGATTACGAGGTGCGCCTGCGGTGGATGCGGGACTACTTCCTGCAGCACGCAGGCAGGCGCTTCGGCGGTTCGCTCTGTAGTCTGTTCACGTCGCCGACCCGATCGGGCTCCGTCCTGTACGGCCGGAGCTTCGACTGGAAAGGCTCAGGGCCTGTGCTCGGCTACTACACGCCGCCGGGGAGACTCGCGTCGTTCGCCTTCAGCCGCCTCGACGAGCTGCACGTCAACGGTCTCGGCGACGGACCCGGCACGCTCTCGGAAGAGGAGAGGCAGGCTGCGCTCTTCCTTCCCTACTTCGCGACGGACGGCATCAACGAGGCGGGGCTCGCCATCGGCATAGCCGGTGCGCCGCTGCGTCGCGTCAACGCCGTCGACCAGCAAGAACCGATGTTCGTGCTGTTGTTCATCCGGCGCGCGCTCGACACCTGCCGTACCGTCGAGGAGGTCGCCCGGCTGGCAGAAACCGTGACGCTCTACGATCGGGCGCTCGACACGATCTCCCACGTGTTCCTCGCCGCCGACTCCGATGGACGATGGCTGGTGATCGATTATCCGGACGGCGCGTTGCGCCTCACACGCGGGAGTGGCACGCCGCAGGCGCGCACGAACCACTTTCTCGAGGGCGGGCCCTCGAGCGCGGACACGGATACATCGTTTTCCCGCTACGATGTCCTCCATCGAGGGCTGAACGGAGCGGAGCTCCTGGCATCGGACGAGGCAGCCATGGGTCTGCTCGAGAGGGTTCGTCACGACACGATGTGGTCGGTCGTGTACGACCTGCGCGCCCACCGCGGCCTGCTCGCAGTGCGCGAGAACTACCGGACGCAGTACCGCTTCGCCTTCCCGAGCGGGAAGCCATGAATCGTGACACGATCCTCCAGGTTTCGGATCGTATCGGGTGACCGGCCTTCGACCTTCGATAGGATCACTATCGTAGCCAAACGACTTGCCATTCTCGGGGGGGGGCGGACCCGTTCCCGGCATCAACAGCGTCATCAGCGCCGCGACGATCCGGAGCCGGCTGAAAGGCGTCGAGGTCGTCGGCATCCGCGACGGCTTCGAGTGGATCATGCAGGGGAACATCGATCGGGTGCAGCCCCTCGAGTGAGCTTCTTCACCAATCGTCCCACTTCCGGGACGTTCAGGAATTCACCGGGCCGCGACACGTTCACCGACTGGCACTGCTTGCGATCGAAGTGCCCGGGCGCCGTGTTCCCCGTCACGATGAATTCCGCGTCTGTGGCAAGCGCGGACTCGAGAAAACGGTTGTCGGGTGCGTGCCGAATCTCGGAATATGACTTGACCCGAAGGGCTTGCGCGCACGCGGCGTCGATGTCACAGCGGCAACGTCGCGCGATTCGTCCTCTTGCGTGATTTATCGATAAACGATATTATCGTTTATCGGCAAACCGCAAGGGAGAGCCCGTCATGCAGCCCTATCGTCCCAACCGCGTTGTAGGAGTGCTGAGCGCCCTCGTCTCATTCGCGTACTTCGGGCTCATGGCCCTGGGGGTCGTTGCGACGATCGGATTGCCGGCCGTGAAAGTGTTGGCTGGCGACGACCCGAATTGGACGTTCGGCCTGACCGTCCCTGTCGCCTCGCTCGAGTCGGACGCCACTGTCCTCACGCGCTGGGGCGACGCCCGGCTCGAGGTGGAGGATATGCGCGGCTCCCTCAAACTGCCGGTTTCGATGCTGCCGTGGTGGCTCTTCGCCGTGCTGTGGACGTACACGGCAACGGCCATCGCGCTCGCGCTGCTCTTCCTGCATCACCTGCGTCGCCTCTTCCAGCGCGTGCGGGGCGGTGCGCCGTTCGATGCGGCGAATGCGCTGCGGCTGCGCTGGCTGGGGCTGTTTGCCATCGCCCTGGCGCTGCTCAACGGCGTGGCGGAGTTCGTCACATCGCTGGCGGTTCGGGACGGCCTGATCAGCGACCGCCTGAAAGTGCCATACGGGGTTTCCGTGGATCCGTCGCTCGTCCTGTTCGGTCTGGTGCTGCTGATGCTGGCCGAGGTCTTCCGCCGCGGCGCCGACCTCGAAGAAGACCAGTCGCTGACCGTCTAGCGCATGGCGATCCACGTGACGCTCGATCGCATGCTCGAGGAGCGGGGAATGACGCTCACCGAACTGAGCGACCGGCTGGGAATCACCCTCGCGAATCTCTCGATCCTGAAGACGAACAAGGCCAGAGCGATTCGCTTCTCGACGCTCGAGGCGTTGTGCCGCGAGCTCGACTGTCAACCCGGCGATATCCTTGCCTACGACAATCCGAAGCGAACGGCTCGCGCGCGTACCGCGAAGACCCTACCTACATAGGTAGGTTGCCGCCGCACCGCCTTCAAGCTATAACACGCCGCTCCCTCCCCGGAGGCGTCATGAAGCGCATCGCTGCCGCTCTGCTCATCACGTTCAGCCTGGTCGCTCCGTCGTCGGCGAGCGCCGACGCGGTGCTCGACTGGAACGCGATCGCCGCCGCACTGCCGGGCGCCAATCCTTTCGAGCAGGCGCGGCGGCTGTCCATCGTCCAGCTCGCCGTCTTCGAAGCGGTGAACGCGATCATCGGCGAATACGAACCCTACCTGGGCACCGTCGTCGCGGCCGCCGGCGCGTCACCCGATGCGGCGGCCATCCAGGCGGCGTATCGCACGTTGAAGACGCTCTACCCTGCCGCCACCACGCTCGACGGCCTACTGGCTGCATCCCTCGCTGCCATCCCCGACGGACCGGCAAAGGCCGCCGGGATCGCGACGGGGGAAGCGGCGGCGGTCGCGGTGCTCGCCTCACGCGTGGGCGACGGAACGGAAACGCCCGCGGTATACGTACCGACGTCGACGGATCCCGGACAATGGCAGCTCACGACGGGATGCACCGCGGGGGCCTTCTTCCACTGGCAGGCCGTCACGCCGTTCGGCCTGCCGAACGTGAGCGATTTCATCGCGCCGCCGCCGCCGACGTTGGACAGCGTCGCATACGCCAAGGATTACGCGGAGGTGCAGCGCGTCGGCAAAGCCGGTGTGAATCCGGATCGGCCGGCGGACCGGGCCGACGTCGCGCGCTTCTACGGGGCTACCTCGCCGGGATACCTCTGGAGCCTGGCCGCGCGGCAGGTCGCGACGGCGCAGCAGCGATCGCTCTCGCACAACGCGCGGACGCTGGCGGTCATGGCAATGTCGCTCAACGACGCGCTGATCGTCTCGTTCGCCTCGAAGTACACCTACACGACGTGGCGTCCGGAAACGGCGATTCGACAGGGCGACTATGACGGCAACGATCGGACGGCTGGCGATCCGCTGTTCGCCTCATATGTCAATACACCGTGCTTCCCAAGTTACCCGTCCAATCACGCGAGCGGCAGCAATGGCGGCGCCGAGGCGCTGCGGCGCGCCTACGGCGAAGGGGAACACGTCATCACGATGGCGAACCCGATGGTGCCGTCCATTGCCGGCATCACGCTGCACTACGAGACGTTCAACGCGATGTGTGCCGATATCGACGACGCGCGCGTCTACGGCGGGATCCACTTCCGGGTCGATCAGGATGCGGGCAACCGTCTCGGCAGAGGCGTCGCGACATACATCGACAAAAACCTGCTCCGGCGGGTTCATTAGACGACGTCGAGCGCTTGCTCCTCCACCGGAGCCGCCGCCTCGATCGCCGGCTTGACCTCGGTGTGCCATTTCCAGGTCTCGTAGATCACGGGATACACGAGCAGTTCGAGGACGAACGAAGTGAACAGGCCGCCGATGATCGGAGCGGCCATGCGTTTCATCACGTCCGAGCCCGCGCCGATCGACCACATCACCGGCAGCAACCCGACCAGGTCCGTGGTCACGGTCATGAACTTCGGCCGCAGCCGCTTGACCGCCCCTTCGAGGACGGCGGCGCGTAGCTCCTGGGCACTGCGCAGCCGCCGCTCCCGTTTCGCACGCTCGTAGGCGAGATCGAGATACAGCAGCATGAACACGCCGGTCTCGGCGTCGACGCCGACGAGCGCGATGAGGCCGACCCAGACGGCGATGCTCATGTTGTAGCCGAGCAGGTAGACGAACCAGATTGCACCGATGGCTGAGAACGGCACGGCCAGCGCGACGATCGCCGTCTTTGCCACCGATCGGGTGTTCGCGTACAGGAGCAGAAGGATCAGGCCGAGCGTCAGCGGCACGACGACGATCAGCCGGTCGCGCACGCGCTGCATCGCCTCGTACTGACCGCTCCAGAAGATGCCGTAGCCGGCCGGCAGCTTCACCGACGCGGCGACGACCTGCCGCGCATGGTCGACGTAGGTCTGGGGATCGCGGCCGGCGATGTCGACGTAGACGTATCCGGTCAGCAGGCCGCCTTCGTCGCGGATCATGGCGGGACCGGTCGCCGCCGTCACCGTGGCGAGCTCGGCGACCGGGACCTGCCGATCGCCGCCCGCCGGAACGAGAACGCGGTTCAGCGCGCCGATGTCACCGCGGAAATCGCGCATGTAACGCACGTTGACCGGATAGCGCTCGCGGCCGGCGATCGCCGTCGTGACGTTTTCGCCGCCGATCGCGTTCTGCACCGCCGTCTGCGCGTCTTCGATGCTGAGCCCGTAACGCGCCAGGGCCTCGCGGTTCCATTGGAAATCGAGGAAGTAGCCGCCCCCCGATCGCTCCGAGAACACGTTGCGCGTTCCGACGACGCGCGCGAGCGCCGCTTCCACTTCCGTCCCGATCCGCTCGATCTCCGACGTGTCGGAACCGGTGATCTTGATGCCGATCGGCGTCCGGATCCCGGTGGTCAGCATGTCGATCCGCCCTTTGATCGGCATGGTCCACGCATTCGACAGCCCGGGCAGCTTCACCGCGGCGTTCAGCTCGTCGACGAGCTGCGGCGGCGGAATGTGGTCGGGCGTCACGTGCCGGAGCGGCGACTTGAGCCACTCTGGCGCCCAGCCGGAATACCACGTATCCCGGCGCCGCCACTGGGACGTCGGCTTCAGGATGATGACGGTTTCGATCATCGACAGTGGTGCGGGATCGGTCGCCGTCTCCGCGCGTCCCGCCTTGCCGAAGACGCGCTCGACTTCGGGAAAGCCTCTGATGATCCGATCGGTGACTTGCAGCACTTTCTGCGCCTCGCCGATCGAGATCCCCGGCAGCGTCGACGGCATGTAGAGGATTGAGCCTTCGTCGAGCGGCGGCATGAATTCGGACCCGAGCCGCGCCGCGACCGGAATCGTCGCAGCCATAGCCGCCAGCGCGCCGCCGGCGACGACCCATTTCCACCGCAGCGCCCAGGCGGCCGCGGGAGCGTAGCCCCGCATCAGCACCCGGCTGACGGCATTGTCTTCTTCGCGACGGACGGTGCCGATGAACAGACCGTTGGCCGCCGCGCGGAGCCATCCCGGCCTGAACGTGAACGGCCGGAGCCGTGTGAACGCGAGCCGCAGCGCCGGATCAAGCGTGATCGCGAGGAACGCCGCAACGACGATCGCCAGCGTCTTCGTATACGCCAGCGGCTTGAACATCCGTCCTTCCTGCGCCTCCAGCGTCAGGATCGGCAGGAACGACACCGCGATCACGAGCAGCGCAAAGAAGCTCGGTCCGCCGACTTCTTTCACGGCATGAAGGATGACATTGCGGTAATCGCCGCGCGTGCCGTCACGCGCCCACTCCTCGAGCTTCTTGTGCGTCTGTTCGACGACGACGATGCCCGCGTCCACGAGCGCGCTGATCGCGATCGCCAGGCCGCCGAGCGACATGATGTTCGCCGTCAGCCCCATGGCGCGGAACGGGATGAACGAGATGAGCAGCGCGATCGGAATCGTGATGATCGGGATGAGCGCACTTGGAACGTGGCGGAGAAACAGCAGCACGACAATCGCCACGGTGATCGTGACCTCGACGATGGTGGAGCGCAGGGTCGCGATCGCGCGGTGTATGAGATCGGAGCGGTCGTAGACAGGCTCGATCCGCACGCCCGGCGGAAGGCCGGGCGCGAGCTCGGCGAGCCGCGTCTTGACGCGCTCGATAACCTCGAGCGCATGCTCGCCTTGCCGCATCACGACGATGCCGGACACCGCCTCACCGGTGCCGTCGAGATCGGAGACGCCGCGGCGGAGATCGGGACCGAGCACCACCTGACCGACGTCCCTGATGCGTATCGGCGTGCCCGTGTCGCTGGCGACCAGGACGATGTCCTCGATGTCCCGCGCCGACCGGGCATATCCGCGGCCGCGCACCATGTACTCCGTTCCGCCGAACTCGATCAGGCGGCCGCCGACCTCGGTGTTGCCGCCGCGCACCGCCTCGACAACACGGCGGATGGACAGACCGTAGGCCTGCAGCCGGTTGGGATCGACGTTCACCTGGAACTGCTGGCGGAACCCGCCGATCGGCGCCACCTCGGCGACGCCGGGCACCGACTTGAGGTAGTAGCGGAGATACCAGTCCTGGTAGGAGCGCAGCTCGGCGAGGCTGTGCGCGCCGGACGTGTCGACGAGCGCGTACTGGTAGATCCACCCGAGGCCGGTCGCATCCGGACCGAGCTCCGTCTGCACGTCGCCGGGCAGCCGCGACCGCACGCTCGAGAGGTACTCGAGCGTCCGCGAACGCGCCCAGTACAGGTCGGTGCCGTCCTCGAAGACGATGTAGACGAACGAGTAGCCGAAGTCGGAGAAGCCGCGCACCGCCGTCACGCGCGGCGCACCGAGCATCGCCGTCACGATCGGGTAGGTGACCTGGTCCTCGACGAGATCGGGGCTGCGGTCCCAGCGCGAGTAGACGATGACCTGCGTGTCGCTCAGGTCGGGGATCGCGTCGATCGGGACGCGACGCATCGACCACCACCCGGCGAGCGTCAGCACGGCGACGGCCGCGAAGATGGCCAGCGGGTGTCGTGCCGACCAGTCGATCACGCGCGCGATCATGGGCGGACGGCGTGGCTGCTCGGATCGGCGTCGAACTGCCGCTTACAGGTGTCGGAGCAGAAGTAATACGTCGCGCCGCGGTAATCGCTCGTCCGGCGCGCCGCTTTCGCGCGCGCCGGATCGACGTCCATGCCGCAGATCACGTCCCGCTCCGGCTCGCCGCGAATGCCCGCGGCGGCCGCCCGCAGCCGGCTCTCCGAATCAATCAGGAAGTTGCCGGAGGTGACGACCCGCTCGCCCGGCATGATGCCGCGGACGATCTGCACGCGGTCGCCAAAGCGCCAGCCCGTCTCGACGTGGCGCGGCTCGAAGTACCCCTCACCCAGATCGACGAACACCGTCTTGCGCAGCCCGGAGTCGAGCAGCGCGTCGGAAGGGACCGTGAGCGCCGCCGGCACCTGCAGAGGAAAGTCGACGTCGACGAACATGCCGGGCCGCAACCCGTAGTCGGCATTGGCGACCTCGAGACGTACCTTCAGCGTCCGTGACGCCGGGTCGAATTGCGGCAGCACCTCGCTGACGCGCGCGGTGAACCGGCGGCCCTGGTGCGGCAGCGTCAACGCCGCCTGCTGGCCGGGACGGATGTAGTTCGCCTCGTACTGGAACATGTCCGCGAGGACCCAGACATGCCGGAGATCGGCGATGACGTACAGCTCGGCGCCGGCGTCGAAGCGCTGCCCCGGCGACACGTTCCGCTCGACGATGAATCCGGTGGCGGGAGAGCGGATGGCGATGGTGTTCGCCTTCTGGCGGTCCCGCGACAGCTCGTCGATCTGCGTCACGCTCATCCCGAGCGCCTGCAGCGTCTCGGCCGCCGCCTGGAGCTGTGTGTTGCTCGACACCATCTGCGGATCGCTCGCCTTCTGGGCGAGGAAGCGATCGCGCGCGTCGAGCGCGAACAGATACGCCTGCTGCGCGCCAAGGAACTCGCGCGCGTAGAACGTGGCGAGCGTCTCGTTCTTCCGTACGACACTGCCGATCGAGTTGGGCATCGCGTCGACGATCCACCCGGGTGTGGCCGCAGCGATACGGAAGACGCGACGCTCGTCGGCGGCGACGCGTCCGACGGTGCGGACGTTCTGTTGGCCCGCCCACTGCTCGGCGGTCGTGACGCGTACGCCGATCAGCTGCTGTTTCTCGGAGGAGATGTGGATCGCGCCCGCAGGCCTGCCGTTCGTGCCGGCCGTCGATCCGGTGTCACCCTCGTACACCGGCTCGAGCTGCATGCCGCAATCGGGCGCGATTCCAGGCTTATCGGATCGATACTCCGGATGCATCGGGTCGTGCCAGTACAAGATTCGCCGGGCGTTCGCCGGCGAGGGCGCGGATCGGCGGCCGAACGAGACGCCGGCGGCAAAGACGGCCACGACGGCAAGAGCGGAGCTGACGACCTTGATCGGTACTGACATGTCCACTACCCCGGAGTGCAGTGAGCGCCGGATTTCCGTCGGCCGTGCTCACGGCACGACGATCAGCGGTCGCATCATGTCGTGTTCCTCGTGCTCGAGGATGTGGCAGTGCCACACGTACTCATGGCCGCCCGTCCTCGGACTGTCGGGTATCTGGACAGTCAGTGTCTCGACAGCGTGTGTCTGCGGGTTCGTGATCGGAACGTTGACCTGCGGGACGGGAGGCAGCTCCACCAGCAGCGTCACGCACTCGCCGGGATTCGCTCTGACCGTTTCCTTCCATCCCAGCTCGTTCGCATCCGGCGGAGCGGGCTTGCCCGTCAGATGGAACCAGCGGTTGATCGCCTGCCGCGACAGCACGCGCACGTTGAAGTAGTGAAAGTGGATCGGGTGCGTGTCGGCGGTGATGTTGAACAGCCGCCAGATCTCATGGCTCCCCGCCTGGACCGTCTCGCTGGGGGCATCGGTGTAGGCGAGCGGTCCCGACAGCGGTCCGAGATTCTGCGCGAGACGGCCGTACCCGTCGAAGGTCTCGTAGATCGCGAGATCGCGGACCGGCGGATTGAGTGCGGCCGCGGGCGACGGCGGCAGCGCCCAACCCGGATTGGTCGGCTCGTCAGCCGGCACCGCCGCCGGCGCTGTGTCCGGATCGGCGACCACGAACTGCAGCAGCGTCCGCGTGTTCGGGCCGTACCCGGGCTCGGGCGGATCCGCGAGCGATCGATTCCCGGAGTGAAAGTCCGCCAGCGGCGTGCCTCCCGGGAACGGCACCGGCGCGTCGTTGTGCAGGATCAGCGAGCGCCCGGGCTTCACCTTCGAGAAGTCGACGATGATGTCGGCGCGTTCGGCCGGCGCGAGCAGGATGCCGGCGCCGCCGCGGACGCTCTGCACCACGATCCCCTGCGGGACGGCCGTACCGTCGAGGAAACCGCCTTCCGTACCGATCTGCAGCATCGGCGGACCCGGCTTCGCGTACGCGGGCTCCGCCGAGTCGGGGAACCGTTGCCCATCCGAGAAGAACAGCTGCAGGTTCATGAAGCGCGTGTTGCACGCGTTCAGAATCTGGAAGCGGTACTTCCGCGGGTACACGGTGAGCGTGGGAAACACCGTGCCGTTGACGAGCATCGTGTCGCCCCAGAATTCGGGCACGAGCGATGGCGAGGGCACGCCCGACAGCAGGAATCCGCGCTGCAAGGCGAAGAACTGCGTGTCGTACTCGTTCGGATACCAGAGGCTGCCATCCTCCTCGAAGACCTTGTCCTGGATGACCAGCGGGATCTGCCGTGCGGGGTGGATGCCGAGGTCGTTCATGAGCACCGCCTCGGCGGCATCCTTCAGCAGGTAGCCGCTGGCGATGCCGGCGTAAGCGTTCAGCCGCGTGATGCCGACGGCGTGATCGTGGTACCACATCATGCGCGCCGACTGGTTGTTTGGGTACCAATAGTCGTCGTTCAGGGTGCCTTCGAGATCGACCGGCAGCCAGTCGAGGACCGACGCGCCGCGTGTGCCGTCCGGCGCGAACCAGTGGAACGGCCCGCCGTCGCTCGGCCACGGCACGAGGCCGCCGTGCAGGTGCGGCGCGGCGCGGTTGACCAGATTCCCTTCGCCGGTGATGTAGGGAGAGATCACTGACGTGTCCGCCGGCAGGATGTGGTCGTCCGGCAGCTCGTTGGTCCACGAGACGCGCACCGGGCGATCGCGCTGCGCCACGATCGCGCCACCGAGGTGCTTGAACGTTGACGACGCCGTGTCGCCGTAGCCATACAGCGTCGTTTCGAGTCCGGGATACAGTTCGTCGGTGAAGCTCCGCATCGCGATCTCGTAGTAGTCGACGCCTGGATAGCGAGTGGTATTCGCCGTCGCCACCGGGATGTCCGGT
Source organism: Vicinamibacterales bacterium (assembly GCA_048594885.1). Classification (GTDB taxonomy): domain Bacteria; phylum Acidobacteriota; class Vicinamibacteria; order Vicinamibacterales; family 2-12-FULL-66-21; genus JBMDXB01. Next base: position 11,728 of record JBMDXB010000063.1, read on the forward strand.
CCGAACAGCCGCAGCGGCTGATTGGGGCCGAACTTCCGCAGCGTGGGCGATCGTTCGAACGATGCGTGCAGGCGCTGCCAGCGAAGCAGGGCGGCGGCGCCGGTGACGGCTCCGAGTTTCAGGAACTCGCGCCTCTTCATGATGCAGGTCTCCTGGGCATCTCTGGGGCACCCTGCCGGCGCGAGATGCGGACGCACGGCAGGCAGAACTAGGTGGGGAGCTGACGCGGCCATAGCAGGATCGAGGCCAGCCGTGTACGGTGTCGGCGGTGTGTGCGTCAGAAGATCTCTGAAGCGATCCCTGTCAACCTGACATGGGCGCCGTCGGACTCACGACAGCCATCACCTGCGGAATTCCGTCGGTCCGGCGCGCAGGTACACGGCTGAGCTATGCTGCCCGCCAGTCCCTCGCCCGATTGCTTCGTCACACGGCGATGTTAGAAAACCCGAAGGACGCCGACTATCTACTCGTGGCAGATCCTGACGCACGCGAATCGCAGCGGGGCATGTCCAACGCCGGCGAGACAGATCTCTACGACCAGGCCGTCGAGGCCTTTGGCGCGGCGATCGAGCGTCTTGCGCGGTCGTACGAAGTGGACGACCACAAGCGCCAGGACCTGCTCCAGGACATCCACCTGAATTTGTGGCGAAGCTTCGAGCGGTTCAACGGTCACTGCTCGCTTCGCACCTGGGTCTATCGGGTCGCGCACAACGTCGCGGCAACGCACGTCATCGACCAACGTCGCCAGCGATCGAGATCGCTGGTGAGTCTCGATGACCTCGACTTCGACGCCGTGGGAATCGCGCCGGACGCTGACCGGCGGCTGCTGGTGTCACGATTGATGGAACTGGTTCAGTGCCTTCGCCCGTTGGAGCGGCAGCTCGTCCTGCTGTACCTCGAGGGGCTGGACGCCGCGGAGATTGGCGAGGTGATGGGGATCTCCGCCGGCACCGTGGCGACCAGGATCAGCCGCGTGAAGAAGCTCCTGGGGCACTACGCGCACGATGGAGGGACAAATGTCATCTGATCGCGCGCCGGCCAGTCTGGTGTCTGCCTGGCAGCAACAGCAGTCGAGCGGGTTCCGCATGGTCCCGTCGGAATTCGCCAGGCACGTGCGCGCCGACGTGCGCACGACCCGGCGTTGGATCGGACGAGGCGTCGTGATCAGCGCCTTCCTGATTCTCTGGTCCGGAGGGCTGTTGTTGTCGGAAGACGATCCGCTCCTGTTGCTGGGGGCGCTTCTGACGCTGCTCGCGCTGGCGTTTTCCGTCGCTCAGATTGGCGCCCACAGCCGGCGCGTGCGGACCGCCCGCTTCGACGCCGATCGCACGAGCGTGCCGTCGCTCGCCTACGCGCGCGCGTATTTGAGCACGCGCCGGGAGTTCCACAGGGGCCGTTGGCTCTGGTCGCGAGTGATGTTCTTGTTTCCGGGTCCGCCGCTCGTTGTCTACGGCGCCCGCAACGAGTCGAGCGCCTGGATAGTGTTTCTGCTCGTCTGGGTGGGGCTGCTCCTCGCCGCGGTGTTCGTCGTGCAGCGGCGCGCCGAGCGCCGCTATGACCACCTGCTGCGCGAGTTGGACGACATCGAACGCCAGTCGCCGGTCGAGAGGTTCTTGGCTGCGCACGAACAGTGGAAAGGTGACTAGAGGCAGTCGAGCGGAGGCCCTGCGGTGCTGTTGCAGATAACGAAACGGCTGTTGCGGCTATGCCGGGAACGCCAGCACCGCAGCTTGTCTCGGAGTTTGTCCGACGCCATGATCCGCGCCAGTCCCGGATCGTAGCCGGAAACGGCAGCGGCCTCGCCCGGAAAAATCTGCACAGCATATTGCGCTATGTGCAATACGGCGGCCGCACGGCTATAATGCCGCTCCAGACCGCTCAGTTGGAATCGGCCTTGCCGCTCACGCCATGACACGATTTTCAACGTATATGCTCATGACAGAGTCACTCCCCTCTCGCATCTCCCGCATCGTTGTCGCCGCCGCGTGCGCCGTCGCCGTTCCAGCCGTGGCGCTGGACGGCCAGCCCGGTCTGCACGATCCATCAACCGTCATCGTCGAAAACGGTAAGTACTACGTGTACGCCACGGGAGGCGGCCTGCCGATGTCGATCTCGGACGACGGCTGGACGTGGCGGCGGGCGGGTACGGTCATGCAGGCCGTGCCCGGCGGCAGGCCGGGCCCGGACGTCATCGCGCGGGGCGGCAACAACACGTGGGCGCCCGATCTGATCCGCGCCGGCGACACGTATTTTCTCTACTATTCCGCGCCCGGCACGCAGCCGAAGGCGGCGATCGGTCTCCTGGTCGGCAAGACCCTCGATCCGCAGTCGCCTGACTACAAGTGGGAGGACGCGGGACCGGTGGTGTGGTCCGACGGCGTTGAGGACAGCAATGCGATCGATCCCGGCATCTTTCGCGATCCGACCAACGGAACCCTGTGGCTCACCTATGGTTCCTACTTCGGTTACATCCGTCTCGTCGAGCTGAATCCGAAGACCGGAAAACGGCTGTATCCCGAGCGGAAGCCGGTCAACATCGCGATCAACTCCGAAGCCTCGGTGATGATCTTCCGCGACGGCTGGTACTACCTGCTCGTCACGCATGGGTCGTGCTGCGCCGGTGCGAACTCCAGCTACAACATCCGGATGGGACGGGGGAAGAAGGTGACGGGACCGTTTCTCGACAACATGGGGATCGACATGTTGCAGGGCGGCGGCAAGCTGTTTCTCGCATCCGGCGGCCGCTATGTCGGTCCCGGTCATTTCGGGCTGCTCGATCTCGGCGATGGCGTGCAGAAGTTTTCCTGCCACTACGAAGCCGACCTCGATCGCGGCGGGATCAGCGTGCTGGACATCCGTCCGCTGCTCTGGCGCGACGGATGGCCGGTCGCGGGCGACAACGTCAAGGCCGGCACGTACGCGATCGAGTCGGCTCGGACAGGCACCGCGCTCGAGCTCGCCGTCCAGGGCATGCCGGTCGGCGGGTTTCGCGGACGCGGCGGGCGCGGCGGCGGTGGGCCCCCTGGTGCGGCGCCTCCGCCTCCGCCTGCGCCGATTCCGGACCAGGAGCCATCGCAGGTTTCGGCGAACTGGCCGGCCGGGACGGCCGGCGTACGTATGTCTCCCTACATGCTCCAGGCGCAGCAGAAGTGGGCGGTCACGCCCGCTCCCAACGCGGGTGGCTATCCTGGATCGCCGTTCTTCAAGATCACGATCGCCGGGACGGATCGGACGCTCGCAGCAACGCCGGATCGCGAGCTGGTCCTCCTGCCGGCATTCACCGGCGCGCCCGAGCAACTCTGGCGCATCGACCAGCTCGCCGACGGCACCTACCGCGTCATGCCGAAGGCCGTGCCAAATTCCACTGAGCCGCTGGCGCTCTCCGCCGTCGGCAGCAGCATGCCGACGCTTGCGAGATTCGATCCGAAGAGCGATCGCCAGCGCTGGAACTTGAGGATGCCGTGACTGTGCGAATGAACAGGATGCACGCCATCTGGGCGCTGGCGCTCGCCGCCGCCCTCTGGCCAACGGCGCCGGCGTCGTCGCAGCCCCTGGCAGCGCGCCAGCAGGGCCCGGTTGCGCCGCGGCCCCCCGCGCCCTCGTTGACGCGGCCCGTGACACCGGCGAAGCCGGCCGGGCCGGACGGCTTCATCCAGCGCTGGCTGCTGCTCGAGCCGATCCGGGTGCCGGGTCAGCTCACGGAGGGCGCGGTACGGAGCGCGGTCGAGAAGAACTTCCCGGTGACGGCGCCTCCGCTGCCACACGACGGGGACACTCTCAAGTTCGGGGAGAGTGAACTGAAGTGGCACGCCGTCGATACGGCCGGCTACAACGTCAACCTCTATCACTTCGCGTACGCGCTGAACAAGCCGACGACCAACGTCCTCTTCTGGGCCGTCACCGTCGTCAACTCGCCGCGCCAGATGAGCGGCGTCCGGCTCGCAATCGGCTCGAACGCCGCGTCCGTGTGGTGGGTCAACGGCACGGAGGTGACGGCCATCTTCAACGATCGACAGACGGTGATCGACGACGGCGTGTCGAAGCGGTTGACGCTGAACGAAGGCGCCAACGTCATTCGCGCCGCGATCGTCAACGCGGGAGGGATGACGGATTTCTGCGCCCGGTTTCTCGACGAGCACGATCGGCCGATCAGGACGCTGACGGCGACGCTGACGGCGCGGTGACATGAGATCGCTGCGCTGGTGGATGATCGGGCTGCTGATGATCGGCTCGATCATCAACTACCTCACGCGAAGCACGCTCGGCGTCGCCGCGCCCACTATCCTGCAGGACCTGCAGATCACCACGCAGCAGTACTCGTGGATTATCGGCGCCTTCCAGGGCGCGATCATGCTGCAGCCGATCTGCGGATACGTGCTCGATGTCGTCGGGCTGAGGCGCGGGTTCGCGATGTTCGCGATCGCCTGGTCGATCGTCAGCATGGCACACAGCCTGGCGCACAGCTGGCCCGCATTCGCAGCCTTGCGCGGGCTGCTTGGATTCGTTGAAGGGTCCGCCAACCCTGCCGGGATGAAGGCGACGGCGGAGTGGTTCCCCGCCAAGGAGCGCGGCCTCGCCAGCGGCGTCTTCAACATCGGCGCGTCGGTCGGCTCGATGCTCGCGCCGCCGCTCGTCGTCTGGGCGATTCTCGCCTACAACTGGCAGACGGCGTTCGTGATGACGGGCGCCATCGGCCTCGCGTGGGTGACACTGTGGCTGGCCTTCTACCACTCGCCCGATCGCCATCCGAAGCTCTCCGCCGCGGAACGCGACTACATCGTCTCGGGCCAGGAGCAGCACCTCAGTGGAGACGGGACCCGGCCGTCGATCGGACGCATCGCGCGCCAGCGGAATTTCTGGGGCATTGCCTTGCCGCGATTTCTCGCCGACCCGACGTGGGGCACGCTGACGTTCTGGATGCCGCTCTACTTGAGCTCGGTGCGGCATTTCGATCTGAAGCAGATCGCGCTCTTTGCCTGGATGCCGTTCCTCGCCGCCGATCTCGGCTCGATGTTCGGCGGCGTCGCCACCCTGTGGCTGCAGAAGCGCGCGGGGCTCAGCCTGATCAACGCGCGCCGCGGCGCCTTCACGGTCGGCGCCGTGCTGATGACGGGCATGGCGTTCGTCGGTTTCGTCGACAACCCGTACATGGCGATCGCGCTGTTGTGCCTGGGCGGCTTCGCGCACCAAACACTGTCGGTGACGGTGATCACGATGGCGTCCGATCTGTTCAGACGGAGCGAGGTGGCCACGGTGGCGGGGATGGCCGGCACGTGCGGCAACGCCGGCGTTCTGGTGTTCTCGCTGATCATCGGCGCGCTCGTCGCCGCCATCGGCTACACGCCCTTCTTCATCTGCCTCAGCGCCCTCGATCTGGTCGGCGCGTTGATTCTCTGGACGGTCGTCCGCGATGAGCATCGTCATTCGTAATCCGATCCTTCGTGGCTTCAACCCGGATCCGTCCATCGTCCGCGTCGGCGACGACTATTTCATCGCCACCTCCACGTTCGAGTGGTATCCAGGCGTGCAGATCCATCACTCGCGCGACCTGGTGAACTGGCGCCTGCTCACGCGTCCGCTCCGGCGGGCCAGTCAGTTGAACATGCTGGGGGATCCCGACTCGTGCGGCGTGTGGGCGCCGGATCTCACCTACGCGGACGGCCGCTTCTGGCTTCTCTACACGGACGTGAAGCGATACGGCCGGACGACGGTCGCCGGCGCGTCGGGCGCATCCCTCCGCGATTTCCACAATTACCTGGTCACCGCCAGCGACATCGAGGGCGACTGGTCCGATCCCGTTCCTCTCAATAGCAGCGGTTTCGATCCGTCGCTCTTCCACGATGACGACGGGAAGAAGTACCTGCTGAACATGCTGTGGGATCACCGTCCCGGCCGGAATCGCTTCGCCGGCATCGTCATGCAGGAGTTCTCGCCAGCGGAGCAACGGCTGGTCGGGGATCGGCGCGTCATCTTCAGCGGCACGCCGCTCGGTCTCACCGAAGGTCCGCACTTGTACAAACGCGGCGGTTACTACCATTTGATCACCGCTGAGGGAGGCACCGGTTGGGGCCACGCGGTGACGATGGCGCGCGCGAGGACGATCGAGGGCCCCTACGAGCTGCATCCCGACGTCCACGTGCTGAGCGCGCGTCATCGGCCCGACGTCGTGCTTCAGCGCGCCGGCCACGCGGATCTCGTCGACACTCGGGACGGCAGCACGTACATGGTTTACCTGTGCGGGCGGCCGCTGCCCAACCGGGGAAGATGCACGCTCGGACGCGAGACCGCGATTCAGAAGGTGGTCTGGGGAGCAGACGGATGGCTGCGGACCGTCAGCGGCGATGGCCTTCCGTCGGTCGAAACCGACGCGCCGAGCGGCGCCGCGCCAACCGCGCTACTTCCACCGGCCCGCGAGCACTTCGACGGCGCGACGCTGCCGATCGACTTCCAGTGGCTGCGCTCGCCGTGGCCCGACGAGTTGTTCAGCCTGACCGAGCGTCCGGGGTTCCTCCGGCTCTACGGACGCGAGACGGTGGGCAGCCTGTTCAAGCAGGCGCTCGTCGCCCGCCGCCAGCAGTCGCCCTGTTACAGCGCGTCGACGAGCGTCGAGTTCGAGCCGCGGCACTTCCAGCAGAGCGCGGGACTGATCTGCTACTACAACAGCTCGAAGTTCCACTACCTGTATATCTCGCACGAGGATGGCGCCGGCAAGCACGTGCGGGTCATGTCGGCCCTCCCTGACCAGCCGCAGAGCGACGCGTTCACGCCGCCTCTCGCGATTCCGTCGAATGTTGCGATCGAACTGAGAGTCGAGGTCGATTACGAGCGTCTTCATTTCGCCTATCGTGCCGGCGATGGCGAGTGGACGCGGATTCCGCAGCAGTTCGATGCGAGTATTCTCTCCGACGAAGCCACCGCGCCGGGGCTGCCCAACTTCACGGGCGCCTTCGTCGGCGTGGCGTGTCAGGACATGTCGGGCGCACGCGGTCACGCCGATTTCGACTGGTTCGATTACGTCGAGCGGCCCTACCGCGCCGACCCGTTCGAGGACGGCGTCTAAGGGACGCGACCCATGAGCGTCACCTACACGTGGACGCGGCATATCGCGCGCGCGTTCCTCATCGGAGCCGTCGGCGCAGGCGCGATGGTGGCGGCAGCGCAAACACCCTCCGCGGTGCGGTTCAACGGCGAAGCCGCGCCGCCCGTATCGTCGCTCAGCCTCTGGTATCGCGCACCGGCTTCCGATCACCCGTTGCTGCCGCTCGACGCGCCGCGGCAGGCCCGGCAGGCCGGCACCGCCGAATGGGTGCGGGCGCTTCCGGTCGGCAACGGCCGCCTGGGCGCCATGGTCTTCGGCGGCGTTGTCCACGAGCGCCTGCAGTTGAACGAAGACACCTTGTGGGCGGGCCGCCCCTACGACCCGGTGAACCCCGAGGCAAAGGACGCGCTGCCCGAAGTACGGCGGCTGATCGCTGGCCGCAAGTACGCGGAGGCCGCGAAGGTCGTCGGCGCGAAGGTGATGTCGAAGCCGCTCGCGCAGATGCCCTATCAGACGGTCGGCGATCTCGCCCTGACGTTTCCGCAGGTCGACTCGGTCGAACACTACAGGCGCGATCTGGACCTGACGACCGCAACCGCTCACGTGTCGTATGTGAGCGACGGCGTCACGTTCTCCCGGGAAGTGTTCGCGAGCGCGCCAGACCAGGTGATCGTCGTGCGGCTGACGGCCAGCCGCCCCAGACGGATCTCGTTCGAGGCGCGGATGCAGACGCCTCAACGAGCAACCGTCGAGGCGACGGCGGACGGCGACCTCGTGATGCGCGGCGTCAACGGCGACGGCGCCGGGACCACGGCGGACGGCCGTCCCCTGACGGGCGCGCTCCGCTTCGAAGCCCGGGTCCGCGTGCTGCCGGAGGGAGGAACCCGCCGCACCGACGGCGATACGCTGATCGTGCGGGACGCGGACGCCGTCACGTTGCTGCTCGCGGCGGCGACCAGCTACCGGACCTACGAAGACGTTGGGGCCGATCCTGCCGCCCGCGTCGCGGCAGCGCTCGATTCCGCGTCACGCAAGAGCGTCGAGAAACTGCGCGACGCGCACGTCCGCGACTATCAGCAGTTGTTCAATCGCGTCACGCTCGATCTCGGAGTCTCGAAGCGCGTCCCGACGGACGAGCGGGTACGCGGATTCGGCGCCGGCGACGATCCCGGCGTCGCCGCGCTCTATTTCCAGTACGGCCGCTACCTGCTGATTGCCAGCTCGCGGACCGGTGCGCAGCCGGCGAACCTGCAGGGCATCTGGAACGAGAGCATGTCCCCGCCGTGGGGCAGCAAGTACACCATCAATATCAACACGCAGATGAACTACTGGCCCGCGCTCTCGACCAACCTGGCCGAGACGATGGATCCGCTGACCGAGCTTGTGTCGGATTTGTCGGTGACGGGTGCGCGGACCGCGCGCGAGATGTATGGCGCCGCCGGCTGGGTGGCGCATCACAACACGGATCTCTGGCGGGCGACCGGACCGATCGACGGCCCGCAATGGGGCATGTGGCCCGCGGGGGGCGCGTGGCTGACGCTGCCGCTGTGGGATCGCTACGAATACGCTGGTGATCGCCAGTACCTGCGGCGCATCTACCCGCTCATCAAGGGCGCGGCGCAGTTCTTCGTCGACACACTGGTGGAGGAGCCCGCGCATCGCTGGCTCGTCACCTCGCCGTCGCTGTCGCCCGAGAACCCGCATCCGTTCGGCACGTCGTTGACGATGGGACCAGCAATGGACTCGTCGATTCTGCGCGAGCTATTCGGCGCCGCCATCGACGCGGCGCGCATCCTCGGCACCGACGCCGCCCTGCAGCGGAAGTGGAGCGCGACACGCGCGCGGCTGGCGCCGCTGCAGATCGGCAGCGCCGGCCAGTTGCAGGAATGGCTCGAGGACTGGGACATGCAGGCGCCCGAGATCCACCACCGGCACGTCTCGCACCTGTTCGGCCTCTTTCCCGGTCACGACATCGATGCGCGCCGGACGCCGGCGCTCGCCGCGGCCGCGAAACGCTCGCTCGAGATTCGCGGAGATCAGGCGACGGGCTGGGCCACCGCCTGGCGCATCAACCTCTGGGCGAGGCTCGGCGATGGTGACCACGCCTTCGAGATCCTGAAATTCCTGCTCGGCCCGGAGCGGACCTACCCGAACCTGTTCGACGCGCACCCGCCATTTCAGATCGACGGCAATTTCGGCGGCGCCTCCGCCATCGCCGAGATGCTGCTGCAATGCGACGACGGGGAGATCCGCTTGTTGCCGGCGCTGCCGGCGGCGTGGCCGCACGGGCGCGTCACCGGACTGCGAGCGCGCGGCGGATTCGAAGTCGATCTGACGTGGAAGCACGGCGCACTCGACCGCGCGACCATTCGATCGCTGCTCGGGCAGCCGCTGCGCGTGCGCCGCGGCAACACGCTGCGTACGTTCACCGTCAGACGCGGCGCAACGCTCACGCTGGCCGGCGACGCCCTTGCAGCGGGCACGGAGCTGAAACCGCCGCGCGCCCGACGAAACACGTCGGCCCGCACACGCTCCGCCATTCCTTCGCCACGCATCTTCTGGAGGACGGGTATGACATCCGCACACTGCAGGAGCTGCTCGGGCATGCAGACGTCAGCACGACCATGATCTACACGCACGTGCTCGATCGAGCGCCGCTCGACGTCCGGAGCCCGGTTGACCGCCTGCGATAGGCGCGAGCGTCGCGGCCATGTGTTGCGACCGGGATGGTCGGCATTCGTAACCGTTTCAATTCACAGCCGTTCGTCCTCGCTCACATCCGGTCTTGTCCCTTACGCCGTTCTCGATGATAGTGGCCGGCGGCCAAACGTACCGGCGGCTGCCGAGCACAGGCGTGCTACCATGCCGGCCACACAGCTCTTGGAGTGCGCAGCGCCAGGCGAACCCCCCGCGTTTACTCGCGGCGGCCGCCGCGCAGTCTACTCCAAGACACGTTAGCCGCACGAAGGAGAATCATGGCGCGAAACTGGGTGCTCCGGATAAAAGTCAAGTCTCACGTGTATGAGGGGTGGCTTCCATCCGGCGAGTTATCGCTTCGCGAGATTCCGAGCGCCACGGCGGACCGGCTCGGGCGCGTTCTCCTCAGTCATCTTGTGATTGAGCACTATCTGGATCGTTGCTTGACTGCCGTCGCTCCTCGCGATTTCGACCTTGAGCGGCCTCGCCTGGGGTTCGCCCAGAAGGTCGATATTCTAAGCGGGCCAGAGTCCTTCCTTGTGCTGAGCGGCCTATTACCAGGAATCAGGCAAATCAACTCGGTCCGAAATAAGTTGGCGCATAACCTTGAGGCTGCCATTCCTCTAGGCGAGGTCCAGTCACTCGTCTCTCACCTAGAGCACTTGGCCCGAGGGAAAGCGAGGCTCCGACCGATCCCGTTATCCTGATTGAGACGTTCAGTGCAGTCGCCATCGCGGGGATGGTCGCCTTTATTAGTGGTCTTGAGGCAGGAAGCAACCCGGAAGTTCAACAAGCGATAATGCGGCGTGCGGCGGCTAACAGGGCGCTGCAGCTGACGAGCCGCGCGCGGCAGGGAACTGGATCAAGGCCGCGTCCTCGCGCGGCTCGCGGCTGAGCGCTCACGTTGGGCCGACAAGAGGAATGGCAAAGGCGGATCGGCGCCGTCCGGCTACTTCAGGCGCTCTTCCCAGTAACCAGGCTTCCGCCGGTCATGCGCAATGGCGAGGATGCGGATGCCAGCTCCAAGTAGACGACATGGTAGGGAAAGCGCGTGACAGCTCGGCGCCGAACGATCAGGTCTGCGTGTAGCCACCGGACGCGAGAACCAGCGCGAGGCAACTCGACAATCTGATCAGCGGTATTCGGTCCGCTTCATCGTCAAAGCGAACGCGAGGATTCACCGGTCGCGAAGCTCGGACTCAGCTCGGCGGCGTACTTCGTCCCCACGGCACGAAGTCGGGCCGTGTGACGGTAAGCGGCAATCTGGGTGACGATATGCCGAAGGGAACGCTGGCGTCGGTGAAGCGTCAGGCCGGTTTGAAGGTGCCACACTCATGAAGACGATGCAGTATCTCGTGCGGATCAATCGCGACGTTGGCAGCGACTGGGGCGCATCGGTTCCGGATCTTCCCGGCTGTGTCGCGACAGGCAAAACGATTGACAGCGCCTTGCGGCGAATCGAACGGGCGATCGAGTTGCACGTCCGCGGATTGCGCGAGGACGGCTTGCCAGTTCCTCGTCCGAGCCACCGGAGCGTCACACCGCGGCGGCGGTCGCGCGAGATCGATTTTTACGCAACCGTCGAAGTCGCGGCCTGACAAGCGAATGGAGCCGGCGCGCCTGTCGCCATAACGGGCGCGCGGCTCATTCGCACGCGTTGGGCTGACAAGACGAACGACAAAGGCGGAACGGCGCCGTCCGGCTACTTCAGGCGCTCTTCCCAGTTACCCGGCTTCCGCCGGTCATGCGAAATGGCGAGGGTGCGGAATGAGTCGCCAGCTCCAAGTAGACGACATGGTAGGGAAAGCGCGTGACAGCTCGGCGCCGAACATCAAGTTTGCGGGTAGCCGCCGGACGCGAGAACCAGCGTGAGGCAACTCGATGATCTGATCAATGGTGGCGTCGATGGCGTCGAAGAACTCGACGCCCAAAGCGACGAAGCGCGAGCGACAGGATTATGAGCCAAGCGCGAAAGCCAAGTTCCAGAAGCTGTCGTGACGACTTGCGGACGGAGTGCAAGTTCGACTTCCCGAAGAGCCGGCCCAACCGCTTTGCCTCTCGAATCGGCAGGGACGCGGTGGCGGTCGTCCTGGAGCCAGACGTCGCCCGGGTCTTCGACTCATCGAAGTCATGGGCAGAGATCCACAAGGGGGAGTTGCAGCAGGACTGGGGGCTGCTGCAATCCGGCCAGCCGCCCGTCAAAATCGACCCACTCAGGTGACGTCATGTCTCATCCCATCCACCGGGTTACGAAGTTCAGCATCGTCGAACCCTATGCGCTGAATGTCGCCTTCGCGGACGGCACGGAGCACCGCATTGACTTCAAGCCGGTGCTGCACGGCGCACTGTTTGGTCCCCTGCGGGACCTGGCGACCTTCAATGCAGTCAGGCTCGACACGGAGGTGGGCACTCTGGTCTGGCCGAACGATGCGGACTTCGATCCCGCGACGCTTCACGACTGGCCCACAGTCATCGAGGAACTAGAGGCGCGAGCGCAGGCATGGGCCGCCGCTGAAGACGAGCAGCGGGCTAACAGGCGAATGGAGCCGACGCGGCGGTGAACCACACGCCGCGCGGCTCATTCGCGGATGTTGGACCGCTGAACCGATAGCAAACGAAATCAACGCGAGCACGCGGACGCTCCGCGAGGTATCATCCGCGCAGACCCGTGGTCCCCGATCGACGTGCGTTTCTCCGTTCGCTCGCCGCTGCGCCCCTCGCGTTCGCGCACCGCGGCGCCGCGGCACAGGCGCCCGTCCCGCCAGGCGGGATCAGGCGCGACGATCGCACGCGCAGCTACCACGTCTACCCGCCGGGCTCAATCCAGGAGGCGCTCGAGGCCGCCGCGCGCGACCGCGCCAACCGGACGATCTACGTGCACGCGGGCACCTATCGGCCCGCGGCGAAAGCCCAGGCGCTGATCTGGTTCAACGAACGTCACGACGGCATCACGCTCGAGGCGGTCGGCGACGTCACGCTGACGGCGGCGAACGCCGACGTCGCCGACGCCCGGGCGCCGAGTCATCCCGCGATCGTCAACCACGTCGTGTATTTCGGCGACGGGATCACGCCGAAAACGGTGCTTCGCGGATTCCGCATCACCGGCGCCAGGAACTTCACCATCGGCTCGGGTCAGCAATCGCCCATCGAGGCCGACGCCATTCGCAAGACGCCGTTCTTCTTCGCCGACGGCGGCGGCATCAAGGTCTACGCGCAGTCGTATCCGACGATCGAACGCACCGAGATCGTCGACAACTACGCGAGCCCGTGCGGCGGTGGTGTCTCGGTCGAGCACCTGGAGGGAGGGCGTGAAGCGGTCGTGTTCCGTGACTGCATCTTCCGGAACAACCGGACCCAGATCACCGGTTCCGCGCTCGATCTGCTGCACGGCAGCCGCGCCCGCCTCGAGAATTGCCTGTTCGTCGGCAACGTCTCGAACCTCGGCGTCGACTACGTGGGGATGCTGGCTGGCGGCGAATACCACGCGGAACACGGGTCCGGCGCGCTCACGGTATTCGAGGGCTCGCGCGCGTCGGTGAGCCGCTGCACGTTCACGGGCAACTGGAACGGCGTGGACGACAACGGCACCGGCAGCACCTACGTCGACTCGATCTTCTGGAAGAACACACTGGCCGGCGGGATTTCTCCGGGACGCCGCTACGAGATCGACATCACGGACGCCTCCGGCGTGCGCGGGTCGTTCATCGACGGAGACATTCCCGATCTCCGCGGGACGATCGACCGGCGGGTCAACACCTTCAATCCGCCGGACCCGCGCTTCGATGCGCACTTCGTTCCGCGGGCGTCGCAGTACGCACAGGTCGGCTATCGGCCGCCGCTTCCGCGCTCCTAGCCCCCGGCTCCCCGGCCCCCCGGCCCCCCGGCTGCCGGCCCCCCCGTCTCGCGAACGTCCACCACGGAATTGATCGGCGGTGCCGCGATTGTCTGCGTCCGTCCTGACGGCCAGACGATCTCGATCCGGTCTATCGCCGTCGCCGATCCCAGGCCGAAATAGAGCGGGAACAGGCTGTGCGAGATGTGGCCGGACTGGCCGTCGAAAACCTTCGTCTGCGTCGCGCCGCCGGCGGTGACCTTGACGACCGCGCCGAGGCCGTCGCGGTTCGACGACACGCCGATCAGCCTCACGGACACGTAGCGGACAGGCTTGCGTTCCGCGAGGTTGCTGACGAGCACCATCGGCTCGGCGTTGAACTCATTCGTAATGATGTCCAGGTCGCCGTCGCCGTCGATGTCGAACACGACCGACGAGCGTGACGCCCGCGCGCCCCAGATGGTGATCCGTCCTTTTGCGCCGGCCGCATCGCGATGCCCCTTGTCGGCGCCCGACGCGTCCAGCGTGAAAAAGGGCGTGACGATGTAGCCGCTGCGCGGCTCGAGGCCAAGCGCGAACTCGGCGTCGACGAACCGCCTGCCCGCGTCGTTCAGCTTCAGAGAGTTGATCTCGTACCGCTCGGGATAGTTCATCCCCGCCGCGATGAACACATCGTCATAGCCGTCGGCGTTGAAGTCGCCGACGCTGGGGCCCCACGGACAATACGATTCGGCCCCGATCGCATCGGACGCTTCGCGGTACTTCGAAGGGCCCTCCTTCATGAAGAACGAGTTGCCCCAGATGCTGGTCTTGCCGGTGCCACGAAACGACTCCGGCCATTTCATCTCGGACTTCATGTGATCGCGCTCCGGGCCGACCGGGTGGCTCATGTCCGAGTGCATGTCCGTCACGAAGATATCGAGGCGCCCGTCGTTGTTGAAGTCGAAGACCTTGATGCCCATCGCCCCCCACGACGTGCGCGGGAAGACCTCGCGACTCTTCCGCACGAATCGTGTGCCGCCGACGTTCTCGTAGTACTGGTCGTCCCCCTGCATGTTGAGCATGTACACGTCGGGCCACCCGTCGTCATTGACGTCGACTACCGCGGCATCGCCGGTCCAGTGGGAATCGACAAGGCCCGTGCGCCGCGAGACGTCGACGAAGCGCCGTTTGCCCTCGTTGTGATAGAGGCGGCTCCGTTCCGCGCGCTCGGGTTTCAAGTGTCCGCCGAAGGCATCCTCGAAGGCGACGTAATACCTGTAGCCGCTGCCGGCGACGCGGTTCGTCGTGTAGCGGCCGACGTTGAGGAGCAAGAGATCCAGACGGCCGTCGCGATCGTAGTCGAAGAAGAGCGCGCCCGATGAGTGACCCGCGTACGCGAGGCCCGACGGCGCCGTGATATCGCGGAACCGGCCGTGCCCGTCGTTCTCGAACATGACGTTTCCGGCGCGCACGCTGGTCACATAGAGATCGGGATCGCCGTCGTTGTCGATGTCGGCAAACGAGGCCGACACGTTCACACGATCGGCGAGGGCGACGCCGGCGGCCGTTGTGACGTCCTCGAATCGTCCCCCGCCGGCGTTGCGCCACAACTGGTTCCCGCCGACCTGATTGACGAAGTAGACGTCGACCAGCCCGTCGCCATCGACGTCCGCCATCGCGACGCCGTTACCGTGGTCGTAGTGCGCTGCCTTGTAGGTCTTTCCGGCATCGTCGACGATCCGATGCCGGAACGTGATGCCACTGTCCTTCTGCCGGTCGGCGAACCGGAAGTCGTGGAAGACCGCGGTGCCGCCGAGCGCCTTGATCTGCGCGTCCTTCTCCCGTTGCAGCCAGGCCGTGTCGTCCAGGTCCTCGGGCACGAGACGAATGTCGGCGCCGCGAGGAATCAACTGCGCCACGGCTCCTGCGCCGAGCGTGCCTGCGGCCACAAGTGCGCACGCGAACGCGGCGCGCTGCCTGACGACGCGCCATCTCATCGCCCACCTCCTGTTCCGGCCTCGGGTTCTTTCACGACGACAATCTGATTTACCCGCACATCGTCGAGTACTTGACGACGGCCGCTTGGCCAGAGGATCTCGAGCCGTGCCGAGGCGGCCCCGCCCAGGCCGACGTGCAGGCGCATATCGTTGGCGCTCAGATAGCTGGCCACGTTGGTGATCTCCCGGATCTGGGTGCGGCCGCCTGCTTCGACCCGGACGGTGGTCCCGAGGCCGAACACGTTGCTCGCTGTCCCCTGTGCGCGAATCTCCAGCCACTTGCCCTTGCGCGCGCCGCGGTTCTTCAGCAGCACCACCGAACGGCCGACGCTCGTGATCGCCACGTCGAGGTAGCCGTCGTTATCGAAATCGGCCACGGCCAGTCCTCGCCCCACCCGCAAGGCCTGCAGCTCGGAACCGCTGACGGCGGATATGTCCTTGAACACGCCGCCCACGTTCTCGTACAGCAGATCCTTCTGCTCGTAAGAGAGGTGGGGCTGATACAAACGGATGTTGTCGGTGACGTGGCCGTTGGTCACATGCAGGTCGAGGTCGCCGTCATTGTCTAGGTCGTACATCTTGGTGCCAAAGCCGAGCGGCACATACCCGGAGGCAAGGCCGGCCTTCTGAGTCACGTCGTCGAACGTGCCCGCGTGGTTCCGATAGAGCGTATTCAGCTCTTCGGAAAAGTTGGTCACGAACAGCTCGGGGTAGCCGTTCCCATCCACGTCGCCGCAGTCGACGCCCATGCCGGCCTGCGGCTTGCCGTTGACATCGAACCCGACACCGGCGGCGTACGCGATGTCTTCGAAGGTGCCGTCGCCCTTGTTGCGATACAGGAAGTTGCGAACGAGATCGTTGGCGATGTAGATGTCCGTCCACCCGTCGCGATCGACGTCGCAGAACACGGCGCCAAGCCCTTTGCCGGCGGGATTCGCGATGCCGGCAGCCCGCGAGACATCGGTAAACGTGCCGTTGCCGTCGTTCCGGAAGAGGCGGTCGGGCACGCCATCGAAGATCGTCGGATTGCAGTACGTGCGGTACCCGGGCTTGCGGTGTCCGCACCACGGATTCTCGTCCTTGCGGATGTCCAGGTAGTTCACCACGTACAGATCGAGGTCGCCGTCTTTGTCGTAGTCGAGAAACCCGGTGCTCGTGCTCCACTCGCGCACGCCGCCGGCCGTTCCCGTTGCCGCCGTGACATCGCTGAACGTGCCGTCGCGGTTGTTGCGCAGGAGGATGTTGGGGCCGAGCGCCGTCACGTAGAGATCGAGCCAGCCGTCGTTGTCGTAATCGCCGGCGGCGACGCCCGTCTTGTATCCAGTCGACGATGACGCGGCCGTCCGCGATCGGGTCGTCACATCGGTAAAGGTGCCGTTGCCGTTGTTGCGATACAACGCGTTGGCCGTGCCCGGCGCGCCGTTGATGAAGTAAAGATCCTGCAAGCCGTCGTTGTCGACATCGATCCACGCGACACCGGATCCGAAGGTCTCGACCATGTGCTTGTCGGGTGTGGCGCCGGACGCGTGAACGAAGCGGAGGCCCGCTTTCGCCGTGACGTCTTCGAACAGGGCGTCCTGCGCCGGCGGGAACGGCGCGGCCGGAGATGCGACGGCGCCCCCCAGCGCAATCGCCGCGACACCAGCGTAGAGGAGACGCCCGGCCCTCACGCGCCTCCGGGCGTCTTCGCGCGCGCCTTGAGCCGCTTCTGGACTTCCGCGAGCCGCATCTTCGCTTCGGCGTGATCCGCGTCCGCCTCCAGCACCTTTCTGAACGCGTCGGCGGCGGCCTGGAGGCGGCCTTGCTGCATTCGGAGGAGGCCCTGTTCCAGGTACAGCTCGGTGTCGAGATGCCGGTACAACGCATTCACTCCCGTAGTCGCCGCCGGAGCCGCGAGGTCGAGCTCTTTCGCCGCGTCAGCGAAGCGTCCTTTCAAGCGATAGGCGCGTGCCAGCTGAATGCGCGCTTCGGCCCTCGAGGCATCGGCGCGGAGCGCCTCGCGCAGGGCCGATATCGCCGAGTCGAGGTCACCGGCGGACGCGTGCGCGACGCCCAGCGCAAGAAACGTCTCAGCCGGGTTCGCGCCGGATTGCGCCACTTGCTGCAACTCGCGAACCGCATCGGGGTACTGCTTGAGATCGAGCAGTGCGAGACCGAGGTAGTAGCGAGCCTGCGCGAACGCAGGATCGCGCTGAAGGACCTCACGATTGAGATCGACGGAGCGCTGCGCATTCCCCGCCGCGCGCTCCGCTTCGCCCAGGAGCGACAGGACCTGCGGGCTGTCGGGCATGTCCGTGCGCAGCCGTTCGAGCTCGTCGCGTGCCCGCGACGCACGGGCCATGTCCAGATAGACGCGCGCGAGCATGAGCCGCGCGACGGCGAGCGACGGCTTCAGCTCGATCGCCTGACGCAGCTCCGCGATCGATTCACCCATCAGGTCCGGGGAGTTCTGTGCGCGGTAGGCCATGCCGAGTAGCGCATGGGCTTCCGCGGAGTCGGGCGCGGCCGCGAGGATCGCCTTGAGCTCCTTGACCGCTTCCGCCGGGCGCGGCTCGGCCGAGTAGAGGTCCGCGGCAACGCGATTCAAGCGGGCCTGCAGCTCCGGCGAGAGGGTCGTCTGGCGCGCCAGCGCGGCATTCGGCGCCGCCAGGCACACGCACAACGTGACGAGGAGGAGGCCACCGGGGGCCGGCACGGGCGTAGGGTACAACAAGCGACACCCGCGTTGAAGCGGTCCCTGCCTCAAACCCGACCGGCCGTACTTAAATCCTTGCCGCCGGCGCCGGTTCAATGCTAGTGTCCGCGTCATCCCGGGTGCGATCAACTCGCGTTGCGTCATACGCAACAGGCGTCGCAATGCGCCTCGGGCTGCAGAGGGGGAAACTGCATGAGAACACGGAAGTGGCTGTGCGTGTGTGTCGTTGCGGCGATGAGCCTGGGGGCCAGCGCCGCCGAGCTCTCGGCGCAGATCACGACGGGAAACGTGATCGGCACGGTGAAGGATAGTCAGGGCGGCGTGATTCCCGGCGCGACGGTCACGCTGATCGATGAAGCGAAGGGCACGAAGATCGGGCCCGTCATGACCAACGGCGACGGCGTCTATGTCTTCCCGAACGTCACGGCGGCCACCTACACGGTGGAAGTCTCGATGGACGGCTTCAAGACCACGCAGCAGAAAGGCATCCCGGTCAGCGGCGGCGACCGCGCGTCGGTCCCGCCGATCACGCTCGAGGTCGGCGGCAAGACGGAGATGGTCACCGTCACCGCCGAATCGCCGCTCGTCCAGGCGCAGAGCGGTGAGCGGTCGTTCGCGGTCACGACCCAGCAGGTCGAGAACCTCCCGGTCAATCACGACAACTTCACCAGCCTCGTGCAGTTGGTCCCCGGAGTCCGGGAGAGCACCGGCGGAAACGACGGCGGCGGTGTCCGCCTGGGCGGCGTCGGCCAGAACAACATCATGATGGACGGCATCTCGGCCATGGACACGGGCAACAACGGCCAGATGATCAACATGAACGTCGAGTCCATCGCCGAGGTGAAGATCCTGACGCAGGGCTATCAGGCGGAGTATGGCCGCTCGAGCGGGCTGCAGATCACCGCCGTCTCGAAGAGCGGCACGAACAGATTCCGTGGCACCGCCTACGAGCTGTTCCAGAACTCCGACTGGAACTCGATTCGCACCATCAACAGGCTGAACAACGATCCCAAGCCGAAGGCCAAGTCGAAGACCCTCGGCTATTCAATCGGCGGTCCGATTGGAAAGCCGGGCGGCGCCAACAAGCTGTTCTTCTTCTACAGCCACGAGTACCGGCCGACGAGCAACCCGATCAACAGTGGCAACCCGATCCGGTACCGCGTGCCGACTGCGGCAGAGCGCACGGGAGATTTCTCCCAGACGGTCGACAACAACGGGGCGCTCTACAACTTCATCAGGGACTTCCAGGTGACCGGGGCGTGCAACGCGACCGACCAGACGGCGTGTTTCCGCGACGGCGGCGTGCTCGGCAAGATCCCGGCAAACCGGCTGTGGTCGACCGGGCTCGCGATCCTGAGTCGCTACCCGCTGCCCAATCGCGTTCAGACGCCGGGAAGCAACTACAACTTCGAGCTGGGTGGCACCGGCGGCGATCCGCTGCCGATTGTCGATCAGCTGCGGCAGCAGCCGGCGGTCCGCATCGACTATCAGCTCAGTTCCAAGGCGCGCCTCACTTGGACCTATGGCGGCGACCGGCAGCGCGCCCTGACGGTCCCCGGGCTCATCCCCGGATTCACTGACGTGAAGACCCCGTACCCGTACATCACCAAGTACTCGGTGACGGCCAACTACACGCTGAACAACACGACGTTCCTCGAAGGCACGTACGGGTTCATCCGCAACGAGCTGACCGGCGGAAACGAGAACGGCGTCCTGATGAACGACTCGGCGAACCGTCTCAACGGCCTCGCCGATTTCCCGCTGCTGTTTCCGGATGCCGGGATCGTCCCCAAGGACTCGTACGCCTACGAGGTGCTGCAGGACGTCAGGCCGCCGTTCTGGGACGGCACGCGGATGAACCTGCCGCCGACGTTCTCGTGGGGCGGCCGCATCGGCGCCGCCCCGCCGAACCAGCGCTACCCAGGCTGGCTCAACATCAACCGGACGCAGGACGTCGCGATCAGCCTGACGAAGATCGCCGGCCGCCACACGCTGAAGACGGGGTTTTACAACAACCACAGCTTCAAGGCGCAGAACGTCGGCGGGACCGGATTTCAAGGCGCTGTCAGTTTCAACAACGACACGAACAACACACTCGACACCTCCTTCGGTTACGCCAACGCCGCCGTCGGCGTGTTCAACCAGTACACGCAGTCCTCGAGGTTCGTCGAGGGCAGCATGCTGTACAACAACACCGAGGCGTACATCCAGGACAACTGGAAGGTCAACCGCCGGCTGACACTCGACGCGGGCATCCGCTTCACCCGTCAGCAGCCGCAGTATGACCAGTTCCAGCAGATGTCGAACTTCTTCCCGAATCAGTGGACCCCTGGAGCGGCTCCCGTCCTCTACGTCGCCGGCTGCAGCAACGGCGCGGTCGTCTGCTCCGGCAATACCAGGAACGCCATGAACCCGTTGACGGGGCAGATCCTGGTACTGCCGGGTGCGGCGAATAGCCAGGCGGCCATCGGCACGCCCGTCCCCGGCATCGGCAACCCGCTCAATGGCATTCGCCAGGCGGGCGACGGCATCTCGAAGTACGGCTACACCTGGCCCAAACTCGTGGTCGGCCCCCGCTTCGGTGTGGCGTTCGACATGAGCGGCGATCAGACCTTCATCTTCCGGGGCGGCGGCGGTATCTTCTACGACCGGCCCGACGGGAATACAGTGTTCTCGATTCCGGGGAACCCGCCGATTGCGACGGCCGTCGATCTGCGGACCGGCCAGTTCCAGAACCTGAACCCGGGCCTGAGCTTCCTGCCAGTCCCGGGCATGCAGATCTTCCAGTACGACGCCAAAGTACCCGCGTCGGCGCAGTGGGAGTTCGGCGTCCAGACGACGCTGCCGTGGGCATCAGCCGTGGACGTCTCCTACGTGGGCAATCACGGCTACAACCGCCTCGGCGCGTTGCAGAACGGGTCGCCGGTCAATCTCAACGCGATCGACATCGGCACGGCGTACCTGCCGCAGTACCAGAATCCGACGCTCGGGCCGCAGGCAGTTCCGGGCGCCGGCGCCTACACGCAGACCGCGTTGCTGCGGCCCTTCCGCGGGCTCGGGAACATCCAGCAGCAGACGACCGAGTTCCAGGACACCTTCCACTCGATCCAGACCAACTTCAACCGCCGGTTCCGCAACGGCTTCAGCTTCGGCGTCAACTACACGCTGGGCCTGTCGCTCACCGGAACCACCGGCCTGCAGAAGCGCCTGACGCACAACGCCGACGGCTCGATCAGCGTGCGCAGCGATCAGGCGGAGTACGAGAAGCTGAACGAGAACCTGAACCTGCAGCGTCACCTGTTGAAGGCGAACTGGGTCTGGAGTCTCCCGCACCTGCCGACGCCGAACCCCGCGATGAAGGCCATCGGCCTCGTCCTCAACGACTGGCAGTTGTCGGGCATCTACACCGGAAGCTCCGGCAACCGGTACGACCTCGGCTTCAGCTACAACTCCGCCGGCGGCAGCGTGAATCTGACGGGCTCGCCTGATTACGGAGCACGCATCGTCTACACCTCGAAGTCAGACGATGGGTGCTCGAGCGACCAGTACCAACAGTTCGACACCTCTATCGTCACCGGGCCAACCTACGGCAGCGTCGGCTTGGAGTCGGGTCGCAACACCCTGATCGGCTGTCCGACGCACAGGACGGACCTGGCGATTGCCCGCAACATCCGGTTCAGAGGAAACCGGCAAGTGCAGTTGCGGATCGACGCGTACAACGCGTTCGACCAGGCGTTCATCACCGGCCGGAACACGAGTGTCAACTACACCAGCCCGACCGACCTGACGGTTCGCAATCCGCAGTACGTCGCGAACGCGGGAGACACGACGCTGGCGCCCGGCGCCGTGGGGACGATCCTGAACTCCAACCGTACCCAGCCGAGGAACGCCGGCTTCGGTGCCGCCACCGGCTGGACGACGAACCTGATCAACGGCAACTATCAACGAGTCATCCAGTTCTCGGTTCGCGTGCAGTTCTGAGAAGCACTCGAACGAGCGGGTGGGCGATGCGCCCACCCGCTCGTTCGTCCTCTCCAGCAGACCTTTCCGCGGCACTGGCGCAGTCAGCGTCGCAAATGAATCCGAAATGACGGATGTGAAGGTGACTAGAGGACGCGTGATCACTCTCGCGGCGGCCCTGGCAGCAACCACCGGCTCGCTCGCCCTTGTCGCGCAGGTGAAGACGAAGGTGCCCGACGTCGTGCCGGGCGCGCGTCCGGCCGTCGTCGAGCGCGTCAAGATTCACGGTAAGGCGCTCGAGGGCAATCTGGAGGGAAATGCCGTCGACCGCGACGCCCTCGTCGTCCTGCCCCCGGGCTACACGCAGAATCGCTCGCGTCGGTATCCGGTCGTTTACGCGCTGCACGGTTACTCGATCGGCGCGGAGCAGTGGGCGCAGGAAATCCACGTGCCGCAGACGATCGAGGGAGCGTTCGCCAAGGGGGCGCACGAGATGATCGTCGTGCTGCCGGACTCGAAGACGGTGCACAACGGCTCGATGTACTCCAGCTCGGTGACGACAGGGGATTTCGAGCACTACGTCGCGCGCGACGTGGTCTCGTACATCGACGCGAAGTACCGCACGATCGCGAGGCGCGAGAGCCGCGGCCTGGTCGGCCACTCGATGGGCGGCTACGGTGCCACGCGGATCGGCATGAAGCACGCAGACGTATTCGGCAGCCTGTACATCATGAGCCCCTGCTGCCTGTCGCCGCGCGGCGGCGGCCGCGGCGCTCCCGCGCCGGCCGCAGCGGCGAATGCCGAGGCGCTGGCCGCCGTCAAAACGCCGGCGGACTCGGCAAAGCTGCCGTTCGGGCTGCGCGCGCAACTGGCATCGGCCGCAGCCTGGTCGCCCAACCCGAAGAACCCGCCGCTGTACCTCGATCTGCCGATCGGCGATCAGACGCAGGCGGTGCTGGCGAAGTGGGCCGCGAACGCGCCGCTGGCATTCGCCGACCAGTACATTCTCGAGCTGAAACGGTATCGCGCCATCGCGATCGACGTGGGCGATCAGGACGGATTACGCGCTGACGCCGGCAGACTGCACGACGTGCTGGATCAGAATGGCGTGGCGAACACCTTCGAGATGTACCCGGGGACACACACGAGCGACGTGGCGGTCCGGTTCCAGGAGCATGTCGTGCCGTTCTTCAGCCGGACCCTGTCGTTCGAGCCCGCCAGGCGCTGACCTGAGCCTGTGCCCCCGCCGGCAACCCTTTCCTCCCCGCCCTCCGTCTTCAGAGCGTCCAGCCGGGCCGGTACTGGATGCGCAACAGCTCGTTCGCCTTCTCGTTGTTGGTGAACCGGAGGTTCTTGCCGTCCCACACCAGCCGCTGATCCTTCATGCGGATCGCCAGTACGCCCAGCAACACCATCTCGGTCAGGGCACCTCCGTATTCGAACGGTGAAGTCGGCGGGACGCCGCCGGAACCTGCTTTGATGGCGCGGATCCAGTCGCCCTCGTGCGAGCCGTTCACGCGCCGCAGGGTCTGCGGTGGCCGCTTGTACTCCTTCATCCGCGTCTCCGGGATCAGGCGAACGCCGTCGGCGCCATGCGAGCCGTGCAGGATGGTCCCCTTGTCGCCAATGAGCAGCGCGCCGCTCCCGGGCAGACGGCGGCCGGGCTCGAGCTCCGGCGGGATCGGCGGCAGCAGACGGCCGTCGGTCCACGTGAGCTTCACCGGCGGCCGGCTGCCACGTGCCGGGAACGTGTAGCGGACGATGCTTGCGCGCGGATACGTCTCCGACGCGACCGCCGGCTCGTAATGGGTTGACGTGGCCTGCACCGTGTCCGGCGGGCCGAGCTCGAGCGCCCAAAAGGCGGGATCGAGGATGTGGCATCCCATGTCGCCGAGCGCGCCGGTGCCGAAATCCTGCCACGCGCGCCATTTCAGCGGATGGTAGGCGGGATGATATGGGCGGAACGCGACGGGCCCCAGCCAGCGATCCCAGTCGAGCGTTTTTGGCACCGGCGGCGTGTCCGCCGGTCTCGCCCGCACCTCGAAATCCGACCACGGGTCGCCGCCGACCGGCCGGTCGGTCCACGCGTGAACCTCCCTCACCTGACCGATGGCGCCGTCGTCGAGCCATTCCTTGAGCAGGCGCATCGACTGATACGACTGCCCCTGGTTGCCCATCTGAGTGACGACTTTCGCTTTGCGCGCCGCCTCCGTAATCGTCCGCGCCTCGTGCACCGTGTGCGTCAGCGGCTTCTGGCAGTACACGTGCTTGCCCGCCTCGAGCACTGCCATCGTGATCGCCGCGTGCGTGTGATCCGGCGTCGCGACGATCACGGCGTCGATGTCCTTCTGCTTCTCCAGCATCTCGCGGTAATCGACGTAGAAAGTCGCCTTCGGATAGAGGGCGCGGGTCTTCGCCGAGTAAACCTCGTCGACGTCGCACAGCGCGACGATGCTCTCCCCCGCGCATGCCTTGAGGTTGGACGCGCCCATGCCGCCGATGCCGATTGCGGCGATGTTCAACTTGTTGCTCGGCGCCTGCGCGCCCAGCACGCGGCTCGGCACGATGGCCGCCGACAGCGTCGCCATGGCGGTCGTGGCCGTGAACTTCCGTCGAGAGATACTCCGGTTCGACTCGTCAGTCATCGCAGTCCTTCCTTTACGCCACGGGGAGTATAGCCGCCCTGCGCCGCCATTCGCGCGTCGAAGTTCGCTTCAGCCTGGCAGATGCGCACTGCGCCCACGATCGGCTGCGTCAAGGGGCGGATCAACGGACGCGCGGTCGTCGTTCCCGAGGCGTCCTGAGCACGCCGTCACGGCAGGTCGCATCGGAGCCCTCAACGGAGTTAGGCTTGACCGTATGAGCGCTCACTCGGTGCTGTGCCCCATCGACTTCTCGGAGCCGTCGCGCTCGGCGCTCGTGTACGCTGGCGCGATTGCCGATCATTTTGCTGCCCGCCTGACAGTGCTCGCCGTCGACGATCCACTCCTGGCCGAAGCGGCGGCGAGCGCCGGAATGACTCCCTCGCTGGCTGAAGAGACCGAGCGAGAGCTTCGGCAGGTGTGCATGGACGTTCTCGGCAAAGAGCGCACGAACG
This sequence comes from Vicinamibacterales bacterium, assembly GCA_048594885.1. Classification (GTDB taxonomy): domain Bacteria; phylum Acidobacteriota; class Vicinamibacteria; order Vicinamibacterales; family 2-12-FULL-66-21; genus JBMDXB01. The sequence goes on from JBMDXB010000063.1 coordinate 37,027, forward strand.
TCCTTGTGCGCGTTCGCATCGGCAAGCCAGCGGCCGAAATCCTCCGCGAGGCGCGTGAATCCGCGGCGCAGCTGATCGTGATGAGCTCGCGGGGGCAGACGGGGGTCAAGAAGCTGTTCTTCGGCTCGACCACCGAGCGTGTGCTGCGAGAGACATCCGTGCACGTCCTGGTCACGCCGCTGCAAGATCCGCCGGGTCGATCCCTGGCCGATATCGCTCGCCACGTCCGCTGCGTTCTCGCACCCGTCGACCTGACGGAGGCGTCATCCCGGCAGGCCGCTGTCGCCGCGCAAATCGCGCAGGCGCTTGCCGTTCCCCTTCTGATGGCGCACGTCCTCGAGCCGGTGATGCTTCCGACGCGACTTCGATCGTCCGAGAAGGATATCGACGCGTCGAGGCGCGGAGCGGTACAAAACCGGCTTCAGGAGATGGCCGCCTCGGCGGCGCGAAGCGTGAAGACGGAGACGTTGGTAGTGAGCGGCGACCCGGCGGACGAGATCGTCAAGCTTGCGGATGCTCATCATGCGAACCTGATCGTCATGGCGCTGCGGTCGTCCGGGACATCGGGCCCGCGCATAGGGTCGGTCGCCTACCGGGTGCTCGCGTTGACCCACAAGCTCGTACTTGCCGTTGCGCCGTCAGGCGACGGTCCGGTGTGACACCACTCTCCGACTTAGCTCTCGCCTACCGGCACGACGCCGGCGTGGTCATCGCCTCACTGGGATCCGACAGCCGCCGCGGCCTCGGCGATGAGGACGCGCGGGCGCGGCTCGAACGATTCGGCCGCAACGAACTCGCGGAGGCGCCTCCTGTTCCCGCCTGGCGGAGGTTCCTCGCCCAGTTCCAGGACGTCCTCGTCGTGCTGCTTCTCGTCGCGACCGCCATTTCCGCCGCGCTGTGGGTCGCAGAGCACGACACATCGCTGCCGTACGAAGCACTCGCGATCCTGGCCGTCGTCCTGCTCAACGCGACGATGGGCTTCGTCCAGGAGTCGCGGGCCGAAGCGGCCGTCGCCGCGCTCCGCGCGATGTCAGCCGCGCATTCCACGGTCGTGCGCGGTGGCACTCGACGGCGTGTTCCGGCCGCCGAGGTCGTGCCGGGCGACGTGATCCTGATCGAACAGGGCGACACCATCCCGGCGGATGCGCGTGTGATCGACTGCATCGCTCTTCAGGCTGCCGAAGCGTCGCTGACCGGCGAAAGCCTGCCGGTGACGAAGAGCGAGCGGACGATCGGCGAAGACGTCCCGCTTGGCGACCGCGACAACATGGTGTTCAGCGGCACGGCCGTGACCTACGGGCGCGGCACCGCGGTGGTGACCGCAACCGGCACGCGCACCGAGGTGGGCCGGATCGCCCGCCTGCTGGAACGCACGGCCGACGAGCGGACACCGTTGCAGCGCGAATTGGATCGGACGGGCAAGCGTCTCGGCCTCGCCGTCATCGTCATCGCCGCCGTGGTCATCATCACCATCGTCGTGGTGCAAGGCGTCCGCGGACCGGCGGCGTTGTTCGACGCGCTGATCCTCGGCGTGGCGCTCGCCGTTGCCGCGGTGCCTGAAGGCCTCCCCGCGGTCGTCACCGCCGTGCTGGCGATCGGCGTACAGCGGATGGCGCGGCGCAACGCGATCGTCCGGCATCTCGCCGCGGTCGAGACGCTTGGGTCTGCAACCGTCATCGCGTCAGACAAGACGGGAACGCTGACGAAGAACGAGATGACGGTCAGGGTCATCGCCACCGCGAGCGGCCGCGTTCTCTTCGAAGGCTCGGGCTACGAGCCGTCGGGATCGGTGTCTCGCGAAGACGGAGGGGCAATCGAGGGGCCGCTCCGCATCGAGCTGGAACGGGCCCTGACCGCTGCTCACGGCGCCAACAACGCGACGGTGGAAAGACGCGGCGAACGCTGGACGGTCCAGGGCGATCCCACCGAGGGCGCCCTGCTGGTCGCCGCGAGCAAGGCTGGACTTGAATCGGCAGCCCTGGCTGCGCGCCTGCCTCGCATCGGCGAGGTGCCGTTCTCCTCCGAGCGCAAGTTGATGAGCACGGTGCATCGGGATGTGCAGCAGGACCATCGCGGCGTCGTATTCACGAAGGGTGCGCCAGACGTGCTGCTTGCACGCTGCACGCACGAACTGACCGGCGACGTGCCGAGTCCGCTCACGGCCGAACGGCGTTCCAGGATTCTCGAGACGAACGAGACGCTCGCCGGTCAAGCGCTGCGCACGCTTGGTGTAGCGGGCCGGTGGATCACCACGGAGACCCTCGACACGCGGGCGCAGCCGGACGAACGTGTCGAACGCGATCTCGTGTTCATCGGGCTCATCGGCATGATCGATCCGCCGCGGCCCGAGGCGCATCCGGCCGTCGCCCGCGCCCGAGGCGCCGGCATCCGGCCGATCATGATCACCGGCGACCATCCGCGGACGGCTGTCGTCATCGCCAGAGAGCTGGGCATTTCGGAGGATGACCGCGTATTGAAGGGCGCCGAGCTTCAGGGCCTTCCTGCAGAGGCCCTGCGAGCGATGGCGAGTGAGGTGTCCGTCTACGCGCGGGTCAATCCGGAACACAAGCTCCAGATCGTCGACGCGCTCAAGGCGTCGGGCGCGGTCGTCGCGATGACGGGCGACGGCGTCAACGACGCACCGGCGTTGAAGCAGGCCGACATCGGGGTCGCGATGGGCATCACCGGAACCGACGTGTCGAAAGAGGCGGCCGACATCGTCCTGGCGGACGACAACTTCGCGTCGATCGTCGCCGCCGTCGAAGAAGGGCGCGCGATCTTCTCGAACATCCGCAAGTTCCTTCGATACCTCCTGTCGTCGAACATCGGCGAGGTCATGACGATGTTCTTCGGCGTGGTGCTCGCCAGACCGATCGGTCTGACGGCACCCGACAGCACGGTCGTCGTGCCCTTGCTCGCAACACAGATCCTGTGGATCAACCTGGTAACGGACGGACCGCCGGCGCTCGCGCTGGGCGTGGAGCCTGCCGGCGAGGACCTGATGGAGCGGCCGCCTCGCCCGGTGCACGAGAGCGTCGTCAACGCCCGCATGTGGCGCGGCATCTTCATCGCGGGCGCCATCATGGCGGCGGGAACGTTGGCCGTGCTCGACGCATCGCTCCCCGGGGGCTTCATCAACGGCTCGGGCGGCGTCGCGCACGCGCGGACGATGGCGTTCACGACGCTGATGCTGTTTCAGATCTTCAACGTGTTCAACGCGCGATCGGATGAACGAAGCGCCCTCGCCAGCCTCTTCACGAACACGTGGCTGTGGGGGGCGGTCGCCGCCTCCGTCGCGCTTCAGGTGCTGGTGACCGCGATGCCAGTCCTGCAACAGGCGTTCGGGACGACCGCGCTCTCCGCACGCGACTGGGTCGTCTGCACGTCGGTGGCCAGCACGGTCCTGCTGCTGGGCGAAGCAGGCAAATGGATGACGCGCCAGGGCGCGAGTTTCACTCTAGGATTGACCGCATGAGGACCTTCCTGACCGCCGTAGCCGTCGCCATCCTGCTCGTCGCCGAGACACCCGCAACGAACCAGGACGCTCCACGTGCGGCCGACCCGAAGTTCGAGCAGCTCGCGTCGCTCGTCACGCAAAAGATGAAAGAGTACCGCGTGCCCGGCGTCGCATTCGGCATGCTGCGCGAGGGCGCGATGACAATGCGCGGGTTCGGGATCACCAACGCGGATAACTCGCAGCCACTGACGCCGGACACCGTGTTTCCCATCGCCTCCATCTCCAAGACCGTTACGGCGACGGCAATCATGCGGCTCGTGGAACAGGGGAAGGTGGAGCTCGACGCGCCGGTCAAGCGATACGTCCCGGAGTTCGCCGTCCAGGATCCTGCCGTCACCCGGGACGTGGCGATCTGGCACCTGCTCACGCATACGCCGGGATGGGAGGGACAGCTCACGCCCGAAGATCTCGGCACGGAATCGCTGGAGCGGTTCGCTGAATCGCAGAAGGATCTGCCGCAACTCGCCGCTCCGGGCGAAGTGTGGAGCTACAACAACGCCGGATTCACCATCGCGGGTCGTGTCATCGAGGCGGCCACCGGGCAACGGATTCACGACGCGCTGCGATCGCTCGTCATCGAACCGATCGGGTTGACGCGCACCTTCACGCGCACCGAGGAGGCCGTCACGCATCGGTTCGCGGCCGCGCACCGGTCGTCGGCCGAGACGTGGACCGTCGTGCGGCCGATCAGCCGCTCGAGCACGGTGACGGCCGGCGGTGTCTGGATGAGCCTCGCCGACATGCTCACGTATGCGAAGTTCCACATGGGAGACGGGACGGGGCGCGACGGCAAACCCGTGCTCACGCGCGCAGCGCTCGAACAGATGCGGACGTCGCGGGTGGCAAAGGTGGGAACGGACGATCACATGGGACTTGGATGGCACGTGCGCAAGGTTGGCGGCGTGATGACGGCCTCCCACGGCGGCACGCTCGGACACATCTCGCTGCTCGAGCTCGTGCCCGAGCGGCAGACGGCGCTGGCGATCCTGACGAACCACAACGAGGGCTGGCGCCTGATTCAGGATGTGGAGCGCGCTGCGCTGTCGGTTCTGGAAGGCGTGTCGCTCGGCCCGGCGCAGACGATCGGGCACCGCGGGTTGAACGAAACGATGCCGGACGCGCCGATCATGGCACAGCAGCCTGACGCGGCACCATACGCCGGTGTCTATCGGCGGCCGCCGCTGAAAACCGTCGTCAACATCCGCGTGGACGAGGGGCAGCTCACGATGGACGGCAATTCGATTGGCTTCTACGCTCCGGACCGCGCCATCGTCACATCCGGTTCATCGCGCGGGAACCCGCTCGAGTTCATCCGCACGCGGGAGGGCACCGTCGGGTGGGTCCGCTACGTCGGACGGATCGCGCGGAAGGATTGACGACCCGGCCGACGCCGTGACTCGGCACAGCACCGCCTCGAGCACCGGCGTCATCATCCGCAACTGCTTCGCGCGAATCACGAGATCCCACAGCGGCTCGAACTTCTTCCAGCCGGCGGCGTAGAAGAAGTGCTTCGCCTGGTGCGTGAGCGAGTCGTGCGCGAGCGCGCCGCGTGCAATGCCAGCCCACCGGTAGAACTCGCGGTAGGCCCAGTCGTAGCCGCGCTTCAGCGCCTCGGGTGAGAGGCGCGCGGGCCGGTAGACGACGTGCCGCGTGTCGTACAGATCCCAGTCGCGCGTCAGGATCCGTCCGGACGCTTCGGTGCGCGCGTAGAGGCGCGTGCCCGGATACGGCGTCTGGATGTGGAAGGTGGCGGTGGTGATGCCATGCTCGATCGCCCAGTCGACCGTCCGTGGGAAGACGCTTTCGTCGTCTTCGTCCATGCCGAACACGAAGCTGCCGTTGATCATGATGCCGAGATCGTGCAGCCGCTTCGCGACGGCTGCGTAGTCGCGCCCCAGGTTCTGGCGCTTGTTGCTGCCCGCGAGGTTCTTCGGCGCGAGCGTCTCGAAGCCGACGAACAGGCTGCGCAGTCCCGCCTCTGCGGCGCGCTCGACGAGGTTCCCTCGCAGAATCGAATCGACCGTCGCCGCGCCCTGAAAGAGGCGGCGCAGGCCGCGCATGCCGTCGAACAGCGCCGTCGCAAAGCGCACGTCGCCGAACAGGTGGTCGTCGAGGAAGTAGAGATGGCGTCCCGGCAGCCGCTCGATCTCGGCCAGCGCCGCGTCGACGCGCTGCGTGTAGAAGGATCGCCCGCCGGCGAAGAACGCGTCCTTGTAGCAGAAATCGCAGTGCTGCGGGCATCCGCGCGTCACGACGATCGAGTTCGGGACGAGATACGAGCGCCGCCGAATCAGATCGCGACGGATCGGTGGCACGCGCGCCAGCGTGCGGCCGGCGGCCGACACGTAACGGCGAAGCGGACGGCCGGCGCGGAAGTCGGCGAGGAACTGCGGAAAGGTCTGCTCCCCGGGCCCGAGCACGATGGCGTCGGCGTGCGCGGCGGCTTCGTCGGGCAGCGACGTGACGTGCAACCCGCCGAGCACGACGAACACGCCCCTGGCCCGATAGGCGTCGGCGAGCGCATACGCGCGGCGTGCGTTCGTGATGTACACCTGAATGGCCGCGACGTCGGGAAGCGCGCCGCGGTCGGGCGAATCCGTCGGCTCGACGTGCTCGTCGACGATCGCCGCCCGATCGTCGGGCCGCAGGTACGCCGCCAGCGTGGCGAGGCCGAGCGGTGGAAACAGCGAGTATTTGATCGGCCGCCAGTAGGGGCTGGTCGCTTCGGTGAGGGCCGGCAGCACGAACTTGACGCGCAGTGCTCGCATTGCCAATAACTCTGTGATATAAAGTGACTCGTGTCAAGTGCCCGGCGGTTCTTCGATGTCATCGGCGCCGTGGCCGGGCTCGTCGCGTTCGCACCGCTCATGCTCGTCGTTGCGGCCGCAATTCTTCTCGACGACGGGCGGCCGGTGCTGTTCCGGCAGCCTCGCGTCGGCCAGCGGCGGCGGCCGTTCCTCATCGTGAAGTTCCGCACGATGCGCGACGGCCGTGTCACACGTGTGGGGGCCGCCCTGCGGACAACCGGCCTCGACGAGCTGCCGCAGTTCGTGAACATGTTTCGAGGAGACATGAGTGCCGTCGGACCGCGGCCGCTGACGCCCGACGACGTGGCGCGGCTCGGCTGGAACGACCCGGCGTTCGACTTTCGATGGGGGTGCCGGCCCGGGCTGACAGGCATGGCGCAGTTGCTCGGCGCCCGCACGCACGCCGCGCTGCAGTTCGATCGGCTGCACGCCTCCGAATGGAATCTCCTGCTCGACTGCTGGGTGATCGCGTGGTCGTTTGCGGTGAATGCGCTCGGCAAGCAGCGGGTCCGGCGGTGGCTTCGCCGGTGGCATCGGAAACTCGGCGAGCCCTCGTGAGGCCGCCCGGCGCGAAATGCCGCACGTGGATCGATCCGCAGCGCGCCATCGCGTATCCGTGCATCGGGCCACGCGCGACGGTATTACACTGATCGCGTGCTGCGCCTCGTTGCCCCGTTCGCCGTGACAGCCGTCGCTCTATTGGCCTGCGGGGCGGGCAGGTCGCCGCAGGCGCCGAGCGCCGCGCCCGTGCCCGTCTGGCAGGACGAATTCGACGGCTCCGGGCTTCCCGATGCCGGCCGGTGGGACTACGAAGTCGGCCTCGTTCGCAACAACGAGCGTCAGTACTACACGCGGGCGCGCCAGGAGAATGCGCGGCTCGAGAACGGCACGCTCGTCATCGAAGCGCGCCGGGAGCCGTACCAGGGCGCTGCCTATACGTCCGCGAGTCTGACGAGCCGCGCGAGCTGGACCTACGGCCGCATCGAGGTCCGTGCGAAGCTGCCCGCGGGTCGCGGCACGTGGCCGGCGATCTGGACGCTCGGAACGAATATTCGCGAGGTGGGCTGGCCGGCGTGCGGCGAGATCGACATCATGGAGCACGTTGGGTTCGATCCCGGCCGCATCCACGCGAACATTCACACCAAGGCCTACAACCACGTCCAGCGCACGAACAAGGGCAACAGCCTGCTCGTCTCCAGGCCGGACGAAGAGTTTCACGTCTACTCGGCCGACTGGACGCCGGAACGGATCGACTTCTTCGTGGACGGCGCGCGGTACTTCTCCTTCCCCAAGGAGCCGGGCGGCGACGCGGTGTGGCCGTTCGACAAGCCGCAGTACCTCATTCTCAACCTGGCAATCGGCGGGAGCTGGGGCGGGCAGCAGGGGATCGACGATGCCGCGTTCCCGGCGCGATACGTGATCGACTACGTGAGGGTGTATCGATTGTAGGAAGTTTGGGAACCGCGAAGAACTCGCTGCGTTCATTATCCGTCCACACCGCTTTCCGCTCAAGACTGTTTCTTTTTGTCTCCGGCCGCTATGATCCGCGGCCCATGCCGAACTCCGATCGCCTCGCTCGGAGACTCGATCCCTCCCGGCTCGAACGCATCATCCGGCGGCGCGGCCTGGAGGACTGCGCCGACCTGGTCGCGCGCATCAGTCCGGACCAGCTCGCGGCGATCTTCGACATCGACTTGTGGCGCAGCGCGCGGCCCGGAACGGACGATACACTCGACGCCGATCGATTCGGCCTGTGGGTCGCAGCGCTGGTCGAAGCCGGCGCCGGTACCGCCGCGAACGCGCTGATGGGTGTGGAGGTCGAACTCGTCATCGCCGGCCTCGCACGAACACGGGATTCGAACGCGACGGGTTGCACGACCTGATGGACGACGGCGAGCAACAGCTGTTCGACATCGCGGTTGAACGCGAACAGCGGCGTGACCGGCAGGGATACGTCTCGCCGACGCAGGCGCGCGCGTTTCTGCAACTGGCGCGAGAGCGTGGCGACGCCTCGGCCGAGCGGAATCCAATTGTGGTGGCGTGCCTCGGACGCGTCGGCGGAAAGCCCGGCCTCGTCCGTGCCCACGACGGCGCGCAGGCCGGGCGCGCGCTCGAAGAAGTCGCGTTTGCCGCCAATGTGCTGATCGCCGGCTGCCCGATCCAGCGCCGCGCGTTCACGCCCGACGAAGCGTCGCGGGCCGCCGCCGCCATCTGCACGCTGGGCGCGAGCCACGCGTCCGGCACCGATCGCGATCTCGTCCGTGCCTTCGAGATCGGCTGGCGGATTCTCTACCGCGACGTGTGCCTGTACGCGGCGAGACAACTGCTGGCCGTACTGCGGGAGCTGCGCGTGGCCGACTACGACATCCAGTCAGGCCTCGATGCGCTCCAGTTCGAGCTCGAGACAGCCACTCGGGAGGGCGAACCGTGGCGCGCGCGCGCCAGCGTCGAGGTCATCATGATGCTCGACATGCCGGCCTGGGCGGCATGGCTCGGCTTGATCGCCGAGTGTCCGGTGATTCACGTCGCGATGCACGCGCGCGGCGTCCGCGCGGTCAGCGCGGCGGCGTTCGAGTTCATTTCGGACCACGAACAGCTCGCCACTGTTCGCGAGTTCCTGGACGTCCGATTGCGTGACATGCTGTACCCGCGTGCCGGAACTTCCCGAGGTTGAATCGGTGCGGCGGCGGCTCGAGCCCGCCATGAGGCGCAAGCGCTTCGAGCGTGTGCTCGTTCGGCGCCCCGATCTGCGCGCGCCCTTCCCGGCGAGGTTCGCCGATCGCATCACCGGCGCGACGGCGCTTTCCGTCGAGCGCCGCGCGAAGTACTTGCTGGTCCCGCTGTCGTCTGGCGAGACGCTCGTCATGCACCTCGGGATGTCAGGCTGGTTCGAGGTGACGCGACGGCACGCAGAGCTCGATCGCCACGATCACGTCGTCTTCTACATGTCGTCGGGCGCCATCGTCACGTTCAACGACACCCGGCGATTCGGCCTGATGGATCTCGTCGAGACCGCGGCGCTGCCAACGCATCCGGCGCTGAGCGCGCTCGGTCCCGAGCCGTTGTCGGGGGAGTTCGATGGTTTTGCGCTGGCTCGCGCCTGCCGCGGCAAGAAGACGTCACTCAAAGCGGCACTCCTCGATCAGCGCGTCGTCGCCGGTCTCGGCAACATCTATGCTGTCGAAGCGCTGCACGAGGCCGGGCTGTCGCCGCATCGGAAGGCGTCGACGATCGCCACGCGGTCGGGCGCGCCGCGAGAGTCCGCGCATCGCCTCGCGGCGGCCGTCAAGCGAGTGCTGAACGACGCGGTCGCGCGACAGACGGCGAAGGTCTATCGCGACTCGGAATTTCGCGTCTACGATCGCGAGGCAGAACGCTGCCGGCGCCGGCGATGCGCAGGGATCATCCGGCGCCGGACTCAGGGCGGCCGCTCGACGTTCTACTGTCCTGTGTGCCAGCAGTGATGCCGCGCGCGGCGATCGCTCCCCGCAGGGCGATCGTTGCGGCGGTCTACTCTGCGCGCAGCGACGTCAGCGGGTCGACAGATGCTGCGCGACGCGCCGGCAGCCACGCCGCAAGGGATGCTGCGATACCGAGCAGCGCGACAACAGTAACGAGCGTCGCCGGATCGTGCGGCGTGGTCTGGAACAGGAAACTCTTGATGACTCGAGTCGCGTAGTACGTGCCCGCCAGGCCGGCGATCAGGCCGAACGCCACGGGCCACACCGCATCCCGGAGCATGACCCCGACGACCTGCGCCGGACGCGCGCCAAATGCAACGCGCACGCCGATCTCGCGCGTACGACGAGCGACCGCATATGCCGTCATGCTGGAGATTCCGACGAGCGTGAGCAGCAATCCGAAGACGCCCAGCAGCGTGAGCAGCAACATGCGGTGCCTCGGCTTCGCCACCTGCTGGCCGACGAGCGCTGCGGCTGGCCTGGCCTGCCCGACGAGCACGCGTGGGCCGAGCGATTCCGCAACCTGCTTCAACCGATCGACGGGAAGGGACGCACCGTCGCGAAGCCGCATGACCAACGCGAGCGTCATCGCCGACGTGTCCGTGTCGTGCGGATTCGGCAGGACGTAGGTCCGCGGCTCCGCCCGGCCCTGCGGACCGCTGTGCTGAATGTTCGGCACAACGCCGACGATGCGCCAGTGCCGTGGGTTCTTGCCTTCGGTACGGAGCGTGTGGCCAATCGCGTTGTCGTCGAAGTACCGCCGCGCGGCCATGGCGTTGACGACGACCGCTTCGCCGGTCGTACGGTCCGCGTCCTCCAGCAGGCGTCCGGCGATTGGACGCACACCCATCGCCTCGAAGTATCCCGGCAGGACCGTGTGCTGTGGCCCTTCGACATTCGCGCCCGTATCCGCCTTCGGGAACCAGTACGTGCCGCCCCCGGTCAGCCCCAGGCGATCGATCGCGCCCGCCGACGCGACCTCCGGCAGCCGCCGAAGTGCATCTGCGAGCGACACGTAGTAGTCGCGCCTGACGGCCACCGACTGATCGAGCGGCTCGACTTCGAGCGTGAGAACGTTGGCGGCGTCGAAACCCAGATCGACGGAGACGAGCTTCGCGAAGCTGCGGAGAATCAACCCCGAACCGGTCATCAACACGAGCGCCAGCGTTACCTCGATTCCTACCAGCCACTGTCCCGCGCGCCTCGACAGTGGCGCGCCGCTGCGGCCGCCAACGGACAGCATTGTGCTCATCATCCTCGGCGCACGTGAGAGTTTCAGTGCCGGCACGAGACCGAAGAGCAGCGCCGTAACCATCGTCAGGCCGAGCGCGAACGCGAGGACGGTCGCGTTGATGGCGACCGGTGAGTTGGCCGGCAGGGACAACGGAATGAGCGCCACCAGCGAATCGAGGAAGGCATACGCGAGCAGCACGCCGGTGACCGCACCTGCCGAGGCCAGCAGCACGCTTTCGGTGAGCAGCTGCCGGACCAGCCGTCCTCGCCCGGCGCCGATCGATGCCCTGATCGCCAACTCCACGTCGCGTGTCGCGCCTCGCGCGAGCGTGAGCCCCGCGACGTTGACGCACGCGATCAGCAGGATCAGCGCGACGGCCATCGACAGCGTTCGGATCGTGGCGCCGTATTGTCCGGTCGCGTCGTCGTACATCGACTCGATCACGACGTGCGCCGAGACGGGATTCGGGCCGCTCAACGCGGAAGCGGGGGTCGCCGCGTCGAGCGCCGCCCTGGCCTGAGCCAGCGTCACGCCAGGGCGCAGCCGCGCGATGACCGGTGTGCCCGAGCCGCGGCGATCGACCCATCCCGAGAACTGAATGGCCTGCCATACCGCCGTCTGGTTGTAGAAACCGGCTGGCAGTACGCCAACGACCGTCACCGGCTGGTTCTGAATGCGAAGCACGCGACCGAGCACGTTCCGATCGCCGCCGAACTCGCGTTGCCAGAACGCGTGACCGAGCAGCGCGACCGGTGGAGCGCCTTTACGTGTGTCGTCCGGATGGATGCCTCTGCCGAGCATCGGCAGAATGCCGTGGGTCTCGAGAAAGTCCTCGGAGGCGTTCGCCACGATCAGTCGCTGTGGTGTACCGGTGTCGACGATGAGCGGCACGAAGCCGCTGACGCGCCCCATCCCGGCGTGCGACACGATCGTGGTGAGCGTTCGCCAGCGTCGAATGTCCGCCATCGAGGGGGCATAGCGGGACCCGCTCCCGCGTGGCTCCTCAATGGTCAGCGTGACGAGCTCTTCTGGATTCGGGTATGGCAGCGGCCGCAGCAGCGCCGCGTCGATCACGCTGAAGAGCGCCGTGGATATGCCGATGCCCAGCGCCAGCGTCAGGATGGCAACTATCGAAAAGGACCGGTGCTGGCGCAGTTGCCGGAACCCGTACTTCACGTCCTGGAGGATCGTCTCCAGCACGCCTCCCCCGCGCACGTCGTAGCCGCGGTCCTGGATCACGGCAGGGTTGCCGAATCGGCGCAACGCTGTCTGCCGCGCCTCACGCGCGTCCAGGCCGTGCCGCGCGAACTCGTCGGCCCGCATCTGCACGTGAAACTGCAGCTCCTCGCGGATCTCGTCGGTGATCGCATCACGTCTGAAGAGCGCGCGCGCTCTCGCCATGGCGATCCGGAGGGCAATCATCGGGACCTCCTGCAGTCAGCCATTCAGCACGTCGGCCACGGCGGTCGTCAGCCGCTGCCAACTCGCGGTCTCCGCCTCGAGCTGCGCGCGGCCGGCTTTCGTCAGCCGATAGAAACGCGCACGTCGCCCGGTTTCCGTCACCGCCCATGCCGAACCGAGCCAGCCGCGCCGTTCCATCCGGTACAACGCTGGATAGAGCGATCCCTCCTCCACGCTGAGCACGTCGTTCGACATGCGCTCGAGCCGGACGGCTATGGCATAGCCATGGAGCGGTCCGCCCTCGAGGACTTTCAGGACGAGCATGTCCAGCGTGCCGTGAAGCTGATCGCTGTTGGTCGCAGATCTCATGCCTAGAATACCTAATGGTTAGGCATTCTAGGCAACAGTCCCGAACGATTCAAGCATTTTCTGCGGCGCCGGGCCGCCGTATGGTGTCAGAGGCCTCTGTATCTCGCCGACAGCGCCTCCATCCTCGACGACTGTCCGGGCGTGAAGCGGAACATGCAGAAGTCGTCGGAGTAGTCCATGAAGTTCTCGATGGGATCGACGCCCACGCCGGGGCAGGTGTCGCGCCCGACCGGACAATAGAACGCCGGCGACCGTTCGGCGGGTGTGTCGGAGACGAAGTCGTTGAAGATCGCGCCGCAGCCGCCCTGGAACGTGTGATACAGGCCGAGCCAGTGCCCGACTTCGTGCGTTCCCGTATCTCCCTCGTTGTAGGGCGTTGCCGAGCCGCCCGGCAGGCTCGAATGGAGCACGACGACGCCGTCGTACAGCGGGTCGCTCTCGTACCACTGCGGGAACGTCGCCCAGCCGAGATAGGCGCCGCCGGCGTTCGTGAGGTAGATGTTCAGAGTCTCGGCGCCGCCGATGCGCAGCGCGGTCTTCATCTCACGCTCGGCCTCCGATCTGATGCCGGCGTTGAACCACCGCTCGTTGACGGTCCGGGTCACCGTCAGCAGCGAGAACCGGAACGGCGTATCGGCCGCGCCTTCTCCCGACGCGCCGGCGTACGCCGCATTCAGCACCTCGATCTGATCGCGCAGCATCTTCATCGGCACGTCGCCGTTCTCGATCCCCGATCCCTTGCTGACGACGTGGAAGACGACCGGAACGTTGACATCACCGGACTTTCGAACGTGCGATCCTTTGCGCCGCGCCTTGAAGTCATTGAGCTCCGACTCGTAGGCCGACGCGGTGGTTTCGTCGAAATCGCGCACACCGCAGCGCTCGCGCTGCGCGTTGCCGGGCGGATTCGATTGACCCTGATATGCGGGCGATGGTGTGCTTGAAGTCAGGCACACCGTCACGAACGCGAGAGTGGCAAGAGGCATTCGGCGCATTCGAGGAACCTCCTCACTTCGCTGGGGCGACGCCACTGTAGAGGTGCGCGGTGAGGTGAGTCAAGCAGGTCACGCCGACTCGGCCGTTTTCGCCGCTACTCGTATCGCAACCGTAGAGCGGCCACCGTGCCTGCCGCCGCCCTACGGATGTTCGTGGCTCGTCAGGAAATATGATCCAGATTCCGAGCCAGCAGCGCGTCTCGCTGCGCGCCGGCGCGAGCGCGCTGCGCGTGCGCGAGGTACGCCGCGCGATCCGTGCCGGCGGCAATCAGCGCCGCCGCGAATTCCAGCGTCGGATCGGCCGGCCGCGCCGCGAGGCTCGCCGCCATGTCACGGCGGCCGTCGCGATCGCGCACGAGGTCTCGAATCGCGCTGGCGTGCTGCTTGTAGCCCGACACACCGCCGATGAGCACAACCTGCCGCAGCGCCTCGGTCACGTACGCGGCGTCCATCAGCGCCAGCGGGTCCGGACGCCCCGCCGCCTGCGATGACTTCGCCTTCGCCGTCAGCCGAGCCAGCAGCGCCGACGCCACCTGCGGATCGCGTGCGGCGTAGATCGACGCACGACGGAGCGTCTCCATGCGCACGATGACGGGAACCGTCGGGCCGAGCAGCGCTTCGGTATCGGCGACGAGGTTGCTTATGCGGTAGTCCGGCTTGCCATCGAACCAGGACGAGGCGCCGCTCCACGGCAGGGACGCAGCGGAGCCGATGTTGAACGGATGACAGAGCAGGGGCGGACCAGCCTGAGCGGGACGCGCGCCGACGAGCAGGCCGGCAACGAGCAGGACAGTTACGAAAGGACGAGAGAGCATGCGGACCTCCTATGTATCAGGAGGACGCGGGCGGGACGCGATCGTTAACGGGGCTCGACCGCGATCAGAGGGTAGCCTGCACGGCCACCCTCTGCGTCCCCGAAACGGTCGAACGTCAGACGCCGACCGGCTGGATGTTCTGGTTCATCCGGAACAGGTTCGTTGGATCGTACTTCGCCTTCAGCGCGGCGAGGCGTGCGTAGTTCGCCCCGTATGCGGACGGCACGCGCGCCTGCTCATCATCGGGCATGAAGTTGACGTAGACGCTGCCGAGCGCGTGCGGCGCAAGGCGGTCGAACGTCTTGCGCGCCCACGCGATGCAGCGCGCGTCGTCGGCTGGCTGCGCCCAGCGCGTGTGCACGTTGATGACGAACTCGGCGTCGCGCCGGCCGAACGCCATCGCGTCGGCGGGGACACGCGCCGCGGCGCCGCCAAGTTGGCCGAGGAAGATCTCGCACTGCTCGGTCGGCAGCGTCGAGACCGCCTCGATCACTTCGTCCACGACGCCGTCGGTGACAGCGGCGAAATCGTGCGACTTCCAGTAATTGCGCGCGCCCGGTGTGAGCAGCGGGTCGAACGCCTGCTGGAACGCGACGTAGGGCATCGCGCCGACGTGTTCGCCGACCGGCCGCCCGCCACGCCGCAGCGGCTCGATGATGCGCTCCCCCTCGGCCACATCGCCGCAGTACACGAAGGCGACGACTGTCACCTCGCGGCCGTGCCACTCGGCCGGCAGGAACGGCAGCGGCGGCGCCTTCCGGAAGACGAGCCAGCAGGTCAAGTCCTCGGGCATCGACGCGACGAACGGCCGATAGCGGTCGAAGATCTCGCGCGTGTCCGCGAACGGATGGACGACGAGCCCCGCGAACACGTCGGGTCCGAGACGATGCAGACGGTACTCGAACGAGGTGACGACGCCGAAGTTGCCGCCGCCGCCGCGCAGCGCCCAGAACAGATCGGCGTCGTTGCGATCGCTCGCCCGCCGCAGCTCGCCGTCGGCCGTGACGACTTCCGCAGCCGTGAGGTTGTCAACGGTCAGGCCGAATTTGCGCGTCGTCCAGCCGAAGCCTCCACCCAGCGTCAGGCCGGCCATACCGGTCGTCGAATTGATGCCGACGGGCGTAGCGAGCGCGTGCTTCTGTACGGCGGCGTCGAACATGCCGAGGGTGACGCCTGGTTCCACGCGCGCCGTCCGCGCGGTCGGATCCACGTCGATGGCGGTCATCTGCGAGAGGTCGAGCATCAGGCCGCCGTCACAGACGGCGTTCCCGGCGATGTTGTGCCCGCCGCCACGAATCGACAGCAGCACGCGGTGTTCGGCGGCAAAGCGAACCACCTGCTGCACGTCGGCGGCCGTTCGCGCGCGCGCGATCAGCGCCGGATGGCGCTCGATCATGGCGTTCCAGATCGTGCGGGCTTCGTCGTAGCCGGGCGCACCCGGCCGCAGCACGGCGCCGGCCATCGCGGATTCGAGGCGCTCTACATGTGATGAATCGATGGTGACGGGTTCGCGATCGAGACCCGTGACGCGGGTCTGAGCCATTGGTCCTCCTCCTTCAACCCAGCACTGGGGAGCCGGCGAACAGAGGATTCTACGTCATTTCCCGATGGCTTTCACGCGGCGGAAGCCACCACTCGTTCCAAGGCGGCGATAGAGGCCTTCGGCCCATTCGTACGTGCGCGGGAACTCCCCGGCAACGGTGACCGGCGTCGGATGGAGCAGACCTGCGACGTATGGAACGTCCGTGTGCCTGAGGCAATTGAGCATTTCGATGGCCTCTCCCCTGCCGTCCTTCTGCGACGCGGCGTCCTGTGTCGCGGGCGGCGACTGCACGATGACGCTCGCGACGCGGCCGTCGAGCAGAGCCGCATACAGAGCGACCGCCGCCATCTCGCCGCGCGCGGCGATCGAGATCTGCGCCGCGTCGACGCCGGGCAGCGCCCGCGCGGCCTCGAGCCCGCGCATCGCGTCCCACACGCGCATGCTGGCGATGCTGCGCCCGGTCCACGCCGACGCGCGGCGCACGTGCCAGTTCAGGTCCTCCCCCCACGACGTGTCGCCCGTGCCGCGCGTCTCGACGATCACGCTGATCCACGGCTGCCGGATCTGCGTCGCGAAGTCGTCGGAGGCGTTGCGCGCTTCGCCCGGCGACTTGAGCACGACGACGGCGGGCAGGGGCCCTTTGGCGTCGCGCGGATTGCGCCGGATGCCGTGCAGGCGCCAGCCAACTTCCGACGTGAACGCGAAACGCGTGCCGCTGCCGCCGTCGAGCGCGAACTCCTCTTCGAGCGCGAGCGGCGGGGGCGTGCGCGGAAAGTGCTGGAAGGTATCCGCGCGGAGCCTGTCCACCAGCTGCTTGCGCACGCGCCCGAGGTCGGCGGCTGTGGCGATCGCTGGCGCGGGGGCGACCTTGATGAACTCGTCATGAATCGTCGGCACGCGATCGCCGGCCGGAGCCCCGCTGACGTAGACCTTCAGCGTCTCCTCGGACTCGAGCTTCGCGGGATCGAGCTCGATATCGCCAACTTGCGCCGGAGGAACCTGCTTGCCCATCAGGTGCCTGATGAACCATGAGAAGATCTCCGTCCGGGATCGCTCGTGATAGGAGTGTCCGCCTGGCGTTTCGACAAGCCTGAGGTCCTGCGGCCGTCCGAGCGTCTGGTAGAGGCCCTGCAACTGCGAGTGGACCTTGCGGATCGAGTCAATCGGGAAGATGCCGTCCTGATTGGCGGAGGCGACGAGTAGCGGACGCGGCGCGATCAGCGCGCCGACGTCTGCGAGATCCCACATCGCCGTGTTCACCCACCACATGCAGTCGCAGTGACCGTCGACGACGCGATCGTAGATGTGCGATTCGAGCGTGGCGGTGCCGCACACCGGCGAGCAGACCTTGACGCGCTCGTCCGCGGCGGCAATCCACCAGGTGACGGCGCCGCCGCCCGAGAGTCCCGTCACGCCGAGCTGCTCGGGATCGACGTCCGATCGCGCGGCGAGCAGATCGAGTCCGCGGATACCGTTCAGCAGCTCGATCGCCGCCGGCGAGTAGCCGCGGCTGTACCAGTTGAACCAGCCCTCGCGATGGCAGCCGTGGTGGTAGCCGGCCGCCTCTCCAAGCTGCACCGTCTCGACGATCATCGTCACGAACCCCAGCTCGGCGAAGCGGCGCGGATGTCCCTGGTAGTGGACCTTCTGCTTCGGCGCGTGACCGCAGACGTACAGCACCGCCGGTCGTCGCCCCGTGGCGCCCGCCGGTACATAGAGGTTCGCGGTGACGTGGAGGTTCGGCAGGCTCTCGTAATGCAGCTTCTCGATGCGGAAGCCTGGCCTCTCGACCACTCCCGTCACCTTGAAGGGCACGGCCGGCCGGTCCTTCGCCGGCGCGAGATCCGCGATGCCCATCATGTCCATGTAGCGGCGACGTCGCTCGGGGATGCGGCGCTTGAAATCGGCCGGCGTCTTCAGATCGCCGAGCGCAGTGTCGGTGATGTGCCGCGCCTCACGAATGAGGTAGTCGCGAATCGTGAGGTTCGGCGGATGCGCGGTCCGCGCCCGTCTCAGAACCGGGGGTGTTGACTGGCGCGCTGCGGTGGGCGCTGTCTGCGACTGCGAGAATCCGCCTTGGGGAACGCCGGCGACGACGGATGCGGCGCCGGCGGCAAGAAGCTCACGACGGGAAATTTTCATGCGGCATATTTCCGCCGTTCGCGCCGCGAGTCAAGAATCCCGTTCCGCGCGCGCTCAGGGCAGCAGCCGCTTCAGATCCACGAACCAGTTCTGGACGACGGCAATCGAGGCGGACGCACTCTGCGAGGCGGCGTCCGCCTTGATCATCAGAAACCGCTTCCCGTCTGCTGAGACGTCGTACGAGCGATACGGCCCGCTCGAGTAGTAGGGCGCGGCCGCGACGATTTTCGCAGGCACGCCGGCCGAGAAGCGCGGATCGAGATCGACGGCAACGCCCATCAACGATCCATCCGGCGCGATGAAGAGGAGCTCGCGTCCGTTGCGGGTCCATGCGGGATGGCGCCCGCCTTCAGCAGAAACCTGCCACAGCCCGGCGTCGACATTCGGAAACGGTCGCACGTAGACTTCCGTCTGCCCGGACTGATTCGACTCGTACGCGAGCCATCTGCCATCCGGCGAGATCTCCGGGTTGAGCTCATTGGCCGCGGTCTTGAGCAGCGTTTGCACCGACCGCTGGGTACCGAGCGTCACGACGCCGATGTCGAGACCCGTGTCACCCGCCTCTTCACGGAAGAACAGGCGCGTGCCGTCAGGGCTGAACGAGCTGCCGTAGCGGCTGGCGGTTCCCTCCGTGAGCCGCAGCGACTCGGACCGTCCGTCGGGAATGCGCAGGAACAGATGCCCCGCTCGTGCCGCATCGAACGTCGTGTGCGCCACGCGAGCACTGTCGGGAGTCCACACCGGATAGATCGAGACGCCGAACGTCGTGCGCGTCATCGTCTGGCGGCGCAGGTCCCAGATCCAGACGTCGGCGGCGTCCGCATCGCGCGAGTCGACGGCGATCTTCGAACCGTCCGGCGACACGCGCGGAATCACGTATCCCTTCGGCGGTGCGGGCACGAGCTCCTCGTGTCCCTGCCGATCGACCCAGACGAGGCGGCGCTGCGAGGAATCGACCGGTCCGTGGACGTACGCGAGCGTGCCGGCAGCCGCCACTGCCGCCGCGAGCGGGCTCGAAGGCGCCATCGTCGAGGTGCCGCCGGCCGCGCGATCGGGAAGCGGGACGGACGTGCCGCTCGTTTCGAGCCGCTCGACGTCGAAACGGATGGCGCGGAGCTCTCCCCCCGCAGCGTAAATCAGGTGTCCCGTGGGGACGTAATGCGCGCCCAGCCCCGGCAGCAGGATTTTCTGCGCGCCCGTGCCGAGATCGACGACTGCGATCTGCGGGCCACTGGGACCGCGCCCGACGAGCGTGACCAGCGCCGCGCGGCCGCCGGGCAGCACCTCCGGCCATTGCTGATCGCCGTTTTCGCGTTGCGGCGTCGTCAACTGCTGCGGCGTGCCGCCCTGATCGGACACACGCCAGAGTCCCGTTGCCGGATCGTCGGTGGCGAAGACAATCGCGCCGTCGGCCGTCCAGCTCCCGCCACGTCCCGCCGCGCCGCGCAGCGTGCAGAGCGTCACCGCGGGCCCGCCGGTGATCGGCACGACCTTGAGCGCGTTCAGTCCGTCGAAGAACGCGACGCGCTGGCCGTCAGGCGAGATGAACGGATAGCGCGGCGTTCCGAGGTTCGTCAGATGACGCGGCGTCAAGTCGTCGAGCGCGCGAACGGAGAGCTGGGTCCCGTTGCCGCTGACGTAGACGATGGAGCGGCCGTCGGGCGAGATGGCGATGGATCCGGCGCTGATCTGCGCGTCCGGCGGCGGCACGATCGAGAGGCGCACCGGCGGCGGTTCCGGACGCCGCATGGCGAGCCAAACCCCACCGGCACCGGCGGACACGCTGACGAGCGCGACGGCCGCGGCAACGATCATGACGCGGCGCGAGGAGACCGGCACGGTGGCGGCTGCGGCGCGATCGTCCGTCCCTGCGAGCGCATTCTCGAGGGCGATGCGCGCCTCGCCGATGTCGCGCAGGCGGCGGCGAGGATCCTTCTCGAGACAGCGCACCAGAAGCGAGCGGATCGCCGGCGAAACCGCGCCGGGCAGGCGGGACCAGTCGGGATCGGCCCGGATGACCGCGGCGATGGTGTCGGTAACGCTCTCGGCCTGAAAGACGCGCGCGCCCGTGAGCATTTCGTAGAGCACGCATCCGAACGCCCACACGTCGGCGCGCCGGTCGACCGGCTTGCCGCGCGCCTGCTCCGGACTCATGTAGGCGGCGGTGCCGAGGATCGTGCCGATGCCGGTGACGGCTGGCGTCGTCAGCGTCGGCGTGTCTGGAAGGCCCGTGCCGGCCGCCACGGGTTCCGTTGACTTCGCCAGCCCGAAGTCGAGCACTTTGACGACGCCGTCGGGGCGGCGCTTGACGTTGGCGGGCTTGAGATCGCGGTGGACGATCCCCTGTTCGTGCGCGGCTTCGAGGGCTTCGGCGATCTGCTTCGCCACGCCCAGCGCGTCGTCGTACGGGAGCGGTCCGGAGGCGATCAGGTCTGCCAGCGTTGGACCTTCCACCAGTTCGAGCACCAGGGCGTGCAGACCCATCGCATCTTCGAAGCCGAAGATCGCGGCGATGTTCGGGTGGCCCATCGACGCGAGGATGTGTGCCTCGCGCTTGAAGCGCGCAAGGCGATCGGGATCGAGCGCGACGCTCTCGGGCAGCACTTTCAGGGCGACGTCGCGGTTCAGTCTGGTATCGCGGGCGCGATAGACCTCCCCCATGCCTCCGGCGCCGATCTGGCCGAGGACTTCGTGCGGACCGATGCGGGTCCCGGTCGCGAGGGCCATCGTCCTGCGCGGAGGATACCCCGAAAACCGGTTTTCACCAGCCGACGAGGAGCCGCAGGGAGGCGGTGTGGGCAGTATAGGGACGCAGGAAGTAGCCGAGGAACAGGCCGCTGCCCTGGATGCCGAGAGGCGTAAGCACCTCCGGCTCGCGCGCGAAGTCGTCCACCCGGTAACGATCGAACCAGTGGGACAACGCCACGCTCACGCGGCTGGTCAGGTCGTACCGCACGTCGCTGCGCGCGCGGTGGAAGGCGTTGCGAACCGGCGGCAACTGCTCCGGCTGCGGGAGCGTGCTGTCCGGCGACAGCAGGTAGAGATACCGCGACTCCGCGCGGTTGAAGTCGTACGACACGCGGAGGCTGGTCTTCTCCGTCACGCGCGGCACTTCCACCATCGCGGTGAACGTGTCCGCGCTCTCGTCCATGTCGGTCTCCCAGTCGCGCGTCGGATCGTTGAATTGCGCGCCGGGGTTGGCCTGCCGCGATCGCTGCCGCGTGTCGTAGTTCTCACGTCCGTACGAGAGGCTGGCGGTGACGAGATCGGACGGCGTCCAGTCGACGCCGACGGTGTAGAAGCGATGATGGTTGTCGAGCAGCCCGAAGAAATCGTCGGGCCGGTCGTCGCGGCCGGCGCCGATCGTCGCCGTGAGGCCGACGCGATCGGTCGGCATCACCTGCACGATCGTCGAGATGCGGTCGCGCGTGCGATCGGAGATGTCGAACTGCCGCAGCGACACCTGCTCGTTGATGGCGCTGAACGCCTGCTCGTCGAAGCCTTCGCCCGCGCGTTCGGAATGCTCGTACTGCGCGCGCAGCACCAGGCGGCCGATGTTTCTCGAATCGACCGACGCGCGGACCACGTGGTCTGTCGTCTTCTCGACGTAGCGGTACTTGCGGTCGTCGTGCTCGAGGCCGTAGCCGAAGCGCAGCGACGCGAACCGCAGCCCGCTGTAGACGGCGTTCAGATCGAGGAAGTGCCGCAGGTACTCGAACGGTTCGCTGTGGCCGAGCAGTGAGGTGGCGATCGCCTGGTCGGCGCGTACGTACTGCGGCTGGGCGAACGGCGGCGTGCGGTTGTCGAAGTCGTAGATGCGGAACCTGCCGTTCAGCATCCAGCTCCGCGCCGGGCGCGAATTGAATCCGAGGTTCGTCGCGATGATCCGTGCGTCCGCTTCGGCCGTCGCCCGCGCCAGCGGCGGCGCCGCAAGCGCCGTGTTGATCGTCTGCGGCAGGAGCGGCTCGTCCTGGCTCCACGTGCCGATCGAGACATAGGCGTGCGCACGGGTGCGGCCGGGCAGCGGCCACGCGCCGAGGGCGCTGACGGTATGCGACACCGAGCTCGGAAAGATCGCCATCCGTCCCTGCGCCGGATTGTTGACCGCATCGTTGAGCGTCAGCGGACTGTCCCACACGAGCTCCGGCACGTCGTTGTCGTAGAACGATCCGGCGTACCCGACCTGGACCAGCCGGCCGCCCGTCGCCCATTGCAGCGTTGCGTTCAGATCGCTCGTGTGCTGCTCGATCGGCAGCGGCACTTCGTTGGCCGCCGTGAAGCCGAACCCGGCGCCCCACGGTTGTTCGCCGCCACGCGTCGTGCTCGTGAAGCGCACTTGAACGTCGGTCGTTGTCGTCGGCGCGTACGAGAACCGTGCGTCCGCGATGTCGCGCCGGACGCGCGTCTCAAGCTGTGAGCCCGCGCCCGCCACTTCCGGCAGCGGCCGGCCCTGCAGCGAGTCCGGCAGGCGGAGGGCATTGCCGTCGCGGCTGAACGCCGTCCGCGTGTCGAGGCTGTGGAACCACGGAATCTGCGTCCACTCGAACGACGCGCGCAGCTTGCCGAACTGATTCCAGTCCGCGGCGAACTGCTGGTCGCGATAGCCGGTGTTGTTCGCCGAGAAGTTGAACTCCCACGTGTCGCGCGAGCGCGTATATCGCAGCGCGTTCAGCACCGGGCCGTCTCGCAGGTCCTGAAAGCGCTGGAACCGCGCAGGATCGCCGTCGATCGCGTTGACGCGGAACCCGACGTCGATTTCACCCACCTGCCCCTTTGGAGCCGGCTGCGCCGGCGCCGCCTCGGACGATGGCTGCTGCTGGCCCGGCGGGTTCGTCTGCGCGAAGACGGCGCCCGGCAGCGAGAGCGCCAGCGCGATCACAGTCAGCCACCCGAGATGTGTGCGGCACATGATCGCGCTCCTACCGCAGGAAGGAGTGACCCGACGGGTGGTTCGACCCGTGGATGTTCTGATGACAGTTCACGCAGCCGCGATTGACGATGCGGTTGCTCTTGTTGCGGACGGCGGCCATGTCGTAGATGGTCGACGGGTGGCGCGTCCCGACGTGGCAGCGCTGGCACAGCATCGGCAGCTTCGCGACGAGCATCCGATCGTTGTTGGAGCCGTGCGGGTCGTGGCAGGTGATGCAGTTCTCGCGCCCGGCGGCGTGCTCGAACAGGAACGGCCCGCGCTTGTCGGTGTGACAGCTCACGCAGCTCTCGTTGATCCAGTTGCCGACGCGGAGCTGCTTCTCGTTCGTCGAGCCATGCGGGTTGTGGCACGACGAGCACGCCATCTTCCCTTCCTGCACCGGCATGTGGCCGAGGCGCAGCACCTTCTGCGTCTGCACCTTGTGGCACGTCTCGCACGTCTCGATCTCGCGCGCCGTCTTCAGTTGCGCATGGGGCGACTTGAAGTCGTGCGCGCTGTGGCAGGTCACGCACGACATGTTGCGCGTGTCGTGGGCGCTCCCCTGCCACAGTGCATGGTTGTCGCGGCTGTGGCACGACAGGCACGCGGCGCTCGCCTCGCGCGGATCCATGCGCGTGAACCGCCGGATCGAATCGGGTGCGGACGGATCTTCGACGTGCTTCGCGCCGGGACCATGGCACGACTCGCATCCCTGGTTCGCCGCCGGCGAGCGTGGATGCGCTTTCCGCCCATGCATGGAATCCGCGTATCCCTTCTGCATGCCGTCATGGCACGTCAAACACGTCGCCTCGCCGACGAATCCCGGCGGGGTCCCTGGTCCCTGGTCCCTGGTCCCGGGTCCCTGGTCACGGGTCCCGGGTCCCTGGTCCTGAGTCCCGGGACCGACCCGGGACGCGTGACCAGGGACCAATGACCGGGGACCTGCGACCAGGGACCAGGGACGAGGGACGGACGTCGCCGCCGAGAGTGTCGCAACGAGCGTGATGAGCGCCGCGCTCAGCAGCACGAACGGCCTGACGTATCGCATTGAAGGCCCTTACTGCATCGTGTGGCAGAGATCGCAGTCCTGCCGGATGACGCTGCCGTCCTTCGCAGTATGCGTGCCGTCGTGGCACCGGAAGCAGCCGGGAAACGCCATGTGGCCGATGTTGTTCGGATAGGGTCCCCACCCGACGCGCATCCTGGGAAACACGTTGCGGCGATACAGCGCGTCGGCGGCGCTCACCGCGCGCTCGACGTCGCCGCGGCGCGAATCGTAGAGGCCGGCGGTGCGATAGAAATCGCGGAGCCGGCGCGCGATCGCTTCGCTCGCGGCCGCGTGGTCCGCGTAGTCACCTTTGACAGCCGCCACCGCTTCCCGCTTCACGAACGGCAGTGTCCGCGGGATATCGCCGAGCGTGATGGCATCGTCGACGGCGCGCTCGGCCGACAGCGCAAACGGATGTGATGGACGGTTGTGACAATCCATGCAGTCCATGCGCCGCCGCTCGCGGCCGGCGATCTGCGCCTCGGTGACGCCCTCGGCGTAGTACTCGCGAACGGCGCCGTTGCGATCGCGCAGCCTCACGTAGCCGATCGACTGCCGCTTCTCGTCCATTGGCACGTACTCGATCTCGTTGGCCACGTTCATGTGCCAGTGGATGCCGGTCGCGATCCCCAGCCGCTCGCTGCCGCCGCCGACGTGGATCAGCAGCGTCGTCGTCGATTCCGTGTTCTGCTCGTCCTCGGCGTACTCGCGCTTGATCTCGACCGTGTCGCCGTGGAACTTCTCCGGCCAGTGGCAGTGCTCGCAGGTCTCCTGCGCCGGCCGCAGGTTCTCCACTGGCGATGGAATCGGCCGCTCGTGCGTGTTCATCAGCACGGCGAACACTTGGCGCGTGCCACTCAGCTTCGAGCGCACGAACCACGGCGCGCCAGGGCCGATGTGGCACTCGACGCACGCGACGCGGGAATGCGGACCGTCCTGATACGCCACGAACTCCGGCTCCATCACCTCGTGGCAGACCTGACCGCAGAAGGGCACCGAGTCCATGTACTGGATGCCCCGGTACGCCGCCAGCGACACGATCAGAACGTTGATCAGGGTGAGGAGGGCGACGCCGAACACCACCCGACGCTGGTGCCTGACGTTGAGATCGAGGCTGGGCCACCGCAGCTCCGACGGCGGCCGCCCGGCACGGCGGCGGCGGCGTTCGAAGAACAGGCCGATCGGAATCAGGACCAGCCCCGTGATGAACACCGCCGGAAAGACGAGGAAGAAGAGGATGCCGATGTACGGGTTCGTATGGAACCCGAACAAGTCGAGCAGAAAGACGACGAGGAACAGTACGGCCCCGATCGTTGCGAGAACGATTCCGGCAACAGAGACCGGGTTCTGCAGCGAACCGAAACGAACCGCCACGCCGGATTAGCTCTTCTTCTTCAGCGTCTGCAAGTACGCGACGAGCGCGCTGACATCCTCCTTCGCCAGCTTCGCAAACGAGGGCATCGGGGGTTTCTTGGTGGATTTCGTCTTGCCGGTCATCTCAGCGGGATTGATCAGCCACTGGCGCAGGTCCTCTGCGGACAACCGGCTGCCGACATCGTCGAGCGGAAGCCTGGTGTGAGGCTTTCCGCCGATGGAGTGGCATGCTTGACATTTGTTGTCCGCATAGAGCTTCTGTCCGCGCTCCACCTGTCCCTTCTGGTCGGGCGCGCCGACAGCGCCGGCCGCGGCTGGCTTCGCGGTCTCTTTCGTCGCGGGTTTCTGCGTTTCGGGAGCCGGCTTCGTCTGAGCCTGAGCCGTGACGGCCACGAACACTGCAAGACAGATCACAGTCATGATACGCATCGTGTGCACTCCAAACGCTTCAGCCTGATGCATCTTCCAAGCCAGCGCGCAACTCAGCTACGGAGCGTTCGCCGCCACCCTGCGCTCCGTGGTAAGGAATTGTGTCATGTCTTTTCTCGCAACTGTTCTTGTCGTTGTGGCCTCGGTAACGGCGCCGGCCGGCCAGGGCGGGCCGCCGCTGGATCCCGCAATGGCGCACGTCAACGCAGCGCAGGCGCTGATCCAGGCAGGCGATCTGAAAGGCGCGCTCGCTCGGCTGGAAGAAGCGCGACGGCTCGGCACGCGACCGGTGCCGGTCGCGCTCTGGATGGCGGTCGTGCAGGCGAGGCTGAAGAACCCCGACGCCGCCTTCGCGGAGCTGACGAAGGCGACCGAGTTCGGTCTCGGCGCGCTGCCGCCGCCGGTCGCGACGGACCCGGCGATCGCCTCGCTGAAGAGCGACGCGCGCTTCGCCGTCCTTCAGCACGCGCTCGATCGAAACGCACGCCCCTGCGAGCACGATCCGGTGTATCGCCAGTTCGACTACTGGATCGGCGAGTGGGAGGTCAGGCCGAACGGCTCGCCCGGCGCACCGCCCGCGACGAACGTCGTCACGAAGATCCACAACGGCTGCGTCGTGCTCGAAACGTGGACGGCGCCAGGGCAGACCGGTCAGAGCTTCAACATCTACGATCGCGTGTCAGGCAAGTGGCATCAGACCTGGGTGGACAGCAGCGGCGGCCTGCACCAGTACGCCGGCGACCTCGTCGACGGCAACATGACGTACGAGGGCGACATTCCAGCGCCACGCGGGCAAGGCGGACGCATGCATGTCCGGCTGGCGTTCTTCAAGCAAGCGGACGGCAGCGTTCGACAGTACTCGCAGCGCACGCCCGACGGCGGCAAGACGTGGCAGGTCAACTACGATCTGATTTACACACGCCGGCGCTAGCCGCCGCGCCTGAGCAGAAATCCGGGCACATGGCTTGCGTTGAGACCGCCCAGGGGAGGACCGATGGCGACGAAACGCAAGAGCAGCAGCTCCGCACGCGAACGCATCGACACGGGCCGGGACAAGCGGTTCGTGCGCCGCGATGAGCGCGGGCAGTTCAGCGAATCAGACGACGTAGGACGGTCGTTGAGGAAGGATCGGGGACAGGCGGCGAAACGGAAGGTGAAGTCAGGGCACGGAGATCGCGGCGACCGGTAGACCCGGTCGCCCCGATCGGAGAGCTACTCGGCGGCCAGGGCATCGGCGGCGAGAGCGCCCGCAGCGAGCGCCAGACTGCCATCGAGCTCGGAGATGCCGTGCGCAAACAGCGCGCGGATGTGATCGCTCTCCCGGTATTCGGCGAGGATGCGGCGGCGGCCGCTCGTCGCCGCATCGCGACGCACGTACTCGAGCACCGTCGCCATGACGGTACCCTCTTCGGTGTCAGTCTCGCGGAAGCGCCGCTGGAACTCCTTCAGCGTCCGCTGAAACGCCGGCCGATCCCACGCTTCGGGCTGCACGTCGAGGCGCACGAATTCTCTCAAGATCGACAAATACTCCGTGCTGGCCGGCCGGTGCCAGAACGCGACGTCACGTCCGAGCGACCCGTGCTGCGCCGGCAAATACAGCGTCGCGCCCGCGGGCACACGTGAGACGAGCGCCGGATTGAATCGGCGGATCTCCTCCACGCCCAAGCGAGTCCGCTGTGCGACCTCGGCGATCGGGATCGTCCGCGTCGTCCGCATTGCATGAATCGCCTGCTGCGGCGTGCCGCTCAGGACCTTGCCGATGGCGAACGTGTTTCCGAACACGATTTCGGCATACCGGTACGAGCGCGGTCCGTAGGACACGTAGATGTCACTGTAGGCTTCGTGCCCGATGGAGCGGAGATCGCGCGCGAGCTCCGCGCCGAGAAGATACCGCTCGCGGGCGTTGGTACCACCCAGCCGCGCGCCGTTCACGAGGATCCGCCCGACGTTGGTCGCGCCCGCGTGGTGCTCGGAGAGCGCCGGAATGAACGAGCCGTACTTCGTCGCCAGCACCGCCAGATACGCGCCGCAGTACGCCGCCTGCGTCGTCTGGTTGCCGGATTCGATGACGGCGGGATCGAGACGATCGAGCTGATCCCAGTTCGTCTCGAGCCACTGGCAGAGGCCGACGGCATTCGCTTCGGATCGACGGCGGCCCTCGAAGCCGGACTCCAGCAGCGCCTGCGCGAGGCCGATCTCGCCCGGCACGCCGAACCGCTCGTAGATGGCGGCCCACTCGCCGAAGAAGGCTCCGTATCGCTCGATGCCTGGCGCCGCGAAGTCGCCACGCGTCTCATTGTGCAGGACGGGACCGGCCACCGCCTCCAGCAGCCGCGCCACGTACTCACGCCGATCGTCCAGCGACCGCGGCAGCTCACGCCCCTTCAACAGAGTGGCGAGCGAGCGGTCGTACCAGCGCGCGCTGCGCGTCCAGTCGCCGGCGGCGGGAAACGCGACCAGCGCACGGCCGTCCGCTGCGCTGCCGAACACGATGTAGCCGTCGCGAATCGTGAAGATGTTTTCCCAGAACGGATATCCCGGCCTGAATCGCTTCATCACGGCGATATCTGCCTGCTGCCGCGCGGCGATCGGATCGCCGTCGAAATCGGACGCTTCCGCCGACGCCGGACCGAACCCGCCGATGGACGGACCGATCGCCTGACGCTGGACCACGCCTGTCAGGAGGAGCACGAGCAACGAGACACCAGTGGCGAGATACGTTTTGTTCTTCATCGGCGGAATCGGTGTGAAGAGATTCGGTGTGAAGAGATTTTACCGGGTTGCGCCGCGCTAATACACCTCAGCGGGCGTCGGAGCGTGCCGGTCGAGCTATCATCTGCCGATGTCCCGCGATTATTCCGCCGATGGCAGGCCCGTCTCCTCGCTCTTTCCGCGCCCCGCATCTGCTGATGAGTGGAACTCGCACCGTCTTACGGATGAGGACGTGAAGTTCTTTCACGAGCGCGGCTACCTCGGCGGCATCCGGGTGCTGTCAGACGAGCAAGTCGAGGCGTTGCAGCGCGAGCTCTCCGAGCTCATGATTCCCGCGCATCCGGGTCATGCGTACTTCTACGAGTTCCACTCGAACGAGTCGGACGATCCGTCGACGGTGCTCTTCCACGCGTTGGGCGCATGGCGCGTCGCGCCCGGCTTCCACGATCTCCTCTGGAATCCCGCGTTCGTGGTTCCTGCCTCGCAGCTGCTCGACGGTGCCGTGCGGTTCTGGCACGACCAGTTGTTCTGCAAGCCGCCGCGCCACGGCGGCGTCGTTGCGTGGCACCAGGACTACTCGTACTGGACGCGCACGCAGCCGATGACTCACCTGACGTGCTGGATTGCGCTGGACGATGCAACGCGCGAGAACGGATGCCTGCAGTACGTGCCCGGCAGCCACAGGTGGGACCTGCTGCCGAAGCCGGCGCTCGCCGGGACGATGGACGCGATTCAGTCGGTGCTGACGGAAGAGCAGCGGGCAGCGTTCAACCCTGTCGCGGTGGAGCTGCCGCGCGGCTACGCGTCGTTCCACCACCCGCTGGTGCTGCACGGCTCGTCGGCGAATACATCCGATCGACCCCGCCGCGGAACCGTCATCAACGTGGTCCGCGACGGGGTGCGATCGGCAACCAACGAACCGCTGCTGGCGGGCGTTCCGCCAATACCCGCCGGCCATCCGCTGGACGGCCGGTTCTTTCCGCTGCTGTTCGACCCTACGACGCTGTCGCCGGCTCGGTCGTGAAGCCGGTGTTCTCGTCGGTGCTCGCGTAAACCGGCAGGACCGCGCGCAGCCCGCCTTCGTGCACGTAGGCTTCCTCGCCGTGCTGCGTGACGTCGAGCCCGGCCGTCTCGTGCGTCTCGTCGGCGCGGAGCGGAACGATCAGAGACGTCAGCTTCAGCAGCACGAAGCTGGCGACGCCGCTGTAGGCGATGGCCGCGGCAACCGCGGCGGCCTGGATGAGGACCTGCTGCGGATTGCCGAACAGCAGCCCGTCCGCGACGCCGTTGAGGGCCTTCTGCGCGAACACGCCGGTCAGCAGCGCGCCGACCATGCCGCCCACGCCATGCGCCGCGACGACGTCGAGCGAGTCGTCCAGATTGGTCTTCGTGCGCCACGCGAGCGCGACATAACTCGGCACCGCGGCGATCATGCCAAGCAGGATCGCACTCATCGGGCCGACGAAGCCGGCCGCCGGCGTGACGGCCACGAGTCCGACGACAATCGCCGTCGCCGCGCCGACAGCGGTGGACTTCTGATGGCGCGCCGCGTCGAGCAGCGTCCACACCACCAGCGTCCCGGCCGGCGCCAGCATCGTCGTCGTGAACGCGAGCGCGGCCGTGGTGTTGGCGCCGAGCGCGCTGCCGGCGTTGAAGCCGAACCAGCCGAACCAGAGGAGGCCGGCGCCGAGCAGCGTGAACGGCACGTTGTGCGGCAGCACCTGCGACGCCTTGTAGTCGCGCCGCTGGCCGACGACCTTGGCGGCGACCAGCGCCGCGACGCCGGCGTTGACGTGGACGACCGTGCCGCCCGCGAAGTCGAGCGCGCCGAGATCGGCCAGCCAGCCGCCGCCCCACACCCAGTGCGCGATCGGGCTGTAGACGGCGAGCGCCCACAGCGAGATGAAGATCACGTACGCCGAGAACCGCATGCGCTCGACGATGGCGCCGGAGATGAGCGCGGCGGTGATGATCGCGAACGTCCCCTGGTAGGCCATGAACAGGTAGTGCGGGATCGTGCCCTGCGGCTCGAGGCCGACGCCCCGCAGGAACATGCGCGAAAGATCACCGAGCCAGTTGGTTCCCGGAGCAAAGGCGAGCGAGTAGCCGGCCACCGCCCAGAGCACGCCGACGAAGCCGAGCGAGATGAACGACATCATCATCGTGTTCAGGGTGTTCTTCGAGCGCACCAGGCCGCCGTAGAAAAACGCCAGCGCCGGCGTCATCAGCAGCACCAGCGCAGTGGCAACCAGCATCCATGCCGTGTCAGCTTGATTCATCGATTCACCTCGTCACATCAATAGGTCAAGGTCACGCCAAACACGCCGACCGGCTTGACGGCGTCGTTGGCATTGAGCGCTTTGAGATTGCGTCCCAGCCGGCACATCTCGATGCCGCCGTGGACGTCCCAGGTCACCTTGCCGATCGAGATCGGCACGC
Source organism: Vicinamibacterales bacterium (assembly GCA_048594885.1). Lineage (GTDB taxonomy): Bacteria > Acidobacteriota > Vicinamibacteria > Vicinamibacterales > 2-12-FULL-66-21 > JBMDXB01. Next base: position 68,222 of record JBMDXB010000063.1, read on the forward strand.
TGGCGACGGCGCCGGTCGAGACGAAGCCGAACGTGTCGCCGCCGGCGATGCCCTCGCAGTAGTCCCTGAGGCTCAGACCGAGCCGCACGGGGATGGCGAGCGACAGCGGCATGCGCGCGTCGATCACCTTGATCGACGGCCTGATCCCGAGCTCGAGATACGTGCCGCGCGACCGGCCGCCGTCCGCCTGTCCATCGAGCTCGAACGCGAGGGTGGCTTTCGGAGCCAAGGGAAAGCGGCTGCCGCTGTCGTCGAACGAGACGAACGTCGCAAGCTCCTGGACGGTCGTGAACCGGTCGTTCGGGCTGGTGTACGACGTGAAGAGCACGCCCGGTTTCAGCCTGCCGGCGGAAAACGTCAGCGAGCCGTAGTAGTCGGACTCGTACAGGCTGCCGGTCGGTCCGGAATGGATGCTGTGCCACTGGCCGACGTTCAGCGTCATGCGCTCGGTGAGCGTCACGCCGAGATCGATCGGCGGCTGCGCGACGAAGCCGCTGCTCTCCTGATGGATGCCGCGGAACATGTACGACGACAGCACGTCGAGGCCGACCGTCACGGTATAGCGCTTCGGGACCTCGCCTCCGCCCGCCGCCGCGGCCGGCTGGCTGCCGGCGTCCTGCGCCAGCGCGGGCGCCGCCAGCAGCGCCAGCACGCACACACTCCAGACCGTCTTTCTCATACCCGTCCTCCTTCGCAGTGACTCCGGTGTTGCACCGCGGGTGTTGCGGAGGCGTGAGCAAGAGGACCGCCACGGCGTGGCGCGCGGCGCGCGCGTCGATGCGCGAATTGGTTAGGAAATCCGTCGATCGCGCTGCTGGCGGCGCGCGCGGGATCGACAACGATGTCGGACGCCTCGGAAAGTCCTACAGAATTGTCGGGAAACGAATCGACGCACGCTCGAACGATCCGACAGTCGTGTCGCCGCGCGCACAAGTACCGACAGAAATGTCGGATTCAGGATCGGAAGCGGCGGCAGTCGATGCGGTACTTGCGGACTTTGTAGCTGATGATGCGCTCGGTCGAGTGCAGCAGCCGCGCGGCCTTGGTGCGGTTCCCGCGGCAGGTCTTGAGCGCGTCGAGGATCAGATCCTTCTCGTAGGCGTCGACCGCTTCCGTGAGCGAGAGGTCGGTCACCGTGCCGGACGCCTCCGCCGTCTGCAGCGTCGGCGGCAGGTGATGGCCGTGGATCACGTTCGCGTCGCAGACGAGCACGGCGCGCTCGAGGACGTTCTGCAGCTCGCGCACGTTGCCCGGCCAGTGATACGCCATCAGCATGTCGATCGCCGGCGTCGAAATGCGTTTGATCGACTTGTGGTGCTCGTTCGCGTACTTCTCCAGGAAGTGGTCGGCGAGCAGCAGGAGGTCGGTCTTGCGCTCGCGCAGCGGCGGCACGTAGATGGCGAAGACGTTCAGGCGATAGTGGAGATCCTCGCGGAACGCGCCGGCGGCGATCGCCTTCTCGAGATCGGCGTTCGTCGCCGCGATCAGGCGGACGTTGACCTTGACCGGCTCGACGCCGCCCAGCCGCTCGAACTCGCGCTCCTGCAGCACGCGCAGCAGCTTGACCTGCGTCGTCAGCGGCAGGTCGCCCACTTCGTCGAGGAACAGCGTGCCGCCGTCGGCCAGCTCGAAGCGGCCTTTCTTCCGCGCCTGCGCGCCGGTGAACGCCCCCTTCTCGTAGCCGAACAGCTCGGACTCGATCAGCGAATCGGGCAGCGCCGCGCAGCTCACTTTGACGAACGGCTTCGACGCGCGCGGCGAGTTGTAGTGGATCGAGTGCGCGATCAGCTCCTTGCCGGTGCCCGATTCGCCGCGGACGAGCACCGTCGTGTTGGTGCCGGCGACCTGCGTGATCTGCTCGTAGACGCGCCGCATCGGCCCGCTGGTGCCGATGATGTGCGAGAAGTCGTAGCGCTCGCGCAGCTCCTCGCGGAGGTGGATGTTCTCCTCGAGCAGCCGCTGCCGCTCGGCGTCGACGAGCCGATCGACCTTCATGGCCTGCGCGACCATCGACGCCGCGACGCGCAGGAAGCCGACGAGCGCGTCGTAGTCGCGGTCGGAACGGAACGGCAGATCGAGCGTGATGGCGCCGGCCGCCGATCCTTTCAGCATCACCGGCACGCAGACGAAGCTGGTCTCGCGATCCGGCGTCACCGCCGTGGGCGTGTCGCCGGTGTCGAGCAGAGGCTCGCGGCTGACCTGCGGCACCATCACCGGCCGGCCGCTCTCGATGACGCGGCGTGTGATCGGCTCGGCGGGGACGCCGAGCCTGCGCCCGGCACCGTGCGCGGCCTCCACGCGCAGATCGCTCGCGTCGGATCCGGCCAGCACCACCGCGCTGCGGATCGCGTCCATCTCGCGCTCGATGATTTCGAGCATGCGCCGCAGGGCGGCGCGCAGGTTGGGAGTCGCGATCAGGGCCTGGTTGATTTCACAGAGGGCGGAAAGGTGTCGCGGGGTGTCGGGTGCATGCTCGATGGCTACTGGAAGCATAGTCCTCACACCGGAGCCGGAAGCCTCGAAGAACCCATCAAGTACTCGTCCACGCCGCGCGCGGCGCTGCGGCCGTCGGCGATCGCCCAGACGATCAGCGACTGCCCGCGCTGCATGTCGCCCGCGACGAAGACGCCGGGAACGCTCGTCATCCAGCCTTCGTCGCGCCAGACCGTGCCGCGGTCGGTGAACCTCACGCCGAGCTCCGCGAGCGGCCCGCGCTCGGCGCCGGTGAAGCCCATCGCCAGCAACACGAGATCGACTGACAGCGTCAGCTCGCTTCCCGCGACCTTCTCGAACCGCACCGCGCCGTTCTCACGCACCATCGACACCTTGGTGGCGTGCAGCGTGGTGACGTTGCCGTGTCTGTCTCCGGTGAAGCGATCGGTCGACACAGAGTATAGCCGCTCGCCTCCCTCTTCGTGCGCCGACGAGATGCGGAAAATGTTCGGCCACTGCGGCCACGGGTTGTCGGCGGCGCGCTCGTCAGGTGGACGCGGCAGCAGTTCCAACTGGTGGACGGCGGCTGCGCCCTGCCGGTGGGCGGTGCCCAGGCAGTCCGCGCCGGTGTCTCCCCCGCCGATGATGACGACCCGCTTGCCTTTCGCCGTGATGGCGCCGTCCGCGGCCGACTCGTCGCCGTGGCAGCGCCGGTTCTGCTGCGTCAGGTACTCGACGGCGAAGTGAATCCCGAGCAAATCCCGCCCCGGAACCTGAAGATCGCGCGGCTGCGGCGCCCCCCCGGCCAGGACGACCGCGTCGAACTCGCGGCGGAGATCGCCGAGCGGAATGTCGACGCCGATATGCATGCCGGTGAAGAAAACGATGCCCTCGTCACGCAGAATGGCGAGCCGCCGGTCGAGGACCCGCTTTTCGAGCTTGAACTCGGGGATGCCGTAGCGCAGCAGGCCGCCGACACGATCGGCGCGCTCGAAGACGGTCACCCGATGGCCGGCCTGATTGAGTTGATCGGCGGCGGCCAGCCCCGCCGGCCCCGAGCCGATGATCGCGACACGACGGCCGGTCCGATGCGCCGGTCTCCGCGGCGCGATCCACCCCTCCTCGAACGCGCGCTCGATGATCGCCGCCTCGATCGACTTGATCGTCACCGCATCGGAGTTGATGCCGAGCACGCACGATCCTTCGCACGGCGCCGGGCACAGCCTGCCGGTGAACTCGGGGAAATTGTTCGTCGCGAGCAGCCGCTGCGCCGCGTCGCGCCAGCGGTCGCGATAGACGAGATCGTTCCAGTCGGGAATCAGGTTGCCGAGCGGGCAGCCCTGGTGGCAGAACGGCACGCTGCAATCCATGCAGCGCGCCCCCTGCTCCTGGAGATCTCCGGTCGCGTGCGGCAGGTAGACCTCGTTCCAGTCGCGGATGCGCTCCGCCACCGGCCGCGCCGGCTGTTTGAGCCGCGCGATCTCGATGAAGCCGGTGGGCTTACCCACGCGCCGCTCCCGCGAACACCGCCACGGCCGGCGTGGCCTTCTTCGCCCGCGCGCTTTCCGACGCGAGCAACGCGCGCCGGTAGTCGCGCGGCATCACGCGCACGAACCGCTCGCGCGTCGCGTCCCAGTCCAGCAGCAGCCGCGCACCATACGCGCTGTTGGTGAGCCGCACGTGCTCGGTCAGCAGCATCAGCACGAGTTCCGAATCCTGCGGATCGGCCAGCGGCTCGAGGTCGACCATCGCGCGGTTGCAGCGCGCGGCGAACCGGCCGTCGACGTCGAGCACGTAGGCGACGCCGCCGCTCATCCCCGCCGCGAAGTTCCGCCCGGTCCGGCCGAGGACGACGACACGGCCGGCCGTCATGTACTCGCAGCCGTGATCCCCAACCCCTTCGACCACCGCAAGCGCGCCGCTGTTGCGCACGGCGAACCGCTCACCCGCCACCCCGCACACGAAGGCCTCGCCGCTGGTGGCGCCGTAGAGGCAGACGTTACCGACAATGACGTTCTGCTGCGACGCGAAGGTCGACGCCGCCGGTGGGTAGATCGCCAGCTTGCCGCCGGACAGCCCCTTGCCCCAGAAGTCGTTCGCGTCCCCCTCGATGTTGAGCGTGATCCCGCGCGGCACGAAAGCGCCGAAGCTCTGGCCCGCGGTTCCCGTGAACTGGATGCGAATCGTGTCGTCCGGCAGCCCGTCCGCGCCAAATCGCCGCGTCACCTCATACCCGAGCATCGTCCCCACGGCGCGCTGGCTGTTGCGGATCGGCAGATCGATCTCGACCGGCGTGCGACGTTCGAGCGCATCGGCGCACCGGCGAATCAGCTCGTGATCGAGCGCGGTGGCGAGGCCGTGCTCCTGCGCGCGCACGCGCCGGCGCGGCGCTTCGGCAGCGATATCCGGGTGGTGCAGCACGGTGGAGAGATCGACGCCGCTCGCCTTCCAGTGCTCCACGGCGCTGCGCACGTCGAGGCAGTCGACCCGGCCGATCATCTCGTCCATCGTCCGGAAGCCGAGCCGCGCCATCGTTTCGCGCACTTCCTCGGCGATGAAGCGGAAGAAGTTCTCGACGAACTCCGGCTTGCCGGTGAACTGCTTCCGCAGCTCGGGATCCTGCGTGGCGATGCCCACCGGGCAGGTGTTCAGATGGCAGACGCGCATCATCACGCAGCCGGAGACGACGAGCGGCGCGGTTGCGAACCCGAATTCCTCTGCGCCCAGCATCGCGGCGATGACGACGTCACGGCCGGTCTTCATCTGGCCGTCCACCTGCACGGCAATGCGATCGCGCAGGTTGTTCAGCAGCAGCACCTGCTGCGTCTCCGCCAGCCCGATCTCCCACGGGATGCCGCTGTGTTTGACCGCCGTCAGTGGCGATGCGCCGGTGCCGCCGTCGTGACCGGAGATCAGCACGACGTCGGCGTGCGCCTTGGCGACGCCGGCGGCGATCGTGCCGACGCCGACTTCCGCCACCAGCTTCACGTGGATCCGCGCGCGCGGATTCGCGTTCTTCAGGTCGTAAATGAGCTGCGCGAGATCCTCGATCGAATAGATGTCGTGGTGCGGCGGCGGCGAGATGAGCGTCACGCCGGGTGTCGAGTGCCGTACCTTCGCGATCCAGGGATACACCTTGTGGCCGGGGAGCTGCCCGCCTTCGCCGGGCTTGGCGCCCTGGGCCATCTTGATCTGGATGTCGTCCGCGTTCACCAGGTACTCGCTGGTCACGCCGAACCGCGCGGAGGCGACCTGCTTGATCGCGCTGCGCCGAGAGTCGCCGTTCGGATCCGGCACGTAGCGCGCGGAATCCTCGCCGCCCTCGCCGGTGTTCGACTTCGCGCCGAGGCGATTCATCGCGATCGCGAGCGTCTCGTGGGCTTCCTGGCTGATCGACCCGTACGACATCGCGCCGGTCGAGAAGCGGCGGACGATCGATTCGACCGCCTCGACCTCTTCGATCGGAATCGGCCCGCCGGCCGGCTTCATCTCGAACAGGCCGCGGAGCGTGCCGAGGCGGCGGCTCTGGTCGTCGACGAGCGCGGTGTACTCCTTGTAGATGCGGTATTGGCCGGTGCGCGTGGCGTGCTGCAGCTTCTGGACCGTCGCCGGGTTGAACAGGTGGTGCTCGCCGTCGCGCCGCCACTGGTACTCGCCACCCGGGTCGAGCGAGAGCGGCGCGGTCGGACGCGATGGATACGCCGTCGCATGCCGGCGTCGCGTTTCCTCCGCGATCACATCGATGCCGACGCCGCCGATGCGGGAGGCCGTCGAGGCGAAATAGCGATCGACGAACGCCGCCTCGAGGCCGACGGCCTCGAAGATCTGCGCCCCGCAGTAGCTCTGGAGCGTCGAGATGCCCATCTTGGACATCACCTTCAGGACGCCCTTGTTCAGCGCGCGGATGTAGTTGCGGACGGCGCCCTCGTGGCTGAGGTCTTCGAGCGCGCCCTGCCGGATCAGATCGTCGAGCGTCTCGAACGCGAGGTAGGGGTTCACCGCGCCGGCGCCGTAGCCGATGAGAAGCGCGATGTGATGCACTTCGCGCGCGTCGCCGCACTCCACGACCAGCGCGCAGCGGGTCCGGCGGCCTTCGCGGACGAGATGATGGTGGACGCCCGCCGTCGCCAGCAGCGCGGGAATCGGCGCAAACTCGTCGCTCACGGCGCGATCGGAAAGGATGAGAATCGTGTGGCCGCCGTCGACCGCATTTACCGCGCGGGCGCACAGCCGGTCCATCGCCCGCTCGAGCCCCTCCCCGCCGTCACTCGGCCGATACACCATCGACAGCGTCGTCGAGCGGAACCCGCGCGCGGAGATGTGCCGCAGCTTCGCGAGCTCGTCGTTGTCGATGACCGGATACTTGACCTTGATCTGCCGGCACGATTCCGGCTCCGGCTCGAGCAGATTGCGCTCCGGCCCGATCGTCGACTCCATCGACGTCACGAGCTCCTCGCGAATCGCGTCGAGCGGCGGGTTCGTGACCTGCGCGAAGAGCTGCTTGAAGTAGTCGTAGAGCAGCCGCGACCGCTCCGACAGCACCGCGAGCGGCGTATCGGTGCCCATCGAGCCGATCGGCTCCTCGCCGTTGAGCGCCATCGGCGTGAGCACGACCTTCAGGTCCTCGAGCGTGTAGCCGAACGCGAGCTGGCGCTTCAGCACCGTGTCGTGATCGGGAGGCGTCATGAACGGCGCCCGCGGCAGGTCCTCGATGTCGACGAGATGCTCCTGCAGCCACTCGCCGTACGGATGCTCCTCCGCCACTTGCCGCTTGATCTCGTCGTCGTCGACGATGCGGCCTTGCGCGGTGTCGACGAGGAACATGCGTCCCGGATGGAGCCGCTCTTTGAGCAGGATGCGCTCGGGCTCGATGTCGAGGACGCCGACCTCGGACGCCATGATGACGAGGTCGTCCTTCGTCACGTAGTAGCGCGAGGGCCGCAGTCCGTTGCGGTCGAGGACGGCGCCAATCTGGATGCCGTCGGTGAAGACCATCGACGCGGGGCCGTCCCACGGCTCCATCAGCGACGAGTGGTATTCGTAGAAGGCCTTCCGCGCCGGGTCCATCGACTCGTGCGCCTGCCACGCCTCGGGGATCATCATCAGCATGGCGTGCGGCAGCGACCGCCCCGCCATGACCAGCAGCTCGAGGACGTTGTCGAACACCGCGGTGTCGCTGCCGCCCTCGCGGATGATCGGCAGGATCTTCTGGAGGTCGTCGCCCAGCACGTTCGAGCGGAACAGCGCCTCGCGCGCCTTCATCCAGTTGATGTTGCCGCGCAGCGTGTTGATCTCGCCGTTGTGGGCGATGAGGCGATACGGGTGCGCCAGCGGCCAGGAGGGAAACGTGTTCGTGCTGAACCGCTGGTGGACGAGCGCGAGCGCCGACTCCACGTCGCCGTCGCTCAGGTCGGGGAACATCGCCTCGATCTGGTCGGCGGCGAGCATGCCCTTGTAAGTGAGCGTTCGTGACGAGAGGCTGACGACGTAGAAGGCGCTCTTGTCCGCCAGCCCGAGCCGATCCACCGCGTGCTCGACCCGCTTGCGAATGACGTACAGTTTGCGCTCGAATTCGCGGGTCGCTGTTCGCTGTTCGCTGTTCGCTGTTCGCTGATCGCTGATCGCTGGTCGCTGATCGCGGGTCGCGGGTCGCTGGTCGCTGATCGCTGGTCGCGGGTCGCGGGTCGCGGGTCGCTGGCCGATGAAGATCTGCTTGAAGACGGGTTCGACCGCCGCCGCCGACCGCCCGATGTGGCTGTCGTCGGTCGGCACGTCGCGCCAGCCGAGGACCTGCTGCCCTTCCTCGACGACGATGCGCTCGAAGAGCCGCTGGATGTCGGCGCGCGCAGAAGGGTCGCGGGGCAGGAAGATGAGGCCGGCGCCGTATTCCCCTTCCGGCGGCAGCGCGATGCCAACGCGGTCGACCGCCTTCCGCAGGAAGCGGTCCGGCATCTGGATCAGGATGCCGGCGCCGTCTCCCGTATTCGACTCGGAGCCGCACGCGCCGCGGTGCAGCAGGTTGATGAGCACCTGGAGCGCCTGGCGCACGATCGCGCTCGACCGTTGTCCCTTGATGTGCGCGACAAAACCGACGCCGCACGCGTCGTGCTCGTAACGCGGATCGTAGAGGCCTTGCACGCCGCACTTATGAACTACTTCGAGCCATAAGCGAAGCAGAGATTACCAATGGAAGCCATGCGATCGCGTCATACCTCGCGTATGACGAAATCAGATGCCGCCCTGCCGATTCGGTTGTGGGAGACCTATCAGGAAATCCGATGGCGATGATTACCAACGGAGCAACGGGTCAGCCGAGCTTCAGCAACTCAGAGGGATTCGCACCAGCGCCGCGCCGTGCGGCGAGAAAGACCGCCAGGCCCGCGGCGGCGAGCAGCACCGCGACGGCGCCAGCAACTGCCATCGGATCGCGGGCGCCTACGCCGTAGAGGAGGCTCTGGACAACGCGCCCGCCTGCCAGCGACAGGAACACCCCGCACGCGAGCCCGACGGCGACAGGCCGCAGATTATCGCGCAACAACATCGTCATCAGCTCGGCATGCGTCGCTCCCAGCGCTCGGCGAACGCTCAGTTCGTGTGTCCGCTGCTGGACGACAAACGCGGTAACGCCAAAAAGTCCGATGACGGCCAGGCCGAGCGCCACCGCGGCGACAACGAGGGACAGCATTGCCAGGATCCGTGGACCCTCGAGGTGGCGGCGCAGCGCCTCGCGCGCGAAGATCGCCACCGGCCGTTGCCGAGGATCGAACGACTGCAGCACATCCTGTAGAGGCCGAACGAGCGGACCCGGCTCTCCATGAGCTCGCACGACCAGTCGCGGAACAGACGTGCGGGAGATCGGAAGGTAGACGGCCGGGAAGTGCCGTTCGCCGAGACGTGTGGGAATGTCGGCGACGACGCCGACGACTCGGGCGTCCCGGGGCTTTCGGTAGGCGGCCGGAAGCTTTGCGTCCGCGGCGGTCGGCCGGCCCCAGACTCGAGCGAGGTCGTCACCCACGGGATTCGCGGCTCCCCACACGGCACGGGCGAGGCTTGCCGACACGATTGCGACTGGCGCTTCGCTTCTGACCTCGTCCGCCGTGAACGTGCGCCCGCGCAGCAGCGGAATCCCAACGGTCTGAAAGTAGCCTGGCGAGACTTCATTGCGATCCACGGCCACATCGTGGACTCGTTGCGGAGGCAACGTCGTACCGCTGAACGGCGGGGCGGTCGCGAATGCCGCACCGGCGACGCCAGGAATCTCTCGGACCTGTTCGAGCAGCCCGTTCCAGTACGCGTCACGGCGAGTCGCGGTCCACGCGCTGGACGTGGGCTCATTGCCGACGTAGAACGTCACGAGCGGGTCGATCGTGTACCCGGCTGCCAGCGCACTGGCCTCGACGAGCGATCGTGTGAGCAGTGCGGCCAGTACGAGCAGCACCGCGGAGACTGCGGCCTGCGTCCCGATCAGCAGGGAGCGCGTTCGGCCGCGCGGCAGCGGCAGCGGTGCCGTCGGCTGATCCATCTTGAGCGCGGCCGTGAGCTCCTGCCGATGACCGTAGCGAGCCGGTGCTAAGCCGGCAAGCACGCCGACGAGCACGGTGATGGCGCCAAGCGACGCGTAGACCCACAGATCCGGTGACACGTCGAATGCCGGGGGAACTTGAATTAGGACGGCGAACGAGGGAAGCACGACCATGGCAATCGCCAGTCCCACAACGCTGCTCATGGAACCAAGCAGCAGGCTCTCGGTGAGGAGCTGGCGGAAGATGCGACCGCGGCCTGCGCCGAGTGCCAGACGGGTCCCAATCTCTCGACGCCGGCCCGCCGCGCTCGCCAGGAGAAGGTTCGTCACGTTGGCGCAGGCCACGAACAGCACGAGCCCGACGACGACCATCAGGATCGCCGCGATCGCTCTCGTGTCCGCCATGTTCTGATCCGGCGGTTCGAGGCGGACGGTCGGACGCCACGTCACGCCAGCTTCCCGTGCCAGATCGAGCGCAAGTGCGCCGATTTCCAACTCCGCCTGTGCGGGCGTCACTCGAGGATGCAGCCTGCCGATGACGTAGACCGGCGGATTCCATGGGCGGGCGGAACGGCCAGTTCCGCCTCGATCGCCGCGTACCGGTCTCTTGCTGCGGCGTCGCTGCGAGGATCATCCCTGCGCACCTTCAACTGTTCGCGGAGCTCGTCGCGGCGGACGCCCGTCTGTCCGGACCAGGCGTCACGATGCGCCGCCAGTGGCACCCACGCGTCCGGCGGCATGCCGTATCCTGACGGCATCATGTGTCTTCTGCCGGCGACGCCTACGACGGTGTAAGCGCGGTCGCCCAGCCAGATCGTCCGGCCCACGATCGAGGGATCGCTGCCGAGCCGGTTTGTCCAGAAGCCCCAGCTCAGGACCGTCGCCGTAGCGCCAGGTATGTCGTCGGCTGGCGAAAGCCCTCGACCGTGTGCCGCCTGCATGCCGAGTGCGGTGAAGTAGTTGCCGCTCACCGCCAGGTATGTCACCCGCGTTGGCGAGCCGTCGCCGGGGGTCCATCGGAACTCGGTACGCTGCGTCGTCCATGCCGCCAAGGTCGCCGACGTCGTGAGCTCGCGAAGGCGCGCGTAGTCTGCAGACGTCCACTGCCCGCGGAATGGCGAGTTGCCGGTGATCTTGCGGAACACGCCGCTCGTGAGCGCGACGTGGTACACCGATTCCGATGCGGCGGCACCATAGCCGGCGAACGCGACGGATCTGACGACGCTCACGACCGCTGTCGCGATGCCAATGGCGAGGGCGAGCCCGGCGACCGTGACACCGAACAAAGCCGGATGCCGCCGAAACAATCGCATCGCAAAGATCAGATCGTGCGTGACTCCGGCCCAACCATTCCAGTGCCGCTCCCGCAACCGGGCGCTCGGACCGCGGCGCCATTTCCAGAGGCTCACGACATCCGCCAGATAGCGCCAGCTCGCCACCGATCGTCCCCGCGCGGCGAGGCGCAGCGCGAACAACTCGCGGAGATCCGCTTCGACCTCCGGCCGGCGCGATCCGAGGCGGCGCAGGGTCAGGAGCCACCGTCCCATACGCGGAGGCCTGTCGGCGTCCGACATCAGCGTCGCTCCTCTATGACCTTCCAGATGGCCTCACGGACACGCCGCACCTCTCTGGCAGTTCGGAGGCCCTCTCTGGTGACCGAGAACAACCGCTTACGCTTGCCGCCCCGCTCGCGCGTCGCCTCACCAAACGAGGATCGCACCAACCCCTTGAGCTCGAGGCGATCCAGGCCGGCATATACCGCGCCGAGCGAGACACCGCGGGACGTCGTCTCTTCGAGGTATTGCTGGATCGAGACGACATACGGCACCTCCTCCAGGGCGAGCACGGCCAGCAGAAGCAGCTCCTCGAATTCACCCAGGCGCTCGCCTTTCATCGCACCGCCCTTGTATCACATCTATTCGCGTTTGCATGGAAAATGTTTCGTGAATGGCCCCGCGGTTGCCCATTGCTGTCGCCGGGGGCCGCGGCTATGCTGCGTGTATCTATGCCTGCGCCCGTCGTCGAAGAGCGGGATCGGCGTGCGCTCGAAGAATTCGCGCGGTCCGTCCGCTCGCGGCTTGCCGGCAACGTCGTCGCGGTGAAGCTGTTCGGGTCGAAGGCGCGCGGCGACGCGTCGCCCGATTCAGATCTCGACGTCCTCGTAGTCGTTGCCGGAGAGCGGGTTCGGGCGGAAGATGCGATATTGGATATCGCGTTCGACGTGAACCTCGAGTACGACGTCTACATTTCGCCGCGCGTCGTCGAGCGGGCAGTCTTCGAGCATCCGGTCTGGCGGATCACGCCTTTCGTGCAGGCACTCGAGCGGGAGGGAGTACCGCTGTGAGTCCGGAGGTTGGCGCACTGGCGCGCCACCGCCTCGAACGCGCACGGGAGGCACTTGGAGAGGGCCAGGCGCTGTACTCGACCGGTGCGCTACGCGGGGCCGTGAATCGCCTCTATTATGCTGCCCTTCACGCGGCTCGCGCGCTCCTCGCGACACGCGGAGTCGACTCGGCGCGTCACAGCGGCGTCATTACCTTGTTCCAGACACATTTCGTAAAGACCGCTCTCCTCCCGGCAGATACCGCCCGCGCATTCCCGCGTGCGTTCGAGAAACGCCTCAACACGGATTACGCCGATTTCTCCGAAATCACGGAGGAAGAGGTCGTCAGCGTTCAAACCGAGGTGACGCAATTTGTCGCCGCCTGCGGCGAACTCCTCGAACGGCTGCTCCAGGAAGACTCTTAAGATTCCTTCGCCGCCACGTAGGACTTGCGCGCGCGGGCCTTCATCCCCGGCTTCTTGATCTTCACTTCCACCTTGTGCCGCTTGCCATCGAGCTTCGACGGCTCGAAGCCGAGCGCGTACTGGCGGTGCAGTTCTTCGCCGACACGCGTGAAGGTGGATTCGAGATCGTCGGCGCGCCGTAGCTCGAAATAGCCGCCGCCCGTGTCCCCAGCGATCGAGGCAAGGCCCGGATCCGGACGCTCGGGCATCATGTCGCGCACGCTCATCCCGCCCCGGATCGGCGCGCGGCTCTCCAGACCCATGGTATAGACCATCACGTCTTCCTTCTGCGCGGCGTTCATGACGTCCATGAAGGAGGCGTTGTTGAACTTGAAGTTGCCGGGCATGTCGTAGCCGTCCGTGAACAGCACGATGACACGGCGCCCGTCCTGCGGCTTCAACGCGCCGATCGCGTCCATCGTGGCGTTCCAGAGCGGCGTCGGTCCTTCGGTGGCCTTCTCGGTACGCAACAGCCGAATCAGCGCGTCCTGATCGCCCGTGAACTCGTCCGGCTCGATCTCGATCTTCTCGCCGAAGCCGCCGATCCGCAGCTTGTCCCCCGGCTGCAGACGCCGGACGAATGCCTCGGTGGCGCGCACGAGCAGCGGCGCGTTGAATTTCATGCTCGTGCTGCGATCGAGCATCACCACCCCGGTGATCGGCTGGCTCTCGGCGGCAAACACCGCCGTCGGCCGCAGCTTGCCGTCCTCGTAGATCTCGAAGTCCTCCTTCGTCAGATCGGGCCCGAGGCGGCCGCCGGCATCCGTGACGGTCGTGTAGACCGCGACCGTGCGGACACCGGTGCGAATCGGCTGCTGCGCGGCCAGCGATGCCACAGCGACGACAAGAGCGACGAGCAGGAAGAGATGTGAGCGGAAGGCACATGCCTTCATTGACGACTCCGTAGAGGTTGCGCAGGCTGGCACTCCCATGATGCCACATCCACCGCCCGCGGGCTCAGCGACCGGCGGCGTCCGGGTCCAGCGCGAGATAGCCGGCGACTTCGCGGAGCTTGTCCCGGACGGTCCGCGCATTCGCCGGTCCCATGCGCAGCAACTGCTTCTGCGCCGGCGACAACGACTCGAGCGCAGGATCGGCAAATCGGAAGGCCGCCGTTGCCGGCTCGACAGCGATGGAACCCTCAACGGCGCGCGTCTGCAGCAGCCTGGCGATGGCGCGCTCCAGCGTCCGGTCGAAATCGCCGTGCGGCGCACCAAGCTCCTTGTAGGCGTCGTCGATGCGCGGCTTCAGCGTGGCATATAGCCGCGCCGCCCCGCGCGCGTCGATGGCGGCGACGGCGCTCGCAAGCGCGTCGTATCGCTCGTAGGAGCGCGGATCGACGTGTACGGCGGCGCCCCGCTCGACGACCCGGAACGGGACCCGCGGCGCGAGGCGCTGCAGGTAGGGAGCCGGCGACCGGCCGTCGGCGATGTTTACGACGACCAGCGTGAAGTTTCGAATCAACTGATCGGTCGCCAGCCAGGCCGCGACCTGTGGATGCGCCGACAGGCGGGCGACCAGGTCGCGGACGAGCGCGTCGGTGTCGTCGAGCGGCGGCAACGGGATGTTCTCACCCGGCTCAGCCGAGCGTGTTGGCGCAGCCGGTTTGCCGGCCGAGGTCGCGGTGGCACGCGGGTCTTCCTTCGTTCCCGCGGGCCGGCGGGCGAGATAGTAGCCAATCGCGATGATCGCGACGATCGGAATCACGACCAGCGCGGGGCGCCAGTCGCGCTGCGGGGGCGGTTCTGGCGCCTGCGACGGCGTCCTTTCAATCCTGACATCATCCAGATTTGTCATCAGGCTTCCTGCTATGAGGATAGGACTCTGAACTACACTGTCGGGTCGGAGAATCGATGTGAATGGTCTCACAGCCCTGCTGATTTGTGCGCTGAGCGCCAGTCCGGCGCAGGAACCCGCCACCCGGGCCGGGGAGCTGCAGGCGGAGCGCGCGGCCAAAGCACGCGACCTGAAGCCGCCGAAGCGAAGCCGCATCGAGCGCTTCCTCTTCAAGCTCGAAGACGACCTCCTCATCGAGCGCTGGCTGAATCCGCCGCGTGGCGTGCACCTGCGGCTCGGTGGGATTGCTGAAGGGTCCGGCTTCGGCGCGGGCCCTGGCTATCGCTACAGCAACGGCCAGTTCGACTTCAGGATCTCGGCGGCCGGCTCGCTGCGTGGTTACACGATCGGTGAGACATCCCTCGTCCTGCCGGGAGCCGTAAAAGACGGCCTCTTCGTCGAGCTGTACGCGCGCCGTCGCGACTTTCCACAGGAGGACTTCTTCGGTATCGGGCCGCGCAGCCTGAAGGAGCAGCGGACGAACTTCGCGCTGCGCGACCTCTTCGTCAGCGCCACGCCCGGATGGCGGAAGGGCATCGATTCCGACCGCCGCCGCTTTGTCGCCGGTGTCCAGGTCGGCTATCTCGATCCGTCTATCGGGTCCGGCACGGACAAACGGATGCCCTCGACCGACGCCGTCTTCGGCCCGCTCGAGGTGCCCGGCCTCGGGCTCGCCGAGCAGCCACAGTTCACGCTGGTCGAACCCTTCGTCGAGTTCAGCACGACCGACCCGGCGCCCAATCCCGATCGCGGCGTCAGCATCCGCTACGCGCTGCCCACGTTCAGCGACCGCGACCTGGATCGCTACACCTTCCGTCGCATGGATCTCGACGCGCGCGCCTACATCCCGTTCCTGCAGCGAACGCACACGATTGCGCTCCGGACGTGGCTGTCACAGTCGGATCCGCAGAGCAATCACGAGGTCCCGTTCTACCTCCAGCCGACGCTCGGCGGCTCGTATTCGCTGCGCGGCTTCCGCAGCTTCCGCTTCCGCGACCGCAGCCTCGCGCTGTTCCAGGCGGAGTACCGGTGGCGCATCAACGAGTTCGCACACGGCGCGATCTTCTACGATACCGGCGCCGTCGCACGGACGCTGGGCGACCTCGGCAAATTCGAGCGCGACTACGGCATCGGCATCCGCGCCGGCGGCCGCACCGGCGTGGCCTTCCGCACCGACGTCGCGTTCGGCAGCGGCGAAGGGACGCGCATCCTCGTGAGGTTCAACAATGTCTTCTGACAGAGGCCGGACCGACGGTATGACACGAAGTCCACGAAGACACGAAGACACGAAGTCCTTTTGTTTATCTGCCTTCGTGCCTTCATGCCTTCGTGCCTTCGTGGCGGAACGCCGTCGGCTCGCCGCAGTGGCACTGCTTGCCGCTGCCGTCGACGCCGCGATACTCGCGCAGGGTGGGAGGACTACGCCGAAGTTCTATCCGGACGACCCGATCGCCGTGGATGACGACTCCGCGTTCGCCGCCAGCGGAGGGGAACAGACGGAACGTTCTGCCGCACACGGCGTCCAGGAGCTGGAGCTGGCGGAGGCGTTCGACTTCCTCGAGAACACCTTCGGCAAGCCGGGCGACCGCCAGTCGATTCGGGCGGTGAACGTCAACACGCTCGACGAGGTCCCGGACTCGAGCTGGTTCACCAACCGCATCGGCGTCCGCGAGATGACGCGCGCCGAGCTGCAGCGCGGCCCGAACAAGTTCGAGCGCCTCGACGCCGAAGAGTGGATCGTGAGCAGCGGCAAGGGACCCGGCGGCTTCCACCCAGGCTTCCGGGCGGTCCACCCCGGCGATCCCGAACAGATCTACCAGCTCGAAGTCGATCCGATCGGGCACCCGCAGCTGGCCACGAGCGCCGAGTTCATCGGAACCCTCATCTACCACGCCCTCGGCTACCACGTCGTTGACGTCAATCTCATCCGCATCGACCCGAAGAAGATCACGATCTCGCCGAAAGCCATGATTCGTGACGCGAGCGGACGCCGGAAGTTCACACAGGCCGATCTCGATGCCGTGCTCCGCGTGGCGGCGCGCGACGCGCAGGGCCGCGTTTACTTCTCGGCCAGCCGGTTCGAGGAAGGCAAGGACATCGGCCACTTCACGTATCACGGCACGCGGCCGGACGACCCGAACGACATCCATCCGCACGAGCATCGCCGAGAACTGCGCGCCAACCGCGTCTTCTCCGCCTGGCTCAATCACGACGACTCGCGCGCCGTCAACTCGCTCAACATGCTCGTCAACGAGAACGGGCGGACGTTCGTGCGGCACTACATGTACGACTTCGGCGCGATCCTCGGTAGCGCGACGCGCTTCCCCGACACTGCGGCAAGCGGACACGAGTTCTACGTCGAGAAGGGCTCGAACCTGAGGTCGCTCGGTACCCTCGGCCTGAGCGTCCCGCACTACGCGCGCGCGAACTACCCCGACATGCTCCCCTCCGCCGGTTTCGTCAGCAGCGTCGGCTTCGATCCGGTGAAGTGGAAGGCGAATTACCCGAACGCCGCTTTCGATCTGATGCGCCCGGATGACGCGTTCTGGGGCGCGCGGCTGGTGTCGAAGTTCACCGACGATGTGATCGGCACGATCGTCGACGCGGTGGGTTACGACGATGGGAATGCGGCCGCGTATTTGAAGAAGACCATTGCCGAACGGCGCGACATCATCATGAAGACATGGCTGGTGGGCGTGAACCCGATCGTCGACGTCGCGCTCGCCGGCGACGGCACGCTGACGTTCGCCAACGCCGCCGTCAACGCGCGCGTCGCCTCCGCGCCGCAGTCCTACGTCGTCACGTGGTCACGGTTCGACAACCCGACCGGCGTGCACACGCCGGTTGGATCCGAGAGCCGTTCATCCGAACCGCGCGCTTCGGCGCCCGCGGCGCTGCTACAGGGATCGGAGTACGTGTCCGCGTCGATCCGCACGGAGCATGCGGACTTCGCGGCGTGGAAGAAGCCGGTCCAGGTGTACTTCCGCCGCGACGGCGCCGGCTGGAAAACGATCGGTATGTTCCGCGACGTCGCCTCAATTCCCAAAGGCCAAGGGCCAAAGGCCAAATAAAGGGGAATTCCCAAAGGCCAAGGACCAAAGGCCAAACTGCCGAAAGTTCCAAGGGCCAACTCCCAATCGGCATCGTTGACAGTTGGTCCTTGGTCCTTGGTCTTGGTCCTTGGCCTTTGGTCCTTGGCCTTTGGGAATTCCCTTGCTTTGGCCCTTGGCCTTTGGCCCTTGGGAATTCCCTTCTTTGGCCCTTGGCCCTTGGCCTTTGGGAATTGACCGATCGTCAGTTATCCCGCAACACGACAAGCGGATCGACTCTCGTAGCCTTGAAGGCTGGAACCACGCAGGCAATGAGCGCCACGATGGCGATGATGCCGCTGACGCCGGCCAGCGTGCGCGGGTCGTAGGGCACGACGTTGTACAGCAGCGCCGAGAGCACGCGGCTGACGCCGATGGAGGCGGCGAGTCCGGCGAAGAGGCCGATGCCCGAGAGCGCCAGGCCGCGGACGAGGACCAGCCGCAGGATGCGCGCGCGGTCGGCGCCGAGCGCCATGCGGATGCCAATCTCCTGCCGCCGCTCGCTCACGAGATACGAGAGCACGCCGTAGGTGCCGACGGCCGCGAGCAGCAGCGCGAGCGCCGCGAAGATGCCGAGCAGCACGGTCATGAATCGTGGCCGCGCCACGGCGGCGTCGACGACTTCGTCCATCTTCCGCATGCGGATGACGGGAAGGCCCGGGTCGAGCTGCTGCACGGCCTGGCGGAACTGCGGCGCGAGCGTCTCGAACGGCATCGACGCGCGAATTGCGAAGTTCATCTGCGCCGGCGCGAAGTTCGCGGTGCGCGGCATCTGATCGGCGAGCATGTAGAGCTCCGTGCCGGCCGCTTCGGCGACGCCTCCCTGCTTGACGTCCTTCAACACGCCGATGACCGTGAACCACGGCCGGCTGTCGCCGCCCCCTGGCTTGATTCGGCCGCCGAGCGGCTGGCGATCGGCAAAGAACTTCTTCGCCAGCGCCTCGTTGATCATGACCACCGGCGCGCCGGTGGTGTCCGCCTCCTGGAACGTTCTCCCCTGCAACAGCGGGATGCCCATCGTCTCCGGATAAGCGACCGTGACGTACTGCCAGTAATCGACGTTCTCGATCGGGCCCTCCCCCTGGGGCCGGTTGTTGGGAATGTGCTCGAAGTCGGTGTCGTTCGCGTTGACGTTGCGCAGCGGCGGCAGGCCGCTCATGGCCGCGACGCTCTTCACGCCCGGCAGGCCGCGCAGCCTGGAGGTCAGCTCGGCGTAGAAGCTGACGCGCTTCTCGGACGTGTAGGTCGGCGCCGGCAGGACGACCCCGAACGTCGTCAACTCCGCGCGGTTGAAGCCCATGTCGACGCGCATCAGGTTCGTGAAGCTGCGAATCAGCAGCCCGGCGCCGACGACCAGCGTGACGGCAAGCGCAACTTCGGCGATGACGAGGCCGGATCGCACCAGCACACGCGTGCCGCCGGCCGTCGTCCTCGTACCGGCTTCCTTGACGGCCTCCCCGACCCGATCGCCGCGCAGATGGACGAGCGGCACGAGCGCGAACACGACTCCGGTGAGCGCGGCGATGCCGAGCGTGAACGCCATGACCGGCCAGTCGAGCCGAATCTCCGACATGCGCGGGATCGCGTCCGGATTCACCGCGAGCAGCGCCCGCAGGCCGGCGTACGCGAGGCCGATGCCGATCGCCGCGGCGGCGACTGCGAGGATCATCCCCTCGGTGAGCAACTGCGCGAAGAGCCGGCGGCGCGACGCGCCGAGCGCGGCGCGCACCGCGTACTCGCGGCGTCGCGAATCGGCGCGCGCAATCAGCAGGTTCGCGAGGTTCGCGCAGGCGATGAGGAGCACGAACCCGACGGCGGCCTGCAGCACGATGAGCGCGCGGCGCACGCCGCCGACGACATCCTCCTGCAGCGGGTCCATGCGCAGCCGGTGCCCCTCGGTGTTCGGCACATGTCCTTGCGGCACCATCGCGCGCCACTGTTTCAGCAGGCGGTCGATGTCCGCCGCGGCCTGGTCGCGCGTGACGCCGTCCTTCAGCCGGCCGATCAGATAGAGGAAATGGCCGCCGCGGCGGTTCGGAAACGTGGCGGGATCGATCGTCAGCGGCAGCCACATCTCCACCTTCTGGTCGTGGACGTCGAACCCTTCCGGCATGATGCCGACGACCTGCGCCGGCGCGTCGTTGACGCGGATGTCGCGCCCGACGATCGATGGATCGCCGCCGAACGATCGCTCCCACAGCTCGTGCGACAGGATCGCGACCGCCGGCGCGTTCGGCACGCTGTCTTCGGTCTTGAACCAGCGCCCGCGGAACGGCTGCACGGCGAGCGTCGGCATCAGTTCCGGCGTCACCAGCGCCGTGACCGGACGGCTCGGCGTCGACGTTCCGAGATTCACGGCCGAGACGTTGTAGGCGCCCACCGACGAGAACGACTGGTTGTGCTCCGTGAACTCGATGAACTCGGGCAGCGAGACCCAGAACTGGTTGAACCCGAGCGACGGGAACTGGCTGGTGATGAACTGCAGGCGCTCGGGCTGCGGGTACGCGAGCGGCCGCAGCAGCACGCCGTTGACGACGCTGAACACGGCCGTGTTGGCGCCGATGCCGAGCGCCAGCGTGAGGATCGTGATGAGCGCGAAGCCCGGCTGACGCCTGAGCGAGCGGAGGGCGTAGGAGACGTCCCGGCGGAGAGTGTCCATGGGCGCTTGGACGTAGCGTCCCGCCCAAAGGTTTGCTACGCGTCTACCAGAAAATCGAAGTCACACCCGCGGTCCGCCTGCAGTACGTGCTCGGCGTGCAGACGCGGGTAACCACGTCCCGGCAGTGGCGGTGGTTTGAACACGGCTCGCCGCCTCGCCAGCTCGCCATCGTCGACCAATAAATCGATCCGGCGGGCGGCGGTGTCCAGGCGGATGCGGTCGCCGTCGCGGACGAGCGCGAGCGGCCCGCCGGCCGCCGCTTCCGGCGCGACGTGCAGGATCACGGTGCCGTAGGCCGTGCCGCTCATGCGCGCGTCCGAGACGCGCACCATGTCCTTCACGCCCGCGCGCGCGAGCTTCGCCGGAATCGGAATCGATCCCGCCTCCGGCATGCCCGCGCCGATCGGGCCGATGCCGCGCAGCACGAGCACGTGAGCCGGCGTCACGGGGAGCGCCGGATCGTCGATGCGTGCGGCCAGGTCGTCGAGCCCTTCGAACACGAGCGCCGGGCCTTCGTGCTGCAGCAGCGCATCGGTCGCCGCCGCCCGCTTCAGCACGGCGCCGCCGGGCGCCAGTGAGCCGCGCAGGATCGCGAGCGCCTCGCCTGGCGCAACGGGACGATCGAGCGGCCGGATGACGCGATCGTCGATCCACTCCGGCCAGCTCTCGAGGAGATCGCCCAGCCGGCGGCCGTGCGCCATGGCGACCGAGAGATCGAGCGACGACGAGAGCCGCCGCATCAGCGCCGGCAGTCCGCCGGCGTGATGGAAGTCCTCCATGAATCCGGCGCCGATCGGCTTCAGATCGATGAGCACCGGGGTCGTCCGGCCGATGCGATCGAGCTCCTCCAGATCCAACGTGACGCCGGCGCGTCCCGCCATCGCGGCGAGGTGGATGACGCCGTTGGTGGATCCGCCGAGCGCCTGCAGCACGGTCGCCGCGTTGCGAACGCTGGCGGGCGTCACGAGCGCGCGCGCCGTCGGCGTCTGCTGTTTTGCGAGGTCCACGGCGCGGCGGCCGGTCTCTTCGCCAAATCGCAGGCGCTCCGAGTGGATCGCCGGAATCGTGCTGCCGCCCGGCAGCACGAACCCGAGCGCTTCGGCCAGACACGCCATCGTGCTGGCCGTCCCCATCACCATGCAGGTGCCGTGCGTCGGCATCAGCCGCCCGCGCGCGCGCGCGAGCCGCGCATCATCGATTTCTCCGGCGCGGTGCGCCGCCCACAAACGCCGGCAATCGGTGCACGCGCCGAGCCGCTCGCCGGCGTCCTGCCCCGCCAGCATCGGACCGACCGGCGCCACGAGCGCCGGCAGGTCCGCGCTGACAGCGCCCATGATCTGCGCCGGCAGCGTCTTGTCGCAGCCGCCGACCAGGACGACCGCGTCGAGCGGCAGCGCGCGGAGCATCTCCTCGGTGTCCATCGCGAGCAGGTTGCGCAGCAGCAGGCTGCTCGGATACGCGAACGACTCGTGGATCGAGATCGTGGGAAAGCTGAACGGAATGCCCCCCGCCATCGTCACGCCGCGGCGGATGGCGGCGATCAATTGCGGCGCCGTCGCGTGGCATGGATTGAGCTCGCTCTCGGTCGACGCAATGCCGACGACGGGGCGATCGAAGGCGGCGGGTGTGAGCCCGGTCGCTTCGAGAAACGCCTCGCGCAGGAAGCGGGCGAAGCGATCGTCGCCGTAGCGCGTCAGGCGGCTGGACAGTCCGCGCGAGGCCATCGTGAGCGTCAGTATAATGGCGCGCCCGTGGTCGGCGCGCCGTACCTGTTCGCGCACGCCGGCACATTCGCGGCCGTGTTCGACGGCGCGGTCGGCGAGGCGCTCGATCGCGGCTGCGGCTGACGCTCGATCTCGCCGCCAACGACACGGCGTCGTATGCGGCGACGATTGCGGACGTCGCCGAGCGGCTCACGGATGGCCAGCCGTTCGAGACCGGACCGCAGGACAACCTCGAGACGTTGCGGATCGTCGAAGCTGCATATGCGCGACGGTAGAAGGATCGTCATTGGTGCCGCGATGACTGCCCTTCTGGGGGCGGCGCCGTGCAGCCGCAACGCCAACCCGCGGTGAGCGTCCGCTACGTGGCGAACGCCGGCGTGCTCGTCTCCGTCGCCGGTCGCCATGTGCTCATCGATGCCCCGATACGGGAGGGCATCCGGCCGTACCTCACCAACAGCGCGGACGAACAGCAGAAGCTGGAACGGGCGCTGCCGCCGTATGACGCGATCGACGCAATCCTCATCACGCATTGGCACGAGGACCATTTCAGCCCGCACGCCGTCGCTGCCCATCTCGCAAACAATCCGCGCACGGTACTCGTCTCGTCGCCTGAAGTCGTCGGCCGGGTCAGCGGCGCCGCGCCCGATTTGCCGCGGGCACGGCTGCGCGGAATGCTGCCGGCGCCTGGCACGTCGGAGCTCGTCACGATCGGGTCGCTGCCGATTCGCGTGCTTCGCATGCGGCACAATCCCGTGCGCCGCGTGCCCGAGCAGCACGTCGGATTCCTCATCGGCGAATCGCCGGCGGTGCTTCACACCGGTGATGCGGATCCGGAGGCCGACAACTTCACCGTGCTGCACGCGCTCCCCCGCGTCGATGTCGCGCTGCTGCCCTATTGGTACGTGCTGACGAGGAGCAGCCGCCAGTTCGTTGCCGGGAGCATCGCACCGCAGCGGATCCTGGCCATGCACGTGCCGCCGAACGAAGCGGACTCGGTTCGGCGGACGCTGGCGGAGGCCGGCGTCCAGGCGGAACTGCTCCTCACGCCGGGCACCGTCCGGTAGGGTCGCGGTATACAATTCGCCGCGTGCGTCACGTGCTTCGTTTCGCCGTGCTTGCGGCGATCCTGCCGGTTGTCGTCTCCTCACGTCAGGCGCCCGGCGAGCAGGAGCAGATGCTCGCGAAAGCGAAGGCCCATGCCGCGCGGCTCGCGCCGTGGGTCGAACCTGACTTCCCCTTCTTCTCGTCGGTGCTCGACGCCAGAAGTGCGGGCGCGCCGTTTCCGGCGAACAATCTCTCACCGCGTGCGATCGTGCTCAATCTCGGGCACGACTGCTGGGCGGCGTTCGACACCGACCTGCTCCGCATCGCGGCGATCTGGCGGGGCAAGGCCGTGACGCCGGTGGCGCTCGCGCCCGGCTCCTATCACAAACCCGATCGCAAGACGCCGGGCGGCCAGGATCCGCTGCCAGCGCCGGACGGCACGATGTGGCTCGCCAACGGCATCTATCCCGGATGGCAGGCAGGCGCACGCGTGTCGCTCGACGACCCGCGCGAGCCGGCGCCGAGCCCGGAAGAAGTTGGCCGCGGTCCGCTGCCGGAAGCGATGGGGCGATTCGACGCGGTCCGGCTCGTGCCCGGCGGCGTAGTGCTCGAATACACCGTCGGTGGCGCCGGAATCCGCGAATGGATCACGGCGTCGAGTGACGGCGGCCGCGTGGCGATCGAGCGGCACGTCCGCGTCGAGCGTCATGCGCTGCCGCTCGTGCTGATGCTCGGCTTCAAGTCGAACACCGCCGCGGTCGCGCTCGCCGGGCTGTCCGGGCCCACGCCGTCGCTCGACAGAGCTGGCGACGTCGCGATCGTGCGCGTGCCGGTCAGCGACGCCCCGTCGCAATTCACCGTGGCGTTCGGCGACGACACCTCGCCGAGACCGGCGCCGCGCGCGATTCCCTCGGCCGTTGCCGACAGCCGGTGGCCGCTCGAAGTCCTCACGAACGTGCGCCGCTCGACATCGAAGAACGCCTACGTCGTGGACGAAGTGGCGCTGCCGCTGGTAAATCCCTGGCACCGCGACGTGCGCATCGCCGACCTCCAGTTCCTGAAGGACGGCACGGGCGCCGCCGTCACGCTCGACGGCGACGTCTGGCTGATCCGCGGACTGCACGAAGACCGGCCGCGGTGGGAACGGTTCGCGTCCGGGCTGCACGAGCCGCTGACGCTCGCCATCCGCGACGAGCAGATCTACGTCTTCGACCGCAACGGCATCTGGCGCTTGCGCGACACGAACGGCGACGGCGAGGCCGACGTGCACGAGCTGTTCTCGAACGCCTTCGGCCAGACGGCGGACCTGCGCGAGTTCCCCAACACGATTCGCCTCGCGCCGAACGGCGAGTTCGTGATCGCCAAAGGCAATCAGGAAGCGAAGACGCTCGGCAAGCACAATGGCCGTGTGCTGAGGATCTCCGCCGACGGCCGGCGCGTGGACGTGCTCGGCTGGGGCTTCCGGCAACCGAATCTCGCGGTCAACATCCGCACGGGTCTGGTCACGGCGAGCGATCAGCAGGGCAACTACGTCCCCTCGACGCCGCTGCACAGCGTCAGCGACAACCAGTTCTACGGCTTCCTCAGCGCGCTCCAGCCGCGCGAGAACTACCCGGCGCCAATCGCCGATCCGCTGACGTGGATTCCGCATCCGGTGAACGCGTCCGGCATGTCGCAGGTGTGGCTGTTCGACGCGAAGATGGGCCCGCTGAACGACTCGCTGGTCCACATCGGCTTCAACCGCCCCGAGCTGTTCCGGGTTCTGCTGAACGAGCGCACGAAGAAGCCGCAGGCCGCTGTCGTCAGCATCACGCGCGCGTTCGACTACCCGCCGCTCAACGGATCGGTGAATCCGCGCGACGGGCAGCTGTATCTCGGCGGATTCCAGATTCTCGGCTGGGGCACCAGCGCAACGGAACTGGCAGGACTCGGGCGCGTGCGCTACACGGGCGCGCCGTCGACGCTGCCGCGCGAAGTCGTCGCAATGGACAAGGGCATGCTGCTGCGGTTCGACGCCGAGCTCGATCCGAAGGCCGCGGTCGATCCCGACAACTACTCGATCGCGAGCTGGAAGTACGAGCGCACCTACAAGTACGGATCGCCGCAGTTGAAGGCGGACGGGAAACCGGGCATGGACGCGCATGCGCCGGGCCGCGTGTATCTCTCGCGCGATCGCCGCGCGGTGTTCGTGGCGGCACCCGATATCAAGCCCGTCATGCAGATGCGCGTCGGTTGGTCGCTGGCGACGTCGCGCGGCGTGCCGTTCCGCGAGAACGCGTACTTCACGCCGTACGAGTTGCCGAAGTTCGAGCCGATCGCCGAAGGATTCGGAGAGCTGACGATCGATTTGACTCCGAGGCGTACCGCGCAGAAGGCCGCGGCGCCCGCGGCTGCGTCCGTCGGCGAAGGCCGCCGCCTCGTCCACTTGTATGGTTGCGTCGCGTGCCACGCGACGGAGACGACCGCCGTCGACAAGCTCGGCCCCTCACTCAAAGGCCTGTACGGCGCGCAGCGCACGTTCCCGAAGATCGGTCCCGTCATCGCCGATGACGCGTATCTGAGGGAAGCGCTGCTCGAGCCCGCGGCGAAGATGGTGCCCGGCTACGAGAAGCGCGAGACCGGAATGCCGAGTTACGCCGGTGTGCTGACCCCTCAGCAGATTGAGTCAATCATTCTCTACATCAAGAGCCTGAAACAGGAGTAGGCTGCTCGCGTGTCCATCACTGCGCTCGACACGCTCGCGCGCGACATCCGGTACGCCCTCCGCACCTTCCGCCGCGCGCCGCTCGCCGCGCTGACGATCGTCGCAACCGTGGGGCTCGGTCTCGGGCTCGTCACGGTCGTGTTCACGTTCTACAACGCCTTCTATCTGCAGAAGGACATCGTTCGAAATCCGGACGAGCTCTTCGCCGTCGAACGGCCGCCAAGTCAGTCGGCCAGGCGGGTGTGGATCCCCTTCACCCAATCGGAATTCGAAGCGCTGCGGCGCGATACGACCGTCTTCGCGGACGTGTTCGCCATGCGGATGGACGTCCCGACGCGCGTGTTCGGATGGCAGGCGAATGCCACGCTCGTCACCGGCAACTACTTCCACGTCCTGGGTGTTCCCGCAGCACTGGGGCGGACACTGACGCCATCGGACGACGAGCCGTTCAAGGGACAGCGGGTCATCGTGTTGAGTCACCGAGGATGGAAGCGGCTGCTTGCGGCGGACCCGTCGGCGATCGGCAGCACGGTGTCGCTCAACGGCGCGCCGTACGACGTCGTCGGCGTGATGCCGCCAGCATTTCGCGGCCTGGGCGCCGATCGCGTGGACTTCTGGATGCCGCTTTCGCTCGCAGGCGAGATCGACATCCGGCAGAAGAAGGAAGACGCGCTCACGCTCGACCGCGTCGTGGGCCGGTTGAAGCCGGGCACATCGCCCGAGACCGCTGCCGCCGGACTCACCGTATGGGCAGCGGCACGAACGAACATGAAGCGGGCGAAGGGACAGCCCGTGTACATCCGGCTGAGACCGAGCCGGGCGTTGTCGCCCGATGCCATCGAGGGGCTGAAGACGTACACGCCGATCTTCTTCGCCTTCGGCCTCGTGCTCCTGATCGGCTGCGCCAACGTCGCGAACCTGCTGCTCGCGCGCGCGATCGCGCGCCAGCGGGAGATCGGGATCCGCCTGTCGCTCGGCGCGTCGCGCCGCCGCATCATCCGGCAACTGCTGACCGAGAGCCTGCTCCTGGCGCTGGCGTCCGCCGCGCTCGGCTTCGTCGTCTCACGGGTATTCCTCGAGACGGCCGTCCGTCTTCTGATGACGTCCGTCCCTGCGGATTTCGCCTATCCGGTGAGCCTCGTCACCCCGGCCGCGGACTGGCGCGTGCTGCTGTTCCTCGTCGTCGTCTCGTTCGCTTCGACGGTGTTCTTCGGCCTGATGCCGGCGGTTCAGGCGACGCGTGTCGAGC
This sequence comes from Vicinamibacterales bacterium, assembly GCA_048594885.1. Taxonomy (GTDB): domain Bacteria; phylum Acidobacteriota; class Vicinamibacteria; order Vicinamibacterales; family 2-12-FULL-66-21; genus JBMDXB01. Next base: position 95,269 of record JBMDXB010000063.1, read on the forward strand.
TGGTTCGGACCATGAGGGGAGAGGTGACCAGGGATGCCGGGCCGGGCCGCGCAAGGCAGGCGCTGATTACCGTGGAGGTCAGCGCATCGGCGCTGCTCCTGATTTGCGCTGTCATCTTCCTCAGAAGCGCGTTTGCCGCGGCCGCCACGGCGCCCGCCATGCGCACGAGCGATACCCTGATGATCGAAATGCGCAACGAGCCGCTGCGGAGCAGCCTGCTGCAGGAGGTCACCACGCACCCGCTCGTCACGCATGCGGCGGCGTCGTCGCCCGGCCCCATGGGGTTCCTCGGAGCTGCCGTCGCCTCATCCACGACGGGCCCGACCGTCCTCTTCCCCTATCAACTGGTATCGCCGGCATACTTCGGCGTCCTCGATATCCCGATAACTCAGGGACGCGGTTTCGCGCCGGAGGAACGCACGGCGGATGCAGGGGTAGCGATCGTCTCGGAAAGCGCCGTGCGGAAGCTCTGGCTCGATCGCGTGGCGATCGGTCAACTCCTGTGGCTCCAGCTCGAATCACCGTCGGGCCCGCCGCGGCAGCGCGCCCCGCGGCGCCCCTACTCGGTCATCGGCGTGGTTCGCACGGCGGAAAGCCGCGTTTCCCTCCTCGGGATGCAGTTCGCCAGCGCGGGTGTCTACTTACCGACGTCGCCGGAGAGCGCCGGCACATCGCTGACGGTGCGAGTTCACGGCGATCCCGAGCGGGCGCGGCAGGCGCTCATGGACGCGCTGACGCGAGTCGATCCCGCGCTGCCGGGCATTACGACAATGAAGACGATGGCGGGAATGGACGCGTATCTCCTGCGCGTCGCGTTCTGGGTCACAGTGGCCGTCGGCTCTCTCGCCCTGCTGCTGACGGCGTCCGGCCTATTCGGCGTGCTGTCGTATCTGGTGGAGCAGCGCAGGCAGGAGATTGGCCTCCGGATGGCGCTCGGAGCAACGCGGCGCGACGTCGCCCGGCTCGTGCTCGCGCAGATGGCGCGGCCGCTCGGCGCAGGCCTCGTAGCGGGCGGCGGCCTCGCTGCGGCCCTCGCGATTGTCCTGATGTCGACGGGCGCCGCGTCACGCATCGGGGGCGTCGTCCGCGTCCTCGATCCCGCAGCTTACAGCGCCGGCCTGCTGGTGATCGTCACCGCATGCGTGCTGGCCGCGTCCATCCCCGCGCTCCGCGCCGCGCGCATCGATCCGATCGTCACGCTGAAGCGGGAGTAAAAGCGCGGCAACGGCCGCTCAGACGATCGGCTTCAGCACCATCCGGCCGTATGCAATGAACGCCATGAGGAGGCCGAGGACGCCGCTCATGGCGATGGACGCGTTCTCGCCGTACTTGACGTGCACCCAGATGAACACGAGGCTCTCGATCGCCAGGATCGTGGCGGCCAACACCGTGAGCGATGGCCGCCAGCGGAAGGCGGCGGGGACGATCAGCCCTGCCGTGCAGACGAGTTCAACGATGCCGAGGACCATCCAGGCTCCGCGCGGCAGCGCGCCAAACGAAGGGACCTCCTGGCTGATCTTGTCGAACATGAAGATCTTCATGACGCCCGACGCTCCGTAGATGAGCGCGGCGAGGACCTGCAGCACCCACAACAGGGTGTTCAACGTGTACCTCCTGGTTTCCGGATGGCGGGATGCTAGCACGTCGTACCGGCTCCTCGTAACGCAGTCTGGAGCTTGACATGCGGCGCGCATGCGCACATGTTCACCACATGTCGAAGATGGTGCAAATTCGCAATGTTCCCGACGCGCTGCACCGCAAGCTCAAGGCTCGGGCTGCAGACTCCGGGCGGACGCTCTCCGATTACCTGCTGGCGGAACTTGAACGGCTGGCATCGCGACCCACGCGCGCCGAGATGCTCGCCAGAATTCACAGTCGAAAGCGCGTGACGTTGAAGACGCCGGCCGCCGTCGTCGTCCGCGAAGAGCGCGAGTCCGCGTGATACGTTGGCGGAGGCGCTCGATGCGCCGATCGTGACCTGCGACGTGCCGCTCGCCAACACGCCCGGCCACCACGCGCGCATCGAAGCGATTGAGTGAACGTTAGGCTCTCAGACTGACGATCGGATCCACGCGGGCTGCGCGTCTCGACGGCAGGAGGGCGGCGATCACGCCGACCGCACAGACCATGACCGAGACGCCCGCATAGATCGAGAGATCCGCTGGCGTGACGCCGAAGAGCAGACTGCCGAAGCCGCGCGACAGCCACCACGCCGCCGGTAATCCCAGCGCGAGTCCGAGAGCGATGTGCCCGAACGCCGAAGTGAGCACCTGGCGCGCCACCTGTTGCGGCGTCGCACCGAGCGCCATCCGGACGCCGATCTCGTTGGTCTGCTGAGCGACAACCGAGCTGGTGACCGCGTAGATGCCCGCGGCACCCATCAGCACGCCGACGATCCCGAAGAGGGACATCAGGCCGGCGTTGAACCGGCGCATCATCGTGATGCGCCGCGTCGCCTGGGCGAAGCTGTGGATGTACGGGTCCTTCTGACCGGGTGCGACCGGCGCGAGCGCCTGGGCAATGCGCCACACGACGCCGTCAGCCGGACCCGTCGTTCGCACCAGCAGCGTGTTTGCGAACGCCCGCCGTTTGAGATTGGGCGGGAAGTACACGGCCATCTGAAAATCCTGTTCCGGACCCTTCGCGCGCATGGATCGCACCACACCGACGACGGTGTGGATACCAGCCGGCTCGCTGGCGCGCACTGAACGCCCGATGGGATTCGCGTCGCCAAAAAGCCGGCGCGCGACGCTATCGTCCAGGACGATCGGATTCGGGCTGCCATCGGCCCACACCGACCCTCTGAGGAACTCGATTCCGGCGATGGCGAAGAAATTCGGCGTGACACGATACTGGAACACTTCGAACGGCGGCTCCAGCGGCGCATCCGGCGCTGAGATGTTCGTCGTCAGCCAGACGCCGCTGAGGAACAGAGACAAGGTGGCGCCTGTCGATTCCGCGACGTCGGCGACGCCGGGCACCTGCCGCACGCGCTGCACCACGTCGTCCGCGCTCGTCTTGTACCGGAGGCGCGGCGCCACGCCGATGAGCCGACTGCGATCGACGCCGAGGTCCACGCCGACCACGCGTACGAGACTCGCGACGAACAGCCACGACAACACGAGCAGCACCGTCACCGCCGCCACTTCGGTGACGAGAAACGCGACGCGCCAGCGGCCGCGTCCTCCGGACGCGGCCGGCGCACCGTCCTTCAATGAGCTCACGATCGACGCGCGCGAGGCGAGCCAGGACGGGACGAGCGAGAACAGCACGCCGGTGACGAAGGCGGAGACGATCGCGGCGGTGATCACGCGCCCATTGAGCGCGATCCCGGCCGCCTGCGAGATGCCGAGTGGCAGCGTGGAGAACACGTACCTGGCCAGATCCACGCCCCAGCGTGCGACCAGCAACGCGAGCGCGGTTCCGGCGAGCGAGAGCAACAGCCCTTCAGCGACGACGCCCGCGGCGATTCGCCGGCTCGAAGCGCCGAGCGATGCGCGGACGGCCAACTCGCGCGCGCGCCGCACCGATCGGGAGAGCATCAGATTGGCGGCGTTGACACAGCCGAGGAGCACGAGGAGTCCGGACGCGCCGAGCGCCAACAGCATCCATCGGCTGACACGCGCGCGCTCGTCCTCGAGCGGGCCCGAGATGCGCGGCGTCCACTCCGGGGCTGCGGCCAAGGTGCGAAGTTCATCGGCCACCATCGCCCGGGTCCGATCGGACCGCACGCGTGCGAGCGTGCCGATGAAGCCACCCTGATCCCGCCGCACGACCGCCGGCAGCCAGATCGGGCTGCTCAACATGGCAATGCCCGGATGGTCACTGGCCGCCGAGAGCACACCGATGACGCGGTAACTACGCGTGCCGCTGGTGACGGTCAACCCCAGAACGTCCGGGCGGCCGCCGAGCTCACGCCGCCAGAACCGGTAGCCGAGCACGGCGACATCCGTCTCTCCACGGGCTTCTTCTTCGGCCGTCCACAGCCGGCCGACGCCGGCCGACAGGTGCAGAATCCGGAAACCGTCCGACATCGTGCGGGCGATCGGAAACTCGTCGGTCAATCCGGCGATGGTCGATGACGAGCCGCGCTCCTGGCTGAACGCCGCCACGCCATCGAGCGTCTGCGTGTGATCGTGCAGTTGCCAGAAGATGTCGCCGGTGATCCGGTTCGTCCGCGTCTTCTCGTCGAACGAGCGAATGAAGACGAGCCGGTCGCCATCCGGAATTGGCAGCGGCTTGAGCAGCACCGCGTCCACCACCGAAAACGTCACGGTACCGGCGGTGATGCCGATGGCCAGCACCCCGGCGACCATCGCCGCGTGCGAGGGGGCCCGGCGTACGGCGCGAAATGCATCGCGCACGATGAGACCGGCGGCCCGAAGCACGCGCCAGACGTGGAGCTCACGGTTCATTCCGCGCCGACCTCCTCCAGCGCCTTCACGCCGACGACGACGAATCCGTCCTTCTCGGTGCGGACGATGTCCTGCTTGCCCCAGCGGCTCATGATGCGGATGCAGGTCTCGATCGTCGTCCCCGTCAGATCGGCGAGCTCCTGGCGCGAGAGCGAGAGTGGAATGAAAGTACCGCCGCGCTCCTGACGGCCCATCTCGCGCGCCAGCTTGAGGAACAGGCGCGCGAACCGCGGCTCGATCTTGCCGCTGCTGAATTCGGCGAGCCGGTTCGTGAGCTCGACGAGCCTGATCGTGAGGCCGAGCAGCAGGCCGCGGACGAGCGAGGGATGCTCCTCGAGCAACCGGAAGAACACGGCGCGCGGAATGACGACGCAGGTGGTGTCTTCGAGCGCCACGGCGCTGGCCGGAAAGGGGCGGCCGTCGTACGCGGCGACGGCGCCGAGCGGATCGCCCGTGCCGAACACCTCGAGGATCAGATCCTTCCCCGTCGGCAGCATCTTCGAGATCTTCACGCGGCCCGAGGCGATGGTGAAGAACGCGTCTGAAGGCATGCCCTGCTCGAAGATCCGCTCGCCTTTCGGATAGCGGCGTACGGTGGCCACCTTCGCCACCCGCGCCCGGTCCTCCGGGGAGAGCCGCCGGAAAACCGGCACCGCTCGCAGCAGAGCCTCGACGTCTTCAGCCATCACGGGAATTCTACTCGCGCATGACGGCCGTCATAGCAGCCCCTCGAAGCGGCTGCTACCGTAGCGTCAGGAGCCAGGCATGAACCTCACGTCCGGCAGCACCATCCGCGAGATCGTCACCGCAGACTTTCGCACCGCGGCGGTGTTCCGCAAGCTGCACATCGATTTCTGCTGCGACACGGAGCGGACGCTGGCCGATGCGTGCCGCGATCAGGGTGTGCCGGTCGATGTGGTGCTCGCGGAGCTGGCCGACGCGGGACACGTGCCCGACGAAGTGCCGGTGGCAAAGGCCTCCGATCTGGCCGCGCTCGTCGGCCACATCCTCGATCACCATCACGCCTACGTCCGTGAGGCGCTGCCGGTGATCCAGGCGCACACCGAGCGTGTGGCGCGCGTCAAGGGCGATCGTCATCCCGAGATGATCGAAGTCGATCGCGTGTTCACGGCGGCCGTCGCCGCCCTCACCGCGCACATGGATCACGAGGAGCAGGTGGTCTTCCCCTACATCGTCGCGCTCGAGGCCGCGCGGCGCGCCGGGCTGCCGCCGCCGGCCTCGCAGTTCGCCAGCGTCGAAGAGGTGATTCGCGCCATGGAGCGCGAGCACCGTGCCGCGGCGGACGCCATGGAGCGCATCCGCGAGCTGACCAACGCGTTCACGTATCCCGAAGACGCGTGCACGACGTTTCGCGTGTGCGTCCAGGAGCTGGCGGCGCTCGAGCGCGATCTGCACACGCACATGCATCTCGAGAACAACCTGCTGTTCCCCGCTGCTCTCGAACTGGATCGCGTGAGCCAGGCGCAGTCCTGACCGCGCTGGGTAAAGAGTTCCCGCTAAGCTCAGCAATTTAAACGACTTACCGGCTCGACCGCCGCACTCATTCGTGTATAGTCTGCGCCTCCGGGCGGACGCTTCGCCCGGTCAGGAGGAGGCCAGATGACCACACGTTCAGTCGGGAAGCGTACGGTGTTCGCGATCCACGCGGCGGTCTGTCTCTCGCTCGTGCTGCTCGCAGGCATGGCGAGGCCGCCCGCCGCGCAGCCCGCCATGCCCGATCTCATCGTGCGCGGGGACATCCTCGCGGAGCAGTGGGTCGTCCGCGACGAGGACATCGGCCAGGTCTGCAGCGCCGAAGAGGGCAACGTTACCCCGGGCCGTCGTACGCTCGTGCGCTTCACGGTGATGACGCCGAACATCGGCTCCGCCGACATCCACCTCGGCGATCCGAACACGCATGTCGCCGCCAACGACGGCCTGTACGAGCTTGCCACCTGCCACAACCACTATCACTTCAGGCATTACGCGCAGTACGAGCTCGTCGGCACGAATGGATTCGTGTGGAAGGCTGCGAAGCGCGGCTTCTGCATGCTCGACACCGATCCGAACCCCGCGTACTATGGCCAGGCGCCGAAGTTCGGCAAGTACCGGAGCTGCGGCGCGGTCGGGATTCCGGGCAATCAGGGCATCACGGCCGGCTGGGCTGACACGTATCGCTTCACGCTGGCGGGCCAGTACTTCATTCTCGACGGCGGCGACGGCCAGCCGCCAGTGCCGCCAGGCGATTACATCATCCGCATCACCGTGAACCCGCCGTTCGCGGCGCAGGCGGGCGAGCCGTGCCCGTACACCGACACGTTCGGCTTGTGTCACCAGCTTCCGGAGTCGGACTACACGAACAACGTCGTCGAAGTGCCGATCTACGTCCCGTCGCATCCGGGCCGCCACGGCGCCGGGCCGCTTGCCGGCAACTCGGACGCGGTGCAGGAAGACGACTGTCATCAGAATCAGAGTCAGAATCAGAGTCGTTAACAGGCAACCCGGACGCCGGCTGCAGGGTCTAAACTTCGTATGAAGGCCACGATGAGGTCGCTTCATGCGCGCCCGCAGTCTGGCGTCCGTACTCGTCGCCGCTGCGGCCTTCAGCTCGACGGTCTGTAACGATTCGTCTCCGACCGTCCCCTCTCCCCCTCCGCCGCCTGCGACCTGCACCTACCAGCTCACATCGACGACGACGAGTTTCGGCTCCGATGGCGGCACGGCGTTGGTGACCGTGACGACGGCTGCTCAGTGCGCGTGGACCGCGCAGGTCGATGCGCCATGGATCACCGTTCAGTCGGGCGCGAGCGGAACCGGATCCGGCACGATCGCCCTCGCCCTCGCCGCCAACGCCGACACCGCCACTCGTGAGGCGCTCGTCAGCGTCGCGGGTCAGACGCTCCGGCTGACGCAGCAGGGACGGATCCCCGCGCCGTGCGACTACAGCGTCACCCCGGATTCACAGCGATGGGGACCCGAGGGCGGCACCGGTCCGATCGGCATCACCGCTCCCGCGCACTGCGCGTGGACCATCGCGGCCGATCAGACCTGGATCACGTTCGACCGCATCGCCGGCACCGGCAGCGCCACCGTGATGTACACCGTCGCGCCCTGGTCGGGAACGGCGGAACGCAGCGCAACCGTTACGGTTGGCGGACGGACGATCGCCGTGCGCCAGGATCGCAGTCAGGCGACGTGCAGCTACTCGGTCGATCGTGCGGAGTTCGTCCTGCACTGGCACGACCCCGGCGGCGAGGCGCGTGTGACGACCGACGGTGATTGTGGCTGGACGATGGCGACCGGCGCGAACTGGATCCGGTTATCGGGCGATGCCACGCGCTCGGGCAGCGGCACGGTGACGTTCGCGGTTCCCGAGTACACGGCCGACGCCACGCGGAAAGCGGCGATCGAACTGCGATGGCGGGCAGCGACGCAAGGGCAAAACGTATGGGTAACGCAGGAAGGATGCCGTTACGGAGCGGGTGCCTCGCCGGCCACCTACCCCGCTGCCGGCGGACGCGGCATGATCAACGTCCTGACGCAGCCGATCTCGACGAGCTGCAAGCTCGGGTGCCCGTGGACCGGCCAGTCGGACGTGAGCTGGATTCGCATCACGTCGGGCAATCCCGGTGCGGGAGACAATTCATTCTTCATCGAGGTGAGTGCGAATAGCGGACCGCAGCGCACTGGGACCGTTCGCGTCGCCGATCGCGTCGTGACCATCACCCAGAGCGGATCCTAAGAAGGACCAAAGGCCAAGGACCAAAGGCCAACGTTGGTAAACTATCGGCTCGTCACGCTGAGGGGTGTCGATGAGCCGAGCGTTCGCGGTCCTGATTACCACGCTTCTCGCCGTGCCAGCGCTGCGCGCGGACTGGCCGCAGTTCCGCGGCCCCGACGGCACCGGCCACGCCAGCAGCCGCAGGCTCCCGCTCACATGGGCGGAGGACAGGAACATCAAGTGGAAGGTGCCGATCCACGGCCGCGCGTGGTCGTCGCCGGTCATCCTCGGCAATCAGATCTGGCTGTCCACCGCCACCCCTGACGGCCGCGAACTGTCAGCGGTCGCGCTCGATCGCGTCAGCGGCAGGGTTCTCTTCGACCTGAAACTCTTCACCGTCGAGAAACCGCAGTTCGCGCACGCGTTCAACACCTACGCATCGCCGACGCCGGTCATCGAGCCGGGGCGCGTGTATGTGACGTTCGGATCGCCCGGCACCGCCGCCATCGATACGCGCACGGGCAAGGTCGTATGGGAACGGCGCGACTTCGAGTGCAATCATTTTCGCGGTGCCGGCTCCTCTCCGATCGTCTACGGCAACCTGCTCATCATGCACTTCGACGGCAGCGACAAGCAGTACGTCGTCGCGCTCGACAAGAAGACGGGACAGACGGTGTGGCAGGTGAACCGATCGATCGACTTCAAGGACCTGCGGCCGGACGGCACGCCGGAAGCCGATGGCGATCTGCGGAAGGCGTTTGCGACGCCGCACGTCGCATCGTTCGGCGGATCGCCGATTCTCATCAGCCTCGGCGCGAAGGCGGCGTACGCCTACGAGCCGCTCACCGGCAAGGAGCTGTGGCGGATCGAAGAGCGCACCAACCACTCGTCGAGCGTGCGGCCCGTCGTCGGCCACGGCCTGATCTACTACCAGACGGGATTTCCCAACGGACAACTGATCGCGCTGCGGCCTGACGCAAACGGCCGGGCGACCGAATCGAACGTCGTCTGGCGCGTGACGCGCGGCGTGCCGCAGAAGCCGTCGATCGTGCTCGCCGGCAACGAGATCTTCATGGTCAACGATCGCGGGATCGTCTCGTGCGTCGATGCGAAGACGGGCGAGGTCGTCTGGACGGATCGCATCCGCGGCGAGTTCTCCGCCTCGCCCCTCTACGCGAACGGCCGGGTCTACTTCTTCGCCGAAGACGGCAAGACGACGGTGATCGAAGCGGCGCGGGAGTACAAGGTGCTCGCGGAAAGCCATCTCGGCGACGGCTTCATGGCATCGCCGGCGGTGGACGGCAACGCCCTCATCCTGCGCAGCCGCACGCACCTCTATCGCATCGAGGAGTAGTGGCGAAGCGCCGCAACCGCCTCCTGGAGATGTTCCCGCCGTCGCCGCCGTGCGCCTGTGAGGTGTGCCTGGCGTATTGCGCGCGGCCCGGATGGTGGACCGTCCCGGAAGCGAAGCGGGCGATCGAGGCCGGGCTCGGCCCGCGCATGATGCTGGAGCTCTCACCCGACCGCCGCTGGGGCGTGCTCTCTCCAGCTTTCAAGGGCAACGAGGGCATGTACGCGCTGAACGACCACGCAAACCGCGGGTGCAATTTCCTCACTGCCGATCATCGCTGCGAGCTGTTCGGCAGCGGCGTGCAGCCACTCGAATGCCGCTTCTGCCATCACGAGCGGCGCGGCGACGGCCCGAAATGCCATCGCGCGCTCGAGAAGGACTGGAACTCGCACGCCGGGCGAAAGCTCGTCGAACAGTGGGCGCGCGACCGCGGCCTGCCCTGGCCAATCGATTCTCCGATGTAGTGCAGCCCTTCAGGGTTGCCGCTAACGCGCGATCTTGAGATTCAACGTCTTTACCGCCCCTTCAGTGATGGACACCGCCGTCGCCGACGGGCGCCACTTCGCCAGCAGTTCCGGGTCCGCTTCCTCGCCAGGCTCCAGGTAATCGACCGCCACGGCAAAGTAGTCGTCCGGCGCGATGCCTTTGATCGTGAAGCCGCCGTTCTGATCGGGACGCGCGCTGCGCACGAACCGCGTCTGGTAGCCCCACTTGCGCTCGTCGGACGAGAACAGCACGACGACGTAGTCGGTGGCCGGCTTGCCGCGCGCGTCCTGCACGCTGCCGGAGAGCGTGGCCGGCCGGCTGGTCAGATGCACTTCGACGCCGTCGAGATTCTCCCCGGGTTTGCATTCAATCGGCGTGTCCGTCACGTCGTTGTCGTGCAACCTGACCGCCTTGAGATACCAGCCTGACGGCGCGTTCAGGCGGAACAGCCGCTTGCCCGTGAGTCCTTTCAGCTCGAACGTCCAGTCGCTCTTCACCATGCTCCAGCCGCCGAGCGGCAGCGACGACGGCGTCTCGGTCACGCCGAACACCGTAACGGCGGCTGCGCTCGACTCCGCGGGTGGCGGCCCGTCGAACACGAGGCGGCCGGTCGCGATCGACGTCGGTACCGAAACGATGTTCACGGTGAGGTCCTGTCCCGTGATGGTGACGGGCGTGGAGGCGGATTCCGACATCGCCAGGTTGGTGTTCGTCCGCTGCGCGATGCCCTGCAGATCCGCCGCGGTCATCATCTCGAGGCGGTACTCACCGGGCGCGACGTTCGAGATCGTGAAGCCGCCATCCGGCTTCGTCATCGTCATCCCGACGAGCGGCGTGCCGCTCGCGCCGACTGCACCGCCCGTCGTCGTCAGCATGATCGCCCCGTTGGCGATCGGTTTGCCCTGCGAGTCCGTCGCGGTGCCGGAGATCTTGGCAACGCGCGTCGGCACGAGCGGGAAGTTGATCTCGTTTACTTCCTGCCCGACCGGTACGGTGACCCGCTGCGCCTCGGAGACGGCCGGCGTGCCGGGGTAGTAAGTGGCGGCGTAGCCGGTCTTGTCCGCCGATACATCGATCGTCGGCAGCGCGCTCTGCGCGGCGGACACGTAGTAGTTGCCCGGCGACAGGCCGTGCAGGCGGTACTGACCGAGATCGTCGGTCGTGTCCCGGCCCCCCTGCTCGACGATCGGGAAGAGCCGCCGCTGGCCGTTGACGAAGCGATGCCGCATCGCCATCACCTGCGCGCCGCTCACCGGTTCGCCGAACTCATCGACGATCCGGCCGGAGACGACGCTGCCTTTCGGCAACGCGATCTCGAGCTTCTCGACGATCTGCCCGTCCGCCAGTTCGACCGGTTTCCCCTGCTCGAACGGCCGCAACTGTCCGTACGACACCGGAACGTAGCCGCCCTTCTGTGCCGTGACGGAGTACTTCCCCGCCGGCAGTTCCCTGATTTCCCACGTGCCGTCTGCCTCGGTGGACACCGAACGCGGCAGGCGGATCTCCTGCGCCATGACACGCACGACGGCGCGCCGCAGCGGCTTGCCGGTTTCGGTGCTGATCACGCGGCCCGACAGCCGCGCGGTGCCGGACGGAACGGGCTTGCCATCGCGCGGCATCGGCATCTGCGGAAGCTGCGCGGCGGTGGCGGAGACGAGCGAAAATGCAACGGCAGCGAGGGGGATGACATGCATGCGACGCCCGCGCTGCAAGATTCACGGCACGCGGTTCTGACGGAAATCCGTCGGTCCCTCATCCCTGGTCCCTGGTCACGGGTCCCTGGTCCCGGGTCCTGGGTCCCGGGGTCCCGGGTCCCGGGTCCTGGGGTCCCTGGTCGGCACACTACCTGCTCCGTCGTCGACGCCATGGCACAGAAAGTCGAGGATCTCGACGTGTACCGGAAGGCGATGGAATTCTGGGAGGCGGTAAATGCGATCGCCGAGCGATCCGAGGTGCGCAGGAACTTCAAACTGCACGATCAAATCGCCGACGCAAACGACTCGATCCCATCGAACATCGCCGAGGGGTTCGAGCAGTCGTCCGATGCGGGCTTCATCAAGTACCTGTACCACGCCAAGGGTTCCGTGGGGGAGGTACGGGTTCGCTTGAGAGAGGCGGCGCTGAAGAAGCTCATTACGCCCGCCGAGCTCACCGAGCGGTTGGATCTGGGAGACTCGCTGTCGCGGATGATCGCAAAACTGATTCAGTACCTGGCGGAATGCGACTGGAAAGACCGTGGCCGCTTCAGGTCCACACAGGAGCGACCGACTGGGACCCGGACCCAGAAACCCGGGCCCAGGGACCCCGGGACCAAGGACCCGGGACCCGGGGACCCGGGCCCAGGGATCCGGGACCAGGGACCCGGGACCAGGGACCCGGGACCAGGGACCCGGACCCGGGACCAGGGACCCGGGACCAGGGACCCGGGACCAGGGACCCGGGACCAGGGACCCGGGCCCAGGGACCCGGGACCAGAGACCAGGGACCCGCGACCCGGGACCAGGGACCCGCGACCCGGGACCAGGGACCAGGGACCCGCGACCAGGGACCAGGGACCCGGGACCCTGGACCAGTGACCCGGGACCAGTGACCAGGGACCAGGGACCTAACCGCGCAGCGCAATCAACGGATCCACCTTGACCGCCCGCCGGGCCGGAATGAAGGCCCCGAGGACGGCGGCGGTCGAGAGCACGGCCACGGCCGACGCCAGCGCGAGTGGATCGTGCGGCGCGACACCAAACAGGAATGCGGTCAGCGCGCGCGTGGCGGCGAGCGCGCCGGCGACGCCGAATACGACGCCAGCCGCGACCGGCCCCAGGCCGCTGCGAAGCAGCAGCCGTACGACAGCGCGAGGCTCGGCGCCGAGCGCCATCCGGATGCCGATCTCCTGCGTCCGCCGCGACACCGCGTAGGCGAGGACTCCATAAATTCCGGCCGCGGCGAGCACGAGCGCGATGATGGCGAACGCGGTGAGCACGAGCAGCGTGAACCGGCGGTCGGCGACCGACATCGCCAGCATGTCGTCCAGCGTCCGGAAGCGAACGGGCACGTCCACATCCACCGCTCGCACGCGTTCGCGCACGGCGGACGTCAGCGTCTCTACGAGCTCCGCCTGCTGCGCCTTGACGACGACGTTCATCGTCCAGCGCGTGCGGAACGGCTGCTGCCGGTAGGCGAGGAAGACTTCCGGCGCCGGCTGCTTTGCCAGCCCGCGATGCCGCACGTCGGCTACGACGCCGACAATCGTCAGCATGGGGTTGACGCGGTCCATGCCGAGAAACGCGAACCGCCTGCCCAACGGATCCTGCCCGGCCAGGTGCTGCCGGACGAAGGCCTCGTTGACGAGCGCGACGGGCGGCCGGCCCGCCCTGTCGTCATCGTCGAACAATCGGCCGCGCCGCAGCGCGACGCCGAGGGATTCGAAGTAGCCGTCCGACGCGATCCGGTAGCCGGCCTCCTTCACGACGCTCTCCCCTTCGAATCGGAACCCGCCGCCGAAGTCGATGCCGCTGAGTGGAAGCTGATTGACCGCGCCGGCGGCGCCCACTCCCGGCAACGCGCGCAGCTCTGTCAGCACCTGCTCGTAGAAGGCGGCGGCCTTGATCGGGTCCTCGTACTTCGCCACCGGGACCGACATCTCGGCCGCGAGCACGCCGTGCGGCTCGAAGCCGGCGTCGACCGCCATCACGTTCTGAAAGCTGCGGACGAGCAGCGCCGACCCGACGAGCAGCAGCAGCGCAACCGCCACTTCCGCGGCGACGAGCACGCTGCGCACCCGCGCGCGGGCGGCCGACGCCGCGCCGCGCCCACCCTGCGCCAGCATGTCGCGCAGGTTCACACGCGACATCTGCAGCGCCGGCAGGATCCCAATCAGCATCGGCGTCACGACGGCGAGCAGAACGGTGAACAGGAGGACGGTCCGGTCGACCGCGATCGCCTCGGCCTGCGGGAGCGGCACGCCCGGAATGCCGCGCAAGACTCCCACCAGCCATGACGTCATCAGCAGACCGCAAGCCCCGCCCACGATAGACAGCAGCAGGTTCTCGGCGAACAACTGGCGCACGATCCGTCCGCGGCCGGCACCGAGCGCGGAGCGCACCGCCAGCTCGACGCGGCGTTCCTCGCCCTGCGCGAGCAGCATGCTCGCCACGTTCGCGCACGCGATCAGCAGCACCAGCGCCACCGCCGCCCACAGCATCAGGAGCGGCTCGCGCGCGCTGCCGGTCAGCGCCTCGCGGAGCGGCGCCATGGCGACGCCCGTCGCATCGTTGTCCCCCGCGTGCTCGCGCTGCAGCACGGACGCGAGCGTTTGCATCTCGGCGGCCGCCTGCGACAGGGGGACGCCGTCCTTCAGCCGTGCAACCACCGCCAGGTTGTGCGCCGTCCGGCGTGTCGTGTCCTCGATCAGCTCCTTCGGGAACCACACCTCGGCGCCTGCGGGATATGCGAAGCCGGAGGGCATGACGCCGACGACACGGCACGGCACACCCGAAACGTGCAGTCGCAGCGCCGCGAGATCCGGATTCGCCCCCAGCACGCGCTGCCAGAATCCACGGCTCACGACGACGGCCGGTACGCCGTTGGCGCGGGTCTCCTCGGGAATGAAGGTGCGTCCGATGGCAGGAGCGGCAGCGAACACGCGGAAGAAACCGTCGCTGACCGAGACGACCGACGCGAAGACGGCCTCGCTCCCGCCGAGGATCGTCTCGCGCCCGTCAGCGTAGGCCGCGAGCGCGTCGAAGCTGCGGCTGCGGTCGCGCCAGTCGAGAAAGTTGGGGTTCGATACCGCCGCCCGGCGTCCCCGCTCGATCTGCTCCCACAGCCGGACGATGCGGTCGGGATGTGCGTACGGCAGCGGCTTCAGCAGGACGCCGTGAATCACGGTGAACATCGCCGTGTTGGCGCCGATGCCGAGCGCGAGGGTCGCGATGGCGAGAAGGCTGAAACCGGGCCGGCGCGCCAGCATCCTGAGCGCGTGCCGCAACTCGTTGAGCATCGATCTCTCCTCGTCGTGAAGCGTATCCCGATGCTTATACGATGCGAAACGCGCCCGGGGATGCGGCGCTGCGTTGATTAGTCGCGAGCGGCCGTCGTCTGGCTCAGCGCCAGGCCCTCTCGCACTTTCTCGCGCAGCTTCCTGATGAATCGGTCCGCGACCGCCGGCTCATAGCCGCCGGCGCGGAACGCGTCCTGCCACTGCTTGTCCGTCAACCGCGCCAGTTGACTCGAGGCCCAGGCGACGTCGTCCGGCGTGATGCGGTCGCGCACGAATGCCTGATACCAGCCCTTGTAGGCGAAGTCGACGTGGCCGTTGCTGACGCCCAGGATGAACGGCTGCCGTTCGAAGGCATCCGGATGGCCCTTGCGCGGCGACAGGCGATGCGTGTCGCCGAGCGCAGAGCCGATGTCCCGCACCACGTACCATTGCTCGACGCCGCGCCGCGTGCGGTGTTCGTAGAGCGTGTTGTTGCTGTTCTTCAGGTCGGTGGCATTGAACATCATCATCAGTACGAGCAGCCCCTGATACGGGCGCGAGCCGACGAACGGATTCTCCTCCCACCGCCACGACCCGACGTCGTCCAGCTCCTCCATCTTGAGACGGAAGCGGCCGCCGACCTCGGTGTGCGTGCCCCAGTCGTCCTTCAGCGTGAAGGCGGGCAGGTAGTACACCGGCGGCTGGTGGTAGCCGATCGCCGATAGCAGCCGCGAGAGCACGACTTCCACCGGCGCTTCCGAGTCCATGTTGCCCGGGTACGGCTGCTTGACGCTCCACTCGCGTCCCTGCGCGTCGCGCACGGTCATCCCGAGGTTCACGCCGGAGTGCTTGCGCTCGACGAGCGTGAAGGTGGCGTGCGGGTTCGGCGCGCGCTCCGGCCCCCACGGCCCGTGGAACACATCCTGTTGTGCGATCGCGGCCGGGGGGTTCCACAGCGAGGCCGCGGCAGGCGCTGGCTTCTGCGGCAACACCGGCGGCTTCGCCTGGACGCACGACGTCGTCAGCACCGCGACGGCTGCCGCAAACGCCGCAGGACGCAAGAGTCGGTTCATCGTCAGGTCTCCCTCAGTGCACGAAGGGCGCGGCGGCCGTCCGGCGCGCCAGCCGCGCGAGATTCAGCGGATCGCTCAAATTGAGTACGAGCCGCCAGCCTTCGCGTCCGCGCGCGACGTCGAGTCGTGCGAAGGTCTGCCGGCGCGAATGCAGGCGCAGCCCGGCACCGTAGGAGCGCTGCGCGAAGTCCAGATCGCCAATCCGCGGCGCGACGTTGCCGGCATCGGCGAAGAACGCTGCATCGACGTGCGTCATCATCGCGATGCGCGCCTCGACGTTGACCAGCAGCAGGTTGCGATCGTGGAAGCGGTACTCGGGAAAGCCGCGCAGCGAGTTGTGGCCGCCGAGCGACGGCTGCAGATAGAACGGCACGAAGCGCCCTTCGGCGGTATCCGTACCCACGAGCCATCCATGAAGCGCGAGGACGACGCGCGACCCGGCGAGTGGCAGGAAGTGCGCGCCCTCGATGTCGTAGCGGCGGAAGCTGAAGACGCCGGTACCGCGATCCGAGAACTGCGCCGCTGCCGCGCGGTACAGCCCGCCGCGCGTCGGCCGCCCGGCAAAGTCGCGCGTGTCGGCCGTGATGTTCGCCTCGCTGTGGAGGAATGCAGGCTGTTCGGGAACCGCGGTGTAGACGGGATCGAGGGCGAAGGCGTCCCGCGTGTCGGGCTCGCCGCCCCCGAAAAAGCCACCGCGCGGCCCGATGGACGGCTTCAGGACGCCGGCGGTTCCGCCGATGCCGAGCCATTGTACGGGCCGGAACACCGCGTAGCCGACGAGATTGGCCGATTCGATCTGATATTCGCTGCGACTGTCGGCAATCGTGTGCGGCCCTTCGCCGTAGAAGGCGACCTGCGGAAAGTCCTGCAGTCGAAGCTGCGCGCCTGCCAGCACGCGGCTGTTGGCCAGCCTCGGCAACTCGATGCGAGCCTGGACCTGCTTGTAGCCGTGCCACGAGATCGCCGCGGAGGCGTCAGTGAAGACGCGATCCTTCGAGAACCAGCGGCGGTATCCCGGGCCGACCGACAGCCAACCGGCGCCAGGGATCATGTTGAAGCTGTCGATGTACCAGCCGTCGGTCAGATCGCCGTTGGCAAAGTGACGGTCGCCGAACAGCACGACGCGCTGGACGAGATCGGGCTCGACCAGGTAGCCCTGAGGTTCGGAAGCGGTGGCGGGCGGGCGCGGCGGAGTGCGATCGAGCGGCCGGTTTTCCTGTGCGTCGACACCGATGGGCAGGAACGCCGCCAGCGCGAGCGCCGCGAGCGATGCGCGCCACGGAAGAGCCGTGTTTGTGCGTCGCCTCATGCATGGCGCAGGTGCAGAACCCGCGCCAAGCCAAGGTCAACCGATGGGCGCAGCGCTAGTTGCGTTTCCCGGACGCGAAGAATCCGCGCTCAACGCTGTCTTTCACGTCGGTCGAAACCGGGTGATCGCGCCACAGCCACCGGAGCATATCCGGCAGGATCGCGCCGCCGTGCTTCTGGCTGTGGCGGCCTACGCCCCACTGATAGTTCAGTTCGTAGCCTTTTTCGGTGAGCGCTTGCATGAGACGGACGTTCTGCAGAAACCAGTCGCGCGTCTCGTCGTACACCCCGCCGCGGCCGCGCTCGCGGTTGTCGTTGCGACCATCCTGGAGATAAATGCTGATCGGCTTCTTCTCGCTCTTGCGGACGATGTCGGCATAGGCGTGTCCGCCGCGAAGGTTGACGAAGCTGCCGATCAGGCTGAGGACCTTGCGGAACTGATTCGGCCGCTCCCATGCTACGGTGAACGCCGCGATCGCGCCGGAGCTGGCGCCGCCGATCCCGTGCCGCTCGGGATCCTTCGAGACGTTGTAATCCCGATGGAGCGCCGGCATCAGCTCGTCGACGATGACGCGCGCGTAGCGGTCGTCGAGCGAGTTGTACTCGGTCGGACGATTCGTGGTGCGGTCGCCCCACTCCTGCGGGGTCGGCTCTGGCTGATCGGGACGCCGGCCGGGATTGATGAACACCGCGAGCATCACCGGCACCTCGCGGCGCCAGATCAGATTGTCCAGCACGTTCGGCACGCGCAGGTCGCCCTCCATGTTCTTGAAGGCCTGGCCGTCGTTGAAGATCATCAGGCTCGCCGGCACCGCGGCGTCGTACTGCGCCGGCACGTACACCCAGTACGTGTGCTGCGTGCCCGGATACGCCTCGCTCGGCAAAGTGAACGGCCCTTTCACCTCGCCCTTCGGCACTCCCTCGCGTGGCAACGAGTCAGGCCCAAGCTGATAGAACGCGTCTGGATTTGGGGGTTGCGTTGCCGGCGGTGCTGTCTGCTGCCTGCCGTGCATTGAAACCGACACAACGGTCACGGCACACACGTAGAGGAGTCGTGTCATGGCGGGCAGTCTAGCCCACCGACGCCGATCGGGACCAGGGACCAGGGACTCGGGACTCGGGACTCGGGACTCGGGACTCGGGGACCCGGGACCCGGGACCCGGGACCCGGGACCCGGGACCAGGGACCAGGGACCAGGGACGAGGGACCAGGGACTATTCCGCGCGCAGCGCCACCATCGCATCGACGCGCGCCGCGCGAAGTGCCGGAATCAGGTTCGCCACCGCCGCCGTCCCGAACAGCATCGCCGTCGCGCCGCCCCACGCGACCGGGTCATCGACGCCGACGCCGTACAACACGCCGCCGATCGCCGTCGCCGCCAGCGCCGCCAGCAGCACGCCGACGGCCACTCCGCACGCCGTGACGATGAACCCATGCCGCATGATCAGCCTGACGACCTGCGCGCGTTGCGCGCCGAGCGCCATCCGCGTGCCGATCTCGCGCGTGCGGCGCGTGACGGCGTAGGCAATCACGCCGTAGAGCCCGACCGCCGCGAGCAGCACGCCGACCCCGCCGACGATGGAGACGAGCCACGCCGTCGCGCGCGCCGGGAACAGCGTCATCGCCACCTGCGCATCCATCGTCTGGCTGTCGAGAAACGCGAGGTTCGGCTCGATGGCGAGGAGCTCGCGCCGCATGTCGGTGACGAGACGTGACGCGTCCAGACGCGTGCGCGCGACGATCATCTGGTAGGAGTTGAACTGCTGCGCCTGCGCGAGATGCACGTAGGGCTGCGGCGCCTCGCCCACGCTCTGCACTTTGTGGTCCGCGGCGACGCCGACGATAGTTAGCGCCGGCCCGTCGACCGTCCGCAGGTGCACGCGCTTGCCGATCGCGCTCTCGCCGGGCCAGAAACGCCGCGCCATCGTCTCGTTGACGACGATGACGCGCGGCGACTGCGGGGTGTCGGCCGCCGTGAACGAGCGGCCTTCGAGGATCGGGATGCCGAGCGTCGCGAAGTAGTCCGGCGAGACGCGCGTGTTCTGGAGCGGAAAGCCGCGGTCCTGTGGGCTGGCGACGCCGGGGACGTGGAACTGCTCGACGTGGAAGTTGAGCGAGAACGGCGCCCGCGCCGCGAGCGCGACGGACTCGACGCCGGGCAGCGCCCGAATGCGCTCGACAGCGCGGTCGTAGAACTGGCGTGACCGCGTCTCGTCGTAGCGGAGCATGCCCGGATCGAGCGACACGAGCGCGATACCGCCCGTCGCAAAGCCGACGTCCGCACGCTGCATCGCCAGTAGGCTTCGGCCCAGCAGCCCGGCGATGACGACGAGCACCGCCGTGACCGCGATCTGCCCCGCAACCATCGTGTCGCGCAGCGACCAGCGCAGACGCCCTGCCCGCGCCGTCGTGGCCGCGCCTTTCAACGCGCTGACGAGATCGGGAGACGAGGCGCGCAGCGCGGGGACCACGCCCGCCATCAGACCAGCGACGACGCTGGCCGCGATGCTGAACGCGAGCACGCGCGCGTCGACCTCCAGCGAGAGCGAGAGCGGAATGGGAATCGGAAGGTCGACCGAGGTCACGGCCCGCGTGAGCCACCACGCGATCAGCACGCCTCCGGCCGCGCCGAACAGCGACAACAGCACGCTCTCGGTCACGAGCTGGCGTACCAGCCGCCCGCGTGTCGCGCCAATCGCGAGCCGCACGGTGATCTCCTTCTGCCGCGCGGATGCCCGCGCGAGCAGCATCCCGGCGACATTCGCACAGGCCACCAGCAGCACGAGGCCGACGGCCGCCATCAGGCCGGCTGCTGCGATCGCAAGCGGCTTGTCGGCCGCCGGATGCAGCCGAACGTTCCGCGCCGCCACGATCGAGACGCGCCGATCCTTGTTCGTCTGCGGGTACGTCGCCGCGAGATTGTGCATCAGCGTGCCGATATTGGCGCGCGCCTGCTCGATCGAGCTGCCGTCCTTCAGCCGGCCGATCGCGAACAGCCAGCGGTAGCCGCGGCGATCGAGCCGCGTCTTCGCGCCCGGCGACGCGACGACGTCGATGATGCCGGCGGGCTCGATCTCGTCGGCGTTGGCGGTGGCGATCCAGACCTCCGGCGAGATGATCGGCAGCAGCCCGGTGAACTCGCGCGGCGCGATGCCGACGATCGTGTACGGCTGGCCGCGCATGCGGATGGTGCGGCCGACGGCGTCCGGCGCGGCGCCGAGCTCGCGCTGCCAGTACGCATGCGAGATCATGGCGACGCGATCGGCGCCCGGCCGATCGTCGGCCGGCTGAATCGTCCGGCCGAGCGCCGGCCGCACGCCGAGCACGTCGAAGTAGTTGCCGGTGACGATCGCTCCGAGCGTAAGGCGCGAGCCGCCGTCGTGGCTCACGGCGGCGATCATCGCGGAGTAGCCGGCGACGTCGTCGAACACGGCGTTCTGCGCGCGGATGTCGGCGAGATCGGGATAGGACGTCGTGTTCCATGGCTCGCCGTCGCTGCCGCTGGTGTAGAGCGACACGAGCCGCTCGGCGGCGCGTACCGGCAGCGGCCGCAACAGCAGTGCGTCGATGACGGCGAACAGCGCGGCGTAGATGCCGATCGCCACGGCAATCGACGCGACCGCCGTGGCCGTGAACCCTGGACTGCGGCGCATCCAGCGCAGCGCGAAGCGCGCGTCCTGCAGCATGTTTTGGAACATGTGTGCATTTACGCGCAAATATGGCGTGCAGTTCGTTGTTTGGCGCGCGGTGTGCGCTTCGAGCCGTTTCCGCACACGAGAACGAGCGGCGGACGAATGTGAATTTCGCCTTTCACGCCTGTTGTTGGGTTTCGAGTCGCAAGGGCCCGTTTGCAGGGATTTAGCGATGGCACTAACACTGCACGGCCGCCCGCCCATGGGTCCGCGTCCTCGCATCCTCATCGCCAGCCCCGACCTCACCGAATCCAAAGTGCTCGCCGAGTGGCTGTCCGATGGCCACGATCCCGTGCCTGTCCGCGTGCTCGCGGCGGCCGTCCACCACGTCAAGTCGCGACAGGCCGACGCCGTCGTCGCCGACTCGCGGTTGGCGTTCGACGATAAGCTCCTCGCCGCGTGCCGCGAGTCCCGCACGCGGCTCGTCGTCGTCGGCGATGCCGATCACGGCACGGAGGCAACCGCGGAGCGGAACGGCGCCTTCTACGTGCAGCGGCCGATCGATCGCGAGCTGTTCATGTGCGGGGTCGCGATGGCGCTGGTCGACGGGCGGCCGCTCCGGAACTCGTGGCGCAAGCCGGTTCACTTCGAGGCGGTTGCCGAAGGGATGCCGGTCAACGTCATCGACGTGAGCAACGGCGGATTGCGGCTCGAGATTCCGCGGCGTGGACGCGTGGCGCTGCCGCCGTACTTCACCGTGCGGATCCCGATCGTGGCGCTCACGCTTCGCGTGCATCGTGTCTGGCTGAGCGCGCCTCCCAACCAATCGTCGGCGCCGTCGCTCTGGTGCGGCTGCGCGCTGGCGGAGAACGCCGAGCGCATCGAGCGCAACTGGGAAAAGTTCGTCGACCTCATTCCCAAGGCGTCGTGATCTTCCGGGGGACTTCGTCCCCGGACCCCCTTACGCCGTCGCTCGCGGGGGCCCCGTGCCCCGCTCCGCTCCGGCGGGCGCGCCTACGGCGCGCTTCTGTCTGGCG
>JBMDXB010000064.1:0-14886 GCA_048594885.1 Vicinamibacterales bacterium
GCTGCACTCGATGGGCTATACGGGCATCGGCGACGTGCGTCAGGGCAAGTACTTCGAGCTGGAGCTGAACTCTCCGTCGGCCGATGCCGCCCGCACGCTGGCTTCCGAGGTGGCCGACAAGCTGCTGGCGAATCCGGTCATCGAAAGCTACCGGGTCGAAGTCGATTAGGGGATTTATGAAATTTGCGGTCGTCGTATTCCCCGGGTCCAATTGCGATTACGACGCGTATCACGCTGCGAAACACGTGCTCGGCCACGACGCCGCGTTCGTGTGGCACAAGCACGCGTCGCTCGAAGGGGCGGACGTTGTCGTGCTGCCGGGCGGATTCGCGCACGGCGACTACCTGCGCACCGGCGCGATTGCGCGGTTCTCGCCCATCATGAAGACCGTCAAGGAGTTCGCGGATGGCGGTGGGCCGGTGCTCGGCATCTGCAACGGTTTCCAGATCCTGCTCGAGGCCGGCCTGCTGCCGGGCGCGATGCTGCGCAACCGGGGGTTGAAGTTCATCTGCGAGCACGTCAACCTGCGCGTCGAAGAGACCGACACGCCGTTTACCGCCGCCTGCCGAAAGGGGCAGCTTCTCAGCATTCCGATCAACCACGGCGAAGGGAATTACTTTGCCACCGAGGACGTGCTCGACGCGCTCGAACGGGGGCGACGCGTGATCTTCCGCTACGTTGACGCGGAAGGTCAGGCGACAGAGGCTGCCAATCCGAACGGCGCGGCGCGCAACGTCGCCGGCATCTGTAGCGAGCGCCGCAACGTCGTCGGCATGATGCCGCACCCGGAGCGGGCCTGCGAGCCGGTGCTCGGCAGCGGCGACGGGCTCGTGCTGTTCGAATCCGTCGTGCAGACGCTCGCCGCGCACGGAGTTGCGTGATCGATGACTCAGATTGATTCTGCGGTTCTCGAGCGGCACGGCCTGACGACAGACGAATACAACCGCATCGTGCGCACCCTCGGGCGCGAGCCGACCACCACCGAGTTGGGCATCTTCTCCGTGATGTGGTCGGAGCACTGCAGCTACAAGAGCTCCCGCATCCACCTCAAAAAGCTGCCGACGCGAGGGCCGCGCGTGCTGCAGGGGCCCGGCGAGAACGCGGGTGCGGTCGATATCGGCGACGGGCTCGCGGCGGTCTTCAAGATCGAGTCGCACAATCATCCATCGTTCATCGAGCCGTATCAAGGCGCCGCGACCGGCGTCGGCGGCATCATCCGCGACATCTTCACGATGGGCGCGCGTCCGATCGCGCTGATGAATTCGCTGCGCTTCGGCCCGATGGACGGTCCCGACGGGGCCCGCACGCGGCGGATCGTCGAAGGCGTCGTCGCCGGCATCGCCGGCTACGGCAATAGCATCGGCATCGCGACCGTCGGCGGCGAGATCGCGTTCGAGGAGCCGTATGCCGGCAACCCGCTCGTCAACGTCTTCTGCCTCGGCATCGCGCATGCCGACGCCCTCGTGAAGGGACGCGCGTCCGGCATCGGCAACCCGGTCTACTACGTCGGCGCGAAGACCGGGCGCGACGGCATCCACGGCGCGACGATGGCGTCGGCGGAGTTCGACGACAAGTCGGCCGAGAAGCGCCCCGCGGTGCAGGTCGGCGATCCGTTCATGGAAAAGCTGCTGCTCGAAGCGTGCCTCGAGCTGATGAAGACGGATGCGCTCGTCGGCGTCCAGGACATGGGCGCCGCCGGCCTGACGTGCTCGACGTGCGAGATGGGCGCGCGTGGCGGCAGCGGCATCGAAATCGACATCAAGGACGTTCCACAGCGCGAGAGCGGCATGACGCCTTACGAGATCATGCTGTCGGAATCGCAGGAGCGAATGCTCCTCGTCGTCAAACATGGACGCGAGGCGGACGTCGAGCGGATCTTCGAGAAGTGGGACCTTCATGCCGCGCACATCGGCTTCGTCACCGACGACGGGCTGCTGAGGGTGAAGGATCACGGGCGTGTGGTGGCGGAGATCCCGAACACCTCGCTCGTGGATGAAGCGCCAGTCTACAACCGGCCGGTGCAGCGTCCGGCGTACCTCGACGAGGTGCAGCGCTGGGATCCCTCAGGACTCGCCGACGTTGACCCGCAGCAGGCGCTGATGCAGGTGCTGGCATCGCCGACCGTCGCGAGCAAACGGTGGGTCTACCGCCAGTACGACCACATGGTGCGCACGAACACGATCGTCCTCGCGGGGCTCGGGGCCGGCGTCGTGCGGATCAAGGGCACGCCGCGCGCGCTCGCGATGTCGGTCGATGGCAACGGCCGCTACTGCTATCTCGATCCGCGGCGCGGCGCGATGCTCGCGGTCGCCGAGGCGGCGCGCAATGTCGCCTGCGAAGGCGGCGTGCCGATCGGCGCGACCAATTGCCTCAACTTCGGCAACCCGGAACGTCCGGAGATCATGTGGCAGTTCGTCGAGGCGGTCGAAGGCATCGCCGAGGCGTGCCGCGCGCTCGATGCGCCGATCACCGGTGGCAACGTCAGCCTCTACAACGAAACCGACGGCCGCGCGATCTATCCGACGCCAATCATCGGCGTCGTGGGGCTGGTCGAGGATGCGTCGAAGGTGCGCTCGCGGACGTTCCGCCATGAGGGACATGACGTCGTTCTGCTCGGCGAAGGCTTCGGTGAGCTTGGCGGCAGTGAATACCTCAAGGTCGTGCATGGCCGCGTGCAGGGGCAGCCGCCGGCGATCGATCTGACGCGCGAGGCCGCGCTGATTCGATTGCTGACGGACGCCACGAAACGCGGGCTGCTGCAATCGGCGCACGATTGTTCCGACGGCGGACTCGCTGTGACCTTGGCGGAGTGCTGCTTCAACAGCGGCATGGGTGTGGAGGCCGACGTGCCGGCGGTCGAAAGGCCAGCGGTAACGGGCGTCAGTCCCGCGATCGCCGCGCTCTTTGGCGAATCCGCTTCGCGCGCCGTGGTCTCCGTCGATCCGGCGGATCGCGCTGCGCTGCTCGCGCTCGCCGCGGAGCTCCGCGTGCCGGCGCGCGTCATCGGCCGCACGGGCGGCTCGCGGCTGCGCGTTCGCGTCGCCGCCGCGCCAGCCATCGACTGCGAGGTCGCCGAAGCGCAACAGACGTGGTCGACCGCGATTGACCGGCATTTCGCCGGACGGGCAGCGTAGAATGAACCGGCGCGCAGCGCCGGCTGCGCGCGCCAAAACCAATGCTCGATAAGTTCAAGGACGAATGCGGCGTCTTTGGGATCTACGGCCACCCGGAGGCGGCCAATCTCACCTATCTCGGTCTGTACGCGCTGCAGCATCGCGGACAGGAGAGCGCCGGCATCACGACGTCGGACGGCGAGCGCATGCGCCAGTCCAGGGCGATGGGTCACGTTGCCGAGGCCTTCGACGAGCGCGCGCTCGAGGCGCTTCCCGGCCACATCGCCATCGGCCACACGCGCTACTCGACGGCCGGTGAGAGCCGCGTCGAGAACGCGCAGCCGATCCTCATCGACTGCGCACACGGCCAGATTGCCATCGCGCACAACGGCAACATCGTCAACGCGCGCGAGCTGAAAGACGATCTCGTGCGCGACGGCTCGATTTTCCAGACCAGCAGCGACACCGAAGTCGTCCTCCATTTGTATGCCCGCTCGAAGGCGGCTTCGTCCGAGGAGGCGCTGATCGAGTCGATCTCGCAGATTCGCGGCGCCTACTCGTTCGTCGTCCTCACGAAGAACCGCCTGTTTGCCGCGCGCGACCCGCACGGCTTCCGTCCCCTCGTGCTGGGAAGACTCGGCGACGCGTGGATCGCCTGCTCGGAAACCTGCGCGCTCGACCTGATCGGCGCGACCTACTTCCGCGACGTCGAGCCCGGCGAGGTCGTCATCATCAGCGACGGCGGGATGCGATCGAAGAAGCCGTTCCCGCCGCAGCCGCTCTCGCACTGCGTGTTCGAGCACGTCTACTTCGCGCGCCCGGACAGCTACGTGTTCGGTCGTTCGGTGAACGAAGTTCGCACCGAGCTGGGACGCATCCTCGCCCGCGAGTCACCGGTGCCAGCGGACGTCGTCGTGCCGATCCCGGACTCGGGCGTGTGCGCCGCGATCGGGTTCGCCGAGGAAGCGAAGCTGCCGCTGCAGATGGGGCTGATCCGCAATCACTACGTCGGGCGCACGTTCATTCAGCCGCAGCAGTCCATCCGCCACTTCAGCGTCAAGGTGAAGCTGAATCCCGTGCGCAGCATCCTCGAAGGCCGCCGGGTCGTCCTGCTGGACGATTCGATAGTGCGCGGGACGACGAGCCGCAAGATCGTGAAGATTGTGAAGGCGGCCGGCGCGCGTGAAGTCCACCTGCGCATCAGTTGCCCGCCGACGTTGTCTCCATGCTTCTACGGCGTCGACACGCCGAGCCGGTCGGAGCTGATTGCCGCCACCCACACCATCGACGAGATCAGGAAGTACGTTGAAGCCGACAGCCTCGCCTACCTCAGCCTCGACGGCCTCCGTGCCGCCGTCGGAGATCAGCAACATGCCTACTGCACGTCGTGCTACACCGGCGTGTACCCGGTCGCCTTTCCCCGTGACGAGCGGGCCTATCTGCAGCTCGCGCTCAAAGACGCGGACTGAGACGCGTCGTCGTCTCGCCGCAGCGCTCCTCCTGGCCGTGCTGGCGCATGCCGCGGGCCCGGCGCGTGCATCGGCGCAGGCCACGCAGCCGCCACGCTCGGAGGCGGGCGACGCCACCGTGACCGCGGCGCAGGTCAACGCCGCCATCGACAAGCTCGGAGATCTCGATTTCGCGACCCGCATGGGGGCCGGCCGCACGGTCCGCCGCGCAGCGCCAGGCGTCGCCGTTCCGGCGCTGCTCCAGGCCGTGGCGAAGCACAAGGACGGCTACGTCCGGTTCCGCGCCCTCGTCGTGCTCTCGGGCTTCAACGATCCGAGAACGCGCGACGTCATGCTCGCGGCGCTCGACGACAAGAACGATCGTCTCCGCACGGTCGCCTACGCGTTTTTCGAGCATCATCCGGATCCAGCCGTCCTGCCGCGGCTGCTCAAGGCCGCCGACACCGAGGATTCCGAGTTCGTGCGACCCGCGCTGATGCGGGCGCTTGCCGCGCACGGATCCGACGCGCGCGTGCGCGAGACGATGTCGGCGCTCGTCATCAAGGGGCAGGATTTCTTCCGCAGCGCCGTGATCGAAGCCCTGGGCGACCACAAAGGCGCCTACGCGGCGCCGAGGCTCGCGGAGGTGGCGAAGCTCGATGGCCCGCTGCAGGACGATGCGGTGCTGGCGCTGGGCAAGATCGGCGACAAGTCATCGCTGGCGATCTTCGCGCCGCTGCAGCGGACGGCGCCGCGCGAGCGGCAGCCGGCGATTGCCGGCGCCATCTGCCTGATCGGCGTCAACTGCTCCACGCACGTCAACTTTCTCATCGAGACGCTGCGGTTCGCGATGGCCAACCAGGGCTTTCAGGATCTGCTGCGGGCATCCGCGGCAGCGCTTGCCGCGCTCGCCGTCGGCGGCAACGAGCAGGCCGCCGAGGTCCTCCTGCAACACGGTGGACCGAGCCGCGACCCGGCGCGCGCCGCCATCGCGCTGGCGCTCGGCACTGTCGCGCTGCGCAATACCCCGCTGACGCTGAAGGTTCTCGAGAAGTACGAGAAGGACCTGAATCCTGCGATCGACCTGCTGCGCGACGCGTTCGACATGCTCGAGGAGGACTACGAGGAAGAGCGTTTCTTCGTCGCCGTGCGACGGACTTACTGGAAGGCCGCGGAGCCGTCGACGACGCGTCGTGTCGCTGGCGCGCTGATTCAGAAGCTGGAGTTCTGATGGACTACAGGCAGGCCGGCGTCGACATCGACGCCGGCAACGAAGTCGTGCGCCGGATCAGGTCGCTTGCGCGCGGCACGTTCACGCCCGGGGTCCTCTCCGAGATCGGCTCGTTCGGCGGCCTCTTTCATCTCGGCGCGTCGGAAATTTCCGATCCGGTGCTGGTCGCCAGCGCCGACGGGGTCGGCACGAAGCTGCGCGTGGCGTTCATGACCGGCGTCCATCGCACGGTCGGCACCGATCTGGTGAATCACTGCGTCAACGACATCCTGGTGCAGGGCGCGGAGCCGCTGTTCTTTCTCGACTATCTCGCGACCGGACGGCTGCAGCCCGATGTGGCCGTGCAGGTGGTGGAGGGGCTCGCCGCGGCGTGCCGTGAAAACGGCTGTGCGCTGCTCGGCGGAGAGACCGCCGAGATGCCCGGCTTCTACGCGGATGGCGAATACGATCTCGCCGGGTTCATCGTCGGCATGGCGCCGCGCGAGCGGCTCATCACGGGACGAACGATCGCGCCAGGCGACGTGCTGATCGGCGTGCCCTCCTCCGGGTTGCACACCAACGGCTACTCACTCGCCAGGCGAATCGTCTTCGAAGTGGCCGGCCTGCGCGTCGATTCCCGCATCGCGGAGCTCGGAACGACGGCCGGTGAAGCGCTCCTGGTCCCGCACCGCTCCTATGTGCGGCTCGTCCGTCCGCTGCTCGCGTCCGCCGTCATCAAAGGCATGGCGCACATCACCGGCGGCGGCATCACGGACAATCTGCCGCGCATTCTTCCGGCGGGGACGCACGCGCTGATCGAGCGCTCCTCATGGCAGGTGCCGCCGTTGTTTCAGTGGCTGCAGCGTACGGGCAGGGTGCCGGACGCGGATATGCTGCGGACGTTCAACATGGGCATCGGGTTGATCATCGCGGTCGCGCCAGGCAACGCGGCGGAGGTTCTCGGCACGCTCGCGCGCGCGGGCGACACATCAGCCGTTCGCATTGGCGAGATTCGCGAAGGTGGCGAGGGCGTGCGGTATGCCTGACCGCGTGCCCAGTGTCGGTGTGCTGATCTCAGGCCGCGGCAGCAACCTGCAGGCGCTGATCGACGCGGTCGAGGAGGGCACGCTGCCGGCGCGCATCGCCGTCGTCATCTCCAACAAGGCGTCTGCTCAGGGGCTGGAGCGCGCACGAGCGGCGGCTATCGAGACGCTCGTCATGGATCACCGCGGTTACGCGTCGCGTGAGGAGTACGACACCGCGCTTGCGGCGGCGCTGCGCGGGCGAAACGTCTCGCTCGTGTGCCTGGCGGGATTCATGCGGCTGGTGAGCGCGCCGCTCCTCGACGCATTCCCCAACGCGATCATCAACATCCACCCGTCGCTGCTGCCGGCGTTCCCCGGCGTCGACGCGCAGCGGCAGGCGCTCGCGCACGGCGTGAAGTTCAGCGGCGCGACGGTTCACCTCGTCACGCAGGAGCTCGATGCCGGTCCAATCGTGCTCCAGGCGGTCGTCCCGGTGCGCGACGACGACACCGTCGACACGCTGTCGGCGCGCATTCTCATCGAAGAGCACCGCATCTATCCGGAAGCGGTCCGCCTGCTGCTCGAGGGCGGATGGAAGCTCGAGGGGCGAAGGTTCCTCGCGCCGGCTCCGGTGAATCCTGTCTAGAAGATCCGGGGTACGAGCCGATAGCGCACGCGCGTCGCATACTCGCGATAGCCAGGCAGGTTTGCCTTCAGAAACGCGTCCTCGAACACCACGCGACGCAGGATCAACAGCGAGTACATGACGCCGATCGCGAACGCCGCCCACGAACCGAGGGCCAACCCGCTGAACGGGGCCATGAAGATCATGCCCGCATAGCCGGGATGTCTGACGTGTCCGTACGCGCCGGTGTCGACGACGTGGTGGCCGCGATCGTGCTGGATGCGAACGACCGACGAGAAAAACCGATTCGTGTGCATCGCGTTGAACACCAGCCACGCGCTGCCGGTGAGCCCGGCAAGGGCGGCGGCGCGAATCGTCGGAGCGACAGGCCAGACGTGCCACCGTCCGGTATCGAGCGCGCCGACGACGAGGTGTGCGAGCCCCGTCAACTGGACGAAGCGGAGCAGGGGCGCGTCGGCTCCCCGTGATGGCGGGTGGAACCGCTCCTGCGCGACGTCCTCGTCGAGGAGCAGCACGCCGTACCCCACAACCACGGCCCAGATGGCCACATAGGTCCAGAGCCAGGGATCTGTCAGCGATCCGGCGAGCGCGAGCACGCTGCCGCCGACGACAGTGACGATGAGAAGGAGCCGGATCAGTCGCTTACGGGCGGATTTGAGTGTCTGAATCATAAATTTTGATCACTCAAAATTTATGATCGGATGGGCTCTGTTGTCAAGGCGGATTTCAACGTCAGGATGGCGACCTCCGGAGGGCAGTTCAATCGGACCGGCACGTAGACCGTTCCGACGCCGCGGCTGACGAACACCGTCGTGTTTTCGCGGCGCTTGGTGCCGGCAATGACGGGAAATTCCCGCGCGGCAAACGGGCCGAGACCGGGAAGGACGATTTGGCCGCCGTGTGTATGCCCGCTGAGCATCAGCGGTACCGACAGCGCTGCGGCCTCGACGAGGCGCTTCGGCGTGTGCGCCAGGAGCAGCAGGTTGGGTGACGCGCCACGAAGCACGCGCGTGATATCCCCTATGCGATGCGTCCAGTAGCGGATGCCCGCGATGTCGAGCGCCTCGCCGTTGATCGTCACGCGCGTGCGCGCGTCGCGCAGCACGGTGAAGTGCTTCGCCGCCAACACCGCCGGCACATCCCGATCGTCGTCGTGATTGCCGAGCACCGCGAACACGCCGTGCGGCGCGGTCAACGGCGCCAGCGCATCGGCCGCCGGGTGTGCGTAGCGACGATCCTGGAACGTGATGTAGTCGCCGCCGAGCACGATCAGATCCGGCTTCTCTGCCATCACCAGATTGACGGCGGTGGCAACCATCTCGTGCGAACCCGTGGCGCTGCGATGCACGTCGGTGATGAACCCGAGGCGCAACCCGCTGTGCGCCAGCGGAAGCCCCGACACGGTCAGCGTCTCGTGCGTCACGCCGATGCGATGACGCTCGTACAGGAATCCGTACGCACCCGCTCCCGTCGCGGCGCCGATCGCCGCCGCGCCGGCGCCCTTCAGGAAGTCCCGCCGCGTGATTCCCGCCCGCAGCATCCGTCCTATGTTACGGCCTGCCAGCCGCCGCGCTTCACGCGTCTTCGGGCCAGGGGCCCGCGGGCCGCGTTGGGGGAACAGTGCCTCGATGGGCCCAAATGGCGAAGGTGGTACACAGCGTTTCAACACGGAGGACACGGAGAACACGGAGACAATCTGGTTTTGCCCATACGACTCCCTGTTCTCCGTGTGCTCCGTGTTAGAACGCTGGGGAAACGTTGATCATGGAAGACGGCGTGAAGCTTGGGTGAGCAGCCGGAGCGCCACATGGCGAGGGTGGTACACAGCGCTTCAACACGGCGGACACGGAGAACATCTGGTTTTGCCCATATGACTCCGAGCTCTCCGTGTGCTCCGTGTTAGAACGCTGGGGAAACGTTGATCATGGAAGACGGCGTGAAGCTTGGGTGAGCAGCCGGAGCGCACTGGAAACACGACGCGAAGGTTGGTAACGTGGGTTCTCACATGCGCGCGGAACGGAGCGAGCGGCGCAGCGCGAGCGTCGTGAAGCGCGCCTAAGCGAGGGTCCGGACGGCACCGCCGCAACGCGGCGGCCCCGAGCGCCAAACATGGATCTGTACCGTGAATTCGAGTGGCGCGGGATGGTGTACGACGCGACGGAGGGGCTGCGCGACGCGCTGAATGCCGCGAGCGTCACCGGATATATCGGCTTCGACCCGACCGCCGCCAGCCTCCACGTCGGCTCGCTCCTGCCGGTGATGGCGCTCGCGCGCTTCCAGCGCGCCGGCCATGCGCCGATCGCGATCGTCGGCGGCGGCACCGGCCTGATCGGCGATCCAAGCGGCAAGACACAGGAGCGTCAACTCCTGACCTCCGACCTGGTGGAGCAGAACGTCCGAGGGGTCCGGCGGCAGCTCGAGCGGTTCCTCGATTTCGAGCGCGCGCCGAACGCGGCGCGCATCGTCAACAACGCGGATTGGCTCGTGACGATCGATCTGATGTCGTTCCTGCGCGACGTCGGCAAGCACTTCACCGTCAATTACATGCTGCAGAAGGAGTCGGTGAGCCGCCGGCTCGAGCAGGAGGAAGGCATCTCCTACACGGAGTTCAGCTACCTGCTGCTGCAGGCCTGGGACTTCGTGCAGCTGTTCGATCGCTACGGGTGCACGTTGCAGATGGGCGGCAGCGATCAGTGGGGCAACATCACCGCCGGAATCGATCTCGCGCGCAAGCTGCGAGGCGCGAAGGTCCACGGGCTGGTGATGCCGCTGGTGACGACCACCGCGGGTGTGAAGTTCGGGAAGACGGAAGCAGGCGCCGTCTGGCTGGATGCGGCGCTGACGTCCCCGTTCCGCTTCTATCAGTTCTGGCTCAACACCGACGACCGCGACGTCGTGAAGTACCTCA
Organism: Vicinamibacterales bacterium; assembly: GCA_048594885.1. Classification (GTDB taxonomy): domain Bacteria; phylum Acidobacteriota; class Vicinamibacteria; order Vicinamibacterales; family 2-12-FULL-66-21; genus JBMDXB01. The sequence goes on from JBMDXB010000064.1 coordinate 10,351, forward strand.
AGTTTTTCACGTTTCTCGATCGGCCAGCGATCGAGGAGCTCGCCGGCGCCGTCGAGCACGAGCCGGAGAGGCGGGCGGCCCAGCGCGCGCTGGCCTCGCACGTCACCGACCTGCTCCACGGCACCGAACAGCGGCAGCGCGCGGAGCGTGCGTCTTCACTGCTGTTCGGCGGCGATCTGCGACAGGCCAGCACGGAAGACATCCTCACGGTCTTCGAGGACGTGTCATCGACCGAGCTCAATCGAAGCGAGTTCGATGGGGACGGACTGCCGGTGACGCGCCTGATCACGGCCTCGGGACTCGAGCCATCGTCGAGCGCGGCGGTGAGGCTGGTGAAGGGCGGCGGCTTCTACGTGAATGACGAGCGCGTGACCAACGAAAAGCTGCGCGTGAAGGCCGACCTGGCGATCGAGGGCGAGCTGTTCGTGCTGCGCAAGGGTCAGCGCGAGCGGCGGCTGGTTCGCATCAGACGAAACTGAGGGGCTATGAAACGATCGTTCGTCGTTCCCGCGTTTGCGTTGGTCATGCTCGGGCTCGTTGCCGCGGCGCAGCAGCGCTCGCCGGAGGAATACGCGAAGTTCCTCGAAGGCGCCGATCGCGTCGCGCGGATGCAGGTGCCGCGGGTCGTCGCGGCTCTCGATGTGAAGCCGGGGATGACGGTTGCGGACATCGGCTCCGGCTCAGGGCTCTTCACGCGGCCGATCGCGCAGGCGATCGCGCCCGCCGGCGTCGCGTACGCGGTGGACATCGATACCGCGTTGCTGCAGATCGTCGCCCGTTCGGCGCGGGCGGAAAACATCGGCAACATCAGGACCATCGAGGCAGCGCCGTCCGATCCAAAGCTGCCCGAACCCGTCGACCTCGCGTTCGTGTGCGACACGCTGCACCACATTCAGCAGCCCGCCGGCTACCTGCGCACGCTGAAGCAATACCTCAAGCCGGGAGGCCGGATCGCGGTCATCGACTTCTCCGAGCAGTGGCCGCAGGGGCACGAGTCGATGCGCTACACGCTCGAGCAGCTCGAGGGGTGGATGAAGGGCGCGGGCATGACGCGTGTCGCGTCGCACGACTGGCTCGAGAACAGCTTCTTCGTCATCTATCGCTGAGCCGAGTCGTCGTTCCCCGCCTGCGCTACAATCGGGCTACGTGGTCTGTGCGGGACCGGACCGCGCGCCCATGTCATCCGCATTGCCTCTCGTCGTTCCCGTGTGCGTTCCGCCGCTCGACGCCACCTTCCGTCCTGCTGCCCTGGCCAATCGCGCGCTGCGCGACGAGATACGCGCGTCCGGCGAAGCGGTACCGCTCGTCATCGCACTCGAGCGTTCGGATGGCGCCATCTCACGGTACGAAACGATCGCCTTTCCTGAGGGCCATCCGCGCGCCGCGGCCAACCTCGCGTACGCCGAGCGTCTCGTCAAATTCCTGCTGTGGGCGCGTGGTGGTTGGAAGATCGTGGTGGGCGGACCCGCCAGCGTCGGGGCGCACATCCGGTCCGTGTATTCCTCGGGCGGCGAACGGCGCTTCGACGCCGACTTCATGGCCAGCCGCGTCTACGAGCAGCCGTTCGCGGTCGCGACGTGCAGCGCCGACGAGGCGCCCGGGTCGCGCGAGACCGGCGAGGCGCTCGGAGGTCACCTCGACGGCTGTCGCATCGGGTTCGATCTCGGCGCCTCGGACCTGAAGATCTCCGCCGTCGTCGACGCCCGGGTCGTGTTCGCCGACGAAATCGTGTGGAGTCCAGGTGCGGAGCAGGATCCCGCCTATCACCGCGACACGATCGTCAGCGCGCTGCGGCTGGCGCGGTCGAAGATGCCGCGCCTCGATGCCATCGGCGGCAGCTCCGCGGGCGTCTACGTTCACAACCAGCCGAAAGTCGCGACGCTCTTCCGCGGTGTGCCGTCCGATCGCTTTGACGAAATCCGGACGATGTTCCTGAGGATCGCCGAACAGTTCGGAGTGCCGCTCGTGGTGATCAACGACGGCGACGTCACGGCGCTCGCCGGCGCGATGGCGCTCGACGACACATCAGTGCTTGGCATCGCGATGGGCAGCAGCGAAGCCGTTGGCTACGTGAACCGCGACGGCGCGATCACCGGGTGGTTGAACGAGCTCGCGTTCGCCCCCGTCGACTACAGTCCCTCGGCGCCTGTCGAGGAATGGTCGGGGGATCGTGGCGTTGGCGCGCAGTACTTCTCGCAGCAGTGCGTGTTCCGCCTGGCACCGCTCGTCGGCATCGCCGTTCCTGCGGAACCCGGGGTGACGATGGCGGCGCAGCTTCAGTCTGTGCAGCGTGAGCTCGAGTCGGGGCACGAAGGCGCGGTCCGCATCTGGGAAACGATCGGCGATTATCTCGGGTACGCGCTGGCGCACTACGCGGACTTCTACGAGTTGCGCCACGTGCTGATTCTCGGCCGCGTCACGTCGGGGCGGGGCGGCCCGTTGATTCTGGAGCGCGCGAAGGCGGTGCTCGCCGCAGAGTTTCCCGACCTGCGGTCGCTCGACATCCGGCTGCCTGACGAGCAGACGCGTCGCGTCGGCCAGTCGATCGCGGCGGCGAGCCTCCCGGCACTGCGTGCGCACGAAAGGGCCTGACGTGCTGGTGATCACCAACGCCACCGTATACACGCCCGACCGTCTGGTCGATCGAGGCGCCCTCTTGATTGAGAACGGCAGGATCACCGCCGTCGGCGAGGCACATCATGTCCCGCATCCCGCAGACGCGAGGGTCGTCGACGCCACTGGATTAATCGCATGTCCAGGGTTCGTCGACCTGCAATTCAACGGCGGATTCGGCGACGACTTCACTGATGATCCGTCGTCGATCTGGAAGGTTGCCACGGCGCTGCCGCGCTACGGTGTCACCGCGTTTCTGCCGACGATCATCACGGCTCCGCTCGAAACGACGGCTGCGGCGCAGGAAGTCCTGGCGAACGGGCGGCCGCGCGATTTCAAGGGCGCCGAGCCTCTCGGGCTCCACGTCGAAGGCCCGTTCCTCAACCCGCAGAAGAAAGGCGCGCACAATCCGCGCTATCTGCGGTCCCTGGATGCCCAGCCGCTGAAGCACTGGTCGCGCGCGAGCGGCATTCGCCTCGTCACGTTGGCGCCGGAGTTGCCCGCCGCCCTCGACGTCGTCGCCGAGCTGAGCTCACGGGGCGTGCTGGTGAGCGCCGGCCACTCGTCCGCCACGTTCGATCAGGCGAAGGCAGGGTTCGATGCGGGTATTCGCTACGGCACGCACCTGTTCAATGCGATGCCGCCACTGCTCCATCGTGATCCCGGATTGCCTGGGGCGCTGCTCACGGACGCCCGCGTGACCGTCGGGCTGATCGCCGACGGCGTGCACACGCATCAGGCGATCGTGTCGCTGGCGTGGCAGGCACTCGGCGCTTCGCGGCTGAATCTGGTGACCGACGCGATGGCAGCGCTCGGCATGCCGCCTGGCAGGCATCGTCTCGGGGATTTCGACGTTCACGTCGATGCAGCGAGTGCCCGGCTCGCGGACGGCACGCTGGCGGGCAGCATCCTCTCGCTCGACCAGGCGCTGCGCAATCTGATCGCCACGACGGGTTGCGCGCTCGAGGATGCACTGCGCACGATGACGACGACGGCGGCGCGCGCGATTGGCGAGGGAGACCGAGGCCGCCTCGTGCGCGGCGCTGCGGGGGACGTCGTGCTACTCTCGTCCGACCTGCACGTGCGGATGACGATCGTTGCCGGCCAGGTTGTCCATACGGCGTGACGAGCTGGATTGCAGTTGAACGGTTGTGCTTGCGGGCTTTTTGGGAGGTCCCTATACTTCTTGAAGCGCGTCGGGGGCGCGGTCGACAGCGAGCCGAATACGGCCGCGGTTGACACCGTAAGTGCCTGACGCGTATATTGGTTGAACCGAGCGTGACCTGCCGGCTGCGACAGCGGCCGTAACCTTCTCGAGCTCGCAACTCCCACAGTCGCCCCAGCGCGCGGAACATCGGGAACGATGCCGCGACGGCGAAAGGCGGCTGACGCCGAGACGCACATGACCGGCCGACGCCGGTACAGCAGAAGCCGGCGGGGGGTTGACAGAAGTCGGAAGCGTTAGTAAGATTGAAAGGTTCCCCAGACGACGGAAACGCCGGAGGGGTGCTCGAAAAAAATCCGGTTCTTTGAAAACTAGATAGAACGTGCAAGCACTTGTTCGAGGAGGCCGGAAGGCCGAATCGGACGCCCGTCGAGTATCAGCGGGTGGCGCTGCAGTCGGCGCGACGCAAGTCGCGGCGAAGACCGTGTGTCGAGGGTGTAGTTCACCAGCGGCGCGCGGGCAGCGAACCACTCATTAACTTGACGAACTGAACAACGTTAGAGAGCCGATTCAAACAGGCTATCAACGTTAATGAGTTGCTTCCGCCTTCGGGCGGGACGACGAATTTAACTTGAGAGTTTGATCCTGGCTCAGAATCAACGCTGGCGGCGTGCCTAACACATGCAAGTCGAACGCGAAAGGGGCTTCGGCCCTGAGTAGAGTGGCAAACGGGTGAGTAACACGTGGGTGACCTGCCT